>JBNLDK010000001.1:0-10963 GCA_050304295.1 Polyangiaceae bacterium
GGCCGCTTCGAGCTGGAGCTGAAGAGCGTGTGGCGTGACGGGACGCGGGCGCTGGTGTTCACTGCGCCTTCGGCGCTCCCTCGCGTTGCTCGGGCCGTAGGCCTCCGTTGACTCGTGCAGCTTGCTGCACTCGTCCACTCCGGCTCGAGCCGCTGGAGCTGATCACCCGCTTGGTCGCGTCAGTGCCCCCACCGAGGATGCACTTGCTGCGGCATTTGGGGGTTTTGTCGAGCCGCCCCCGCGCCGCCCCGTGCTCGCGAGGCCAACCCAACGAGCCTCCGGCTCGTCGGGGCCCGAGGCCTCTCTCCTCGATGTCCGACGTTCCGCACTCCGTGCGGAACGGGCGCGGGGCCCCCAAGCTGCGCCGTGAAGTCGTCCCGGAACCTCCCGAGGACCCGACGCGGCTGGAGCCCGCCCCCGCCGCCGGCGACCAGCTCGCGCTCGAACTCGACGACGCGGACCCGCTCGAGCAACCTCGCCGACGGCGTTGGGCGTGGCTGCTGCGGCACGTGTTCACTGCGCCTGCGGCGCTCCCTCGCGTTGCTCGGGCCGTAGGCCTCCGTGGACTCGTGCAGCTAGCTGCACTCGTCCACTCCGGCACGCGGCAGACGTGGAGACCTGCCCGAAGTGCGGCGGCGCGATGCGGTGGCTGGAGGCGACGAGTGCAGCCGGCGGCGGTTGCGGGCCCGTCGTGCCGATGTTCTCCCCGACGTGAGTCTGGGCGGGGACCCACATAACGTCACCGGCGCCGAACTCGCGATCCCGGCTCGTTCCGTCGGGGAAGTGGAGGCGCCGACGGAACGAGCTCAACGCGTATAGAGAACTGAATCGGGATGACGATGCTGGAGGGTCCTCGTACCCGGGACGTCGTGGTAGCGGAGCACGCGAACCCGCTCATTCTCCATCACCACGTGGTATTTGTCCGGGTCGGTCGTGGTCGCGCTGGCGACATCTGTGGCTCCGACCGCGCTCGTCGTCGGCGCCATTTCCGGTTGCGCGTGCGCGCCTGGTGCTGCCGCGGCGGCGCGCGCTTCCGGTTGCGAGGGAGGCGAAGGAGAAACCGTCGCGCAGGCCGCCGCGAAAACGAGAAGGAACGATGAGAGTAGGTGCGCTCGTGAAACTGGCATGTCTTGCATCACTTCCTTCTGAGCAGGATCGCCGTGTGCAACGCCCGGAACGTTGCTCGATGTCTCGAAAATCGGCTTGTCCAAGTAGCGACAATAGCCGGTTCACTGTCCGCCGATGCATCGTGGCGTCGGCCGGTCGTGTTGCGGTGGTCACGAACTCGTCGTCCGCGCCGCGGTGGGGGGAACACGGGTGAACCTGGAACCATGCGCGTCATGCTGGCGCGGCCCTGCAGAGTCAGTGGAGCTTGGCGTGCCCCGTCTCGGAGGACGCTAGACTAGAACTCCGGGTGCCCGTGCTCACCTCCAGGTGCGGTGGGTCCTCTCGGTTTCTCGGCGACGAGCGCCTCGGTGGTCAGCATCAGGCTCGCCACGCTGGCGGCGTTCTGCAACGCCGTGCGGACGACCTTGACTGGATCGATGACGCCCGCGACGACGAGGTCCGTGTACTCGTTGGTGGCTGCGTTGTAGCCGACGTTGCCCTTGTTCTCGCGCACCTTCTGCACGATGATGGAGCCTTCTTCGCCTGCGTTCTCGGCGATCTGACGCAGCGGCTCCTCGAGCGCCCGCCGGATGATGCGCACCCCGAACTCCCGACCCTGGGGGACCTCGAGCTTGTCGAGCACCTTTTGGGCGCGGAGCAGCGCGACGCCGCCGCCGGGGACGATACCTTCCTCGACCGCCGCGCGGGTGGCGTGCAGGGCATCCTCGACCCGTGCCTTCTTCTCCTTCATCTCGGTCTCGGTTGCGGCGCCGACCTTGATTACGGCGACGCCACCGACCAGCTTGGCGAGGCGCTCCTGGAGCTTCTCGCGGTCGTAGTCGCTGGTAGTGTTCTCGATCTGCTGGCGGATCTCCTGCTGGCGCGCCTTGATCTTGTCCTTCTTGCCGGCACCATCGATGATGGTCGTGTTGTCCTTGTCGATCTTGACGGTCTTGGCCTTGCCGAGATCGCTGGCGGTGACATTCTCGAGCTTGAGACCGAGCTCCTCGGCGATGACCTGACCACCGGTGATGGTGGCGATGTCCTTCAGCATTTCCTTGCGGCGATCGCCGAAGCCGGGCGCCTTGACGGCGGCGCAGGTGAGCGTGCCGCGCAGCTTGTTGACGACGAGCGTGGCCAGAGCCTCACCCTCAACGTCCTCAGCGATGATGAGCAGCGGCTTCTGCTCGCGCGCAATCGCCTCGAGCACCGGAAGTAGGTCCTTCATGTTGGTGACCTTCTTCTCGTTGATGAGGATGTACGGGTCCTCGAGCGATACTTCCATTCGCTCGGGATCGGTGACGAAGTACGGCGATAGGTAGCCGCGGTCAAATTGCATGCCCTCGACTACGTCGAGCGACGTCTCGGCGCTCTGCGCCTCCTCGACGGTAATGACACCTTCCTTGCCGACCTTCGCCATTGCCTCGCTGAGCAGCTGACCGACGGTCTCGTCGCCGTTCGCGCTGACGGTGCCGACCTGGGCGATCTCGTTGGGGTCCTTCGTGGACTTCGCCATCTTCTTCAGCGACTCGACACAAGCCTCCACGGCCGTGTCGATGCCGCGCTTGATCTCCATCGGGTTGTGACCCGCGGCGACCAGCTTGCTGCCCTCGCGAAAGATGGCTTGGGCGAGCACGGTCGCGGTCGTGGTGCCGTCACCGGCCACGTCGCTGGTCTTGCTGGCGACCTCGCGCACCATCTGGGCGCCCATGTTCTCGAATCGGTTCTCGAGCTCGATCTCCTTGGCGACGGTGACGCCATCCTTGGTGATTGTGGGGGAGCCGAAGCTCTTCTCGAGCACGACGTTCCGACCCATGGGTCCGAGAGTGACTTTGACCGCGTTGGCCAGGGTGTTGACTCCCGCCAGGATGAGGTTTCGGGCCTTCTCCTGGTAAACGATTTCCTTGGCTGCCATGTGTTTCCTCGTTACTTGGTGACAACGCCGAGGATGTCGTCCTCGCGCAGCACGACGTGGTCATCGCCGTCGAGCTTGACCTCGGTTCCGGAGTATTTGCCGAACAGCACGCGGTCGCCAACCTTGACGTCGGGAGCGCGCTGCGAGCCGTCCTCCATGACCTTGCCCGGACCAACCGCGAGCACCTCACCCTCGATCGGCTTCTCCTTCGCGGTATCAGGTATGACGATCCCGCCCTTGGTCTTTTCCTCTTCCTTCACCCGCTTGACGATCACACGGTCCTGAAGGGGTCGAATCTTTACTGGCATGATGTGTTCCTCGATCTGTTGTCCCCAGCAGCCCTGGTGGGCGTGTCTGGCCGCACGCCTTGACGGCGAGCGGCTCAACGCACTCGGCGTGCCAGCGGCCCAGGATGCGATGCGAGCTGTGAAACCTCGCGCGGCTCTCGGCCCGCTGACAGAGTGGTGCTAGCCGGATTGGACCTGGATCTGCCTTGGTTTCACCGCTTCTGATCTGGGCAGATGCAAGCGAAGTACGCCGAACTTGGTCTCGGCTCTGATCTTCGCTTCATCGATTCCAGGCGGCACGATAAACGTCCGTCGATAGTCGCAAGCGGCGGACTCCTCGGCCAAGACGTGGTCGTGCTTCGCTGGTGTGCGCAAGCCTTCGATGGTCAGCTCGTTCTTGTCCATGTGGATCCTGAGGTGGTCTGTCTTCACACCTGGGAGATCAGCGACGAGCAGTAGCTCTTCCGGGCTTTCGTAGATGTCGAACGGCGGCGCTTGCCAGTTGCGCTGCTGTACCGGCTCTGGTGTGTCGACGCCGCTTCTTGTCAATTCGGTCATGGTCTTCCTCATCCTCGCGCTAGCTGGCCTTGATTGTGATTTGGCGGGGCTGCGCTTCCCTGGACTTCTCCATGGTCACTGTCAGCAGACCGTCTTTGACGTGCGCGGAAACCTTGTCCGTGTCCACCTGGCACGGAAGCGAGACACTGCGGGCGAAGTTGATCGCGCGGCGCTCCTGTCGATGGACTGCGTAGCCTTCAGGGGCGTCCACCTTGCGCTCACCGCTGATGGACAAGACGTTCTGGTTGAGTGAGAGGTGGATGTCTGCTTCCGCAAGTCCGGGCACCTCCGCGTCCAGCACCAGCTTGTTGCCCTCATCGTACAGGTTGAGCGCCGGCCAACTGCGCCCCGACAATGCGTTGGCCTGGTGCGACCATCGAGGGTAGTCCACTTCCTCAAAAGCGCGGTTGATGTGTCGCCGAAACTCGTCGAGTCCCGCAAGCGAGCGTGAAAGATCATTCCATCGTGTCAACATGGCATTCTCCTTTCAATGGCTATCCACCGATCGTGACGTCTACTCTGCGGTCGTGGGCCCAGGTTTCCGAATCGACTCCCGTCGCCTCCATTTCGCCGCGCGACGTGGTCATGATGGCGCTTCCGCTCAACCCGAAGGCGCCCAACGCCTGCTTCACGCTCTCCGCCCGACGGCTACCGAGCACGATGTTGTACTCGTCCGATCCACGCGAGTCAGCGTGACCCACCAGCCGGATCGCTTCGCCCTTCAACGGCCCCGTGCTGAAGCACTCGGCGAGGCGCTTGAGCACCACGTCGGCCACCGCGGAGACGCGAGCGCTGTCGTACTCGAAGAACGCCTCGGCGTCCGAGATGCCGCACGCGTTTCGGATGGACTGGTCAATGACGATGTGCGACTTGGCGGCGGCATCATCGCCGAGGGCCGTCGGCTCACTGGGTGCGTCGCCCTGTAGCGAGAGGCTCGACGACGGCTCGACCGGCTTCTGGTTCTTGGAACAGGCCACCGCGACCGTGGCAACCAGTAGAACGGCGGTAAGTCTCTTCATTTCGTCCTCGTCCTTCGTGTCGTCCCGGCCATGGGCGGGCGTCGCCTGTGGCGCGAGCGATGATCACCGTAGATGCAGCTTCCGTGCCCGGAGCAACATGGCCGACGAAGGTGGTGTCGAGCACTCACGCCCATCAATATGACGGCCCGGCGCCGGCATGTTGGTGCTTCAGCGACGACTGGCTGGGCGTCCCCGTCGGTCAAGCCAGTCCAGGAGCGCTCGGATGCTGCCCGTGGCGAGGGCGATGCTGGAATCGGCCGCGCCGTAGTAGAGGTTGATCTGGTCGCCGTCGGCGCCGATCGTGTACCCGGACGGGAACGTCACGTTGTCCACGTCACCGTGTTGCTCGTAGGGCGCCTCGGGACCGAAGATCCACTCGTCGCCACGCAGCAGACAGCGCTCGGGGTCGTCGAGGTCGAACAGAGCGACTCCGACTCGATACAGCGCGCCGGCGACAGTGACGCGTACCCCGTGGTAGAGCATCAACCACCCCCGAGGCGTTTCGATCAGCGGCGGGCCCAGTCCGACCCGGGTTGCATCCCACCACCCGCCTTTCCGCGCACGCAAGAGTAGCTGGTGGCTGCCCCAGTTGCGAAGGTCAGGCGAACGTGAAAGCCAGATGTGAGCCTCGGTGCCACTCACCGGGCGATGAATCAGCGCGAAGTTCCCGTCGATGCGGCGGGGAAAGATCGCGGCGTCCTTGTCGTCCGGTTGCATGACCACGCCGTAGCGCTCGAAGGTCCGAAAGTCGTCGGTCATTGCCAGCGCGACGCAGGGGCCACCCTTGCTGAAGGCCGTGTAGGCGATAGCGAACTTCCCGAGCTCCTCGAGGTAGGTGATGCGCGGGTCTTCGACACCCCATAGCTCTTCCGGGTACTTCTTCGGGTCGGGTTCGAGGGTGGGTTCTGAGTCCACCCTCCACCCGTCGATACCGTTCGCCGAGCGGGCTGCACACAGATGCGAATGCCCGCGACGGTCTTCCACGCGGCACAGGAGCAGCGTCGTGCCGTCCGCAAGCCGCGCCACGCCGGGATTGAAGACCGTGTGCGCGGGGTAGGGCCAGTCGCTAGCGGTGAGGATCGGGTTGGCCTCACTCCGTTGGAACAGTGTCTCGTATTCGGTGGTCGTCATGCCATCTTCCTTCGAAAGTGGGTCCGACGGCGTGCGGTCGCCGAGGCATACCGCTTGCCGCGCAGGCCAAGCCGAGTCTTGCACGACTCGGCTTCGGGGAGGCTTGGGATCCCGTGAGGGATGAGGTCGATCTTGTCGGCCCGGATGCGGTGGACTTCGCGGAGTGTGGATGCACCCCCTTCGCTCATGACGACGAGGCGCTCCGAAACGTCGGCGACCTGTTCCATGACGGCGCGCTGACGGACGGTGGGGTTGGCGAGTATCGTGTGCAGCGTCGTCACGATCGGCATGCGGAGCTCCCGCAGCAGCGTCAGGACGTGGCTCCCAGCCTGACCGCCAAAGATCCCGTACTCGTGCTGTAGGGACACCACGTCGACTCGACCGTCGTTGAGGAAGTCCGCTGCGCGGCGGTAGGACGCCAGGTCGTCGGCGGCGATCTCGAGCCGCACCTGCTTCGGATACGTGTGGCGCTGGTCGACGTCATTCATGGCGAGCACGAAGCGCTCCAGTGTCGGGAACTCGTCACCGATCGCACGGCTCAAGTCCGTGGTGAACGTGGCGATACCGCACTGACGCGGCAAGTGATTCCCGATCACGGCGATCTTGTGGAGACGACTCTTCCTCGACCCGGCTTCGTCTGTTGCGTTGGGTGCGCGCTCCCGCCGAGCATGCGCCGTTACACTGCCGCCCTTGCTCTCCCAATCGTCCAAGGCCCGCTCGTCGCGGGCGGTCACCGGCATCGTTTGACTCATTGATCCCTCATTCCTCGACCACGTACTGCGCTCGCGCGAAAGCGTTTGGTCACGGCGGAACCTCTCCCCGAAGCACTAGTGCGATCGTTTCGTCGCGACCGCCGGTGTTCCCCATCGAGGCCACCATGCTGACCACCGCGGGCTTGTACAGGCGGTGAGCCGCCCCGCCCGCCTGAGCGAAGGCGGGCATCTCCCGCGTTCTGACCTGGACCTCCACACAGCGGCTTTCACTGGTGAGTATCGTGGTGTGAATCGAGCGATAGCCATTGGCTTTTGGGCTCCAGATGTAGTCGTCGTACTCGCTCCCGAGTACTGGGAACCGAGCATGGATTCGGTTCACGACCCGGTAGCACTCGACCTCGTCACGCACGATCAGGCGGACCCCGATGGAGTCCAGAACGAGTTTGGTTGCGCTGAGCGCTTGCTTGTCCAGCTTGGACTGGACGCTCTTCAGCCGCGCTCGGATCTCGAGCCCTGGGGCGACGCTTCCGACGGCGTCCGCGATCTCCCGCACGATGTCGTCCAAGACGACGCCGTCGATCTCACCGTCGCCCACGACAATCGTCCGCGGGATGCTGAAGGGTAGCCCCATCCTGGTCGGGACCGACTTGCGATTCCAGTTGAGCTCGAAGGTTCGCCGGAAGCGCGCGAACGACTCCGGGGGGTTGTTCATGGGTGGCCGCCAAACCTCCAACACGTACACATCACGATCCCGTTGGGGGCGTCCACCTTGCGCTCACCGCTGATGGACAAGACGTTCTCGTTGAGTGAGAGGTGGATGTCTGCTTCCGCAAGTCGGGGCACCTCCGCGTCCAGCACCAGCTTGTTGCCCTCATCGTACAGGTTGAGCGCCGGCCAACTGCGCTCCGACAATGCGTTGGTCGGAGCTCGAAGCACGACGCGCGCGTGCTGGTTCCGGCGAGTGGTGACGCCGCCGAAGAGGTGGGTCGGGTTCGGCCGGGACCGCTGCCCATCGAACTCGAGGTCGGGGTCGCCTGCCTCGATCCAGGCCACGATCACCGTGCCGCGATCGGCCATGTGCATCAAGGTTAGGTCCACGCCGGTTCGCAGCGCCTCGGAGTCGACGGCGCGCTGGGCTGACCCGAGCGGCCGAGCGCCACGGAGCGGCAACAGGTCGGGGCCGACATCACGTCTGGAGTACGACTGAGCGATTAGACGGTGGGAGCCCTCGCCCGCGAGCGCGTCGCTCTGGATATGGACCCGCTGACACACCACTGCGCTGAGACCCGGCGTCGTCTCCGCGAGTAGCGACAGCCAAGACCAGCCGGTGACGACCTTGCCGACTCGGATGTGCCGGATTCTGGCGGCTGTGTGTTGACGGGTCCCCATCGCGTCTTTCAGCACGCACTTTGCGTGCCAGGACCGGTGCGTTTCAGGAAGCCAGTTCGCCGCCCCCCGCGAACAGTCGTTCAGTCGTTCTGACCGATCAACCCAGTCGTTCTGATTGCGCTGCGGCTCACTCGGTCAACGGCAGCACCAGCAGGCGCTAGCAGGCGAGCCCCCGCTGCCCCAACCCGGACGTGCCTGGTTCGCAGCGGCTGCACCGCCGTCCAGGGCGACGTGACCGACGACGCTCCGGAGTCGCAAGCGGCTCGTGCCGCCCGGCACGGCCCGTCGCTCGCGTGCTCAGCCGTCGTCAGGGGGCTCCGACACGCTTCTTCATCAGCCCCTCGAACGCGGTCATGAGCTTCGCTATCTGTCTTCGGAGCGCTGAGCACCCCGCTGGCGGGAACTCGCGATTTGCGCCCGACGCTGGGCGATGTAGGCTGCGTCGGTGGCATCGTCGTCCTCGTAGCTCCGCTCGGCTTCGTCGAGGGCTCGCTGCGTGTCGACGAGTTCGGCCGGCGTCAGCCGACCCGCAGGCCTCGGCTCCGCGGTGACGAAGCTGGCGCGGGCATCGAGCTGCGGCTGTGGTTTGGTCGCCGCCGCACAGGCGCCGACGAGAAGAGAAGTGCTCAGCGCCAACGCGGTGAGCGCTCCTCGCGACAGGGACGGTCTTCGGTTCTTCACTTAGCGTCTTCCTTGTTCCTTCCGGACGTCTGTGAGCACGGCCTCGGCGTCACGTCGCGCCGTGGCCTGGTTGGTGAGAGCGATGGCGAAGTCCGCGTCCACCTTGGCACGGGCGAGCCCGCGGTTGGCCGCCTCACCTTCGCTGCGCTCGCTGACGACCTTGGCCTTGGCGAGCTGATCCTGGGAACGCTTCAGATGGAGCCCCGCCTCAGGCTGTTCCTGGCCCCCACCTCTTCGGCACCGCGGACAGCGCCTTCCGAGTCCGCGAGCTTCGAGGGCGACAATGCACTCCCGCCACAACCTACCGCCAGCGACAGTGCCAATGCTCAGAATCCAAACTTCATGGTCAGATGATCCTCGTTGCGCGCATTGCCCGGTGCGGGTGCGCTGTGCCACCTGACGAAGCAACCTTCGGGCCAGAGGCTCCGGGTCCCGCGAGATGGCAGGCGCCAGCGGCGAGAACCACCGCAACGCCATCGAGTTTCCGCTCGTTTCGCCCCGGGCACATCATTTCGACGGTCTTCCGCGTGCAACGCGACACCTCGTCGCTCGGGCAGTATCAGGCACCATTCTCGTGATCTGCCCCGGGGTGGTGCCTCCCGACGAGCGCTGATCCTGACCCCACACGCAAGGGGCGGTTCGTGTGGTCACTGGGCTGGCAGCAGGCGTTTCGCTTCGTCGTGATGAGCGATGTCGATCGGTTGTCGGTTGCCCAGCACATCGATCTGCGCGTGGGTGGCCGCCAGCGTTTCGTAGTAGCGTCCAGTGCTTCACGTCGCGCGTCCGACCCCTCGGGCTCTGCTCTCCAGTGACGTGGGGCGGCACCCACTGCGGAGTCGTTTCGGTCACGACGTCACCACTGCAGAACTCCGCGTCGGCGGCCTCGTCGGGCACGAATCCTGCTTCACTTCGTTTCGTCTTTCCGACGAGCGGGTCACATGAAGGCTAAGTTGGTGATATTCGACCTGGACGACACCCTGGCTGCGTCCAAGTGTCCAATTGCGGCCGACATGGTGGAGCTGCTCGAGCGTCTCCTCGAGACGCGCCACGTCGGAGTCATCTCTGGCTGCAAGTGGGAGCAGTTTCACCGCCAGTTCGTTGGGTACGTCGCACCGCGCCTCTATCCGTACCTCATCATCGCCCCTGTCAGCGGCGGTCAGGTGTTTCGGTGGCGCCACGAAGCTTGGGAGATCGTCCACGAAACCTCGATCGAAGTATCGTTCCGGCAAGTCTTGGCTGCCTTCGAGGTCGCGTTCGAAGCGATCGGGTTCGAGCGACCGACTCAGCTCTGGGGTCCCGTATTCGAGGATCGAGGCTGTCAGATCACCTACTCGGCCCTTGGCCAGCAGGCTCCCCACCAGGACAAGAAAGACTGGGACCCGGACTTCTCGAAGCGAAAGCCACTGATCGAAGAACTTCGGCTTCACTTGCCGGACCACCTAGCGATTCGCGCCGGTGGTTCCACGTCGATCGACGTGTCTGGATTCGAGAAGGACTATGGAATCCGTCAGATGATCCTGCAGCTGAAGAGCCGGGAGATCTCCGAGGATGACGTGCTTTTCATCGGCGATGCGATTTTTCCAGGCGGGAACGACTACGCAGTAACGAGGACCAACGTCCGCTACATCGAAACCGAGGGTCTGGAACACACCAAGGAACTCATCCTGGCGATTCTCGAGGATGAACACAACGTCGTCTCGCGCAGCAGACGCGCGATGCTGGCCAGCGTTGAGGGAGAGGCCACGATCGCTCCCCGCGTTCTCGGGGTGAAGGTCTGATGGCATGGAGCATCGTCGGGGGATTCGCCCTGCCACCGCGAGTCATCCCCCCAGCAGAAGAAGAGCGTCCCAGCGAACCCGGTGGCCACGGGCGCGGCGCGGGCGAGCGGAGTCCGAAGCAACTGTCGCCGCATCGCCCCGACGAGCATCAACATGGCACCAATCGTGCAGCTGTTTGAGCGCAGGAAGTCGAGACGCCCCTCGAGAGCAAGCTCTTGGGGCATGCGCACGGCGCAGGTAGCGGACGACCCCCACGCGTGCAGAATAGACCCGACGCGGGCGGCCAACTAGTTCACGTTCGCGCGAAACATGAAACGTACCATCGCGACGTCGCCCCATCTGCCGCTCCACGCGGGAACGACCGAACCTCCAGCGGACCTGACGG
>JBNLDK010000002.1:0-29026 GCA_050304295.1 Polyangiaceae bacterium
CGGGCTTTGAAAACACTCCCATGCCCCGAGGAGAAATCGATGTGACGGACAAGCTGACATTCCATGCCATTGCAGCAGCTCGGTCTGCAATGAGTGCCTCCGGCCTGGTCGCCTGCAGCCAGTCCCCACCCGCGCAGAACCCGGTGGGTGCCCGGGAGGTCCCCGCCGCGAAGAAGAATGGCGCCCAGAGCTCCTGTGGCGCCACCTCGAACTGCAGCGGAGCTCACGAGAAGACCGGCGAGGGAGCATCGTCGTCGTGCAGCGCTGCCCAGGCCTCGTGCGGGGCTCGTCATCGACACCCACGGGACTCCGGTGATCGATCCGGTACTGGACCTGCTGGCCACAACGGTCGCGCGGATCGGCCCCACTCCGGTCCTGCTCGAGCGCGACAACGAGGTCCCTCCCCTGCCCTGACCGAGGTCCGGCGGATCGATCGGTACTGTACGGCGCACTGGAGGTCTCGATCCCACGCACGATCGCTCGGCTCGGCGCAGCGTTCGACGAGTCGTTCGCGCGCTTTGTCGAGCAGCGCGGACCACGCACCCACTACCTGTGGGACGTGGTCGACGAGTTCCTCGAGTTCGTCGCCGGGGAGTGGACCGGCAGCGACCGGATACCGCAGTACCTGCGGGACTTGGCGCGACACGAGGCGCTGCGGATCCAGATCGGCTCGCTGCGGACCCGGGACGCCAAGCCGATTGCCCCCGAGCTCGCTCTGGAGCACAGCGTCGGGTTCATCGAGGCGGTGCGTGTGGTACGCTACCAGCATCCAGTGCACGAGCTGAGCGACGACGAGGACGATCGGACCGTCCCCGAGCCTCGCTCGGTCAACTTGCTCGTCTACCGTAGCCCTGAGCATGAGGTGAGATACCTGGAGCTGACGCCCATGGCCGCCCAGCTGCTGGAGGCCCTGCTGACCCGAGGAGTGACGCTCCGGGAGGCGTTGCTCGAAGCAGCTGGTGCGACGGGAAACCCGCTCGACACGACAACCATTTCCGGCACCGCGGGCCTCCTCGCCGACCTGGCCCAGCGCGGCGTGCTGCGGGCGGCCGCGGTTCCCCCCGCTTCCAGCTGAGTGGGACACGTCGCGGGCGGGAGCCGGCCCGCAGCACCAGGCAAGGCATACCGGCCCCGGGAGGCAGTTCGGTTGGCGTGGCGCCTTTCCGCCGCCCACCCGGGTAGAGTACGATGAACTACTCGCGTCATGTCTGCCCCGAGCCCGCTCGATCATCCGGCGCTGCGCACCGTCGAAGGACTGCTCGACCAGCGGCAGCTGGAGGAGGCTCAACGTCAGCTGGCTGACGTTGGTCAACTCCCGGGGCTGGAGTCGGGTACGACCTACCTGGTCACGCGACTCTTGTTCCTGCGGGGTCGGCTGCAACCCGGCGACGTCGCGGAACGACTGCGGGAGGTCCTGCGCACCGCCCCGAGCTTCCCGGAGGCGCAAGCGCTGCTGCGACGAGCCGAAGCGGGGACGCTGACCGACGCTCCCGATGCGGTGCCGGCCACCGCCCCCGAAGAGGAACCCGCCGTCCCCACCGCCGGAACCGAGGCGACCACGACCATCGCCACGCTGCCAAGCCAGGCGCCGCCGCCCATCGCGCCCGGCGAAACCCCACCGGTACCACCGGCGACAGCTGACAGCCCACCAGCACCCAGCCCCCCCCCACCCCCTCCGCTGAGCCACGCACCACCAGTGGCACCCAGCCAGGCGCCACCGATCCGGTCGTCCAGCGATCCGCTGCCCCACCTATCGGGTCCGGCCGACTCGCTAGGGAGCCCGCATGTCGGATCCAATCCCAACGAACTGCGGCAGCGCTTGAGCTCGGCCCCGGAGCTCGGCATGGCTTTGCCCCCGGAGGCGCTCCGCCCCACACCGTTGGAGGTTCCGCGCGTCCGGTCGAACTTCCCGTCCGCGGACGTGCCACCTCCCCGAGAGGCGGAGCCAAGCGACTCGTCCATACCGCCATCCGAGGCGCACGACTCCCTGGAGGTGCCGCGAGCACCGTCCTGGCCCCCCATGCCCGCCCCTGGAGAGCAAACCCGCCCCCTGGCTTCCTTCAACGCCTTCGGGTCGTCACATCCGCCACTGAGCACTGACCCCGTCCCCACGAACTACGGAGGAGTGCCGCCCACCGATGCCCCTTCACCGACATCGGCATTCCTGGACGCCCTCGAGATCCCCCAGACCCCGGGACCATCGGCCGCGCCCACAGCGCGCAGCTACGAGCCTCCGGCGAGCAGTGAGGTCGATTCCCGGGAAGCTCCGCTGGAGTCCATTCCACCCTGGAACGATGAGGAGTTCGATCATCGAAACCTGGAAACTCAGCCCGGAACACAGGGGGCTCCCACGTCCCGGGTGCGGGCGAACGAGCTCGAGGCCAGCGTCGCCACCGCCACCGGCCAGGACGACGACGGCCGGGTGGTGCACGTTCAGCCGCAGAACCACATCTCGACGGAGCCCGGGGTCGGGGGCCCCGAACACCCCGGGGCGCGCCCCGTCGATCGCCTAACGGCGCCCGCCATTCCACGCGCGCCGGGGCTCCCGAGGATCACGCCCCCCCCCGATCAGACGCCCAGCTACATCCCGCCGAAGCAGCGTTCCGACCGCGCAGCGCGGGCCCTGGAACCGCTCCAGGGACTGCGCGCAGTGCTCGAGGAGCCCGAGCTGCAACGCATCTCGGACCTGGACGCGAGAGGATTCGTCACCGAGGTCACGAGCGGTTCCATCGAGACGCGATACTCGGAGGCTCCGAGCCGTCGCGAGTTCGTCTTCAGCAAGACGCCGCGCCCCGCCGGCACGCCTGGGCGCGCGCCGGCCGGCTCGGTCGACCCATCGCCCCAACGGCGGGCCCCCAAACCCCAGCGCCCAACGAGCGACTGGCCCCGAGCCCCGCGTCCTCGTTCTCAGAGCTCTGACCAGTGGTCGGCCCGTCCGACCGCCCCGGTCGACTCCGAAGAGCTGCACGCATCGCTCGCCGACATCGTCAGCCTCCTCGATCAACAGCAACACGACGAAGCACTCCGCGCCCTGGAAGCGCTCGGCGACGAGCCGGAACACCAGCTGCTCACGGCCCGAGCGCTAGCGGGCTGCGGAAGAGAGCAAGATGCCCTCGCCGCCATCGCGCAGCTGTGCAGTTCCAGCGCCATTGACGCGGAGCTGCGCGCAGGCGCGGCCCGTCTACTGATCGAGCTGAAACGCCCCGACCTCGCGCTGGCCCACGCCCGCGTGGCTCACCGCACCAATCCCGATCTCGCTCTGGTCCGTCTCACCCTGGCCTGGGCGGCGATCCACGAGCTCCACCGAACAGGCAATCGTGACCTGGCGCGCGACGCAGACGACGCTCTGAGGCAGCTCAAGGGGCGCGGCGGACCCCACCCCGGTCTGACACAGGCGTTGCGCGCCTGCGTGCAGGCCCACACTGGCGACGCCGAGCGCGCCCTCGGCGTCGCCCAGCGAGCGCTGGGCCTCGACCCGAAGAGCGCGGAAGCGCTCGCCGCGATCACCGTCGCGTCGGTCCGCCTGCAACGGGTACACGACGCCCAACAGGCGTGGCTGCGCCTGCTCGAGCTCGACCCGACGCAAGCCATGGCCCTGCGCAGCCACCTGAGCGACGCTGGCATCGAAGTGCCGCGCCCAGGCCAGCGACACCAGCACGGGTTCGCAGCCGAGGAGGACGCACGAACGGTCTGGCCCGCGCTGGAGCTCCAGATCCTGGACGATGAGCGGCGCGCGGCACAGCGGCAGTTCGAGCAGATCTGTCGAGAACGCCTCGCCCGCGTCGTCGAGACCGGCGAGGACGAGGACTTCCCCGCCATCGGCAACCTGGCCGTCCACACCCTCACCGAACACCCCGCCTGGTGCCATTTCGCCCCCTACGATCTCTCGCTCTGGAGCATCTCACGCGTCCGCGCTGGGCTCGGTCTGCTCTACGAACCGAGCCAAAGACTCCCCGATGACGCCGACGACTTCCCGGTGGTGCTCCTGGTCGGGGCGTATCTGGGACAGGTGCTGTGCCAGGCCCACAATGCCCATTGGGAAGGGCACATCACCGATCTGGTCGACGCGCAGGTCGTGGGAACGGAACGGTGCTGGTCCCCCTTCCTGATCGTCGCCGACCGGCTGCGCGACGGGACTCCCATCGACTTCGGCGTCGCCGATGACCTGAAGCTGGCGCACCCCGGCGCCGACCAGTGGTCGGAGCACGTCGCTCCGTCGGTCGCTCCCCCCAGCCCCTGGGGCGCCTCGCCGTGGCCGCGACCAACCCTCGTTCCGCGCCTGGGCCGCGCGCTCGCCTTCTCGGTGGTGTCGCAGTGGTGTCGCCAGAGCGCCTCGGGACCGCTGGACGGTTCGGTGGCCAGTCTCGGCGCGCTCGATGCCTACCTGAACCTGATCGCCCCGCCCGCCGCACGGAGCGGTGTCGCAGAGCCGTGGCTTCCTCGCGTCGCAGTGCTCTGCGGAGCGTATCTCGGGGAGGTGTTGCGGGCCACGGTGGGAGGGGCGTGGGTGACAGACATCGGCGAAGTCACTGCGCCGGCGGACTACCAGGTGCGCCTCGGCACACGGGTCGTCACCCCGATCGCCGAGGTGTACCAGCGCCTCACGGGACGCAGCACGGTCTCGCTCCTCGACTACGCTTCGCAGCTGACGCGCGGCTGATCGCAGACGGGCAGCGGGAGCGCCCCCCCCGCAGAGTGGGTCACCGCCGAACCGTCGGCCCATCAGCGGCACTCGCGCGCCGCGACGCTCCGGAACGCCCGAAACTTTGCCCGCCGCGGGGACTTCGATAACACCCGGAGACAGTCGATGTCTCCCCGTGCCCACCTCGTCGTCACCAGCGTGGCCCTGGGGGTCGTGGCGTACGGTTGTCAGCTCGGCGAACGCGCGGGGATGGGCGCCCAGCCACGCGGCGAAGTTCCCGCGCCTCGGCCCCCGATCGCCGCACCGCCCACCCCAGTCGCCTCGTCCGCGACCGTCGCACAACCAGGAGCCTATCAGCCCGCTGGCGACCAGCTGGACCTCGGTCGTGAGCATCCGGGCGACTGGCCCGATCCGGTCGACGTTCCCACCGCGATGGTTCGATCCGCCACAGGCACCCCGATCGACCCCGAGCGCGCCCTGGCGGTGATCGCCCATTCGACTCCCGTCTACGAGCGCCCGAGCTTCAGCGCGCAGAAGATCGGGTTCGTCCGCACGGGGGCCATCCTGCCCCGATCAGCCGAGCCGGTCGGACACGAGAAATGCACGGAGGGATGGTATCGAATCGAGCCCGATGGGTACCTGTGCGTGGGGCGAGCCGTCACGCTCGACCTGAATCATCCCCTCGTCAGAGCGTCGAGCCGCCGCCCGGACCGGACCGCCCCTCTCCCCTACGTGTACGGAATGGCCCGCTCCCCGACTCCGCCGTTCTACGTGAAGATCCCGACCCGGGAGGAGCAGCAGCGACACGAGCAGGAGCTGCACTGGCACCTACCTCGTGCGGACCAGGAGGCCTGGTCGTTCGCGGAACGGGAGCCGGTCCCGGCGCTCCTTCGGGACGGACAGCGGACACCAACCGTGCGGCGCCTCAAGTACACGAAACCCACGGTGACCCTGGGCCGCGCCGAAGGCAAAAGCGGCTTCGCGATGCTGAAGTTCTTCACCGCCGAGGGCCGCGACTGGGGACTCAACGGAGAGCTCGAGGTGTTGCCCCTCGATCGCCTGAAGCCGGTGGAGCCCAGTGCCTTCCAGGGTCTCGAGCTGGACGACGAGATCACCCTCCCCGTCGTCTTCGTCCACACCCGCCACGCGCACCTGTACCAAGGAACGCCCGGGCGCGGTCTTTCGCCGGCGCGCCGGCTCCAGTTCCGGGAGGCGCTCCCGATCACTGGACGCACCGCGCGCCTCTCGGGCGCGAAGTACTACGAGACGACGGATGGGCACTGGGTCAAGGACGAACGACTGATTCGGGTCGATCGCTTCCGCAAGGAACCCGGCTGGCTTCGGCCCGGACGAACCTGGATCGACGTATCGATCCTCGAGCAATCCCTCGTCGCCTACGAGGGAGCCAAGCCGGTCTACGTGACCCTCGTGTCGACGGGAATCGACGGCATCGACGATCCGGAGGAGACCCACTCCACGGTGCGGGGGCAATTCCTGACCCACACCAAGCACGTCACGATCACGATGAGCGGAGACGAAGTGGGGGACGAGTTCGATCTCCGCGACGTGCCCTACGTGCAGTACTTCAAGGATGGCTACGCGCTCCACGCGGCCTACTGGCACGACTCGTTCGGACAGCCGCGCAGCCACGGCTGCATCAACCTGTCTCCCCTCGACTCCCGCTGGCTGTTCGAGTGGACCGACCCCCAGGTTCCACCCGGTTGGCATGGGGCTCTCAGCCTGACCGAGGGCACGCTGATCCACATTCACCCGTAGCGCCCTCGACAGACGACGATCGTGCGCGGGCCGTGGGCGCGATCGTTCAGCCGCGCTGAAGGCCAACCACGAAGACCTCGGAGCTGCGTTGACGAGTCCCGGCGGGGCGCACTACCCGCACCGTCGCGTAGGCAGCCGCCACGGCGCCCTTGGCCACGGCGAAGTCCGGACCCATGAACAGCTTGGCCACGAATGCCGAGCCCGGCCGCCCCGAGCACAGCGCGACCTCGAGGGCCCGCATGAACAGATCGTGGCTCCTCGCCTGGTCCAAATCCTTGGCACCGCTCGTCGCCGGGGCCATGTCGCTCAGAATGACGTCGAAGGGTCCCTCGGCGACCAGGACCTCGTCGCCCAGGTCGAAAGCATCCGCCTTGAGGACCCGCACGTTGGCGCCGAAGCGCTGGTCGATCACCTGCAGGTCGACCGCCACCACCCGTCCCCGGTCCCCGACTCGCTGACTCGCGTACAGGCTCCAGGACCCGGGGGCGGCTCCGAGGTCCAGGACCCGTTGACCGCCACGCAGCAGCTTGACCTTCCGATCGATCTCCTCGAGCTTGAAGACGCTGCGCGCCGGGAAACCCTGGGCCCGCGCGGCCCGGGTGCGCGCGTCTCCAGTATAGGGGTTGTTGCCCCCGCGGCGCTGTCGGCTCACGCCACCGTCACTAGCACGCTCTTGCTGGGGACGGGACCAGCGAACGCTGGCGGGCAGTCCATGCCCGACCGTAGATCCTTGAGTTGCTTCACGGCGCGCCCCGCATCGCGGGCCGCCTCGTGGAGCAGACGACGGAGGCGAACCAATGTGGTCTGCCGATGATTGGTGACCGCCAGGAGCTGCCCCCCGGGGGCGAGCAGCGCCAGCGCATCGCTGGCCACCGCGCGGTAGCTCTGGCTCATCGAGAAGGATCCCTTGCCCCCGCGAGACCCAAAGCTGGGGGGATCGAGCACGATCAGCTCGAACCGCTCGCCCTCGTGACGCGCTCGCCGCAACCACGACACCACGTCCGCCTTGACGCAGCGGTGGGCGGTCACATCAATCCCGTTCAACGACAGGTTGTGGCGCAGGCGTTCCAAGGCACGCGCGGAAACGTCCACGCTCGTGGTTCGTGCCCCCCCCAGGGCCGCCGCCACGGAGAACGACCCCGTGTACGCAAACAGATTCAGCATGCGGCCCGGGGCAAGTCGCTGAACCAGCGCGCGGTTGTCGCGCTGGTCGACGAACAGCCCCGTCGAGAACCCGTCACCGAGTTCGACCGCCAAGCGCAGCGCGCCTTCGTGGACAACCAGGGACGAAGGAGCGGGGTCACCCGCGATCGGCCTCGGGGGGGCTAGTTCATCGCGCGGCAGACGTCGCACATCGGCGCGCTGGCGCACCTTGAGGTAGACCCCGCGGGCCCCCAACGCGACGAGTTCGCGAGCCAACTCGTCGCGTCGCGCCAAGGCCTCGTCGCTGGCAACACTCAGCGTGACGAAGTCACCGTAGCGATCGACCGTCACGCCAGGCAGCAGATCCGCCTCTCCGTTGACCAGTCGGTAGCTGTCGTGGTCTCGGGCCAGTGGCTCGCGTAGCCAGGCGGATTCGCGCAGCGCGCGAGCTACGTGCAGTCTGGATCCCAAACCGAAACGCCCCTCCAACCAGCACTCGAAGACCTCCGGTAGGGTCGACTCGAAACGGTGACCCAGGAGTCCCACGGTCGTTGCATGGAGCAGCAGTCGCGGTGCGGACACGCCGCCGTAGAGCAGGTCGCCCGCGATGGGTGCTCCCGCGGCCGCGAGCTGAACGCGGAGCTGGTGGGTCCGTCCAGTGCGAGGACGCATCTCCACCAGCGAGCGATCACCACGGCGGGCAATGACGCGAAAACTCGACTCGGCGCGCTGCCCCCCCGCCCGCACGACCTGCGTGGCCCCGCCCTTGACGGGACGCAGCTGATGCACGAGTTGCCCCTCGCTGCCGGGAAGTGAGCCGACCACTCCGGCAACGTAGACCCGCTCGAGATCATGGCGAGCGAAAGCGTCTGCAACCCCACGGTTGCGGTCGCGCACACGGGTGAACACCATCACCCCGGACGCGGCTCGGTCGAGGCGCTGGTGAACGCCCAGATAGTCGTCGCGACCGGCGGCGACGAACGAACGCCGGAGACGGTCCACGAGGCCATCACCGAGTTCGGTGTCCCCACCGTGCACCACCAGGCCCGCCGGCTTCTCGACGGCCAGCAAACCGTCTCGCTCCGCGATCACGAGAGAATCGGGCCACGGCGCGAGAATTGGCGCGAAGGACACGTTCGCTCCCCGACCCGCTCAACAGCGGAGCGCGTCAGTCTCGGACTGGTACGGCCTCAAGATGCGGGCTTGCCGCCCCGACGCTTGATCGCGCCTCGCACCATGATCAGCGAGTTGCGAGCGCCCGGAATACCGCCACGGATCAGAATCAGCCCCTCTTCCGGCAACACCTTGACGATGCGCTGGTTCAGGACGCTGCGGGTCTTGTTGCCATGCTGACCGGGCATCTTCACCCCCGGCAGCACGCGGCCAGGCGTCATGTTGGTACCGATCGAGCCGCCGTGACGCTTGTACTCATGGGTGCCGTGGGTCTGGGTCTGCCCGGCAAAGTTGTGCCGCCGCATCACGCCCGAGAAACCGCGTCCCTTGGACACACCCTGGACATCCACGCGCTGGCCCTCGCAGAAGACTTCGTCCAGCTTCAACGTCTGGCCAATCTCCAGTTGAGCCGCGTACTCCGCGCTGCAGCGGAACTCCCTCAGGACCCGCTTCGGAGTGACGTTCTGCTTCTTGAAGAAACCGGCCAGCGGCTTGTTCGTGTGCTTCTCCTTGCGGTCCTCGAGGCCGATCACGACAGCATCGTAGCCGTCGCTCTCCTGGGTCCGCTTGGCCACCACGACAGCCTGCGCCGCCACGACGGTGCACGGAGTCACCGTCCCGTCATCGTGGAAAACCTGGGTCATACCAACCTTGCGCCCGAGGACACCGGGATACTGGTTCATGGAGCTGCTCCTGACACGCACCCGGTCTCACCGGGAGGAAGACGACCGATCGACGTCGCGCTCGAAAATGAACGCGCTGGCGTCGGGGCTGGCCGGGATACCGCTCCCGGGTGCGCCAGTCAAGGCGGACGTGGGCGGCGATCGGCGTTTTATCAACTACCACATTGACGGAAGAGGGCGTGGATGCATAATGCCGGCCCCCTGTTGCGAGACCCCGTCAGGTTCGTCGTCGGCAGGGCCGGAGTCGTCATGTCAGTCACCGCACCAGCCATCGCGCAACTCGAGAAGAGCCAGATTCGCACGGATTTGCCCGCCTTTCGCGTGGGCGACACCGTCGCGGTGCACTACAAGATCATCGAGGGCGACAAGATGCGCGTCCAGGTGTTCCGCGGCACAGTGATCAAGCGCCACCGCGCGGGGGCCCGCAGCACCTTCACCGTGCGCAAGGTCAGCTTCCACGTCGGCGTCGAGCGAATCTTTCTGCTGAATTCGCCTCGTATCGACAAGATCGAGCTGGTCTCGCAAGGCGTCGTGCGCCGCGGGCGCCTCTTCTATCTCCGCGAACTGTCGGGCAAGGCAGCCCGCATTCGCGACGTCAAAGACCGCTAGCCCGCGACGCGGGAAGGCGTGTGCCGGAAGCCACCGCGCCCCCGCAGGGCGGGTGCCTCGTCGCGCCTGTGTGAGCGCCTAGACCCGGCGTCAGTGATCACGCCACGGACCAAAGTCAGGCTGACGAGCCGATTCGCGCGCCAGGCTCGGCGGATGCAGAGCATCAGTCGGGCTACTCCGTGCGCGATGCGTCAGGTATGCTCGCGCTCGTCCGCGACTGGAAAAGCCGCCGGACCCTAGTTTCGGAGGTGGTTGATGATTCCGTGCCCCAGGTGTGGCGCTTCGAACAACCCTGCAGCAAAGTTCTGCGCGACATGCGGTGCCCCGATGCCTGCGGCGGGCGCGGCAGAGGGCGGAGCAGCGCCTCCCGGCTGGGGGGCTCCAGCGCCCCAGCAGCCCACCCCCTACGGCCAGCCCGTTCCTTCCCCCTACGGGCAACCACAGCCCGCCCCGTCTCCCTACGGCCAGCCCGCCCCGTCTCCCTACGGGCAACCGCCGCCCGCGTATGGTCCGCCCCCCGGAGCCCCGGGTGGCCCGCCTCCTGGCGCCCCGGGTGGCCCACCTCCCGGTGCCCCCCCTGGCGCCCCGGGTTGGGGACCCCCTGACGCCGGTCAGGCCCGAATCGGGTCGCCGGAAGGGCTCAATCCCTTTGGTGCCACCATGGCGCCAGACATGCAGCAGCAAGCGGGAGGGCTCCCCGCCGCCGTCCCGATGCCCCCGGGGGCGGGTGCGCCTCCCGGCTGGGGCCCCCCACCCCAGCAGGCGTTTCAGCCCCCGCCCGGCCCTCCCGGACCGGCTGTCCCCGTGCCGGAGCCCAGCGCCCCCGTGGGTGCACCGCCTGGCTGGGGGGTCGCCGCACCCGCGGAACCCCAGCCCCAGGCGCTCAGCCCCGCGGCTTCGCCGGAGGCGCCCGCCCCCGCGATGTCCAGCGCTCCGCCACCGTATGGAAGCGTACCGCCCGGACCCGAAGGCGGGATGGACCCGGATCTGGTTCCCGCTGACGCACCCCGCGTGCTCGCCGGCTTTCTAGTGAGCTATGAGGGTAACGAGCTAGGTTCGTGGTGGCCCATCTTCCAGGGCAGCAACCTGATCGGACGCAAGGACGCGGCCGATGGCCTGACCATCGAGGTGGACCACCCAACCACCTCGTCGCGTCACGCGAACCTGCTCGCCGCCGCACGACCTGGTCGGCTAAAGGTCGAGGATCTCGGCAGCACGAACGGAACGTTCGTGAAGGAACAGAAGCTGACTCCTGGCACGCGCATCGAGCTAGGGGATGGCGACAAGATCCGTTTCGGGGGCTACACCGCCCTGATCAAGCTCATCTGATGGCTCTGCTTGGACGATGAAAAACCCCAATAGATATCGGCTGGATCTCGCGCGCTTCCGCACATGGTTCGCGAGCGTGATCCTATTCGCAACACTGCTGGTCCCGGGCCTGGCCTGGGGCGCTCCCGAAGCGCGGATCCTGCGCATCGACCCGCGCGCCAGCCAGAACCAGGGCGACCCGATCCTGACCACGGTGATCGAGCTGGTTCAGAGCAAGCGCGTCTCGGAGGCCACGGGCAACTGCGCCGGCGCACGGGGCAACGCGCTGTACGACTGCATGGCGCAGTCGCTCGAGCGACCGAACGCGCTCTACACCTCCTTCTCGCCATTCCCGGAGAAGAACGCCTTCTTCACCGTGACGGTGGACGGTGCAGACCTGCCCGCCAAGTTCGTGCGACAGGCAAAGTGGGGCGACAGCTTGCAGAAGCCTGGTGTCGGCACGGCGTGGCTTATCCTGGTCGACGCAGACAGCCGCATGGGGAAGAGCTTTGGTGACGCGAAGACGGTCGCGCACGCCTTCGTCCGGGCGATGGGGCCGAACGACATCGTCAACGTGATGTACTTCAACGATCGGCAGATCGTGAGCGACTCGAAGTGGATGCCCACCGCACAGAAGGCGCGCGCGGATTCCTTCATCGATTCGGTCGGCGCCACGTTCCCGTCCCAGGGACGCAACCGCTCGCTTTTGACCATCATCAAGAACGGCGCGACCAGTGGCTTCAAGGCGCTGGGTGATGTGGGAACGGCCGGGGTCAAGGTGCCTCTTCACCAGGCCATGGTGGTCCTGTCGAGCGGGTTCGGGGGCACGGATCCGGGAACCACAGGGCCGGGGGCGCTGCAGCTGTCGCAGTACATGACGCAGGGACGCTACCCCGAGAACAACACGGCACTGCCCAAGATGCCGACGCCGGTGATCAGCGTCTACTTCCCGCACCAGACGTTCGACGAGTTCAAGCAGAACTCGATGGAGTTCATGCAGAACATGGCGAACCCGGAGATCGGCGGGTTCTTCACGATCATGCGGGCGGGCCAGGGCGAAAGAGCCCCCCAGATCGTGAACGCAGTGCGCACCCGCTTCTCGAAGCTGCACATCGTGGAGTGGCGAGTCTCCTGCGTGTCGCCAGGCGTCGAGCAGTCGTTCAAGCTCGTGTTCAACAAGGTGGATCCTCCGATCCTGGGCGACAATTCGTTCAGGGACGTCCCGGTCGCCATCGACCCCACAGCGTGGCCACTCGATGTGAACATCGAGTACACGAAGAAGATGTCGGAGCGCGACGGCGGCGTGTACCCCGGCGGCAAGCTGAAAGTCTTTGGCAACTTCTGCTGGGGCGGCGACAAGGGCCTCGCCGAGGTCTACTTCCTCCCCGCCGGGCAAGCGCTACCCGCAGAGCTCTCCAGCAGGGATATCGACAAGGCCAAGCGCACTCAGCAGCAGCTCATCGCGATGGGCATGAAGGGCGAGACCCTGGAAGCCAGCGAGACCTACGTCGAGTTCGAGGCCCCGAACAAGGACAAGATCCTCCACGGCTCGGGCAAGAAAGCCGTAGTGCGCCTGGTGGTGTACGACAACAAGGCCAAGCGAATCAGCGGAGTCACGGCCGACCGGATCATCGAGCTGCCCGGCGCCAGCCGGCCCTTCCCGATCCTGTGGGTGCTGGTGGGCGCGTTCGGCGTGGTCGTGCTCCTGCTCCTCATCATCGTCATCGTTCGCAGCGGAGGTCGTCGCCGGAACGCGCCCGTCCCGGCTCCGGCCGGAGGCTACGGTGGGGGTTACCCTCCACCGGGCGCGGGATACGCTCCTCCGGGCGGCTACGGCGGACCGCCCATGGGCGGAGCGCCTCCCATGGGCGGTCCACCCGCAGCGGGCTTCAATCCCCCTCCCCAGGGTGGCCCCCCCCCCGCGGCGGGCGCGGCACCCGTAGTGCCCATGGCTGCCCCCGCCCCGATGGTTGCTGCCCCCCCCGCGCCCACACCACCACCCGTGGACGCGGGACCGCCGCCGGCGGCTGTGCAGGGGATGAACCCGGCCTTCATGTACGGCGAACAGGGACAGGCCGCCGTGGGTGTGACGGGAGGGATGTCCGCGATGGAGCCTGGTGGCCCCCCGCCCGATCCGTATGCGCAACCCGCGGGCGGCGCCGCGCGCGCCGTGCTCCAGGGTGGCTCTGGAGTTTTCACGGTCCTTCCGGGAACGGAGATGCGCGTCGGCCGCGACGGCGCCCAGTGCGGGATCCTGCTGACGGAGCCCCGCGTCTCGGGGGTTCACGCTTCGGCCAAGCTTGAGCTGGGGCAGCTGATGGTCCGCGACGACAACAGCAACAACGGCACGCTGGTCAACGGCAACCGGCTGAACCCAGGCGTGTGGACACCCGTACCCAACGGTTCCCTGGTTCGCTTCGGGCCCGTGGAATTCAACGTTCGGCTCGAGTAGGAGCCTGCATTGCGCAGGACTGCGCGTCACGTCGCCGTCGACTTCGCCGAGCTCTCTCACCCAGGGCTCGACCCGGCCAAGCAGGTCAATGAGGACGCGTCCGCCTTTCGTTCCGGCGACGCCGGGCATCTCGCGGTCGTCTGCGACGGCATGGGAGGGCACACTGGTGGCCGGGAGGCCAGCCAGCTGGCAGTCCGCACCATCATCGATCGGTTCGAGGAGGCCAGCGCGACCGAATCGTCCATCACGCTGCTCCGCAGTGCCATCGAGGCGGCAAACCTCGCCGTTCACCGCATGGGCGGCGACGCCCCCACCGAGAGTCGTCCCGGCGCAACCTGTGTCGCCGCCATCGTGGCCGAACCAGGCGTACTGGTCGCCCATGTCGGCGACTCGCGCGCGCTGCTCATTCGCGGGGATGGTGTGTATCCGCTCACCCGCGACCACTCGATGGTGCAGCAGCTCGTCGACGCCGGAGTGATCGCTCCACACGAGGCCGCGGACCATCCCGACGCCAACCGCATCACTCGTGCGCTGGGCATGGCCCCGCACGTCCAGGTGGAGGTCGCTAGCACCTGGCAGCCGCTCCGCGTCGACGACGTGCTGCTGCTGACCACGGATGGCGTGACCGACTTGGTGGAGCCCCACGAACTACGGGATATCGTTCGAGACCGGATTCCGCTGGGGCCGGCCGTGGTCTGCGAGCAGACAGTGCGTCGCGCCAACGCGCGCGGCGGTCATGACAACTCGACGATCCAGGTCGTGCACATCCTCGAGATCCCGCAGCGCGCGGAACGCCCCACGCTCGACGAGCCCACCGCGCCCGGCGGCGATGGCTATCAGACTCGGGTGATTGGCACGACCCGGTGGAGCCAGGCACCCGGGACCGGACCAACCGTGGTCGACGCCGGTCCCGACGAAGATGGAGCGCGCGCGACCGAGCCCGACCTCGCCCCCCCGTCCGCGCCTCTCCACTCCGGTGGCCACCCGCGACCGCCACCGACGCCCACTCCGGTCCCGCCGCCGCTCGGGAGTCCCGCGTCGCCGCTACGTGCCGGGCTCTTCGTGGCCTTCGGCGTCGCCTTGCTCGTCGCCATGACGGCCGCCCTCGCACTGTTCGTCCGTTTCATGCGCTCGAAGGGCGACGAAGCGCCAGCTCCCATCGAAATCACCAGCGCTCCCACCGAGCGGGTCCCGGAGCACACCGAACTGGTGGCCGATCCCGATCCCCCGCCAGCTCCGACACCGGCACTGGACCCAAGCGCCGCCCCCCCGTCCGCATTGCCACCAAGCAACTCTGCCCCCGCCTCCGAACCGAGCGTCCCCCCGGCACCAGCGCCGTGATGCACGAGCACGGCGCGCTCAACTCCGCGCGGGAAGCGAGCCAACCGCCGAGCGGAGTACCCACACCGGAGCCCTCGTCCGAATCGCCCAGTTGAGTCGAAGCCGCCGTTGGCGCCCGCGCGAGCTCTGGGGCTGCTGGCCGGAGTCTCGCCTCGCCATCGCGCCGAGGGGCGGGAGAATCCCTCGTTTCGGAATCTCGGCTGCTGTTTTAGGGTAGCGATGCAATGATTTCCGGCCTCGGCAAGCAAACCATCACAATCGGCAGTGGCCCGCACTGCGACATCCACCTCGGGGGTCCCGGTGTCGCACCCGAGCACGCTCGACTGACCAAGCAAGCAGACGGGTCCCTCGCTTTCGTCGACGCCGGGGCCGCCCCAAGCTTCGTCAACGGCCAGCCGATGGCTCCCGGCGGGGTAGTCCCATTCGACTTTCGCAACCAGTTCGCCGTGGGCCAGTCGCCAGTTCCCCTGACGCATCCGGCCATCTCGCTGATGATGATGCAGCAGGGGCAGTTGCCTCCCGAACCTGGGCGCCTGGTCTTTGGGCGCGACCCATCACAGGCGCACGTCGTCCTGCAGAACGCGAGCGTTTCTTCCCGCCACGCCGTCATCAGCGTGCAGCCCTTGACCATTACCGACCTCGGTTCGACGAGCGGCACGTGGGTTGGGCAGAACCGACTCCCCCCCAACCAGCCGCACCCAGTTGACCCCCACGCGACCGTAGCCGTGGGCCCCGTCCCAGTGCCGATGCAGATGGTCGCGCAGCTGGCCGCCGTCGTTGGAGCCGCCAGCCAACCAGCAGCAGGGGGGGGCGTCCCCCCTGCCAGCGTTGCGGCCCCCGCGGCGGCAGCCCCTCCCGGAACCGGCGCCCCGCGGAAGAAACACAAGACCGTGATCGGGCAGGTGGCGCTCACTGACCAGACCCGACCATTCAAGACGATCGGCCGCACGCCGGACAACGACATTCCCCTGCCGCACCCCCAGATCTCCAGCAAGCACGCGGTCCTGCACACGGCGGGTGGGCAGCTGGCCCTCGAGGACAAGGGCAGCTCGAACGGCACCTATGTCCGCGGTCAGCGGATCCCGCCTGGACAGCGAGTTCCGGTCGCCAACGGGGAGAAGGTCTTCATCGGCCCGATGCCGCTGTTGATTCAGGTCGAGGCCAACGAGGTCGCTGTCGTCGTCGAGGACGAGAGAGCCGACTGGTCGGGACGACCGCTCTACGAGATCGAAGCCTGGGACCTCGTCATCCAGGTCCCCGACCGCGACAACCCGCGCGAGACCCGCACCCTGCTCGACCACGTCAGCTTCAAAGCCCTCCCAGGCGATCTGATCGCCCTCATGGGTCCGAGCGGTGCCGGCAAGACAACGCTGCTCCTGACGCTCAACGGCTACATGCCCCCCACTGCCGGCCAGGTCCGCATCAACGGCGAAGATCTGTATGCGATCTACGACATGATGCGTGGCTCCATCGGCTACGTGCCCCAAGACGACATCGTGCACCCGGAGCTGACGGTCTGGGAGGCCGTGCGCTACAGCGCCAAGTTCCGCCTGCCACCCGACTTCTCATCGGACGAGATCAACCGACGCGTCGACGAGACGCTCAAGGCGCTGGGGCTGGAGAACGTCGCTCATCTGCAGATCGGAAAGCCGGAGAAGAAGATCCTCAGTGGAGGGCAACGCAAGCGCGTCAACATCGCGATGGAGCTGGTCACTGATCCCGTGATCATGTTCCTCGACGAACCCACCAGCGGCCTGGCGGCGGACGACACGCAGGCACTGGTGCAACTCCTGGCTGACCTGGCGCGCAAGACCGGGAAGACGATCATCACCACCATCCACCAGCCCGCCAGGGACGAGTTCGAGAAGTTCAACCTCGCGCTGGTCCTCGGCCAGGGGGGCGTCCCCATTTTCTACGGGCCCACCCGGGAGGGCTACCGCTTCTTCGGCTCCTTCCTCGAGCGGCAGGGCAAGCCGAACACGGTCGACAACCCACGCGACATGTTCGACATGCTCAACCAGCGCGAGCGCCCGATCTGGGATCAGATGCGGGCCCAGAACCCCAACGCCCCCCGCTTCGAGGCGCGGCGAGCGGCCGCGCGCGAGTGGCAGGCCGAGTTCTTCAATCCGCAGAATCCCCTCTTCCAGCAGATGTTCTCGGGGCATCGCGCGGTGGGACAAGGTTCGCAGCACGGCGTACCGCCCGGTCGCCCCCGCACCCGAGGGCAGTTCTGGTTGCTGTTCAGCCGGTACGCGCGGATCAAGTTCCGCGACACGGTCGGCCTTTGGATCATGATGCTCCAGGCCCCGATCATCGGCGCACTCCTGGCGCTGGTCTTCGGTGGCCAGAAGGAGGCCATTCCGTACTGGTGCCTCGGTGCCCTCCAGGAACTCAGTCGCCAATACGGGACCAAGGCAGCCGAGGGGACCAACCTCCTGGACACCATGACCGCCACCGCCGACAACTCCGGTGCGGTCTTCTTTCTGGTGGTGGCAGCAGTCTGGTTCGGGACCAGCAACGCGGCGCGGGAGATCGTCAGTGAGCGCGCGATCTACAGGCGCGAGCGCATGGTGAACCTGAAGCTCGGCAACTACGTCTTCAGCAAGTTCTGGCTGCTCAGCATCTTCTCCTTCTTCCAGTGCGCCATCCTGCTCTCGATTGTCTTCTTCGCCCTCGGCTTCGAGGGCGGGATGGAAGCCTTCGGGCTCCAGCTCGCCGTGCTCACCATCACCGCCATGGACTCCGTCGCCCTGGGCCTGTTGTTGAGCACGATGGTGACGAGCAGCGAGGCAGCAACGAGCTTGACGCCGATCGCGCTCATCCCGCAGGTCGTCCTCGGTGGGTTGATGGTCCCGATGACCACCAACCCGATCCTCGAGTACCCCATGTACGTGATCCCGGCTCGCTGGGGGTTCCAGGGTGCCATCGCGCAGGAACGGTCCGCGATCATGACCGATCCGGCGTGGGTGCTGGACCTGGGAGACCCAAGCCTGAATGCCGCCGACCAGTTCGTCGAGGCTGGCCACTTCCACTGCGCGGAAGCTCAGCTGGCCGCCACCAACTTCAACGGCGCGTGGGGCTTCGTGAACTACGACCTGACCTGGTTGCCCTTCGCGGTGCTGGGCGGAATGGCATTCGTCACCCTGCTCACGATCCTGGTCATCCTCGGCCGTCGCGACTCGATCTAGCATGCCTGGACGCTCGCCTCGCGCGGGCCGGGTGACGCGGATCGCCCGCGTCGCCGTGGTCGTGGGAGTGTTGGTCATCCTTGTCGGTGGGACGGCCCGCCGGATGCGTCACCTGGCTCAGGAGCGGCGGTGTCTCGAGGGAGACCTGCAAGCCTGCATCGACCGGTGCACGAGTCGCCGGCGGTCCTGCTGCGAGGAGCTGTCGCGCCGCTGCTCCGCTGGCGAGCCCCACGCTTGCGAAGCCCGGGACTTCGCTGCCAGCCAGCGGCGCCGCCTCCCGTTCTGAGGGCAAGAGCTCCTCCACCCGGGGGGAGGATGGCCGGGATCGACTCTGGCGAGGGCCGGAGGTAGGGTGCGCTCATGGTTGGGTCGAAGGGGCGTGTGTCCGGCGTGGCTCTCCGCGCCATGGTGGGGGCCATGAAGGGGCGGCCAGCGCGCCGTCTGCTGGCGTCGCTGGCCCGCCGCCAGCTGGGCATTGAGGCGCTCAGGGAACTCGGTGAGGCAGCTCGCGGCGCTCTCCCGACCGACGTCTATCCGCAACGTGCTCGGGCGCGTTTTGCGCATCCGCACGAACCTCTGGAACCCTTGTCCCATCCTGCATGGCCACGCACGGCGCGGAGCCTCGCCGCGGCCTACGTGAGCGGTGCGTCGGATCCCGGCAAGGTCGTCGAGCGCTCCGTGCGGCACGCCCGGTACCTGGCCACGCTGGATCCCCCGCGAAACCCCTTGATGACCACCGACGATCGCGCCACTGAGGAGGCTCGCTCCAGTCACGACCGTCTCCGGCAGCAGGCAGGGCGCGGCCCTCTTGAGGGGGTCCCGATCGCGGTCCAGGAGTGCGTTGATGTCCAGGGCCAGCCCACCCGCCACGGTAGCGCCTGGCGAGGGAGCACTCCCGCCGCCGAGGACGCCGTAATCATCGCGCGACTCCGGGACGCCGGAGCCATCGTCATTGGTCAGACACCGATGACCGAGCATGCACTGAACCCCTTCGGAACAAACCCCCACCGCTCCATGCCCCGCAATGCCCACCATCCCGCGCGATTAGCCGGAGGCAGCGCCACGGGCGCAGCAGTCGCGGTGGCTACGGGCATCGTCCCTATCGCCATCGGTCTGGGGGGTGGCGGGGCACTGCGGATCCCCGCCAGTCTGAATGGAGTCCTCGCACTGAAGCCCACGCTGGGTCGCATCCCAGTGACGGGATGTGGTGGGCGTGGTGGCTCCACGATCGCCACACCCGGATTGGTCGGCGCCTCGACCACCGACTTGGCGATCACGCTAGAGGCCACCGCCGGCCGAGCCCCCTCGGACCCAGCCTCGGAACGCCAGCCCGAACCGACCCCGGGAGAGTGGACCACGGCGCTCACGCGGGGCGTTGCGGGGCTGCGCATCGGGGTCGAAGAGCAAGAATGGGTGACCACCGGAGCGGCAGCCGCGAGCCACGGACGCGCCGCCCTGCGCAGGCTCGAAGAGGCGGGCGCCGAGCTCGTTCATGTCCGACTGCCCATGGCTCTCCACGCGGCTCCCATCGGGTACGTGACGTTCGGCGCCGAGGCCCTGGTGGATCTGCGCGTCGCCCGCACCGATCACCGCACACTCCTCGGCCCGGACACGCAGCTACTCTTGGCTGCACTCGGCCAGAGCGGACCGGACGACTACCTCGATGCGCAACGACTCCGCGCAACGCTCCGCCACGAACTCGCCGAGGTGCTGGCCACGGTCGACGTGCTCGCACTGCCGATGACGGTCCAGTCCGCTCCTCGGGTGGACGACCGCGAAGCGCGTCGGGGCTTCGTGGACACGATGGAGCTGGACCGGCTCTGCCGCTTCACGTTCCTCGCCGACCTGACCGGGCTACCCGCCGCAACGATCCCCGTCGGTCTCGACGACGAAGGGCTGCCCACGGGACTGCAGGTCGTCGGTGACGCCTGGGACGAGGCGAGCGTGCTTCAGGTCCTGGCCCATCTCGAGCGCATCGGTGCGGCTACCGTACCGCGACCCAACATCGGGATCGATCTACTCGAGTAGGGGGCTTCGGTCGCTCGACGCCCGAGAATCAGCTCGGCGCCACTGCTCTTGCTGAGCGAGCGCGACTTGGGACCCGCCGGGCGCTCAGAGCTCTCCCGCGCTGGCCTTCGCGATCCAGGCACTGATCTCTTTCTCGATCACGCCGAGCGCGGTGCCCTGAAACGGTCGGAGCAGGAACGGAACCTGAAGGTCCATGTCGATCGAGGTAGCAGTAACGTCGAGCGTGCCGCTGAGGGTGTACCCCTTCACGGTGAAACGGATCTCGGCCTTGGTGTCGGACACCCAGTTTGCCTGTGGGTCGTACTTGGCCAGTTTCTCCTTGTAGCTGGCAAACGCCGCTTCAGCGACCTTGCGTGCTGTCTCCTGGCCCAGATCGTGAGAAACCGAGTGCTTCATCTATCTTCCGTGACCTTCGAGGCCCGGCAACGAACGACCGGGGCATCGGGGACCGTACTGCGAGCATCGCGCGCGATGTCCGCCAATGTGAAATCATGCTCAGCCGCACTGGACGGCTCTTCCGAAGTCCTTACCCCGGACACGAGGAGGGGCAAGAACGAGGAAGTCCTTCAACGCAACTGGGCGGCACTGTAGATGAGCGAGCGCGATTGTCGAGTACTTCGGCGCTGACGCGCGCGACTTCGACGCCGTGTTCCGCACTCCGCGCGGGAGCCCGCTGCCAGCCCGGCCGTGCCCGAAGAGAGCAGAAGAAGAACGCTGGCGGGGGGCTTCTCCCCTCGCTCGGCCCCGGGCAAGCTGCGCACGGCTCAGAATGGCACGGTCGGAGCCGCTCATCTCAACCGAGAGCGAGCCGGAGCGGCCGGCGGTTCGGCCCTCTCCTCGGAGTGCACAGGGAAGTGGCAATCGCCCGCAGAAGCGCGGTACGCACAACTCGTGAGACGGATTGGCGTCGACTTCGGAGGCACGCAGATCAAGGCGGCGGTCGTCGACAACGGCCAGATCATCAAATCGGCCACCGTCGACACCCCCCGCCAGGCTCCCCCCGAGGCGGTGATTGGAGCCATTGGACAAGCGGTCCGCGCGGTTGACCCGGACCCCACCGCAGTGGGCCTCGCCATCCCGGGTCAGGTGGATTACTACGGCATGGTCTGGCGGCTGCCCAACGTCCCCGGATTCGAGGCGGTGCCGATCGCCCAGCATCTGATGCAGCAGCTCGACTGCCAGGTGGTTGTAGAAAATGACGCCACATCCGCCGCGCTCGGCGAGCACCTGTGGGGTCGCGGTCGTGGTTTCGCCAGCTACCTGCTCGTCACCCTGGGCACAGGGATCGGCGGCGGCCTGGTCATCAACGACCGACTGGTGCGTGGGGCCCACGGCTTCACCGCCGAGATTGGACACATCCGGATCAACAGCTCGGTCGACGCCTGGCCTTGCACCTGCGGGCAGCGCGGCTGCGTCGAGGCCTACGCGGGAACCCGGGGCCTGCTGCGCAAGTTCGCGGAGCTGGGCGGACACGCCACGCGCATCCGCGAGGTCGCCGAGAGCGCGCGCCGCGGGGAACCCGCCGGACTCGAGGTCTTCGCGCACATGGGGCGCTGGATTGGCGGCCTGCTCGTGAACGTACAGAATCTGCTCGATCTGGACGCTTTCGTCTTCACCGGAGGCATCTCGCAATCTTTCGATCTGATCGAGCCCAGCCTCCGCACGACGATGCGCGAGCAGGCCTTTTCTCCACCACTGGGGCAGGTACCGCTGCTGGTCAGCCAGCTGGGCGCTCGCGCAGGGCTCGTCGGTGCAGCCTATCTCCCGATGGTTCGCGAGGTGGCAGAGCGCGAAGCCGAGAGTAGCCCCGGGGAGCTCCTTCGCCCCGCAGTGAAACCCGACGACGAGTAGCTGAGGCGAGCATCCGAAAGAACCGCGCTCGCCCCCCACTCGCGCGATCCGCTCCAGAGCATGGCACCGCCTCAGGGCATGAACCCAGAGATGCCAACGGTGATCCCGACCGAGGTGACCTGCAGGTCGTTCTCATCGTCGCCGCCGTAGTAGCCGTAGTAGTCGCTGCCGGCGCCGGGCTGGTACTTGGTCTGACCACCGACGCCGATGTCGGCGAACGGTCCGAGCAGGATCGCAAAGTGGTCGACGGGCGAAAGCGCCAGTAGGGCCTCCAGCGTAACGGCCACTGACGAGATCGTGATCTCGTCGCCCCCATCGACATCGCCATACTTCAGCTTGAGAGTCGTCACGGTCAAGCCGGCTCGCGGCCAGATGGCCACGATGTCGTTGAACGCCGCCGCGTAGCCCAGCCGGGGGTTGAACACGACCCCTAGACCCTTCGGGAGGTCTTCGGTACTTGCGCCGTAGAGGCTGGAGTCCTCCACTTTGCCGCTGCTCGCCACCAGTCCGATTCCCGCACCGAAGCCGAAGCCCGTCACCGGAAAGAAGTCGAATGCCAACCGCGGAGTGAGACCGAAGGATTCGCTTCCCCCCGGACTTGACCCAAGGACGGACACGAAGACTTCCTTGTACGTGGTCGTGTCCTGGGGTGCCGTGTCGTACTCCAGCCTCTCGGCGCTGACGCCCATCATCCGTTCCGCACTGATCGCGAACTGCAGACGGTTGCCAAGATTCTCCCGGCGCGAGCCATCGCCAGGCCCCCCGTCCGGAGCCGTGGGACCTGCCCGCGAGTCCTCGGGCGGCTCCGCCGCTCCGGGAGGCGGAGTGGGAGCAACTCCCGGGGGCGGAGGCGGGGCCGCTGGGGACGCCGGCGGAGCCACTCCAGGCGCCGGCTGCGCCAAAGCAGACTCTGCCCCGGTCCCAATCACCAAGCCCGTCAGCAGTCCCACTCCCGTTCCGAAGCCCAATCTCATCGTGTCCCTCCAGCGTCCAATCGATGTCCAGACGCGCGCCCGATGCGACGCACTGCAGCGTTTACATCCCCAAGCGCTCGTCTAGCCCCAGAGAATCGCCATCAGTCGCCGGTCTCTTGCGTCCACCGCAACCTGGAGACCGGCTCCCGGCTGGACCTGGGCAAGACGGATCTCAGGAACGACCTCCCGATGAATCGCCGTGTACGGCTCCATACCCGGGAGCTGCACGGTCATCGTCAACTCGAGCAGAGGCTGATCGTTGATCCGGGTTCCGGTCTGACGAACGGCAGTGAGCGTCGCCATACCCCGGGCTCCGGTCTGCTGTAGCCTGGCCTTCCTCGCACCAGCCATGGCCATGCCGCCAAAGAGCCCCCCGAGGAAGAGGAGCGTCATCAGAGTGATCCCGACGCCGGCCACGATGCCCCCCACCTCCCCCTCGAAGAGCTGCTCGCCCGCAAACGCAAAACCAATCGATCCGACCACGAGTAGCGGAATGCCCACCCCCAAAAATCCGAGTCCCGTGCTGGACCGTGTGCGGATCGTGTTCGCCGCAGCACGCGCCGCCGCCACCTCCATCTGTGGCACGGACTGGGAACAGAGGGGCCCCAGCGCCTGGTTCGCCTGGATGATGGCGGTGACCTTCGCCATGCCCCCGCCCGCCCGAACAAGCTGCGTCACGGCCTCCCCGACCTGTCCCAGCTGTTCGAGCGCGTTGGCACGTAGCACGGCAGCCATCTCGTCGTAGTTGTCGGCGATGGGCACGTCCTCCGGACGCTGCCCCAACGCCGCGAGCACACGCATCCAGTCCTGCTGCTTCGTCGACACGCAGGCGCGACTGATCCGCCAGGCCGAATCGATATGCAGGTCGTTGCTGTGGGGAGTGCAGAGGGCGAGCCACTGCTCGGCCGCGGTCAGATCGCCCTCCCGAGCTGCGACCCGAGCCATCATCCCGTGCATCTGCTGGCGAAACCGGGGTTCCGTCACGGCATCGCGAGTCGCCTCGATCAGCGCCCGCACCTGATGGGGCCCTTCCCGACTGACGGAGGTCGCACCGTAGAGGAACATGCCCAGGAAGTAGAGGCGTTCCTGCGTGGGGAAGCTGGGCATCTGTCGCAGCTCGGCGCGAGCATGGAGCCACTGCTGCCAGCATTGCTGCAGGCGGGGTCCCTCGATCGGCCCCTGCAGGTAGGCCGCGAGCGCGGGCGGCGGCATCACCGGCTGGCCATCCTGGGCGCGCAGAGCCTCGAACCGTTGCGCGTCAGACATCATCGGCGAAGTCGCCGCTGCCGCCCGGTCGGCCGCGTCATCTCGAGGCAACACGACGTTGGCGGTGCCACACCGCGAACAGGTCAGCGCACCGCCAGTGATGGGCACCTCCAACGCCACCGTGCAACCTGCGCAGATCGTGAACCGTGTGTGGTAGCCGAACGCACCGCTCGCAGGCGGCACGTCGGACGTTCGCGCCGCCGACGGCTGGGCCAGGGGCGACCCCGGCGTTGCCGGCGCGATGGCGATCCGCGCGGAGGCCAGCGCGGCCCCGGCCGTCGCCGGAGCGGTCTGGGCCAGCGGATCGACGGCAGGCACGGACGCAACTGGTGGCAGCGGATGCGAAGCGGCCGCTGGCGGCGCTTCGGAAGGCGTGTCCAGCGCCTCCATCACCACGGTCCCCCCCCGGCCTCGCCGCGGTCCAGGGCCCAGCCCGGCGTCGGTGGGATTCTCCGATGGGCGGCGCGGCGTTTCGGACGAACCTGCCGATTCGTTCGTCCACGGCGGCTGCTGGCCCCCAGCACCCTTGCCCCACGGTGGTTGGGTCATGAGTACTGAGTCGCCGGATTCGCTGCGTGCGTCAAGCGCTCGCTCAAACCACACACGCTACTCGAGGAGTGCGAGCAACTCCTCGCGGGTGATAGCCATCGCCCCCGCCCCGTCGCCAAGGGCCGCCTCCGCGAGCGCCCGCTTGCGCGCCTGCAAGGCGACAATCCCCTCCTCCACGGTGTCGCGCGTCACCAGCCGGTACACCAGGACGGGTCGCTGCTGCCCGATGCGGTGGGCGCGATCCGCGGCCTGGTCCTCGACCGCGGGATTCCACCACGGATCCAGCAGGAACACGTGATCCGCCGCCGTCAGATTGAGCCCAGTCCCGCCTGCCTTGAGCGAGACGAGCAACACCGGCGGACCCTCCGGGTCCTGGAACCGCGCCACGACTGCCCCTCGATCGCGAGTCGACCCATCGAGCCGAACGAAGGGGATCTCTCCCGCCACCAGGTGCGGCTCCACGAGGTCGAGCAGCGATGTCCACTGCGAGAACACCAGCGCCTTGTGTCCATCGGCGGCCGCGTCCTCGAGCGCAAGCAGCAAGCGCTCCAGCTTGGACGAGCGCTCCGCGCTCTGCCCCGGCAGAAGCGCAGGGTGGCACGCCGCCTGACGCAGGCGCAGCAGCGCCTCCAACGCCGCCAGGACGCTGCCCCCTCCACTCAGCTGCCGCACGACCTCTTCACGGGTCGCTGCCCGCACGGCCTCGTAGACGTCCCGCTCCCGCTCGTCGAGCTCGACGTGGAGCACGGCATCGGTGCGCGGAGGCAAGTCCGGGAGCACGTCCCGCTTCAACCGTCGGAGGACGAAGGGGCGCACCTTCTGCCGCAGGCGCTCCGCCGCCGTTGCGTCGCCGGCCCCGATTGCCGCCGCGTAGCGCTGATCGAAGTCGCGTCGTCCACCGAGCAGCCCCGGGTTGGTGAAGTGGAGTTGACTCCACAGCTCGTCGAGACGGTTCTCCACTGGCGTGCCGCTGAGACTGACCCGGAACTCGGCCCGGAGACGGTAGGCGGCCCGCGCCGCCTGACTGTCGGGGTTCTTGATCGCCTGCGCCTCGTCGAGCACCACCATGTTCCAGCGCTCGGTCTCGAGCAGCTCGCAGTCCAGCCGCAGAAGCGCATACGTGGTCAGGGTCACGTCCGCGTCGGTCAGCTCGCGACCCGGACCGTGGTAGACGTTGACGCGTAGACCGGGCCGGAAACGCTGAATCTCCTCCGCCCAGTTGTAAACCACGCTACGCGGGCACACGACCAGCGTGCGCCCCTCCACAACGCTGAGCGCCTGCAGCGTCTTGCCCAATCCCATGTCGTCAGCGAGTACGGCACCCAGCCCCGCCCGCCGCAAGAACTGGAGCCAGTCGATTCCCGCCTGCTGGTAGGGGCGCAGCGTGGCCGTCAGATCGCCGGGCAAGACCGCGCGCGGGATGCCGGTGAACTCTTCCAACAAGGGACGCAGACGCTCGAGCCGTGGCGGAGGCGGCTCCCCCAACTCGGCGCACAGTTCCGCCAGTACGGGCAGGGCGGAAGTCGCGACCTCCCCGTTGGCGTCCCGCGCAGCCAGTAGATCCGCGATGTGGTGTCCGAAGCGACTCAACCAGTCGACCGGCAGCGGCGCCCACCCCCCACCCTCGAGAGGCACGAGGGACAGCCCCTCGCGCCAGGCGGAGACGACGGCCTCGGGACTCACGGTGCGCACCTCCCTGCCAGCTTCGTCGGCCACATCGAAGCTGAGCTCGAGACGCTCACCATCGATGCTCAGCTGGGGCGCCAAGGGGACCTCTCCGAACCAGCGCGCGCTCGCAGGATCTTGACGGTGCCGCGCCCACGCGCGAATCCGTTCCGCCAGGCGCGTCGCCTCGACGCCCGCAAGCGTCAGACGCCGACCCGGCACGAGATTCAGCTCGTCCCGCAGCCGATCGAGTAGCCGCCGCTCCTCGCGTTCGTCGCGCTGCGGCACGGGTCCCTGCAAATGAACGAGGCGTCCCTCGTCGACTCGCGCCACCACAGGATCACCGTAGACCAGAGTCGGAAGCACCGTGAGACGAGTCCCATCTTGACCGAGATCGAAGGCAATTCGAGGACGCTCCTTGCCCCCTTCCCGAGGCAAGCGGTCCGACTCCACCTGCAGGGTGAAGCGCCGCTCGAACTCCGGCAGGAGGTTGCTGACGAGCTCGCCCAACTGGGTCAACGTGAAGGCTCGCTCGTGGGGGAGGCGCTCCAGGCGCTTCCCGGTGAGCTCGGTCTCGGCCAGGGGTCGCAACTCGTCGCCACAGAGCGCGACGCCGCGCGCCACGATCTCGGACAGCTCCGGCGAAGCGCGAACCTCCACCACCACTTCCTCACCACGATCGTAGACGCGCGCCACGGGGGGAAGCGGTTCCCCCCGCGCTCGCACGGGGCGCCCCAGCCAGAGCACCTCCGCACCCTCGAGCGCCGCCAGGATCGCCTCCATGTAGGGCTCGATGTGGTCGCCCCTCAGGAGCGACGTCACGATCCGATCCACCTGCAGATCCGCGTGAGTCGGCGTCAGTCCAGGCGGTGCCTGTGCCGGACGAGCCAGGGACCCCTCGAAGCGGAGCCGCGCCCCCGACCCGTCTACGATCTCGCGATGCATCCTCAGCCAGCCCCGCTCGAGCTCGAAGCAGTAGACGAGGCGCCGACTCTTCTCTGGCTCCCGCACCAGGGCTCGCCCCTCCTGCTCGGCCTGACGGGCAGCGATCACCGCGGCAGCCACGTGTTCGCAGGGATCCTGCCGCGACCCACAGTCGCAAGACCACTCCCCCTCCTCGATGTACAGGCTGACAGTGGGCGCCACCGGTCGCCCCGCCGACGGTACGCGTATCGTGAGCTCTCCGTCGTCTTCCCGTTCGACGACGACCCGGCCCTCGCGAGCCGCCGTGACCCCCTTTGACCACAGCCCGGAGAGGCAAGCGCTGCGGACGGCTTTGAAGAGGGAATCCACGAGGGAGCCGAGTGACAAAAAAGTGTCGCACCGTCAACTGCAGAGGTGTGGGGGCTCCGCCCTCGTCTCGACTTCCGCCACAGATGCGATTCCCCGACCCGCCGGGTCCCTCGCGTCGGAGCGCTCGGCTGCATCGGCTGGCCACCGGAGCGCGACGGAAGCACGCCCCGGGAGATTTCACTTTGGGACGACCCACCGGACCGCTGGGACGCGAATTATCCGGGGTCGGCCACATCCGCGACGATCGCCGAGGCGACACGGATGAAGTCGGCCGGACGCAGCTCGATCGAAAGACCGCGGCGCCCACCCGAAACGATCAGCCGCTCGAGCTCCAGGGCCGACCGATCGAGAACCGCCCGGAGTCGCCGGCGCGTCCCGATCGCCGTGATTCCGCCTCGCACGTAGCCCGTGACACGCTCGGCCGCGCCTCGATCCGCCAGCTGCGCGTTCTTGTCCCCCAGGCTCTTCGCCAGCCGCTTCAGATTCAACCGTCCTGACACCGGGATCGCCGCGAGGGCCAGAGAACCGTCAGTTGTCTGCACGACGAGCGTCTTGAACACCCAGTGGGGGTTGAGACCCAGCTTCCCCGCGACCTCCACCCCGAACCCCTGCTCCAACGTTGTACAATCATACTCGAGGAGGCGATGCGAGATGCGAGCCCGTTCCAGCGCTATCACCGCGGGTGTCATCAACCCAATCTACACCGCGCCGCGGCCCCGTCGCCCAGTTTGGTTGTGTTGAACCGAACTGGGGGTCACAGCATTCTTCACTCGGATTGCGCAGCAGGTCGCAAAGCGACCGAGGACCGGGAGTCGGCGGATGACTCTGCCGACTCCCGCCCGCGACAGCACCGGGCGCAGTCTGGCCCCTCCGAGCCCAGCCCCCACCCTCATCCCCGCTGGGGGTGGGGGCGGAGCGGCCAGACTCGACGCGACCGTAGAGTGCTCCGCAGGTCGCGCAGCGACCGAGGACTCCCGCCCACGACAGCACCGGGCGCAGTCTGGCCCCTCCGAGCGCAGCCCCCACCCTCATCCCTGCGGGGGGTGGGGGCGGAGCGGCCAGACTCGACGCGACCGTAGAGTGCT
>JBNLDK010000003.1:0-52454 GCA_050304295.1 Polyangiaceae bacterium
AGAAGCCCGAGCGGCCCTACTGGCGCCAGTTCGAGGACCTCGAAGTCGTCGTCCCGCAGTGACGCCGCCGGTCAGCCGCTGAGCAGGGTCTCGCCCGGGGCGCAAGACGCTCCCGAGAGGGCACTACAGCGGGTGGTTACCCCGCACCGATCCTTCTCGGACAAATCACGGCGAGCGCCCCCGCGCCGCTCGAGCCTGCACACACGCATCCGAGAGAGCCCGGTGAAGAGTGCGATCTCGGTGACCGGAATGGCCTCCAGCTCGATGCCAACCAGCAGCCGGTCACTGACTCGAGCAGTTCCGTCGGTCAGATCTACCGCAAGACCGACTGCACCATCCCCATCATCTTGTACCGACTGGTGTCTTCGACCCCGAGCCCAAATCCGCTCGGTGCAGACGCCCTCTAGCCCGACGGACGCGAAAGCGCGGAAGCACTACGGTTCCCGATCACGCGCGCAGCGAAAGCCGTCGGCGATGCCACGGATATCGGTGGGGTCCCAGTAGCGGTTCGAGGAGCGAAGCCACTGGGGTCTGCTGTTGTAGGATCCACCCTTGAACACGTGGCTCACGCAGTCACTGTCAGAGATCCAAGCACTGCCGTCGGTGGGCGCCCCTTCGAAGTCGGAATGCCAGCAGTCGGCGGTCCATTCCATGAGGTTGCCCGCCATGTCATACAGCCCGAACGCGTTGGGCTCCATCTGGGCTACCGGACTCGGACGGAAGGAGCCGGTGTCCTCGTGCTGGGAACTGTTGTGCCGATACCAGGCGATGCGGTCCAGACAGGACGCGTCATCGCCGCAGTAGTAGCGCGTGGTGGTGCCTGCCCTCGCCGCATACTCCCACTCCGCTTCACTCGGCAAGCGCCCGCCGATAGCCTCGCAGAACGCCGTGGCGTCCTCGAAGTGCTTCGGCATGTACTCGACCGGACAGTCCCCGCATTTACCGTGGCCCGTGGAGATGTCACCGGTAACGCGCCAGTACTGGTACTGAGTGATCTCGGTGCGAGTCATCTCGAACGCGGGGACATCGACTGCATGCCGCGGGGTCTCGCCGAACCCAAATCCGGTGTGGTCGCAGTCCGGGTCCGCCTCGCCGCAGCCCATGTCGAACGCACCCGCAGGGATGGATACCCACTCGACCTCTGCTCCGGAGAGCGACTCGGTGTCGTCCCCGCACCCCAGCAGAGCCAGTGCGCCGGCCAGAATCATCGCGGGTGTCCAGAGGGAAAGATGTTGGTGGAAGCGGACAATCGGCATCTGTACCCATAGGGCCACGAGGGCGGAGAATCGGCTCACACTGTTTCTGGGGCCCGAGATCCCACCTGGACCGGGAGCCACCTGACCGCGAGCTTTCCCTGCTGTCACGGCAACACCTTCGGGGCACCTCGACGAGGCGGCAGCGCCGCGCGCAAGTCATCCAACGCCCTCCGCACCGGGCCTCCATCGGCCCGAACCCACCTCTCGGTCCCAGCTTCCCCTGAATCAGGAAGCGTAGACGGGCGCATGCACCCGCCACCACGCCGACCTGCGCGAAGTCCTCACCCAGGTACCGCTCCCCCCCACTCGGTACGCCGTCTGTGGTACTGGCCCCGATAACGTCTACGCTGTCGGCGACAACGCGAAGCGTATTGCGAGGTGAGTCCGAGCTGCGCGAGGAAGCGCCGAGCTTTTCAGGCCCTGGACGAAACGCTGGCTGCCGCGCTCGGCCCCGCAGCGTGACCCTGCTTATTCACCTGAGATTCCTGCTGCCTATCCCAAATATCATCCTGCCTATCCAAAGGATCATCCTGCCTATCTCAGGACGTGTACTGCCTATCTGAAGACCCATCCTGCCTATCCATGGAATTGAGCCATTCATCGCGAAATTGAAGACAATCATCACCTGTAGGTAGCTAGGGAGTGTTTTCAAAGCCCGAGCCCGAGCCCGAGCCCGAGCCCGAGCCCGAGCCCGAGCCCGAGCCCGCCGCCTGGCTGCCCTCTCCTCCAACGCCAAACAGCTAGGCTTCGATCTCGTTCCCCAACAGGCTGCGTAGCTTCAAGTCAGTACTGAGCCGATTGCTGCGATTCCATGCCGTTTGGATGAAGAAATGCTCGGAATTCCCGGTCTCGAGGCGCCAAGAGCATCCCCTTGGCCACTCGGAAGCCCGCGGCAGCGTCCCGCGCGACGAAAACTCGAGGCCCGGTGTGCTCCAGCGACGTCGGAAAGCCGCGAACCGCCGCCAAGGCCGCACTGGCTGTACCGGTTGCGACACGAGCAGGGCCGCCGCGGTTGCGAGCGTTCAGCGCGTCATGAAGCCCTACCTGGAGGCGATCACATGACCCTCACTGGGCTACTTTCTGTACCGGTTGGAGCTGGCGTGCTGTGGCTCGTCAGCAGAGCGGAGAAGCGCTCTTCCTTCCACCTCACGCATCTGAGATCCCCGTCCGACGAATCCCCAGTTCATCCAGCAACTGCCCAAATGGCTGCAAGGCTTCACGCCAGCCGTCTGGGAAGTCAGCAGGGGGGATGGCGACTCCGCCATCCCCCTGAGGTCGAGCCGAGTCTGGCCAGTACGTGCGACAGAACTCCTCGCCGCCGTGGGACCAGAAGATCTGTACGACCGGGTTCCAGTCCTTGATGGCCTGGCCGTAAACATCCGCGTGAGGCTCGAGCCGAGCAGCGGCCTGCCCCAACAAGACGGCTCGCTCGACGCCGATCTGCGCAGTCTTGCGTGGGCAGTCATCCCAGCGGCACCCCTCCTGCTCGAGCACCGCCTTCCCCGAGTCATAGACGTCGACTCTCGCGTAGCGCCTGCTGTCGGGCCTGGCAACGATGGTGCACAGCAACACACCGGCGGTGTCGGTCGACTGGCAGTCGGACAGCGACAAGCGCGGCCGCCGTGCCTCTTCCCAGGCGTCAGTCAGCCGGCGGAGATGATCCATCAAGCCCTCCCACGCCGACACACTGGCGACACTCAACCCTACCAGGGTTACCACCATCAGCCAGGCTGGGTGGGCCCGCCCAGGTTGGGCCAGCTTCGCGATGATGAAGACCAGCAGGCCCGCCAGACCTACCGCCAACACCAAGTCTGGCCAGGGCGAGAGCCGCTTGCCGGACACCAGCGCCCAGATGTAGCGTCCACACGCTAGCGCGGACATGACGAGCACGAGCTCAGTCAACGACCCTCACCCCCAACCCGGGTCCGTTTCGCAATGGGCTTCTGCGAGGCTTTGGCTCACGATTCGTCTACCTTGTCCCCGAGCATGGGTATCACCCAACATCCTCCAGGCAGCAATCATCCGGCACTGGACAAGGCGCCGCAAGTAGCGGGCCAGGGCCCCATGCCACCCAACATCCGCGGGTGTGCCGTAGCCTGGCGCCGGGGTCGTGATGCAGCCCCCCTCCACGGAAACAAGTTCCGTGGAGCCTCCCCCCGCCTCCGGCTTCCTGCGGGGGCGGCCGCCTGCCGCGGCCAGTCTTGCCAATTCCGATTCCTCCGCATTCTGCGCTGGAGGCGTCATATCGCCAGCACAGCTCAGAACGCCGCGCCCACCGCCAGACCGCCCCACGGATTGGCATCCTGCGTACGGGCAGCGTAGCCCAACCCCGCTACCACGCTCGCGTAGGCGACCGTCGTGAAACAATAGCTTCCAATCGCGGTGAGCGTCACGTCCTGGAATCCGGGGTCGACGCCTTCGTACCCCGAGCCGCCCGCAGTGAGTCGGCTATCGAGCCCCAGCTTCTTCCCCTCCACGGTGGCAGCGATCCCACCATAGACGTAGGCCCCATGAGTGACGAAGGGATCGACGGCGACCCCCACGATGGGGTTCACGGGCAGCCCGCCAGTAACCGTGAGGTCGAGCATCAGTTCGTGTTGGTATGCGTCCACGGGATTCAGGGCAATGTACGCCGTGTATCCGAGCTCGGCGTCGACCCAGTTGCCCAGCGAGATCCCATAGCCGATGAAGGGATCGATCTCGTAGGCTCCCCCGGTCGTGGGCAGGTATCCCCACAGACTCACGTCTAGCCAACCGGGACCGACGTCCGCGACGCTCAGCTCGGCATAGGGCTGGAAGTTCGGGTCGAAGAGATCCTCACTGTAGAGATCACCGCGCCACACGAAGGAGGTCGCCGCCAGCACCTCGCCGGATCCCGTAACTCGCGCCGAGTCATCGGAGCCTTCTGCGCTCGACGCCTCGACTTCGTCGTCGGGCGCCTCGGAGGATCCAGCATGCGCCAGCGCGGAACGAACCAGCACCGAGCAAACCGTCGCAGCCACGAGGCTCGATCGTCCGATGTCGCGCGCCATCGACGCGGCCATCCGCCGCACTCGGCCCATCTCCACCAGCATCACGATTGGTTCCTTTCGAGTGCGCCGGACTCGCCAGAGTCGTCCGTTGCCCGCACCGCCGTGGTCACGAGGGGTCGCGTCTGACGCGGTCGTTCGTGGATGTTGTCGGACAGCTGAACGCGCCGGTTAACCGCTGTCTGCGCAGATTCTCGACTCAGGACCGGATCCCGCGCCGCGGACCGGGACCTCGATCGCGTCGTCACGAAGCGTGTCATCACTCTGCTCCGGCCAGCGCAGCGAGAATCGCGCCTGGCATGTCACGGGGACGGAGGACCCGCCGCGCGGCTCGCGCGGCGATCACGGAACTGGGCATACTTCCCACCGCGCAGGTGTCGGGGTGCTGCACGAACGTGTTCGCGCCGGCCGCGTGGAGCGCCGCCATCCCTTCAGTACCGTCACGTCCCATGCCGGTCATCAAGACGGCAATCTGTCGCTTGCCAAAGCTCTCTACCGAGCTCTTGAAGAGGATGTCGATCGAGGGGAGCGCTCCCGTTCCCGACGGGGCGCGACGCACGAGCAGACCGTTGGTCTCGAGGCGCAGGTTGGCGTCGTCGGGCGCAACGTGGACGTGCCCTGCGCGGAGCTGGACGGGACCGGTCACCACCGAGGCAGAGTGGCCTGTGGTCGACGCGAGCCAGCTGGCGAATCCCGAAGCAAACCCTTCCGCGATGTGCTGAACGACGACAATCGGAATCGGAAACGGAGCAGGCAGGCTGGCCAAGAGTGAGCTGATGACCGGCGGCCCCCCGGTGGACGCGCCAACGAGCAGCGCACGCGGCTTGCGTGGAGTGTCATCCGGGCGCGGACTGGGCATCGGCTCGCCGGGCGACGCAGGGACGGCTTCCGCCACCGAGGGGCCGCTGGTGACCGTCCGAGGTGCGGGTGCGCCTCCGCCGCGCCGAAAGCGATGCACGACGGGAACTGCCGCGAGCACGGTCAGAGTACGAACGAGCTCGCGCTGCCGCTGGGCGTAGTCTGCCTCCAGTGGGCCAGGTAGCTTGGCGAGCACCTCCAGTGCGCCGGCTTGGAGCGCCCGATAGACCAGATCTGGATCCTTCGGGTTGCATGACGTAACGATGACGATCGGTCGAGCGCGCTCAGCCATGATTCGCGCCGTTACGTCGACACCGTCCTCGCGTCGCATGCGCACGTCCATCGTCACGATGTCGGGATGCAGCGCTCGAACGGCGGCCAGCGCGGAGTTGCCATCCTGGGCCTCACCGACCACCTCGAGCTGAGGGTCCGCCGCCAGTGCCTGGCGCAACGCGAGGCGAGCCGTGGCGGAATCGTCGACGATCAAGACACGGGGCATGACTTGGACCCAAGGAGTCTGCGGATGGCTTCGAGCAGCCGCTTCTGTTCGAACTCTCCCTTCACGATGTAGGCGTCGGCTCCAACCGCAACCCCACGCTCCGCGTGACGCGGTTCCGCCAGCGACGTGACCAGGACCACCGGCAAGCCTCGAAGGCGCGCATCTCGCCGGATTCGTTCGGTGAGACCGAAGCCATCGAGACGTGGCATCTGGACGTCGCTCACCACGGCGTCGAATCGTTCCCGCCGCAACTTCGTCCAGGCGTCTTCGCCGTCGACGGAAACGACGACCTCGAACCCGGCGCCGGCCAGCGTCCCCCGCGCCAGGGTACGGGTGACCAGCGAATCGTCGACGACCAGCACGCGGTGACGGCGCGAGGTCTCCACTGGGGTGGCAACCGGAACGGCATCATCCCAGTCAGGTGCCAGCAAAGCGCCGACATCGACGCTCAACGCGAGGGAGCCGTCTCCGAGTAGCACCGCACCTCCCACTCCCGGGAGAGCCCCGACGTTCCACGGCAGCGGCCGCGCCACGTACTCGAGCTCACCAACGATCTCGTCGACCACCAGCGCCATCCGCGAAACGCCGCGCTCGACGATCACCGCGATGCCACGCGCAGAGCCGGGCGGCGCAGGTAGGCCAAGCGCCACCTCGAGCGACTTGGCGCGCACGGGGGCGGCACCACCCGAGACGAGCACGGTTTCCCCCGCCGAGGCGACGAGATCCTTGGCCGCGGTGCTCACCGCCCGGACCACGTCATTCACGGGGAGCGCGTAGACCGTGTGCCCTGCCCGGACCAGCAACCCGGAGATGGATATCTGCGACACCGGAACGACGAGCTCGAAGACGGTACCTTCCCCGTCTGGCGCCGACCTCACGGTCACCGTGCCACCCAGGGCGTCGAGCGCGGTACGTACCGCGTGCAGACCCACGCCACGACCACTGATCCGACTCACGGCTTCGGCGGTGGTGAACCCCGGGAGAAACATCAGACTCGCGACTTCGTCGCGCGCCATCGCCGCAATCGCCTCGGCGGTGCTGAGCCCACGTGCGATCGCTGCTGCTCCGATGCGCTCGAGGTCGAGTCCGCGGCCGTCGTCGGTGATCGAGAGGCGGACGAAGGCACCCTCGGCTTCTGCCGTCACCAGGACCCGGCCGACGGCTGGCTTGCCTTTGGATACCCGCTCCTCGGGTGTCTCGAGCCCGTGATCCACGGCGTTGCGGAGCAGGTGCCCGAGCGGTTCGCGCAACCGATCGAGCACATCCTTGTCCAGCTCGATCAGTCCGACCTCGGTTTCGAGCCTGGCCCGCTTCCCCAGCGCACTCGCTGCTTCCCGCATCGCGCCTCGCCACGTTGCCAGCTGGGTCGTCAGCGGGAGCATCGTGAGGCGCCGCACGGCATGCGACAGCGTGCCCGCCAGCTTGCCGAGCTGGTGCACTTCGCGGGTCTCGTCCTGGAGGAACGCGGTCCAGACGGCGGAGAGGTCCGACAGCCGTCGCGGCACGTCGTCGATACCCGCCGCGAGCTGCTCGAGCTCGCCGAGTAGCTGGCGAACGCGAGCCAGTCGCGCGTGGCCACGAGCGTGTGCGATCCGGATCTCGTCAGCGGTAACCATGACATCCGAGAGTCGGCGAGCGTCGACACGCACACTCGTGTCCCGGTTTGCCTGACGGTTCTCGACCGGAGCCTCGCCGTCATCGGGTCCCGACGTGACGTCGCCCGCACCCTCCGCGACGGGCTGGATGACGCCGGTTTCCGGGGCCGCGGGGGACTGCGACGTCTCGTCCAGCGCCCCCAGCAGGCGCTTCGAGGCGAGCTCAATCTCCCGACGAAGGTCGGGGCGGCGCGCCAGGTCGGAGAGGGCCACGACGCCCGCGAGCCAAGCGTCGATGTCACCCGGGGCGGGACGCTGGTCGCCATTTCGGGTCGCCTCGAGGGCGTCCTCGAGGCGGTGGCATCCCTCGGCGAAGTCCTTGGCTCCGACCGACATCGCGGCGCCCTTCAGGTTGTGGGCAATCCGCATCGCGTCGGTCAGTGCGCGAGCCACCTCACCCGCGGGCAGGTCCCGCAGCGATTCCAGGTTGCGACCCAGCTCGTCGAGAGACTCGGTCGTCTCCTGGAGGAAGGTCGAAAGAAGCAGATCGAGCGGCGTCATCGGGCCTTCTCTTTCGATGCGAGCGGCGGTGTCCGTGCTTCGATCAGGAGACGCGGGTCGGAGAACAGACGCTGGAGATCGAGAACCAGCACCAGATCGTTGGTTCGTCCCGTCAGGGGGAAACCGTTCTCTGCGCCGACGTCGGTCAGCTCTTCCCGGAACAGCTCGCGGAAGCCCAGCGGCTCCCCCACCAGCAGTCCCAGCAATCCCGCCTTGGACTCGACCACTGCGAGATGCTCGGGCTCGCTCTCGGTTGACAGTCCTAGCCAGATCGCGAGGTTGACGACGCTCATCAGTTCGCCGCGGATCTGAATGATGCCCGGCATCCCCACCGGCTGGCGTGGGAGCGTGGTGATGGGGGGCGGTCGCACGATCTCGCGGAGGCCGGCGACCGGAATACCGATCCGTTCAGTGCCGGAACGTACCAGCGCCAAGGTTCCGAGCGCCGCGCGGTGCTCGGGCACCGTGATGCGCTCGGCCAGCTTTCGAGCCCGAAGATCCAGTAGCCGTTCGTTCATCGTCTTCACCGATCGGGGGCGACCTCCAGCATTTCACCGAGGGCCTCGCGCAGCTCCCGGGCTTCACCCCGAGTGACACCGAGCGTCGCGGCAGCCCGAGGCACCTCCAGGTCGTCGCGCAGCCGACTGAGCTCGGCGACGACACCCACCGACTCGCCAAGCGCCTGGAGAGTGATGAGACGCCAGAAGCGCGCGAGGGCATGGTCAGGCGTTCGATCGAGCAAGCGATCGAGCGTCTCCAGCGCCTCCCCGAGGCGACCCGCGGCAACGCAGATCTGAGCACGGACGAGCGCGGCCGCCGGCTCGTGGGGTCGCGCCTGCAGGTACTCGTCGATCAAGTCGATGGCACGAGCCAGCTCGCCTCGATCCGCGAGCTTGCGCGCCTGCTCGACCAGTCCGGGAACCGCCGGGCGCGGCCGGGTGGGCACCGGTTCGGGTCGCGCGGTGCGCGCGCCGGGTCCGACCGCCGCGGAGGCGGTCGCCTCGCGACGCACGAACACCGTGGTGTCGTCTGGCGCTCGAGGTGTCCACTCGGGTCCCGTTGGCCGTGGATCGGTAGGCGCCACGAACAGCAGTCCGCCGGGGCGAAGGGCAGCCGCAAAGCCCTCGTAGATCGAGCCCACTGCCTCGGCCGACAGATAGACCGCGACGTTGCGAAACAGGATCACGTCCACGCGCGACGGGATCAGCTCGACCAGCGCCTCCTGGATCGAAGCCTCGACGAACTCGACGCGGGCCCGAATGGTGGGCAAGAGGTCGAATCTTCCGTCTGCGCGGGGTGAAAAGAAGCGCGCTCGGGTAAGCTCACTCGTCCCCCGGAACGACCAGGGGCCATAGGCGCCTTCGAGGGCTCGACGCAGCGACCTCGCGTTCAGGTCCGTCGCCACCAGACGCACCTGCGTCGTGTCTACGGGTGGAGAAACGTCGACCATCGCCATCGCCACCGAGTAGGCCTCCTCGCCGGTTGCGCACCCGGCCGACCATGCCGTCGCCGTGCCGCTCGCCCGGACCCGCGCGGCGAGGTGCTCCGTCACCAGCGGGTAATGTTCGGGGTGCCGAAAGAAGTAGGTCTCCTCGACCGTCATCGCGGCCGCGAGCTCGCGGAGCAACGATGGATCGTGGAGCGCGGCAGCGAGCGCCATTCCGCGTGGCAGTCCCGAACGCTTCGCCTGCTCGGTGGCGGCGGCGGCGACCTGGTCGACACCGTGGGCCCGAGGCACCAGCCCGAACCGGTCCTCGATGCGGCGCAGCAGTGTCTCGATATCGGTCACTCTGCCCCGGTCTCCCCACTCGCGGCCAGCAGTCGACGACTGCTCAGCACGAGCACCGAGGCCGCCTCGTGCTCCCACAACGCCATCAGGTAAGGCGCACTGGCGCCTTCGCGAGGTGGCGCGAGCAGCTCGTCCCGAGGCGCGACGTGCACGCCCATGACGGCGTCCACGATCAGGCCCCGCCGGTGCCCGTCGACGGTGAGGAGCAGGAGGTGCGCGGTCTCGTCGACCTCACGACGAGACCGCGTGATCCTGCCCGCGACGTCGACCACGGGAACGAGATCGCCGTGGTAGTCCAGAAGCCCGGCAACCCACGGGGGCGTCTCCGGCAGCGGGCTCAATCGCACCATGGAAAGCGCCTCGTCGACGCTGCTCAGCAAGAAGGCGACGCGGTCGCTGCCTACCTGCGCCAGGAGCAGCGGCACGTCCCCGCTGTCTGGGAGCTCCGTCGGCAGTCGCTGCTCGAGCTTGGCGAGCAGCCGTCGAACCTTCTCGATGCGGGATAGGGTGCGCGTGGTGTCTTCGAGCACGGTCATGCCTGAGCAGTCAGAACGCGGTTCCTGACTCTCGGTTAAGAGCGTCTCGTTCGAACAACATTCGCAATCTCAAGGCGACACCTGAGTCCGTCAAACTGGTTCTCGGATCGCTGGCGATGCCTTAATCGCCCACACGACTCGCCGTTCATTCGGCTGATGGCAGTGGAGAACGCAGAAGTGACGTACACCGGCTCCTCCATGTCCCGCAGCGCGAGGGCCACGGCGAACCACTCCTCTCAGGCACCCATGGCAGCAAAGAAGATCCTTCTGGTCGACGACTCGATGACGGTTCGCTTCGTGCTCAGAACCTACCTGATGGGACGAGGGGCGGAGTTCGCGGCGGAGTCGGACGGGGTGGCAGCGCTCCGGGTCGTCCTGCGCGAGCATCCGGACGTCGTCATCAGCGACGTCGAGATGCCGAACATGACGGGTCTCGAGCTCTGCGAGGCGATCCGCTCCGCTCCCGGGCTCGGCGACGTGCGCTTGGTGCTGATCTCGTCGAAGTGGACGGAAGAGCGACGACGCGAGGCCCGCCGCCTGGGGGTCGAGATGTGTCTCGAGAAGCCCGTCGACCCATCGCGATTGATGCCGCTGCTCGATTGACGCCGCTGCTCGATTGACGCGCGGCCCGCCCATTCACTCCTCGACTGACGTTTTCGTGGCCCGGAGACCTTCCGGAATCGCCACGCTGCAGCTCGCCAAGAGTCACCATGAACCTTCGCCATCGAACCCTGATCACCCTCGGTACCACTTCCTTCGGACTCGTCATTCTCCTGTACTTCGTGCTCGCCCTGTTCATCGGCAGGAAGTTCGCCGAGGTCGAAGAAGCCCAGGCGCTGGACGTTGGCACCCGGGTCCGCGCCTCGCTGGTCGCGCAAACCGACAGTCTGTGTGGCAAGGCCGCCGACTGGGCCAACTGGGACGACACGTGGAACTTCATCCAGGACCGCAACCAGGAATACGTCGAGTCGAACCTGGCGACGCCGGCGTGGGAGGCGATCAACCTCGACTTCATTCTGATCTTCGACGAGGCGGGGCAGCGGATGGCCACTACCGCTCGCACACCCAAGGGAACCGGCAAGGCTCCCAGTAGCATGCTCGACGAGCACTTTCGTCCGAGCAGTCCGACCATCGCCGGGCTGGTGGTGGGCGACACGCGCGCCGGCTACCTGTTCACGAAGGGGTTGCCGCCGATCGAATTCTGCACGCGTCCGGTGGTCCACACCGACGGAACCGGTCCCGTCATGGGAACGCTGGTGATGGGGCGCTACCTGGACGCAGCGCGACTGGCGGCGCTCGCCCAGAAGACCCGCGTCGACCTCTTCGCAGCGTCTCCGGTGGATCCTTCCTGGGATCCGACGCTGGGCACCGTCGCCGCACGCCTCGCGGAGGGCAGCGCGATCGACGTGGAAGCAGTCTCCAGTGACCGGATGCTGGCATGGGTGCGACTCTCCGAGTTCGGCAGCGGTCGCCCACTGGTGGCCCGAGCTACCCTCTCGCGCCCCGTGCACGCGCAGGCCGCCCAGAGCATGAAGTACTCGCTCGGAGCGCTGGTTGCGTTCGGTTTGCTGTTCGTCGGGGCCATCATGGGCATGGTCGACCGCTTCGTGCTTCCCACCCTCCGCGGCAAGCTCGCCGAGATCCAGACCAACACCCAGGACCTTTCCGCCACCGCCTCGCAATCCGCGGCAACCGCAGCGTCGGAAGCGTCCATGGTCGCCCAGGTCAGCACGACGATCGAGGAGATCCGGGAAACCAGCCGCGCGTCCGCCAGCAACGCGAGGGAAGCGCTCGCCGCTGCCACCGAGGCACTGCGTATCAATCAGGAGGCCCAGATCTCGATGGGTGAGGCGATGCAGGTCATGCAGGTCATCGAGCAGGTGGCCACCATCGTGGACAGCGTCAACGAGCTCCAGGAGCAATCCAATCTGCTGGCGGTGAACGCCGGCATCGTCGCCGCGAAGGCCGGCGAGCAGGGGCGCGGGTTCGCCGTGGTCGCCACCGAGCTGCGCGACCTCGCCGAACGGAGCAAGGGCGCGACACGCAGGATTCGCGAAGCGATTCTCCGCTCCGACGATGGGCGTCGCGCGATCGAACAGGCCGACGGCGTCATCCGCGAGCTCGGGCGAGTGCTCGAGGAGGCCACCAGCCAGATCCGGGAGATCGTGGCGGCCACCCAGCTCCAGGCCGCCGGCGTCCAGCAGATCAACGACGCCATGACGGCGGTCGCCCAGGGCGGGCGCGAGACGTCGGCGGGCTCCCGGCAGATCGAGCAGGCGGTCGTCACCCTGGAACAGCTCGGAACCGAGCTGACGCGGTTCGTGGGAAAGCGAACCGTAGCAGCCGAGTCCCCGCAGGCAGCGCCCGAGCGGAACGACGCCGACGAGGAAGAATCCGAGGACGGCATCGAGAACGAGAACGACTCCCAGGACGACGACGAGGAGGAACAGGCATGAAGATCGATCTCAAGCGCCGCACCATCATCGCCGTGGTCGCCACGTCGGTCGTGCTGATCGCCCTCCTGTACGGCGTGCTCTCGCGGTTCATCTCGGCGGGGTTCGAGACCGTGGAGCAGAGTCACGCGCAGCTGGAAGTCGAGCGTGCTCGCGAGGCCTTTGCAGAGCACGTCCAGGCAGTGTGCGAACGCGCTGGCGACTGGGCGTCGTGGGACGATGCCTACCAGTACGTGGGAGGCGAGCGTCCACAGTTCGCGGAGGAGAACCTCTCGGTCGTGGCCTTCGACGCCATGAACATCGACTTCTTGTTCTATGCGGACACCAAGGGCCGCCTGCTGGGAAACACCGGGCGCACTCCATCGGGGGGCACGGGCAAGGCACCGACCGCGCTCACGGACGCACATTTTCGCCCGGGGTCGCCGACGACAGCCAGGTTCGGCAGCGAGGGCTCTCGGTCCGGCATACTCCTCACCGAGGGGCTACCACCGGCCGCGTTCTGTGCATTCCCGGTCTTGCCATCGAGCGGCAAGGGGAAGGAGCGCGGCACGCTGGTCATGGGGCGCTTCTTCAACGAAGCAAGGCGCTCACGACTGGCGCAGTCCGCCAAGCTGGACCTGACTTTCTCCTCACCGGGCGAGCCGTTGTACGAGTCCGGTCTCGCACAATCCATCGGGTTGCTCCCGGAGCCGGATTCGATCGCCCTGGTGCCCACCTCGAACGACGTCCTGCTCGGCTACACTCGGTTCCCGGAGTTCCGCGGGCCAGGCAACGTCGTGGCCCAGGTCTCGATCCCTCGCGACGTTCACCAGCGCGCCATTTCGAGCCTGCAGTTGCTCCTCGGTGCGCTGGTGTTCTGCGGAATCGCGCTGGCGGGGATCACCGTCGCACTCGTCGAGACCTCGGTCAGCCGAGTGCTGCGACGCAAGGCGAACGACCTGTTCTCGGCCACGGTGCAGCTCTCCGCTACCGCCGAGCAAGCGGCGGCGACCGCAGCCCAGCAAGCCACCATGGTCGTGGAGGTGAGCGCGACGGTGGAGGAACTGCAGGAGACGAGCCAGTCGGCAGCGGGCCACGCCCAGACGGTGCTGGCTTCCGCCGGGGACGCTCTCTCCGTTACTCGCGACGGAGAGTCGGCGATGACGGCGGCACTGCACGTCATGGATCAGATCGCCGAGGCCGTCAGCGTCGTCGACTCGGTGAACAGCCTCACCGAACAGAGCAACCTGCTCGCGGTGAATGCCAGCATCGAGGCGGCACGAGCGGGCGAACAGGGGCGCGGCTTCGCGTCGGTGGCAGTCGAGGTCCGCAACCTAGCGGAACAGAGCCGCGCCGCCACGCAGCGGATCCGGGACGCAATCCAGCGAACCGAGCAAGGGCGGGCCGCGATCCGCAGCGCCGCGGCCATCGTCCAGCGACTCTCGGGGGTCCTCGAGGCCACGACGGATCGCTCGCGACAGATCGTGGCGGCCACGAGCCAGGAGGCGGCCGGCATCACCCAGATCAGCGAGACGATGGCCGCCGTCGCCCAAGGCGGACAGGACACCGCCGCCGGCGCGCGTCAGATCCAGCACGCCGTGAGCTCGCTCACTTCCACGGGCCGACAGCTCATGGGATTCGTGGGCAAGAACACCACAAGTCCAGTCGCCCCGCCCGCACGTCCCGCCTCGTAGTGTGGCAGCAATTCCAACCGCGCCCGGGGGCTGCTTCTAGCCCCGGCGCGCGGTCCGACGGTCCAGAGGCGACACGGGCGACCCCGAAATGGTCACCTCAGGACAGCGTCACCGACGGATCTCCTGGCACGGTCCCGCGGGGTTGCAGCGTGCCCGGAGCTGCGCCGTACCCAGGAGGGACTTTGCCGCGATCAGTTCCGCCTCGACCGCGTCCGCGCTGTTCGGATCCTTCGGTTCGAAGCTCGCCGTTCCCAGCGCATACAGCACGACCTCATACACGTTGCCGCAGGCGCCCGAGCCCGTGTAGGCGTGATCGCTACGGAAGCTCACCTGGCGCGTCGCAGGCGCGGGAACTCCGGGTTCCTTCCCAGCCGGGAGACGAGGGGGCAGCCCTTGCCGGGAGCCCGGGATGTTCCACATGGCCCAGTGCGTGAAGGGATCGCCGTCACGCAGGTTGCTGAGGTCGTGCAGGGCAATCGCGTAGCTCTTCGTCCCCGCCGGAGCACGTTCCCAGGTGAACGAGGGGGAAACGTCAGCTCCCATGCGCGTGTTGTCGGTCTTGAAGAAGCCACAGGCTGCCGCGCCACCACCCGGTCCGCAACCGGGTCGGCTCTCGACTTCCGGCGACATGAGCGCGAAACCTGGTGGGGCCGGAACCGAGCTCGCAACGGAACCCGACGACGCCGCCGACGCCTCGCGCTTCGCGGGCTTGTTGCAAGCACCGACAACCAGGGCGAAGGCGAGAATCGGAAGGCAAGCACGCATGGGTCCCGTCTACCATGGCGGGCCCGTCTTGCCGTGGTCGTTCGCGGCGGAGTGGATGGGGGCCGGGTAGGCCCCACCGTCGCGTCGTATCAGGGAACGTCGAGCGCCACGCTCGCGTCAGGGCACGTACCTCATGCCCGTGTCGTAGGCCTCACCGGTCACCCCGACCCCGCCCCAGACGATCATCTCCACGCCGGTCCACACGGTGGAGTGGGCGTTGCGCGGGCTGGGGTTGGAGGGGGCGGGCAGAGCCGTCCAGCCCGAGTCGGGCTCCCAGCTCGCGCCATCGGCATACACGAGACGACTCGCCGTCTGACCGCCGCCCCAGACCAGCAGCTGGGAGCCGGTCCACACCGCGGAAGGCCGGCCGCGCCCCTCGAGGGACCCGGCCGGGAGGGGCGTCCAGGAGTTGGCGACCGGATCGTAGCGAGCGCCGTCCGCTACATCGGAGAAGCTGTCGCCCCCGCCCCAGATGATCATCTCGGAGCCGGTCCACACGGCACCGTGAACGCTGCGGGCAGCGAGCACGTGAGCGGCGGACAGGGGTCCCCCTGTCCGCGTTGCCGGGGAGAGGCGCTCGCCCGTACTCAGGGGACCGCTGTCGTCGCGTCCCCCCCAGAGGAGCACCTCGGAACCGGTCCACACGGAGCTGTGCCGGTAGCGCCACCCGTAGCTCACTGCTGATGCCCAGCGCGTCCACCGATCGTTGACGGGATCATAGCTGAAGGCCTCGCCGACGACCGCGGAGTTGTCGTAGCCCCCCGTCACCACCATCTGATCCCCGGTCCAGACCGCCGAATGGTACAGGCGCGCCGGGGGAGCCTCGACGGAGCTCACGGGTCGCCAGGTGTTGGTCAGGGGATCGTAGCGCCCCCCGTCGCCCAGCACCTCACCACTCGATCCCTGCCCGCCGAAGACGATCATCTCCGAGCCGGTCCACACCGCGGTGTGGTACGAGCGCGCGCTCGGGGCGCCGTCCGTGCTGACCGGTGCCCAGGTGTCCGTGGCCGGATCGTAGCGCCCGCCGTCCGACACGCTGGAACCACCCCAGACGATCATCTCCGAGCCGGTCCAGACGGCCGTGTGGTTCGAACGCCGGCTCGGCGCCCCGCTGAGGCTGGTGTTGAGCCACACGCCGCGCACGCAGTGGTTGGCTTCGCAGCCCGCGCCACAGCGCTCGTCCACGAAGTCGTAGCGGCACTCGCCGCCCTGACAGATGCCCGTGGGCTCGTGGCGACGCAGGTGACTCTCACTGCAGGTGTCCGGAGGGGGCGCGTCGCAGATCACTTCCGCGCAGAGGTCGGGCGGTGAGCCCCCCGTCCCGCCACTCGTCGCCCCACCCATCGCGGCCCCACCGAAGCCTCCAGTCGCCTCAGTCGCGCCGCTGCCGCCGGTGGGCGTTCCGGCAGCGCCCCCGGTCTCCGCGGTCCCCCCGGCGCCTCCCGTCTCGGGACTGCCGCCGACGCCCCCGGTGTCGGCACGGGCTCCCGACGCGCCGCCAATCAGTTCGGTCCCGCCGCCCGTTCCCCCGTCGGCTCCGGGATCTCCCCCCTGGCCTGGATGCCCACCCACGCCGGCGCCGCCCTCCGTGGAGACCCCCGCCGTTCCCCGTGGCTCGCCGCCAGATGCCGCGCCTCCCGACCCGCTCGGATCCGCGCCCGCCGACCCACCCGTGCCGTTTCCATTCACCGTGGTGCTCGTGCACCCCAAGCCCAGCACGCCGCACAACCCGGAGGTTGCCAGCCATATCCAAGAAACTTTCATACCGACCACCGTTCGTGCGCGCCAGGTACCGAGCAGCGCGCCAAGCGAGCGCTTCTTGCCTCACTCCCGCGGGTCGCGCAAGCTCACGCAGCGATCGAGCCTCCCGAGGCACCGGGTAGCCAGTCCCCCTGGCGCCGAATAGAGTCACGCTGTGCGGACCCGGCCGGGCTCATGACACCTTCGCTTCCTTGCTACAAACCGCTCGTGGTCGCGCTGTTCGGCGCCGCCGTCGGAGGGGGCTGTGCGGCGCCGTCGGCGCCGTCGGCTCGTGAAGGAACCGCGGCGCAGGTGTCGATCGCGGCCGCCCATTCCGCCCCGCGTGCCCCCGGCGACTCGGCAGACGCTGCCGCCGCGCTCCCGCCACGGGCCGGCCTGCCCCACGACTGCCCGCGCGCGATGCCGCTGCCGGCGGAGTCCTCGTTCTGTCGCGTGGAGGACGAGCTTCGCGCCGCCGCGGCGATCGTCACGCCACCCGACCCGGACGAGTGGGTTCGCGATCGCGCGACCGCACTGCTGGAGCCGGCTGCCGCGGAGCAAGCCGTGGGTCTCGATGCCTGTCGCGTCCTCGCGTTGCTGGCCCGTCGCGACTTCGAGCAGCTGAGCCAGCTGGTGGACCAGAAGACGGGGCTGTGCCTGCAGGCGAGCAAGGGATCGGAATGCCGCTGGATGTCGCCGACCGAGCTGAGCCGCTGCGCCAGCAACGCGGCGGCGGAGTCCTGGAGCGTTGACACGGGAGCGAGCGAGCTCCCGAGCTACGCCTGCGCCGAGGCCTTCGAGCACATCTGGCTCGCCGACCCCCGCGTGTTCGACGTCCCTCCCAGCTACAACTGCTTCCAGCGTCGCGCCGACAACAACGGCAGCACCATCGTCGCCGACGAGCCGCCCGGCACCGTCTACGTCGAATACCACTCCGGCTTCGAACCTGGTCACGATCTCGAGTGGCGGTCCCTGTGGCTGAAGTTCGCGCCCACCCCCGATGGTTACGAGCTACTGGCGCTCGACAGCCACTACTGGGGGATTTGACGGTCGACAGCTTCGACGCTGGGTGCGGGCGTCAGGGCTACTCGAACCTTCTCTGGGCGCCCTGGCAGGCGGCTCCGCCGACCGCCGCCGGTGGAAATCCTGGCCCGCCTTGGCTCTTCGGACGTCGGAAGCCGTCGGCTTGGCGTCCCCGGTCCACAGTTTTCTTGAATCTGCAAGAGCCTTGCAGGTGGCTGACCACACCGATACGCTACCATTCCCAATGGTCAGAAACTGTCTTTCCAGTATCCCATTCATCCTCCTCATTTCCGCCTGCGGAAGCTCCAGCACCACGAGACCGGTTGCTGATGACTGCGAGCCGGGCATTACCCGGGCATGCATGTGTGACGAAGGAGGAACGACACTCCAGGAGTGTGGCACCGATCGGCGTTGGACCTCGTGTGTGTGCGACTCTGGGAGTGGGGGCACGCCTCCGAGCGGTGGAGCCGCAGGCGATGGCGGAGAGGCAGAGAGGGGGGGAACGGCTGGCAGCCAGTCGCCCAGCACCGGCGGCGAGTCCCAAGCCGGACAGCCCGCAACCGGCGGCGAATCCCAGGCCGGACAGCCCGCAACCGGCGGGGGCGGCGGGAGCGGCGGGGGCGCGAAAGGCGGCGCGGGAGCTGGGGGAGGCGCCATGCCAACCGGTGGCACCTCGGCGGGTGGCAATGGCGGGGGGCCTGGTGGGGTCGAGGGAACCTCGACTGGCGGGACCACGGGATGCGAATGCAGCAGTGGTCCATGCTGCGATGGTTGCCACTACTACACGCAGGTAGACAACCATACCTGTGCGGCGACCACGAACTACCAGTGTAGCAGCGCCAGCTGCGGAGGGGACGTCGAGACGCAAGCATGCCGACGCATCTGCCAGGGAGGCACGGCTCAGTGCACCGGCGAAGAGCTTTGCGACACCTGGACCACCGGCAGCAACTGCACGGCAAGCCAGCTCTGCAACGTCAACGCAGCGGGTACCGACGGAGAGTGCACCAGCTGCGCCAACGGGTGCTCTGCGGGAGCGTGCTTCCCGGACTGCAATCCCAGCACCGATGACTGCTGTGAGCCGAACGGGACGCGAATTGCGTGGCACGATCCCGCAACAGACTTGTGCTGGGAGAACCCACCGAACGGCACCACCATGCCCTTTGCGGAGGCGGAGTCCTACTGTTCGAGTCTCGGGAGCGGCTGGGGGCTCCCCAGCATCGACGAGATCCGGACCATCGTGTTTCAGTGCGACACCATCGAGTCAGGCGGGGCGTGTGGGCTGACTTCCACCTGCACCACGTGGTCGTGTTCTCAGAGCAACTGCAACGGATGTGGCGGAGTTGGCCCTACGGATGGCTGCTACTGGTCTCCGTCGCTCACGGGCGATTGCACCACGGCGTACTTCACCAACGAGTACGATCCCGGCCCCAACTACCCGTGGAATCTCGACTTCTCGGACGCACATTTCAACAGCCAGTCCCTGGGGTCGCCCTTCAATGTCCGCTGCGTTCGCTCGAACTGAGGTGGCGGCGCTGTCCGTCCTGGGCCGCGCTCCGCCCCGTTCACGACCCCGAGCGCGACCCCTGGAAGCGACCGTTCCTCATCGAGTGTCGCTTCAACGAGATCGTGGTCCGCTCACTCGGTCCGGACGGCAAGGTCGGAACCTTCGACGACGTGGCGATACATCAGGACCTCGTCCGCTAGCTCGAGTGACCTCGGGCAACCAGCGATACAGCTTCCCCCCCCTCGATCCCGCGAAAGGGAGGGGGAACGAGGTTGCTGCGCAGCCGCCGTACCACCCTGCGCCAGATCTTCGGGCAGCGCCCTCGGATCCGCGAACATCGACGGACACTTGACCAGGAGCGCCGGCAGCAGCTCGATCACTCGCGGTTCCACCTGACCCACCCAGAGGGCGTCGGCAACCTGGATGGGCTCGCGATGCGGAGCGATGGATTCGCTAGCAAGCACCACCAGCGGGTCGAAGAAGGACGCTTCACATCGGAGCAGCGTAGCGCGCCGCCTGGCACTCGGGCAGATCGCCGCAATCATCGAGGTCGAGGCAGTCCACCATCCCGTCCGCGTCGTCGTCGATCTGATTGGTGCAGTTCTCGATGGGGATCGGCGCCATGTAGTCGGCCATGGACCCGCACCAGGTGGTGTAGAAGCAGTCGTCGTCGGCGCAGTCCACCATCCCGTCCGCGTCGTCGTCCACGTTGTTGGTGCAGTCCGTTTCCGGCATCGGAATCCCGTAGGTGGGTACGGCCCCACAATTGGGATTGCCACTACAATCCTCGTCGGAGCAATCGATCTTCCCGTCCTGGTCGTCGTCCACCGCGTTGGTGCAGTCGGTCTCGGTATCCAGCACCGGGTAGGGGATGCCGTAGACGGGCGAGCCGCCCCACGCCAGGCCGCCCGTGCCAGGGCCCACGCCTCCGGTACCCACCCAACAACTCGGATCGTTGCTGCAGTTCTGGTCGCTGCAGTCGACGCGCCCGTCCCCGTCGTTGTCGAGATCGTCGCGGCACTGCTCGGCGCAGGCCTCACCGGTACAGTTGCCCTCACCCGCTCCCCCGGAGCTGTCGGCCCCGGAGGTGTCGCCTCCGCAACCAGCAACCACGAGACCGATGACAGTGGGACCCGCCAGCCACTGAGACCAGGCGCGGACTGGGCGTTGGCCGAGATCTTCGATGGTGGCGTTGAGGAAGGCGCGCAACAGTTCGGAGTGGGTCATGGAACGCTCCCCACCTATCCTACAGCGAGCTTCCGTTGATCGCCATGTGGACCCGTGCCACTCGAGAGAAGCGGCACTTTTCGGAGACTTTGGCCCTCACCCAAAGAGGGGCGAAGCTACTGGCGACACTCCAGCAGCGTGGTGAAGATCTGGTGGAGACTGCCCACATCGGATCGCGGCGCGGTGCCGATGGTCCCGGGCGTCCCGGTTTGACTCGTCCAGGAAGGCCGGTAACCTGATCCCATGCCCATGGGATCAGGTTCTTGGCTGGTACGGTACGCGTTGGACCGGCGGAAACGCGGAGCGAGCTCGCGAACTGCTGTACTGACCTGGGTGGCCCTGTCTTCGGTCGCGGGAGCCGGACTCTGGGGGTGCCAGCGGGATCACGATGGAGCGGAGCGTGCAGCGGAGGCCGGTACCGACGCGGGAGGCAACGCGGGCACCGGGGGAGCCACGGGCGGTAGCAGTGACGCTGGTAGCTCGGCTGGTGGCCGTGGCGGCGCCGCTGACGCGACGGGTGGCGACGGGACGGTTGGCTCGACGGGCGGCGGTGGCGGCACCAACCCGGGCGGTGGCGGAAACCTCTCCACGGGTGGTGCCGATGGCGGCGCCGCCGGCAATCCGACCGTCATCACCGGGGGTAGCAGCAGCACCGGAGGTAGCAGCAGCACTGGGGGCGCCAACGGAGTCGGGGGCGAAGGGGGAGAAACGGGAAGTCCGTGGGCCAATGCTGGATCTCCGCTGGGCATCAATCTCGCATCCGTGACCTACTACTCGCGACAGTGGACGTTCCTCGATCTCACCAAGATGGGTGGGGGCTTTGCCTATGCGGCGAGCCCCGGAGCCACGGATGAACATGGGTGGGTCCTCGACGGTGACGTGGGGCTCTTTCTTTGTACGGGACTCGAGGGCCACTACCCAGGGGGGCGGTACGTGGTCCTGTACGACGGTGTCGCCGATCTGCGGACGCTCTCGACCATCTGGGACGCCAACGGTGGCGAGATGCCCAATGATGCAGTCCTCGACCCTGCTGCGTCCACACCGGGCCGCGCCGTGCTGGACGTGACCCCGTCCAACAGCGGACTCGTTCTCTCATGGGAGAACATCGACCCGAGCGACCCCATGCGCAACGTCCGCATCGTCCCGGAGGCCCACGAGAGCGACTACCAGACGCAGCTGTTCCACCCGCAGTTCCTGACGAGCATCGAACGGTTCAGCACGCTGCGGTTCATGGACATGATGCGCACCAACGACTCCGCCCAGAGCAGCTGGGCCGATCGTCCGCGACCCGACGACGCATTGCAGGGTACGGATCGAGGCGTCGCCCTCGAGTACCTGATCGCGCTGGCCAACCGCGTTCACGCGGACCCGTGGTTCACGATCCCGCACCTGGCCGACGATGACTACGTTCGCAACTTCGCGACGATGGTGCGCGACGAGCTCGCTCCCGACCTGCGTGTTTACGTCGAGTACTCCAACGAAGTCTGGAACGCCGGATTTGGTCAGTACGAATACGCCCGCATCCAGGGCGAAGCTGCCAGCTTGGGAACGGACCGCGATGCAGCCGATCGCTACTACGTGCGGCGAGCGGCGGAGATTTTCGGCATCTTCAGCGACGTGTTCGCGGCGACGGGACGCGAGAATCTGGCGAAGGTCATCGCTTCCCAGAACAGTCCCTACTGGGCGCTCCGGATGATGGACTGGGTGGACCCGCTGACGAATCGACGCCCCATCGAGGACGCGACCTACTGGGCGCTCGCGCCGTACTTCTGTGGAAGTCCGCCGGACAGTCCCGCCTCCGTCGACGCGCTCCTGGACCTCTGCGAAGGCAGCATCTCCGAAACGCTGGCGAGCGCCGCCGAGATCGCGGCCGCGGCGCAATCCCACGGCGTTCCGGTCATCGCCTACGAGGGGGGTCAGCACATCCGCAACGACGGCGCCAGCGCCGACGTACAGGCCATCTACGACCTGGCCAACGATGCTCCACGCATGGGAGCCCTGTACACTCAGTACCTCGACAGCTGGCGCACCGACGTCGGAGGGCAGATGTTTGCCCTCTTCAGCTTGGTCAGCGGACAGAGCGTCTACGGTCGCTGGGGCATTCTCGAGAGCCAGGACGACTTCGACTACCCGAAGTACCAGGCCGCCATGGAGTTCATCACCGACAACCCCGCGTGGTGGTAGGCAGGCACGCGATCTCGAGGGGTGCCGCGCAGTGATCCCCACGGGGCGACCCAGAGCGTCGCGTGAGGTGTGGAGGGAGGCCGTGCGGCCGCCACTGCGGCCGTCGTCTCGGCAGAAGCAAGGATCGTGACGATGACCGGCAGAGCATCTCCAGATCGCGCCAAGCAGCTCACCCGCTGGCGAGCTGGGCTTGCGATTGCTGCAGTGGTGCTGCCGTTGACTCTCCTCGCACTGTTCGAACGTCAGGCGCGCCGGCTCGACGCTCTCGCGGCAGAGGGGGCCACGGTACAAGCTGTGGTCACCGGAGTCTCCCGTGATGGCGGAACGACTCACTACGCGTACCGAGTCAACGGGATCGAGTACACCTGGAACGTTGGTCGCGACGATGCCCCGTATGCGAGAGGTGAATCCTTCCCTGCGACGTACCTGCCCAGCGACCCCTCCCTGAGCAGGCCGTTTGCCGACCGCAGCCGCGCCGCCGTGGAGGCAGCCGGAAACCGGAGCTATGCCTGGAAGGTAGTGCTGGGACTGGCGTCATTTCTTGGCTTCTTCGCCTTGCTGGCACATCGCGACCTCCGTCGGCTTCGGCGCGGCGCCCCCTCCGAGCTGTCCGACCCGACTGCCTACCGGCAGCGCCTCATGTGGACCGGGGGCGCACTGCTGCCCGTTGTGGTCCTCATCTTCGGATACCAAGCCCAGGATGCGCTCGAGAAGGGGGAGTCGATCGTTCCTGTCGTTCTCGGGGTTGCTACGGTGCTGGCGATACTCGGTGGCATCTACCTCGGCGTGGCCAGGAAGGGACCTGCAGAAGCCCAGAGACGAGCCGCGAAGGTGATGCGGTGGGTCGCTCCAGTCGCTGTCGGTGTAGCGCTGGCGAGGCTGCTGCTGCTGCTGGTGTTCGGGCACTGACCCAGTGAACCTGCACCTTCCCCGCCTCTGCGTCGAAGCGCTTCCAGTACGAACGTGGTCGCCTCCGGGGCGGCGCGAACCGCCTCACCCCGGCTGAGCTGCAGACTCGACGGCGAAGCGCTGGTCAAGGTAGGGCCCGAGGCCCGCCAGGCTCGAGCGGAACATGTTGGTGAACTTCCAGCGGAAGACCCCGGTGAGCGGGCGCAGCCACGGTTTCAGCGCAATCGAGAACGTGTAGACGAGGCGGGTCCCGTCGCCGTCGGGCGACAGCTGCACCAGCTCCACGACGGTGTCGGCCAGAGGTAAGTTGGCGTCGACGATGGTGAAGCCCCAGCGCTCGCCCTCGTCCCACACGATGAACCGCTCGTTGACCTTGAACAGGTCCACGTGAACCCATCGCGTCGAGCCCACCCCATGCCGGGTCGCTGACGTCGTCCGCGCGGCCTTGCACGCCCGAAACCACTCGGGCCAGCGCTCATTGTCTACGAGAACCTCCCACACCTGCCGCGGCGAGTGCCGCAGGGAAACCTCCGTCACCACACGCAGCGGCGCGCGTTCGACAAAGTCGAGCTCGCCTGGAGTCATCGTCGCCATGGTTGTCCTCCCTCGCCGGGGACTCCTCCACGCCCCCGCACGGATCGGAGCCCAGCCTGGGCCCCGCGTCAATTGACTACCAATCCCCAGAAGACACCGCTCGGTGCGGGTGCGGTCGGGCACGCTTGCGCGGACTCAACTCGCGAGTGCGCTCAGCCCGGGCGGCGGTGGATCTTGTGGATCGCGGCCTGGGCAACTGGCGTGATGACCATTTCCCCGACATTCACATGGGGCGGGCGACTCGTGACCCACACCAGGGCTTCCGCGATATCGTCTGCAGTCAGCGGCTCCATTCCGTCGTAGACGCGCCTGGCTCGATCGGTGTCCCCCTTGAAGCGGACCACCGAGAACTCGGTCTCGGTCAGTCCCGGGTCGACGGTGCCGACCCGGATGCCGGTTCCACTCAACTCGAGGCGGAGAGCGCGGGTGATCTGGAGCTCTCCCGCCTTGGCAGCACAGTAGGCGGCTCCCCCTTCGTAGGCGGCGTGTCCCGCAGTCGACCCGACGTTGACGATCATGCTCCCCGCATGATGGGGAAGTAGGGGCAGCACCGCCCGCGTGACTCGCAGTAGGCCCAGCACGTTGGTCTCGAACATGGCCTCCCAGTCGGCATCTTTCGCGTCGGCAACGAAGTCGAGACCGTGAGCGCCACCAGCATTGTTCACCAGGATGTCCACGCTACCCGCGACCGAGGTCACCCAGGACACAAACTCCTCCACACTCCCCGTGCTCGTCACATCGAGCGCGTGGAAGTGCGCGCTGGTCGCCCCCGCGCGCTGAGCCAGGGCCGCGACCTCCTGCAGGCGATCGAGGCGTCGTGCCCCGAGAAGGAGTCGCGCGCCCTGGGCTCCGAACTGCTGGGCCGCAGCGGCTCCAATCCCACTCGATGCTCCCGTGATCAGAACCCACTTATTTTCGAGCCGCGAACGCATACGTGCACGATACTCCTCTACCGCGTCAAGTCACGTGCGAGCAGTCTGGGATCGACCGCGAGCGGGCAGGAGCTTGCCGCCATCCAGGACAGCAGGTGAGCACGACCACTCCAGCTTTCCTTCGAGTCTGGATTTACTGATCCCCAGGTCCATTTGTGTCGAGCTCCTCTTCCCGCTCAATCTGTCCGCTACATCATCGGCGCCCACCGCCCCTTCCAAGTTGACACGCTTCTGGCGCATGGCTCTAATCGCGCGATGTCCACTCGAATGAAGTTCGTCCTGGGTGCGGTCGCGGCGATGATCATCTTCCCTCTGGGGGCATTGATGACCTACTGGGACCATCTCGACTACATCCAGGACCAAGGGGAGGCGACGCTCACTGCCGGTGATCTGCTCGAAGGAAAACGGCCGTCCTCCAAGAATCTCACGATCACCCAAGGGTACATCGACCGGAGCGCGGGCGTTGAGTACATCTTGGAGGAGGACCACAAGGAGGTGGGGCGCTGGTACTACACCGCGCTACGTCCCGTGAAAAATCCGCAGGGGGAAGCCACCGTACTGGTGGTCTCGGAGAAGCGCTCCCTCCCAGCCAACCAGACGACCTTCTCGGGACTGTGGACCAACGCGGACACGGGCATCAATCCAGAGGTCGTCAAGCTCTTCGACGAGCAGGGGATCAAGTTTATGCCCAAGGCACTCGTCCTGGACATCGACGCGACGAAGGAAACCAAGCTCCGTGAGTTGATCTTCGCCATCGGCGGTTCCTTTGCGCTGCCCCTCGTCGTGCTGATCCTCGGTTTGATCTTCCTCTCCGCTCCCGTGCAGAATCTCGTCGAGTCGCTCGGCAGCGCCGGGGAGAAGCGCCTGGAGGCAGCACGCAAGGAGACCAAGACGGAGCAGAAGCAGGCTCGGAAGGCGATCCGCGCCGCCATCCAGCCCTACCTCGCGCAATACGCCAGTAGCAGCGTATCCATGGTCCAAGTGCGCGCCAGCACCATTGGCGGTGGCGCCCCGCGGATCGTGCTCGCCGTGGACGACGACGAGAAGGCGGCACCTCCGGAACTGGCCCAGCCGATGGCAGCGTTCTTGGCCTTGTTGAAGAAGCGGCGCGTGGTTCCCACCTTCGTCACCTACACGACACACAAGCGGGAGGAGGACGACGACGACGGCAACGCAGTCCTCTCCTGGCACGATGACTTCAGCTTCTCCTGAGAGCCCTCCCGGAGGACGTCGCCCGATCGCGTCGTCGAGGGGAGGTGCGGGGACCGGAAGCCATGAGCAGCACCATGCCGTGGCGCACCGACCGGCATTCTCCTCGGCGTCGCTGGCAGCGATGTCTACGTGGCTCCCACCCCGGCGCTGGACCTGAGACGGCGCCTGCAGCTGCACCGGCAGCGAGAGCGCGACCATCTACGAAGAATCGGCGCGGGCTGGTCTGAAAGAGCCCGTCCCCAGGCTACGAGGGCAGTGCTGGCAGGACATAGTCGCGAAGCAGCTCCTCGAAGATGGTCTCGGCTGACTCGGTTGGCAGGTCCGCCGTGAAGACGACGACGACCTCTCGCTCTGGTAGTACGAAGATCTCCTGGCCGTGGGCGCCAAAAGCGTTGAAGCCCCCCGGAATGTTGGACACCCACCAGTGGTAGCCGTAGTCCCGACCCCAGGCCGTGGGCGTGTGCGACGCGGTAGAGACGTCCACCCAAGCCGAGGGCACCAGTTGCTCGTCACCCCACCTGCCGTCGTTGCGGTAGAGTTCCCCGAATCGGGCCATCTCCCGACTCGTCAGCGCAAGTCCAAACCCCCCGTACTGCATTCCGTTCTGGCCAGCTTCCCAGGTTGGGTCGACGATGCCCAACGGTCCGAACAGCGCTTGCTGCGCGTACTCGAGAGGCGTCGCCCCAGTCGCCGCGCGGAGCACCTCGGCAACGATGTCCGAAACTCCGGTGCAGTAGTTCCAAACCTCGCCAACGGGAGTGTCGACCACGGGGCGAGCGAACACGGCACGGGCGGGATCGGGCGCGGTGAATGTCGTCTGATCGCCCTCCGTGCACTGCAGGCCGCTGCGCATCGTCAGCAGATCCTCCAACGTGATAAGAGACTTCTCGGGGCTCGGGTCGAGGTCGTCGTAGTCTGCAAACCATCCCGCCACCGGCTCGTCGACGCCGGGGATGTCGCCCACCTCGATGGCGATTCCGATCAGGGCAGAGAGTACCGACTTGGTAGCAGACCACTGCAGGTGACGCTCGTCCGGCACCACCTGATGGGGAGTAGCTGGATCGTCGGGGTTGGTCCCAGTGTTCCAGCCGTAGCGCTCGAAGACGAGAGCCCCCCGGTGCACCACCAGCAAGGAGTGGATTTCCCAACCAGCCGTCTCGATCCGATCGACAGCGGACTCCATGAGGCTCGAGTCGATGCCGCTCTCCGCAACAGGCAGCGACACCAAGTGGTCGTCGGGATAGGCGGCGTCGCCGAGGAAGTCGACCAGTCGATGGTTCTGCGCGCCCGCGTTCCCGCCGCTGGCGCCAACTGCTCCCGTCAGTCCGGTGCCGCCGCTTCCGCCGCCGCTGCCACCGACGCCCGCTACGCCAGCGTCCCCACCCATCCACGGAGCGCCGTGGCGCTCCGGAGTACCCCCACACCCCCACGCCGCGCAGCAGACGACTGCGGATGCCCAGCAGGCTCGACTCACCGTCATGATTCGCACGACACCCTCCCGTACCGCCGGATATCCACGGCATCGGGATTCTCGCATGACCTGTCGCCACCGCACAGACTGGAACGGGCCACTTCCGCGAGAATCGACCGGTCGCCAACGCGGCAGGCTCCCGCTCCCTCCGATCGATCGCGGTCTCGGCGCTACGGCGCGGCGTAGACGACCATGTCACCCCCCATCATCAGGAGCGAGAGCGCCGTCCAGGATTTCTGGTAGTAGATGGTCCCGTTGGTCAGCGTTTCGGTGGCAACCAGATCCCAGGCCTCGTTCAACTCGGCTTGCCACTGTGGGTCACTCATGAACGCGACGCCAGCGGGGCCAACGAACGAGGCAGCTTGCTCCGTGCGCTCGGGGCGTTCCGGGCGCGGCGTGCCGTCCAGGTCGTACCCATCCACGATGTTGGCGACTCCTTCGGCGGCATAGAAGGACGCGATCTTGTCGAGGTAGGCTTTCGCGCGAGGCTCTCCGAACCAGCACCAGTCTTGACCGATTCGGAACGGCGTCCGCGTCGAGTCGTTCTGAAAGTGCATGGGCGCTCCGGAGTAGGCCTCCACCGGCTCACCCTGGGAGTTGGACCAGGCAGGAACGAGTCCGTTGTCGGCGTTGCGAAGGGTGTCGTTCAGCGTACGCTCGAGGATCGCGTAGTTGCCATCGATGACGGCGTTCCAACCGTCAACGTTGTCGGTCACCTCGCCGAAGACGCGGAAGTAGGCCGGGGCGAAGTAGGAGATGTTGGTCACGTCGCCGCCCCCCCAGGAGTCACCCGGCCACCACATGTGGTCGCGACCGAAGTCGACCTCGTGATCCCACATCGCTTCCACCATGCGAACGCCGAGGGTCAGGTACGTCTCGTCGAGCGATCCCTGCCCCCCCCAGCGTCGATCCGCCATGATCAGCGCGAAGGCGATGTCCTCATCGCCGTCGCTCGCCGCGCCGGTCTTGAGCACGTAGCCGTCGGGGTGGATCTCCCAGTCCATCAGACCGTTCCCGTTCAGGTACTGTGCGGTGTATTGCCATAGCTGGTCGAACACGGCCTGGTCGTCGTTGTAGACGGCGAGCAGCAGCCCATAGCCCATCCCTTCCGACACGGTCGTTCCGATCACGCTGCCCGAGTCCGGTTTCCAGACGCGCAGGTAGTCCCCCGCACCGTCGGACGTCACCGTCACGTCCTTGAACGTCCCATACGCCTCCAGCACCTTCACGCCGTTCGCGTTGACGGGACGCCCGCACCGACCCGTAGCACCACCCGCACCGCCCTCCCCTCCAGCGCCGCCAGTGGTCACCGCACCGCCCGCCTCCCCCCCGCCAGTGGCGCCACCTGCTCCCGCGGTGCCACCGGTGTCGATGGCACCGCCGATCCCTCCAGTGGCTCCACCGGCACCTCCGAGGCCACCGCCGCTGCCACCGCCGATGGGGTTGGTGCCGCCAGTCACGGCTCCCCCGGTTGCGGGGACGCCACCGGTGGCGCTGGCCCCACCGGTCTGAACTGCCTCTCCGCCCGTCCCCGCCGACCCGCCGAGCGGAGCACCACCGGTTCCCCCCGTGGTGACCACACTGGCGCCGGCGCCCCCGGAAGCGGGAGCCGCGGCAATGCCCCCGGTTGCCGGCGTCGATGAGGTGCTGGCGCCGTCCCCCCCACAGGCAACGGGCAGCAGGGCGAGGGTCAACGAAGCCAGCAGGAGCGGACGCATGGCAGCATTCTACGCCGCGGGTCACCCACTGGACATGCAACCGGCAGCCGGAGCTCACGTCGGGTACCGCGATGTGCGGTGGGGTGGGCGAACGCTGTCGTATTGGAGACTGCGTCGCCGGGCCGACGAGTGCTCGGTCGCGGCGCTTGACTCTTGCGTTGACTCGCCAGTCTTCGGGCTTTCGACTCTTCGGCAGGGCGGTCCGCGCCCGGTCACGCATGCGGGGGTCGGTGAATCCACGGAGAAATGTCTGGCAAGCTCCGCGCAGACGCGGTTGCGGGTCGTTCGTTCGGTCCCATGATGCCCGGCTACCTGTTCGACGTTCGAGCAGGTTCAGGTCTTCGGGGAAGCATACGATGATACAGAACAAGTACTCCCAGGCGTCGCGGATCCGCACCCTCCTGGCATCGGTCGCCACACTCACTCTGCCCACGGCATTCGTCGCGACGGCGTGCGGGAATGACGACTCCACTTCGAGCCGTGCCGAGGGGGTCGCGGGCGCCGCGCCTGCAACGGGCGGGCGCCACTCCTCCACTGGCGGCGCGGCGGGCGGCGACACGGCTTCCACGGGTGGAAGACCGCTGGCCGGCGGAGCTGCCACGGGAGGGGCGGGAGGACGAGTCGAGGGTGGTGGTTCACCCGGAAGCGGGGGCACCCCGGGTTCCGCTGGCGTGACAACCGGCGAAGGTGGCTCGGACACAGCGGGCGCGCCGCCGACCGGTGGACCCGGGGGCAACGTTGGGACCGCGGGCTCGGCGGGCCACGCAGGTGCAGCAGGCGCCCCCCCGGCTGGTGCCTGCGACGACGTAGACTGCAGCCATCTGGACAGTGACTGTAGTGTTGGCGAGTGCAACCCCGCGGACGGCAGCTGTTCGGCGACGGCAATCAACGAGGCTCAGGACTGCGAGGACGGAAGCCTCTGCACGACCGGCGACACCTGCCACGCCGGCGCCTGCGAGGGGACACCCGTGGATTGCAGCCACCTGGATACCGCGTGCCGCGTGGGCGAGTGCACCGAGGTCGACGGCTCGTGCGTCTGGGCTCCCGAGAACGACGGTCTCTCGTGCGACGATGACCCGAACGATTGCGTGACCGAGACCTGCCAGAGTGGTAGCTGCCAGGCGGCTGCACACGAAAACTGCAGCGAGTGCTCCTCCGGTGGCACGTTCTGCGTCAGCGGTAGCTGTGTGAGCGAGTCGCCTCGCGTCTTCGACTTCGAGGAGAACGACGTCACCTTCGAGTGGATCGGTCAGGGTGACGCATTCTGGGGTCGCGACAACTCGCAGCGCCACACCGGCAGTGGCTCCCTGCGCAGCGGCACCATCGAGGACGACGGGATCAGCACGGCCCTGACCGAGGTGGTACTCTCCGACCCAGGCGAGGTGAGCTTCTTCTACATGACGGACAGCGCCAGCGGCGACACGCTCACCTTCACCATCGATGGAACAACGGAGCTCGAGGTCGACGGCGCGGTCGACTGGACACAGTTCGTGGCCGGACTGGAAGCAGGACGCCACGTCCTGAGCTGGACCTACGCCAAGGATGCATCGGGGGACGCGGGCATGGACGCCGCCTGGATCGATGACATCACGGTCGCAGGCGACTCGCTCATCACCTTCGAACATGGCATGCCGCAAGCGGTCACCTGGCCCGCGACGCCGTGGTTCCTCAGCACGACCAATCCGTACAACGGTCTGGTGTCACTCCAGAGTGGTGATATCGGTGATGCGCAAACGACCACTGGAAACGCCATCCTCACCTTCCGCGGAGCGGGAACGGTGTCGCTTTGGGGTGAGGCCGATCTGGAGGATCGCTACGACCGCGCCTACTTCATGATTCTTGGCGATGGCGCCTACTGGACTGCCGATACCGACTGGGCTCAGCAGACGTTCAACGTCTGGGACAGCGGCACGCACAACCTGAGCTTCTACTACCAGAAGGACAACAACACGTCGCAGGGACAAGACATGGTGCGCATCGACGACATCATCATCAGCGACTCTGGCGCCTGCGCACCGGCACCCTGACGCATCGCCCCCCCACGCGGGATACGTCTTCGCGAGGGGGAGAGGGGTTGGAACCGAGAGCCAGCACGACAGTTCGCATTCTCGTTCTCGGTTCCGCCAACCCCGACAGCGGCGCTTCCGCTTCGGAACAACCGAGGCACCCCTGCTACTGGTTCATCGCGTCCCAGTCGCTCCGCAAGCTGGCCAGCCGCTCATCCAGCTCACGGCTGACGATGGGAATGGTGCGCAGCGTGTGCTTCGCGAGGTTGAAGCACATCGTCGCGCGACCGGCGAGCACCAGGTCGTCGCAGAGCCGACTGTCACGCGGGTTCGACGAGCTTGCTTCGGGGAACCACAGGGTGGTCGCACAGTCGAAGGAATGCTGGATGGCGCGCTTGAGCTCTCCCCGCGGCGGGTCGAACCCGATCGCCCGCAGGTACCGGTCGCGTCGCTCCGCACTGCGCGCCAAGACCAAGGGATCCCCCTCGTCCTGGTCCCGTAGGTGGTAGATCAGATTGGAGATCTTGTGGACGCCACCCAGTGCCACCCGCGGTGGGGCGAAGACCCGCTCGTAGCCGAGTCGCCGGATGCGCGCCATGAAGACGTCGGCAGCCAGGACGACTAGCGACTGTACCCGAACGGTGATCAGGTGGGCGAGCTGCCGACAGGTCACCGCACAGAGCACCTGCCAGAGTCGCCGACGAATCCAACCGGGGATCTGGCCAACCACATAGGCCAGCCCCACCGCGAGTGCGGTCGTCCACAGAGCCACCGCAGCGATCCCGGCGGAGAGGGCGTCGGCGAAAGCCCGCGTCGACGCCATGGCGAGCAGCGGGACCAGCGCCAAGATGGCGGCAAGCACGAGTACCTGGTCCACACCCACGCGAAGCCACTCGCGGGGCGACGGGCGGTCCCCCAAGAGCTGTCGAGGAGGTCGGTCGGTGTCCGAGATGATGACGATGTCGACGGGATCGACAGCCTCGCGCTCCAGTGTGAGCAGGAGCGCATCGATCCCCTGATTGTCGAAGATCCCGCCATCCATCAGCGGCACGGTGAGGGGCCGCGAGCTGGACCCCTGCCGCTCGAACATGAAGTCGTCGGGGTAGACAATGGGCTCGCAGAGGCCCGGGAAGCAGCTCGACGCCGCGACCACGTCCGCGACGCGAGCGTGATCCACCCAGTCTTTCTTCGCCGGACGCTGATAGCTGCCGCTCTTGCCGCGGGTCCGCGACCTGACGAATCGGTAGCCATAGGCTTCGCGAAACTCGGTAGCGTTGATCGTGACTTCGTCGGGGATCCCCGGACCGGTGAATCCCGCGATCGTCGCGAAGCGTGCCCCCGCGAAGAACTGCTCGTCGTAGACGTTGGCGAGTGATCGCGCGAGCGAGAGGGGCTCACCCCGCGCAGCACGTGAGCTGGCGTTCTGGCACATGTCGTCCACCGCCAGCCCCGCACAGTCCGTCGCCCGCAACTTCTCCGTGAAGTCCGTCTCGAACCTGGAGAACCATCGCTGGCCGCCACGGGTCGCTGCCAGCAGCCACGCCGCGCCAACGATCGAGCCGCCGGACACCGTCGAGAGGATCTGGACCTGGGGCAGGAGCCGCCACCGGTTCAGATACGACAGCGCGCCGAGGTGAAACGCTGCCGCCCGGTAGCCACCGCCCGAGAGACAAAGGCCAATCCGGGCCTTCTGGTCGAAGGCTGGACGGCGGGAAGCCGAATCGGACATGAGCCGACCGTGCTCGAGAATCGCCGCGGAGACCAGTGATTCTCGTCGAGATCACCGCTCGCCCCTTGCCGGCGAGGCTCCGTTCGTCCCGGACCATCAGTCTGGGCATTGGCGATGGCCGAGCCGCAGAAGAGGGAGCCAGTCAGGAGGCCGGAAATCCACCTTCCTCCTTGGGACGCGCTCGTCAGATTGACGAAGTGGGCGTCATCGGGTGACCCTCTGACGCCAATGACTCGATGCTTTCCCCAGGATCGAGCCATTCTCCAGACATTTTCCAGGAATGGCGAGCTTCGTACAGCTGAAACCGGGCGCTTCCTTCAAGGGGCGATACGCGTTGCTCAGATGCATCCAAGCCGGGGGCATGGGGGCCATCTACGAGGTGCGCGACACGGTGACGCGACGGCGGCGAGCCCTCAAGACAATGCTACCCAATGTCGTCGAGGATCCCGACCTTCGGGCGCGCTTCGCGGAGGAGGCCACCGTCACCGCCGACATCGAGAGCACCCACATCGTCGAGGTGTTCGACGCCGGGGTCGACGACGAGACCGGGCTCCCCTTCATCGTGATGGAGCTCTTGGATGGCAAGGACCTGGGAGCCACCCTCGAGCAACAGGGGCCTCTCGCTCCCGAAGACGTCGTGGTCCTGCTGCAGCAAGCCGCACTGGCGCTCAACCGGACCCACGCCGCCAACATCGTGCACCGAGATCTCAAGCCAGAGAACCTCTTCGTCACACGACGCGACGACGGGAGCCCTCACGTGAAGGTGCTCGACTTCGGGATTGCGAAGGTCATCAAGGGCACCGCCAAGACGACGCGCAACATCGGCACCCCGCTCTACATGTCCCCCGAACAGATCCGGGGCGACGCCGCGATCGGGACGCGAGCAGACCTCTATGCGATGGGACACATCGCGTTCTCGCTGCTGGTCGGCGAGGCCTACTGGGAGCCCGAGTCGCGCGAGTGCAGCAGCGTGTTCGGGCTCTTCATGCAGGTCGTGGAGGGACTGCCCGAGCCAGCAACGATACGTGCCCAGCGCCGCGGCGTGACCCTCCCAGAGGCCTTCGACGCCTGGTTCGATCGGGCCACTGCGGCGGTACCGGCGGATCGCTTCGCCACGGCGAGCGAGTTGGTCGGGGCACTCGCCGAGGCGCTCGACGTGCCACTGTCCAGAACCTCGAGCCTGCCCGGAGCCGCCCTGGAACGGAACACTCCGCTTCCCCCGCTCCCGACACGCCCGGCGCCCAAAACACTTGGCATCGCAGCGGTGGCGGGAGTCGGACTCCTGGCGGGACTGGCATTGCTGTGGTGGCCCGCCTCGAGACACGACGAGTCCGACGAAGCACCAAGCGTCCACGCCCCCCGGCTCTCGGCAGCCTCCGCACACACGTCGGTAGCGGAGGGCACCACGGTACGCCCGCGGGAGTCTGCAGGGGGCTTCCCCGAGCCATCGGGCATCGTCGAGGAGCAGCGCCCTGCGGCAAGCAGTCGGTCTGCCCCCCAACAGCCCCGGTTCGCGGGCTCGCCCTCACCGCCCGTGGCACCGACACCGACGCACCCGTCCGGGACAGTCGCGGCACCCGCCGCATCACCGTCAGCCTCGCCCCCGAGAGACCCCACTGATCTGCGATGACCATCCCTGCCCCATCAGTCCTGCGGCACCTCCAGTCCCTGCTGCTCGCCACTGCGGTGGGCGTTGTCTGGACAGCGCGCGCATCCGGCGAACCCGATGCGCGGGATCCGGTGGCAGCAGAGGTCGTCTTCGAGCGGGCGTTGGCCGCGCTCAAGGCGGATAACTGGGAAGCGGCGTGTCCGGACTTCGAGAAGAGCATGGCGCTGGACCCATCCGCGAGCACCATGGCCAAGATCGCCCGCTGTCACGAGCACGAGGGACGGCTTGCCACCGCCTGGTACGACTACCAGCAAGCCCTCAAGCTGGTCGTCGAGGGCGACTACGGCGAGCGGCGACGCGCTGATCTGGCCGCCTTCATCCGGCAGGCGGCTGACGAGCTCGAGCCGCGGGTTCCGCGCCTGCTCGTCGCCATCGAACCCGAGCCACCCGAGCTGGTCATCGAGCGAGACGGACAGCCCGTGCCGACCGCCACGGTGGGGGAGGAGGTGTTCGTCGATCCGGGGCGACACGAGATCGTGGCGCGGGCGCCCGGTTACGAACCAGCGCGCGTCGAGATCACGGCCGTGGCGGGACAGACCGCCCGAGCCGAGCTGAAGCTGACCGCGTCAACACCGAGCGAACGAGCTCCCGAAGCCGTCGCCTCGGCGCCGGCTCCCCCACCGCCACCGATCGAGCTCGAAGGTCCCCCCGTCACGCACGCAACAACGAGCGAGCCACCCACGTGGTCGCAGCGGCACACGGCTGGTGTCCTGGCAGGGGCGGGCGTCGTATCCGGCGCGGTCGCCAGCTACCTCGGGCTGCGCACGCTGAACAAGCTGGAGCAGGCCGACGCCAACTGCAACGAGAACTGGGAATGCGAAGGGGACGGCCTCGCGCGACTCAGCGAGGCGAGGCGCTCCCAGACAGCGGGGATCGCCATGGCGAGCGTCGGGGGAGTGCTGCTCGGCACCGGTGCCGCACTGTGGTTCTCGCACCGACGATCGCGCTCGGGTCAGACCGGGCGAGCGGTGTCTTTCACGGCGGAGCCAGCGTCGGCGATGCTCTCGATCCGGGGAACCTGGTGACGGAGTTCGACGCGGACGATCACCACTGGGACGTGCTCGCTCGTCAGGCACTGGCCGGCGACACCGCCGCCCGACAGTCCCTGGTGACGGGCCTTTGGTCCCCCTGGCTCGCCATGATCCGACGCCACCGCAGCATGGGCCCCCTTGCCCAGTCGGAAGACCACGTGCACGAGGTGGCCACCCGGCTGCTGGCCAAGGTGGCCGCGGCCGATCGGACTGCGCTCCGGCGCTACGTCGAATGGGCCGCCTCCAACCCAACCAAGACCTTCGGCGACTGGATGCGGATCGTGCTCGCCAACCTGGTTCGCGACTACGCGCGCGAGCAACTCGGCGCGCGCCCGACCACCCGCGACGACCTCCCCAGCGCCAAGCGGCTGCTCAACGAGCTCACCCTCTCCCCCCTCGCGAATGACGCGGGGATCCGTCCGCCCTTCACCGCGCAGCAGACGATCCGGCAACTGCTCGACTTCGCCCACGAGCACCTGAGCGAAGCCAGACGACGCGCTCTACGCTGCTGGCTGGAGGGCGCCTCGTTCGCCGACATCGACGCCGAGCTCGGTCTTCCGGCCGGTGACAGCGAGCGCCTCGTTCGCGCTGGAGTGGCCATCCTGCGGCGCCGATTCGCGACCGTCCCGGGAAAAGGCGATTCCTCCGCGTGACGAATGGCCTCCCGCGTTCGTCTCTTCCTTCCACCACGCGAGAACCCCATCGGGAGAAGTATGATGCGCCAGACGATTTCGCACCTCACCGCCGCCGCCGCACTCCACACGCTGGTGGCTTGCGTGCCCGCCGGTTCGGCGCTCGACAACGCCACCGGGGGGAGCGCCGGCAGCGACAGTGAGCCCACCGGAGGTAGCGCCGGAGCGGACAGCTCAGCGGGCGGCACCGGCGGACGCGACGAGCCCGTGAGCGGCGGCTCGCCGGGTCACGAGGGCGGTGCTGGCAGCGCCAACGCAGGAACCGCAGGGGATGTCGCCGGAGGAGGCCCACCCTCCGGAGGCGCGACCCAAGCGGGAAGCGCCGGCGCGGCGACGGGGGGCGACGCCACCGGGGGGCAGGCGACCGGGGGCCGCGCCACGGGCGGATCCCCGACCGGCGGGACCGGTCTCGCTGGCGGCGCCGGGGGCGTGGAGACGGGCGGGGCGCCAAACGGCGGCGCGAACAGCACCGGGGGAACCGGGGGGCCGAGCGACTGCGGCACGACCCTCGCCGCTCCGACGAACGTCGACGCCTCCGACAGCACCTCCGAAGCTCAGGTTTCGATCGTGTGGACCGCGGTTTCCTGCGCGGAAGAGTACGAGATCTACCGAGCCCCGAGCGCCAACGGGGAGTACGTGCTCCTCGGCACCAGCGCCTTCACCGCCTTCGACGATCGCGACGTGGAGGACACGACGGTGTTCTACTACCGGGTGCGAGCCCACTCCGCGGTACAGGGGTACAGTCCCTACAGCACGCCCGACGCGGGCTCGAGGCGCCAGGGATACCGTCTCGTCACCTCCTGGGGCGAAAGCGGCACGGGCGACGGTCAGTTCCAGGATGCCCACGGCTTGACGGTCGACGCCGACGGCAACGTGTACGTGATCGACACCTACAACCACCGCGTGCAGAAGTTCAGCTCGACCGGCGACTTCGTGACCAAGTGGGGAGGGATCACGCTGGGCGCGGACCCCGGACAGTTCTACTACCCCTATGCAATCGACGTGCAAGGTGACCACGTGTACGTGGGAGACGATGGCGGACGCATGCAGAAGTTCACGCTCGCCGGAGCCTACGTCGACGAGTTCACGCCCGTGCAGCACTCCAACATCACGGACGTCGACGTCTTGTCGACGGGCCTCTTCGTCGCGGTCTACGACTGGGCGGACATGAATGCGAGCGTGGACGGCCTGGGCGTCGCCGAGTTCGACTCGAGCTACGCGCCACAGGCGATCTGGGGCGGTTCGGGTGCGGGCGTCGGACAGTTCGATCGTTCCATTCACCTGGCAGTCGACCCGATCCGCTCGCTCATCTTCGTGGCGGACGAAGGGCACGACCAACTCCACTACTTCACCCTCGGCGGCACCTACGTGGACAGCTGGGGCGCCTCGGGCGCGGCCGAGGCGCAGTTCGCCTCACCCCAGGGGATCGCGCTGGACGACGGCGGCTTCCTCTACGTCGCCGACAGCGGCAACGGACGCGTGCAGAAGCTCGCCTTCGATGCCAATACCTTCACCGTCGTCACCAGCTGGTCGGCTTCAGCAGCAACCGACGTCGCCGTTCGCGCTGACCAGGTCTTCGTCCTGGGCAATAACCAGGTGCGCGTCTTCGAGCGCCGGTGAGGACGACGCTCACCCACCCTCGGGTGGGGCTTCCGCCGCACGCCGCGCGAAGAGGAGCGTCACGTCATCCTCGGGCGTGTGACACCAGCGCCGCACCGTAGCCAGCACGTGATCCATGGCTTTCGCCAGGGGCAACTCCATGGCCTCGCACAGTGTCGCGTGAAAGCGCCCGGTATCGAACTGCTCCCCCTGCTCGTTCAACGCCTCCTCGATTCCGTCCGTGTAGAGAATGAGGGTATCTCCCGGCTCCAGCGTGAACTCACACTCGGGGTTGAGATTCTCCACCTCGGGCAAGATCCCCGTCCAAACCCCCTCGATAGCGTGCTCTTCGAGCCGCTGCTCACGCGCACGATAGACGAGGATCGGCAGGTGGGCTCCCGCATAGCGAACACGCCCGTCGTGGGTGTACCGTAGCAGCGTCAGGGTGATGTAGTCGGTCGTCTGCAAGCGCTCCTTCACGTTCTCCTGAAAGGCTCGGTTGACGTCCGCCAAGAGCGTGCTGGGCCCCTGGTCCGCATGCCGCTTGACAAGTGCAGAGACCATGCTCTGCAGCATCATCATCATGACGCCGGCGTTGAGTCCGTGCCCCGTCACGTCACCGATGCCCAGCCAAGCGCCATCGTCAGTCGGGAGCACCTCGTAGTAGTCACCGCCAGCCTCTGCGGCGGGCTGCATCGTGGCGGCAATCTCGAGTCCGGAGACTGCAAGTCGCTGGGGCAGGATGGACGTCTGGATCCTCGCTGCGATCTCGAGTTCGCGCTGCAGATACTCCGAGCGCTCGACGACCGCCTCCCCCATACGATTGAACGCCTCGCTCAGCTCACCGATCTCGTCGCGCCGCCGGCTCGAGACGCGACGAAAGATGCCATCGACCCGCAGCGCGCGGGCCGCGGCCGCTAGCCTCGTCAGCGGCGCGACCACTTGATGCCGCACCACGAGACTGAGCAATGCCGCAGTGCCCAGCGAGATCGCCAGCGAGACGCCGAGGATGACCCAACGCCGACGCCGAAAACGATCGTTCTCCGCTTCGAGCGAGAGCGTCAGTCCCAGCTCGCCAATCGGCTCTCCCGCGATCCCGTGGATCGTCTGGTGGAGCTCCACGAACTCCGGATGCCGGATCGTACCAGCGGGCGCGCGACTGATCGCCACCCCGAACAGCCCCGGTCGCGTCCACGTGGCCACGGGTTCGATCCTGCCTTCGCGCCAGATGGCGATCGATCGAACGCTGGCGTTGTGCCGAAGAAACCCCAGGTGCTCCTCGACCGCGGTCTGGTCTTCAAAGATGAGAGGGGCGGACAGCGAGATCGCCATCAGGTCCGCCACGACCGTCCCCGCCTGGATCTTCGCCAACACCAGGCTCTCACGCTCCTGGCGGCTGAGCACGAACGACACCAGGAGCCCCACGACGATCAGCACCAGCGCGGTGATCGACGCCAGCCTGGCCCCGACGGACCGAACCCCCGCACGCAGGATTCCGGGCCGTGATGGCGGCGAGTGACTGAGGATGGCCACGCTCCGATGATGGACAGCATTGCGGTCAACGTCCACCACGACGACGCGCAGAGCGGGCCCGCGAGTTGCGCGACACCGCAACATTGAAGGAACCGGACGCAACTCCCCCACCGACCACCACCGGACGAATCTGGCCCCCCGGTGAGGCTGGCGGTTGGGGCCGGGGCGCTCCGCGCCCCTCGTCCGTGTATCGCCAGGCAGTACCCGTCGGCCCCCCCGTCGAACATCACGAGCGGACTCGCTCGGCGGGTCGTCACCGTGCTAGGGTTCCCGGCAATGCAGAAGGCTCTATCGATGACGGGACGCTCGAGTGTGAGCCTGCTCTTGGCGCTTGCGGCGGGCTGTTCCTCGACGACGAAGAGCGACCGCGACGACTGCACGCCGCGAGGGGTGGAGCCGTGCCTGTGCCCCGACGGCACGGCGTCCACTCGCGAGTGCGGTACCGACCACCAGTTTGGCGATTGCCACTGCGACGGCGAGGGCACCGCTGGAGGTGGAGCCGGCGGGAATGCGACCCACACTGGCGGACGCGCCACCGGAGGCCAGGCCACCGGTGGCGTCGCGGGGGCTGCCATCGGCGGACAACCCGTCGGAGGCACTCCAACCAGCGGTGGAACCGCTCCGGGCGGCGCTCCCACCGGCGGCACGAACCACGCGGGCACCGGCCCAACAACCGGTGGCCATGCGGGCGCCGAGGGGGGAGCGGGCGGAACACCCACCGGCGGCGCAAGCAGCAGCGGGGCCACCGGCGGTGTCAGCCCCGGTGGCGCCGGCGGGAACACCACAACGGGTGGCGCTCCCACGGGTGGCGCTCCCACCGGTGGCGCTCCCACGGGTGGCGCTCCCACCGGTGGCGCTCCCACCGGTGGCGCTCCCACCGGTGGCGCTGGGGGCGCGGGTTCGCTCCTCGATGGCTGCGTCCTGCTGCTCCATTTCGAAGAAGCTCAGTGGGGCGGAGAGCCAGGCGAGGTGCGGGATTCATCAGGAATGGCCAATCACGGTACGGCCACCGGTGGCATCACCACCACCGCCACGGGGCGCTTCGGTCGCGCGGGTGATTTCAATGGCTCCGGCTGGGTGGAGGTTCCCGACGCGCCGTCCCTCCGCCCGACTGGCGAGCTGACCGTCGCGGCCTGGGTCAACACGGAGCGCATCGCTGGCAGCTACTGGCCGGGCTACGTGACGAAGCGCATCGCCTACCAAGATCAGCCCGCCTTCTCCCTCCATCAGGGTGAGACTGGGCAGGTGACCGTCGACGTCGGGGACGAAGCGGACCGCTTCATCTCTGCCTCCCCGCTGAGTGTCGGCACGTGGACCCACGTGGCCTTCGTGTTCAACAGCAGGTGGGCATTCAGCGAGCGGGTCCGGCTCTACCTCGACGGGACGTTGGCCCGCACCGGGTTCGAGCGCGAGACGACCATCCCCGCCTCGACGGCGCCGCTGACGGTAGGCAACTTGCCCGGGGGCGGTAGCGTTTTCGAGGGTCGCATCGACGAGGTGGCCGTCTGGAGGCGCGCCCTGAGCGGTCCTGAAGTGGCGCTGGTCGCCGCCGGGGCGCTGGCTCTCTAGGGTTCGTGCGCTACTGGGTGCACCACGCCGCTTCGGCGTCGATATGCCAGCTGCACCCTGCCGCCTCGCAAGAAGACTCCCCGTGACAAGCGTCGCAGGCTCCCGCCGCGCGGGGACCGGGGCAATCGTCCCGGTAGCAGGAGTGTCCTGCAGCGCGCAGTCGTCGGTGCACTCGCCCGCCTCGGGCTGCCAGGTACGACCAGAGTCGAGGCAGACCTGGCAATCACTAGCCGAACCGGCGACACCGGGCGCCTTCGAATCCCTGGTCTTCTTCGCGCCGCAGCCGGCACGACGAGCGCGATGGGCGCGATGACAACAACGCTTTGCATGGGGCTCCTCCACATCGCCCAAGCTAGCCATCTCCTCGAGACAGCAACGAATCGAACGTCGACGCCAAGGTGCCAGTCGTCTAGCCAACCACCACGGTCGCGTTTGCACGCTCCTCTTGCATCAGTGCTGTTGGATCGATCCACTGCCGGAGAGGGAGCGGTGCTCCAGCACGGCCCCTCCGTACAGATCGATCCTCCCGGATCCCGACAGCGATGCCTGCGCAGTCTCGAGGACGGTGGCGGAGATCTTTCCCGAGCCGCTGAGATCGAATACGCCCTCCAGCGCCGGACAGGATCGGGCATCGATGGAACCCGAGCCGCCGAGACTGAGATCGATGGAGTCGGTCTCACCTTCCACGATGACCCGCCCCGAGCCGTCGTGAGAGACGTTGATCCGGGAGGCCTCGCCATGAAACTCCACCTCTCCCGATCCGTCGAGGTCGAGGTCCACGGTGTCGTCGGAGGCGAATCCCGTGGCCACCATGCGGCCCGAGCCGTCCAGGTAGACGCCCTGCAGTCGGGGCATGGTCACCCACACGTGGGGACCATCGACAGTGTGGCCAAAGTTTCTTTCCGAGTCGACGACGAGCGTGTCACCAGAGACGCGGACGTCGACCAGGCGCTGGAGGTTCGAGTCGATGCTCACGACAACCGAGAACTCGTCCCCTCGCTCGATGAACACGTCCAGCTCACCATCGTCCTCGACCCGGGTGAATTCGCCCACCTCACGCACCTCGTCGGTACGATGTCCGTTGCCGTCGACACCAAATTCACAAGCGCTCAGCGGGAGCGCGAAACCGACGGCGGTAGCGAAGAGGGTCCACTCGAATCGGGTACGCCTGCTGGCGCAGAGCAAGCTTGAGAGGGTGCCTTCGTGGCGGTGCGTTTCGGTCATGATGGCCCTCTGTGCCCGGCACATCCGTGGTCGTTCAGACTTTTTTGCAGCGACTCTCGCCTCATTCGCCAGGCGACTGGCCCGAGGTCCGGTCGACCTTTTGCGCGCCGTCCCTCCCACAGCTGGTTTGCTTGCGCTGGTCGCCAATGTGTCCTGGCGCCCAGCTGAGCCCGCTAGCTTTCTTCGGAGTATTGGGCCCTCACCCGAGGGGCAAGTACGGCGAATTCAATCAACGCAACTGGTTGGCGCTGCCTAGGGGAGCAGATACCGGTAGAGCCCGACGGAGCTTTCCCGCATCTCGTCTCCCAGGAACCCGGCCATCGCACGCGCCCCATTCTCCTGGAAGTGTGTGCCATCCACCGTACCGTCCGTGCGCACGAAGAAGAAGTCCTCCGGCGTGGGCGCAGGGCAGATCGCGGCCAGGTGGTCGTAAGTACGCTGGTTGTTGTCGAGCACCAGGACATCTTGCTCCGCGCCCAGATCGCGCATCGCCTGCGCGTACCCCCCGAGCGAATTGCCCACGCCACAGTACGCCGAGTTGCGCGGAGGAGGCGTCACCAAAACCGGAGTCGCACCCCGCTCGCGGGTGGGCAGCACGTAGTAGTCGAACAGGTGCTGCTTGAAGTCCGTGTTGGCGTCGGCGAGGCGAGGGTAGGTCACGCCGTCGACAGTGAACGTCGCCGTGGGATGGCTGTCGTTGGTGCCGAACTGGACGAAGAAGTAGTCACCGGGCTGGATGCGATCCAGCACCCACGCGGTTCCTCCCTCGAGGTGGAACCACAGCGCCGTGCGCCCACCGATGGCTCGATTCTCGACAGTCACGCGAGGGTCGAAGATCTCGTGGAGCATCTGCCCCCAGCCAGCTTGATCCGCCGGGCTGGACGTGTCGGTGTAGGTGGAGACGGTCGAGTCGCCAGCCACGTACACGGTCAGATCGGGGAGCTCGGTCACCTCGGGCGCACAGTCGACCGCGCGCACGCCATCGCCGACAATCGTGAGCGCGTCGATGTTGGCGAGCCCACCGTCCCCAGCAGCCTCCAGTCGGATCCGGTTCTCACCCACTTCAAGCGTCACCTCGGCGACGAACGTCGCCCAGATGGTCCAGTCGGCGGTACCGGGAAAGGCAAGCTCGGGCCCCACGACGGCGTCGTTGACAAACAGCGCCGCCGGGCGCTCCGCTTCCGGGTGGGCGTAGACAAGGCGCACGGGATAGACGCCGCGCGCGTCGACCGTGACGCCCCACTCGATGGCCGAGCCAACGACATTGTCCGTGTTGGCGTAGCCGGCCCCCGTGAACCCCGCGTTGTCGGACTCGACCGCACCGTCCACCGTGCAGAAACCCAGCTGCTCCTCCTGCAACACCAACTCGGGCAGGATCGGCTCCGCGCCGCCCGTGCCGTCCCCACCAGTTGCCGGGGTGCCACCGACGAGATCGCGCCCCCCGGTCGCCAATTCGCCGCCTGAGCCGCCCCCCCCGGCGAGCGAGCCGCCAACGGCCGCGGGTCCGCCCCCCGTCGCTCCCCCCACCGTCACGCCGCCCGACGCAGTCCCTCCGGTGATGACCGTCCCACCGGAGGAGGCGCCCCCGGTCTCGACCGCGCCGCCTCCTCCGGTCCCCACCGTCACGCCGGTGCCCCCACTCACGGCGCCCCCAGTCACGGCGACACCGCCGGTGACGTCGCCCACCCCTCCCCCGCCCCCGGTGTTCCCGGGGCGAGCAGCCTCCCGAGGCTCGGGATCGCCACCGCAGGCGGCTACGCAGCCGGCAACCAGGAGCCACAAGCCGGGACCTCGCACCAACCGCATGCCCCCCCCGTTGCGGGCCACGCCTCCAATCGGTCATGGAATCGGCAATGGGCCCGAGCGCCAGTGCTTCTCGTGGCCTCCCCGGGGATCTTGCCGGAAGCGAGCCAAGTCGCGACGCCGGTCACTGGCGGGCGCGATAGACGCAGGCCTGCCAGGGTGCGAGACGCAGCTCGCCGGGCCGCTCGGGATCGAGCTCAGCTGCCGTGAGGTTCGTGAGCAACAGCTCAGCCATGGTCGGGTCGAACCACTCCCCGACGGCCAGGGTCACGGGCTCGCTGGACCAGTTGAGCAGCACGACCACGCGCGTCCCGTCGAGCTCGCGAGCGTAGACGTAGGGTCCGGGATCGGGGCTCAGCGGCAGGAAGTCACCATGAACGAGGCAGGGCTCGGCCCTGCGCAGCGCGATCAGCCGCCGGTAGTAGTGGAGCGTGGACGCCTCGTCTTCCTGCTGGGCCGCGACGTTGATCTCGGGGTAGTCGTCGTTGAGCCTGAGCCAGGGCGTCCCCGTCGTGAACCCGGCCTGCGGCGCCGCTGACCACTGGATCGGCGTGCGGGCGTTGTCGCGAGAGATCGCCTGCAGACGCGCCAGGGCCTGAGTCGGCGGCATCCCGCGCTCGAGATTCTCGCGATACTCGCCGAGCGACTGGATGTCGTCGTAGTCCTCGGCCCGCTCCCAGCACACGTTGGCCATTCCGATCTCGTCCCCCTGGTAGAGAAACGGCGTCCCCGGTGCGGTGAGCAGGAGCGTGGCGAGCAGCTGGGCGGACGGTGCTCGGTTGTCTCCGCTGGTGCCAAAGACGGAGACGAGGCGCGGAAAATCGTGATTGCCCAGGGTGGTGGTGGTCCAGGCGCCGTGCCGGCGAAACTCTGCGTACCAGCCCTCGATGGCGCGTCGGAGCGCGCGGTGATCGCCAGTAGCCCAGATCTGATCGAACTGGAAGAGGAGCGACAGCTCCTGCCGTTCGGGCGCCACGTAACGAGCCGCTCGCGCGGGGTTGAGGTAGTGGCACTCACCGACGGTCATGATGTCGTAGTGGACGAGCACCTCGCGATGCATTTCCTGCAGGTAGTCGTGCACGTGGGGCGTGTCCGCGTAGTGCTCGATCCCCGGCACGTGGGCGTAGCGCTCCCCGAGGGAGGAGGGGGCCACGGTCGAGTCCGGGTAGCCCGCCACCTTCGCAATGAAGTTGATGACGTCCATGCGGAATCCGTCGATCCCCTGATCGAGCCACCACCGCATCATCTGGTAGATCTCGCCACGAACCGCAGGGTTCGCCCAGTTCAGGTCGGGCTGCTTTCTCGAGAACAGGTGCAGATAGTACTGGCCCGTCCTGGCATCGAGCTCCCAGGTAGGTCCGTGAAACCACGAGCGCCAGTTGTTCGGCGGCCCTCCGTCACGCCCATCCGCCCAGATGTAGTAGTCGCGCTTCGGGTCGTCGCGAGACGAACGGGACGCGACGAACCAGGGGTGCTCGTCCGAGGTGTGGTTCACAACCAGATCCATGACCAGGCGCATCCCACGCCGGTGCGTCTCCCGGAGCAACTCGCCAAAGTCGTCCAGCGTACCGAACTCCGGCATGATCTCCCGGTAGTCCGAGATGTCATAGCCGTTGTCGTCGTTGGGCGAGCGATAGATGGGGCTCAGCCATAGCACGTCCACGCCGAGCCACTGCAGGTAGTCGAGGCGCGAGAGGATGCCCCGCAGATCACCGATCCCGTCGCCATTCGCGTCGGCGAAGCTGCGCGGGTAGATCTGATAGACGACCGCTTCCTTCCACCAGTTGCTCTTCATCGGGGCCTCGCTCGGCGCCGATCCCGGCGCCGGAGCGGGCTCATAGCACGTCGGCGCAAGAGCCGCGCGCTCGCTCTATCCTCCGATAGATGGCCTGTTTCTCGTGGCGGTGCGGCCCGCTCACTCCAGATTCGTGCGAAAGTCCGAAGTCCCTGTCGGCTCCTCCATGAGAAACTCTCGGTAACACTCGCACACCAGTCATTCCACGCTGGACAATGTCGACCGGGACGCCAGGTCGACATTGTCGCAGGCGGGTTCCCTCCGGCCCGACACCACTCGTTCCACTCGGCGACTGGTGCGTCATGCGAGCAGCAGTGCAACACCGAACCGGACTCATCCCACGGCGTCGAGCGGTCCTCAGGACAGAGCGAGAGTGGCCAGCCCAGTGAACGGGAGCGTTCTGACCTCGACCCCGACGGGCAAGCCGCGGTACTGATCACGGAGCAGCCTGAAAGCATTATCGACCATGACCACACGCGCCTGGGTGTTGCTCGTGCCACTGCTCGGCAGCTGCGGCTGCAGCGGGAACGACGAAGAATCCACGGCCCCTGACGCCACCGGTGCTACCCACGCGGGAGGAGCAGCCATGGGCGGTGAGGCGACGGGAGCTGGCAGCCCCGGCGGGACAGGTGGAGGGGCAGGCTCCGCCGCGGGCGGAGCACTCACCGGCGGTGCTCCGACAACTGGGGGGACCGGAGGTGGCGGAACGCCCGGCAGCGGCGGCGGTGGCACGGGAGCGGCGCCCACGGGCGGGAGCACCTCCGGTGGAGCTCTCCCCAGCGGTGGCAGCGAGACGGGGGGCGAAGGACCCACCGGCGGGGATGGTTCGGCCACGGGCGGAGTCCCCATCGGAGGTGCCACCACAGGGGGAGGTCCCGCCGGGGGTGCCGCCACGGGAGGCGCGGCCGGTACGCCAGCAGTAGACTGGCCGCTGCTCAACGGAATCCAGTGGGCGGACACCGAAGGCAACCCGATCCAGGCCCACGGTGGCGGCGTTCTCAAGGTCGGCGAGGACTACTACTGGTTCGGTGAGAACCGCAATCCGGACAGCACCTTCCTCGCCGTCTCGGCTTATCGCTCGCGAGATCTCCGACAGTGGGAGTTTCGCCATGACGTGCTGCAAATGACGTCCGACCCAGGACTGAATCCCGCCAACGTGGAGCGCCCGAAGGTCGTCTACAACGCGACGACTGGCCAGTACGTGATGTGGATGCACTGGGAGAACGGGGAACACTACGGGGAGGCGCGCGCGGCCGTCGCCTCGTCGGACACGGTGGACGGCGACTACACCTACCACGGCAGCTTCCGACCCTACGCCGACGCAGGAGTGATCGACCACGATCTACCCGGCTACATGTCCCGCGATTGCACCTTGTTCGTCGACGACGATGGCGCGGCCTACTTCATCTCCGCGACCAACGAGAACGCCGATCTGAACCTCTATCGACTCACTCCCGACTACCTCGACATCGACACCCTCGTCGCCACTCTCTTTCCTGGCGGTCACCGCGAGGCTCCCGCGCTCTTCAAGCGCAACGGCATCTACTTCCTCGTCACCTCGGGGGCGACGGGCTGGAATCCGAACCAGGCGCAGTATGCCACGAGCAGAAGCCTGACCAGCGGCTGGTCACCGATGACCAACGTGGCGGACAGCAACACCTTCCATTCCCAGTCGGCCTACGTGGTGGATGTGACCGGCGGCGGGCAGACGAGCCATCTCTACCTGGGCGATCGGTGGGCGGGAGCCTACGGGGGGAGGGTGAATGACTCGACCTACGTTTGGCTACCGATCAGCTTTCCCGCGGACGACCAGATGAGCATGAGCTGGAACAACACGTTGGATCTCGACGCCACCCAGGGTCGAGTGGCGGGCAGCGTCGAGCGTTTCGTGTTCATCAACAAGCACAGCGGTCTCGCACTCGACATCGAGGGTGGCTCCAGCGCCAGCGGCGCGAGCGTCGTCCAGACGGCACCCAGCGGCACGGATAGTCAAAGCTGGTCGCTGAACTACAACCAGCGAGGGCACTTTCGCCTGACCAACGTGATGAGCGGTCTAGTGGTCGACGTGCCCGACGAATCCACTGCGGACGGCATCGAGCTCATCCAGTACGACGACCTCGATGGGGACAACCAGGCCTGGCGCCTGCTCGACCAGGGTCACGGCGAGTACCTCATCAGGAACCAGAACAGTGGCAAGTATGCCGGTGTCGTCGCCAACTCGACGGAGTCAGGTGCGGCGATCGAGCAACGTCCGGAGAGCGGAGGCGACGAGCAGCTGTGGGTCGTGAGGGTGGCGGGCGGGAGCTGACCCACCACGCCCGCCGCCCAGCCGAGCATCCCACATCGCTGGTTCGAGTGGCAGCTTTCGGCACTCGGTCCCACTGGCGGAAGTCGACATCCTCCCGGGATCGACCGGGGCGAGTCCGAGCTGCCCCGGGGATTTCGCCTTCATCCGCCGGGGCGCTGGCCGCTTCTAGGTTAGAATGAGAATTTGGCTCTTCCAGCAAGCAGCCGAATCCAATGAGCACGATCCAGCGCCAGGCAAGCCGGGGGCGTGAGCCCCAGCAACGTGCTGAACCAGTGCCCGCCGACGAGCCTGCCTCGCACCGACAACTCGTGACCGAAACGGGAAGAAAAACCCTGCCGCTGGGGATGAAGCTAACCCTCCCCCGGCCTGGCGACGCGGCCCCCGCCAGGGCAGCAGCGGAGGCGACCGCGGCCACGTTCCGGATCCCCCGCCCGGACCGCACCACCAGCCACCCGGACGAAGAGGCGGGGCGCCCCACACGGCCCTTGATGATGGTAGTCGCTCCGGAAGCTGCGCCGCGAGCGGACCCACCCCCCGTTCCGGCACGACAGCCTCGCGAGGGCAAGCAGACCCAGGTGGGACTCGGCCCCCCACCGGCCCCGGCGCGGGAGCCCGGCCGCTCCAGCGTGGTGAGGGGCGAGACGCTCAAGCACCCGGCCGAGGGGGCTCCCGCACTACCTGTCAAGCACCCCGGCAGGCGCGCTCCGGTCGCCCCACCCGCTCCAGAACCTGACACGCCCTCCCGGCCCGCGATGTTGCCGCCCGTCGAGGGAGCGGACCCGACCCCAGCCGCGATCGTCCATCCCCCGCTGCCGAGTCCCCTGGCGACGGCCTACCAACCCGCCCGCCCCCACCCAACGAGAGTACGCCAGCGACACCGCTCCCAGTGGCGATGGGCGGCCTTCACCTCGCTCGGCATCATCCTCTTCTGCACGCTCGCCGCAGCGGCGATCGTGGTCGGCTCACGCCTGCAGACCGCACCACCCAAGGCCGCCGCACCTCCCCCGCCCACCGCAGCTGCCGACGAGCCAGCTCACGACTCGTTGGTCACCAAACTCGGCGCCACCCCCTCCCACGCCGAGGGACTCCCGTCCGCGATGGCGTCCGACGCTGCCCCAAACGAACCGGCGAAACCCACCGGGGCCGTCGCCGTCCCCTGGCTCGCTCCAGCAATCACCAAGGCGCCACGCTGCAACGCGCTGGTAGGAGTGGAGGGTCAGGACCTGCAGCCCTACCTTTTGCAGCAAGCGCTCGCGCGGGGCCAGGCCGAGTTCATGCGCGGTAATCTCGAGAAGGCCCAGGCGGCCTACTGTGAGGCGCAGTTGCTCGGCGACACGTCGGCGAACGTGGCCTGGACGCTGACCCAGATCCTGCTCCTGCGCGGCGATCCAGAGGCGGCACTCGAAGTGGTCGACCGGATACTGGAACAGCAACCCGGAGACCCCCGCACCTTGGAGCTCCGGGGAGACGTCCTGATCCGTCTGGGTCGCGTCGATGCCGCGCGGGACGCCTGGCTGCGCGCGGCGGGCGCGCCGCGCGCTTCCGACCTGGTGGTGAACAACCTCCTTCGTGCCAATCGCGCCGGCCTCCAGAGCGCCCTCTCCGGCGGCGACCTGGTGCGCGCCGATCGGATGGCCCGCCGCATCCTGGCCTTCGATTCTCAGGACGCCTCGGCCGCCGCCGAGCTAGCCGCGGTCTCGGCCCGACTCGGCCGCCAACGCAGCGCCCGACGCTGGCTCGAGTACGCCGCCAGCCTCGAGGGCGATCACCCCCGCGTCCGTGCGCTGCAGAAGACCCTGGTCGGACACGGTTGACCCCGCCGCTGGCGACCTGGCCCGCCGCTTTTGCGATGCCGGGTGGCTCATTGTTCGGTGGTGCCTCCCGAGGCTTGCAATCGGCCCGCGCCGCTCTACCGTAGGCGCGACGGACAGGCGATCGATGAGGACGACCACGACATTGCTGCTGGCCACCCTGCTCGGAGGTTGCCAGGAACCTCGGATGCTCGCCGTTAGCGACGGGACGGCCGCCGATCCCGGCAACATGAGGCCACCAGCAAGCCCCCAGGTGGGCCCCCCCCAGGCGAGCGGCGGAGCCAGCGCGAGTGGCGGGGCGGGAGGCAGCGCCGGCGCAGGCGCGACGTTGATTCCGCTGAGCGCGTCGGAGGCCATCCCGCTCCTCATTGCCGCCGACGAAGCGGACAACCTGATCGTTGACGTGACGCGGTCGGACGGGCTGATCTCGATCCGCCACGAAGACGGCAGCACCATCGCGGTACGCGACGACGAGGACATCGAGATCCACCGGTCAGCAGCAAACTGGTCGGTGGAGTTCGGCTTTCCCGACGAGCCTCCGCTGGAGCTGGGCATGCTGGGTGAGCTGGGCATCCGCAAGAGCGCGATCCAGCTGAACCCGTTTGGGACGGCGCCGCTCGTCGCCGTCGCCTCGATCACCACTCCCGTGGCGGGTCGCCTCTTCGCCCGAGTACGTGGACAGGACGGCGACAGCTCCGACATCGTGAGCGCGCTGACTCCGTATGGCCGCGACCACGAGCTCCTCGTGCTGGGGCTCTACGCCGGGTACGACAACGAGGTCGAGTTCACGCTCACGCGGCGAGACGGTACGCCACGCGTGACCCAGAGTATCGAGATCACCACCGAGCCCCTGTCCGACGAGTACCTGGAATTCACCGTCGAGGTCCCCTATCCGGAGCCGATTCCGAACGGGCTCGCGTTCATGGTCAACGTCACCTCGCTGGGCGTCCCGTTCTTCGTCGACCCCTTCGGCAAGATTCGCTACCTGCTCACGGTTCCCTTGAGCACGGCCAGCAAGCGTGGCGTCCGCGGCGTCCAGCGCCTGCGCAACGGTCACCTCGGCTTCGCTGACCTGGGGCCGGATCAGGTCCGCGAGTTCACCTGGGCCGGTGAACCTCGGGGCGCCTGGGGCGTGGGCCCCGACTATGTCACGATCCACCACGACCTGTACGAGAAGCCCAACGGCAACTTCCTGACCCCTGTCTATGAAGCAGGAGCGCGCACCGTCGAGGACATCATCGTCGAGATCGATCGCAACACCGGCGACCTGGTGCGTGTCTGGGACCTGAAAGAGTCTCTCCAGGCGGACCGTCGCGCGCTGGTAAACGACGACATCGACTGGGTGCACGTCAACGCGGTGGTGTACGACGAATCGGACGACACCATCATCGTGTCAGGTCAGCGCCAGGGTGTCTTCAAGCTCACGAACGACAACGAGCTGGTCTGGGTGCTTTCGCCGCGTGCGGGCTGGAACGAGGATTTTCTCCCCTACTTGCTCCGTCTCGACTCCGGAACGGAGCCGACCTGGGGCCAGCACGCAGCCGAGCTATTGCCCAATGGCAACGTCATCGTCTTCGACAACGGCCTGGGGCGGGATTTCACGGGCAACGAGCACTTCAGTCGGATCGTGGAATACGAGATCGACGCGCAACCCGGTGGCGGCGGCCGGGCGCGCCAGGTCTTCGAGTACGGAGCGGATCGCCCAGAACTGTTCTCCCCCATCATCTCCGACGTGGACTACTACCCGGAAGATGGGCACCGTCTCATGGTGGCGGGGTCCCTTTCCGCGGTGATGCGGTACAATAGCCCCGACGACTTCTCGGTCCGGTGGAATCGCTCGATCGAGGAGAAGGCGCGCATCATCGAGCTCGACCCCGAAGGCCGCGTCTACTTCGAGATGATCGCCAGTGGCCCCGGACGCGGCTCGGTGTACCGCGCCGAGCGCATGTTCCTGCGCCCATGACCATCAACCGCCATCTATCCCCCTGAACCGAACTGGAAGATAGATGGTGAGCCCGCGAGCAGATTGAGCCGAGAGACGAACCTCTCCGGGCTCGCACACCGGGTGAGCCCGGGAAGGTGACGAGCTCGACACAGGTGAGTCTCGGGAAAAGCTAGATGGCCGAGCGCGATTCTCGAGCACCTCACTATGAGGTC
>JBNLDK010000004.1:0-25768 GCA_050304295.1 Polyangiaceae bacterium
TCGTCGCCATTGATCTTCGGTTAGCGCGTGTCGATGCACGGCGATCTTTGATCATGCACGACGCCGCGACTCAATCCATTCGTGCAAGTGATCGATTTGATCCAACAAATCCGCCGCCCAATTTAGGGACACCCCCTAGTCGACCGTGTAGCTCAGCGCCGTGTAGCTCGTTGAGCATTTTCGGAGCGGAGGCGAAGACGACCCGCTTGGTGGCGAGGCATGCCTTGTGCGCGAGAGCCCGGACCAGGAACGTTTTGCCCGTCCCTGGGTTGCCGATGAAGAGTGGATTGATGCCTTTGTCCAGGAAAGCGAGATCGAGCAGGCCGAGGTAGCAGGCCTTGAGCTTGCGCCTCACGCTGTCAAAGTCGAAGTCGAAACCGTCGACGGTGTTGATCTCGGGGAAACGGGCGGAGTTGATCCGACGTTGCACGGCGCTCTTGATGCGGCTCGCCTTTTCCTCGTCGGCGAGGCGGGAAACCACTTCGAGAGCGGAAAGTTTCTCTCGCGCAGATTGCTCCAGCAAAGCCTGAAGGGTGAGCGCCATCCCGGGCAGCCGGAGCCAGCGCAGCTTGTCGATGGTGAGCTGCACCAGATCATCATCTTTCATCGCGGGGGTCCTTCGCGGCGGGGTCGCGCGTCAGCGCAGGGGGATCGTAGATCGTGAGATCAGGCTCGCGCAGGGAGATGTCGTCGAACGCCGGGTTGCCGAGCCGCAAGGGTGTGAACGCCGGCTCGAGCTTGCGCTTGTGCCGCAGCACGAATTCGACATACTCGACGCCGACATGGCCACAGCGCATGACTTCTTCCATGGCGCTTTCGGTGTGAGCGGTGCCGAAGAGCTCCGCGAGGAAGCCCAGGCGAACGCTTTCTCGGCGAATGGAACGCCTGGTAGCGGCCAGTGTGGTGAGGTAGCGCTTTCCCGTTTCGCCGAACCGGAGGGCGGCGATCTCGGTGGGGTCGTGGCGCCGCGACTCGAGCAGCTCCCGCCGGTGACCCGGCTGCTCGATGCCTCAGGCGCTTTGCGATTGCGCGAATGCTCAAGGCCTCGAGGTAGTGCAGTCGCATCACTTCCGCACGCAGTTGATCCGAGTCCAGGTCGGTCACGAGCCGGCCCTTCGAATGCGGCGTCTCTCCACGGCGAAACTGCCGAGTCCCGTTATTCGCTTGGCGCGACAGCGCTCCTGCGGGTGGGGCACGATTTCGATGTCGAGATGCAGACCGTCGTCGGCGAAGTTGAGTGCGTCGCACAGACCAAGCTGCTCCCAAGTCGACGAGTCGTCCGCAGCGAGAACAACGCGCAAGCGCTCCCCGCTGAACAGCGCAAGCGATTCCAACAGGGCCTTCAGGGCCCATCGGTGGCTCGCCCGCAGGGGTGGGAGCCTCGCGATCAGGCGGTCGCCCGTCAGATCGCAAACGAGCAGGCGGGTTTCGCTGAGTGTCACGACGACCGTCGCGATCAGGGTGGACATGGGCAGTCTCCTCGCTGGGGGCGAGGCACACCTTGGCCGTCGGGGCCAAGTCCTCGCTAGCCGTATCCGTCACGCCAGCTGCACGGCGTCGCCGTCGCTCGCGGTAGCGCTGGTTGCGGTCTCGGTGATCGAGTTTCCCCTCGGGACTCTGCTGATGGCGATGGCGGGCTGCGCGCTGCTGAGCAGCCAGCGCTCGCTTGCGACACTCGGCCTGGCAGTACTGTTGCCCCCGATCGCAGTCGCGACACATCGCGAACTCCGCTCCACAGTGCCGGCACCGCCGGCTCGTGCCGACAGAAACCACCGACGGCTCACACCGAAAATTTGGTGGCTGTCGAGTCGGTGAGGCAGAGTCGCAGTTGACTAGGTTAGCGAGTCTGCCTCATACCGGCTGCAGCTACCCTTGGAGGCTCGGAGCGGGAACTCCGGGCCTTCGCCCTTTTGTCTGGCGCGATCGTCCGCCGAGCCGACGCGTGGGGCCCACTTTTCGGCGGCGGACCCGGGTCCCGCCGATTTCGGTGAAAGTGGGACTCGATCTAGTCGGTGGTTACAGGCCGGTCCGCATTGACGTCCACTCGAATACTCTCAACTCTCTGTGGCGGCTTAGCGGGCGCGGATAGGGACCGGCCGCGGCGAGGCAGAAGAATGCGAAATTCTCGAGCGAAGGCGCCGTGGACGAACTCAGAAGCGACGAGACCCAAAGCGTTAAGACGCCTCGCCTGCTCGTTCCTTTGCTTTCGGACCTACCCGAAAGTTGGAGGTTATTCTGATCGCCCCAACCCGCCGCCAAGCAACGGAGGGACAAAGCATGGCGCGCAGGAATTCGCCTTTGAGAGACGCCCGCGTCCCGGCCCTAGGCTAACCCCGGTGGAGGAACTTGCGGATCAGCAACGCGCGAATGTCACGCTCGGACGCGATCGGGACGCCCTGACAGATGCGGGCAGGCGACCGCCGAGCCAAGAGTGCCCGTCGTTCGACCTCGCGAAAAAAGCCGCTGCAAAAAAGCCGCTGCGCAGTCCTCCCTTGGCAACCGCTAGCGCTCTGGCGCGTCCGGCCCGTACAGCAATGTCGCATCGAAGCGCACTCTCGAGGTGGAATCGGAACTCGCAGAATGGACCCGCTCGATATTCGGGTAGCGCTCCGTCACGGGCCCCTGTGCCGAGGCTCGCGAGGGCACCGTGGGAGAAACCGCCGAAGAAGAAAGCACCGTCGACATCGTGTCGTCCACTCGCGAGACGAAGACGGGCCCAGGCGCCTGCGCTCTCGAACCGGTAGCACTCACCGACGCTCGTTCCGTGCGGACACGCGATCCGAAGCTCTTGCGCCGAAGCCAAGCCTTCAGGTCTTCGATGGAGAGGTAGAGCACCGGAACGACGACCAGCGACAGGAGTGTCGAACTGACGACTCCACCGATGACGGCAATTGCCATCGGCGCACGGAATTCGCTGCCTTCGGAGGTTCCCACAGCCGTGGGAAGCATTCCGAGCACCATCGCAGCGCTCGTCATCAAAATCGGCCGCAAGCGCTCCGGCCCGGCGTAGGCAACCGCCTGCCCGGGGGTAAAGCCCTCGCGGGTTTTCGCAATGGCCCGGTCCAGCAACAGGATGGCGTTCTTCGTCACCAAACCCATCAGCAAGATGATGCCGATCATCGATCCCATAGCGAGACTGCTGTCGGTGAGAAACAGCGCCAGGATGGCCCCCACGAGCGCCAATGGGAGGGTTATCATGACCGTGACGGGGTGAACGAAACTCTCGAATTGCGACGCCAGGACGATGTAGATGAAGGCAATCGAGAGAAGGAAGGCGATCCCGATGTTCCCATCGCTCTCGTCCATGGACTTGAGCTGCCCGTCGTACTCGATGGAGACGCCCTCCGAAAGTGGCAGAGCGGCAATCCGAGGGCGGAAGTCTTTCGCCACATCGCCGAGCCCCCGCCCCACGGGCGTGGCCCACACCGTGATTGCGCGCTTCCTGTCCAGTCGTTCGAAAACTTGAGGCCCTTCGCCATCCTCGATATCGACGATATCCTCGAGCCGCTCCGCGCCACCGGTCATTCTCACGGGGAGCTTGGACAAATCCGAGGGGTTGCTGCGGTAGTCCTCGTCGAGCCGCACCCGAATGGGGATGTCCCGCTGACCTCCGGTTTGGCGCAAGTGCCCAGCCGTCTCGCCCACCATGGCTATACGCAAGGCCCCAGCCACTTCGGCTGCGCTCAATCCACTTGCCGCCGCCCGCCGGCGAGCCACGCGAACGGCGAGCTCGGGCCTCCCGGGGGAGTGTTTCACGACTACATCCCCAACGCCGGGCGTCGAAGCCAACACGGCAGCGACTGCCTCCGCAGCCCGGCCCAGTGCGTCGTATTCCCTGCCCCTCACCTGAACGACGATGGGTGCGCCATTGGATTCGCCCTCCCCAATCGGTGGGTCCATGACAGATACCCGGGCTCCCGGCAGCACACTGGCAGTCTCCCGAGCAAAAGCCTTCAGGTCAGCGAGGCTCTCGGTACGTTCGTTCTTACTCGAGGCGATTACGCGCCAAGTGGTCTTGTTTACGGATGACTCGGCACCAATCGTCGCAGAGACCGTCTCAATCTCGGGATGCTCGAGTAGCTTGTTCTCGACGGCAAGGGTGGCTCGGGCATTCTCCCGCAGAGAGGTTCCCGCGGGAAGCTCGACATCGAGGAGAAATTGACCATGATCTTCCGCGGCCATGAACTCCTTGCCCGTCAACCCCGCAACGTAGCCCATCAGGACGAGGCTCGAAACGGCCAGCGCTCCCACGAGCAGGCGGTGACACACCGCCCAGCCGAGGATATCCCGATAGGTTTCTTCGACCTCTCGATGAAACCACTCGAAGGGAACCTTCAACCACCGCCACCGAGCGTCGGCCCCCTTCGGCGCCTTGCTCAGACGGGACGAAAGCATCGGGTCCAACGTCAACGCCACGAACGTGGAAATGAGTACGGCAGCGGAGATGGTTATCCCGAACTCCTTGAAGAACTGCCCAACGATCCCGTCGAGAAAAGCGATTGGCATGAATACCGCGACGATCGTCATCGTCGTAGCGACCACGCTCAAAGCAACCTCCTTCGTACCATCGAGCGACGCGGCAATGGGCGACTTGCCAAGCTGAAGGTGCTTGAAGATGTTCTCTCGAACCACGACCGCATCATCGATGAGCAGCCCAATCGCGAGCGACAGACCAAGCAGCGTCATCGTGTTGAGCGTATAGCCGAGCACGTACATGACGTAGAATGTACCGAGTACACTGGTGGGCAGAGCGACAGCACTGATGAGCGTCGACCGCAGATCGAGCATGAAGAGAAAGATGACGACCACCGCCATCAAGCCTCCGAACACGATATCTTCTTCGACTTGGCGCACCTGAGATTCGATCAGTCGCGCTTGGTCGATGAGCGTAGCCACGGTCACGCCTTCAGGAAACCCGGCTTGCAGCTCGCTCATTTTGCGTTTGACCGCGTTGGCGACCTCGACGGAGTTCGTCCCGGGCTGCTTCTGCATGAGCAGCTGCACGGCGTCTCGACCGTTGACGCGCGCTCGGAGGCGCATTTCCGCGGAACCATCTACGATTCGAGCAATGTCGGCGAGTCGCACCGGTGCGCCGTCAGCACTCGTGGTGACGATCGAATCTCGCACTTGCCGTACGGACTCGAACTCAGCCAACGTGCGCACACTGACTTCGCGTTGGCCCTCGGCGTAGTGTCCCGCAGGGAGGTTCAGGTTCTCTGCCCGGAGCTGCTGCGCGATGTCGAGTGGGCTGAGTCTCAATGCCTCCATCTTGACGCGGTCGAGCTCCACCTGGATCTCGCGCGTGGGTCCTCCCTGAACGCGAACATCCGCGACCCCTTCGATCTGCTCGAGCTGAGGCGCAATCACATCGTCTGCCAGACTTCGCAGCTCCGCGAGCGGGCGGTCGCCTCCCAGAGCGAAACTCAAAATGGGCACCGCCGCCACATCGTAACGCTCGACCAGCGGCTCCTCAATTTCTGCGGGGAGCGCCGGACGAGTCTGCGCCACTCGCTCACGAACCTGGTTGGCGGCCGCCTCGAGGTCGACTTCGAGGTCGAACAGAATGAAGATCTCTGCCGATCCGTCCCGCGCCATGGAACGAATCCGCTCCAGCCTTCCCAGGCTGGCCATTGCGTCCTCCAGCGGCTCGACGACCAATGACTCGACTTCGCTCGGGCTCGCGCCGGGATAGGGCACCACGATCGAAACCGCGGGAAACGTCACGTCCGGAAAGAACTGACTGCCCAAACGGCGAAACCCCAGCGTTCCCAGAATGAGGATTGCGGCCATCACCATGACCGCGAACACAGGCCTGCGAACCGCAATTGCCGAGAGGCTCATCGATGGGTTCCCTCGGGAGCGTCATCGGCGATCCGAACCCTTCTCCCGGACTCGAGGTTGGCGGACGGAGACAAGACCACCCGATCCCCCGATTCAAGCCCTTTGCGCACGAATAGAGCCTCTGGATCGTTGCCAATCCACTCGATCCGTCGAGGTTCGGTGGTCGACTCCGCGGTCAGCACCATGACACGATCCGACGTGCCGGGCATGAGCACCGAGCGCGGGTACTGCAAAACGGGGATCTCCTCCGACTCTGCCCAGGCGCGCACGAACGCCCCCGCCAGCAGGCCCCGCGGCGCTTCGAACCTGGCCTCGAGCGGAACCCTGCGCGTTGCCGGATCGAGCTCCGCAACCATCGAAGCGATATGCCCGCGGGCCTCTCCTTCGTCGCCTTCGACCACGACGGTTGCCCCCACTTTCAGCATGGTCGCCTCGGATTCGGTCACGCTCGTACGCAGCTTCAAGATGCTGGTGTCGACCAATCGAAACAAGGGCTGCCCCGCCAGAACGACCCCCCCAATTCCCGCAGGAGCCGATGTGACGACGCCGGCAAACGGTGCAACGAGGGTATGATTCTGCAGCACGGCCTCTGCGACGTCGCGTTCCGCCTGAGCCGCCCGGTGCTGAGCAGACACGAGCCGGCTCTGCTGTACGGCCTGGACGCGGCTCTGCGTGGGCGAGGCACCACCGAGCACGAGCGCCAGGGTCCGCTTCTCCTCGTCGCTCGCGAGGACGACCTGGGCTCCGCTGGCGAGGACGTGGGCCTCGGCGACGGCCAACCGCGCTCGGGCCTCCCTCGCGTCCAAAGCGGCGACTTGCCGCCCCTCCTCGACGGTGTCGCCCACCTCGACGCCAACTTCCTGCAGTTTGCCGGACACTCGAAATGCCAGGTCGACGGATTGGTGTGCCGTGAGCGTTCCGCTCAGCTCGACACGCGCCCGGCGCCGACCCAGCGTGGCGGTGACCACTCGCACGACCGGCTCTTCCGCGCGCGCTGCCTCCTGAACGCTGCGAGCAAGCGTGGTCGCGACTTCCGCCTGCGCTGCGCGGGCCGACACGACTCGCTGCACGAGCCAGGCGGATAGGCTCCCGACGAGCGCCACGCCGACGACCGTGCGGATCAAGGACTTGCGCGCTCGACCTCGACCATCCCCCGAGGAAGGCCAACGCTTGACCGATCGAGTCGCTGCCGCTTTTTGGGAGGTGCCCTCCAAACGCGAAGCGCGCGTCCTGCGCCGACGTGCATCATGCGCCTGCGTGCCCCGCTGTCCGTTCGTGGCTTCCCCATGGCGCTCGTGGATCGGTGGCCCTTCTGCCTGTTGCGCCGAGGCCTCGACCTCGCGGCGCTGCTCCTCCCGGGCCGCGGACATGAGCTCCCCGTAGGACATGCGACACGTCGCTCGCAGGGAGTCGGTTGGCCCCGAGCCTTCGTCGGAGGGCGGATCTGCACGTCGATTGACCGAACACGAGATAGTTTGGAGCGGAAGCAGCTTCGACACGTCGTGAGGGAGGGGCATGGGGAACGTTCGTCTAGAAATGAAAACCCTGGTGTCTCTGCATGGAACGGATTCGAGCAAAACACCACTGGGAGCGAAGCATCGTCCTAACACTGTTGGGGCGTTCCGCGCTCGCCTCGATGAACGCGGCGCCATTGGACAGGACGAGCATGGCGCGAGTGCGCACCGGCGTCACTTTTCAATGACATGAAGCACGAGTGTCAGACTCTCCAATGATGACACGCCAATCCACAGCAGCAGCCGACCCGCGCGTTTTCCTGGGCCACGCCGTCCCGCCACGCCGAACGCTCGCCCCCAATGTCACGTAGTGATGACGCAGCGGTCTGCTGGCGCGGCCGGCAAGTCGCGCTTCGTTGACGATGCGCACATACGAGCCGTATCTTCCAGCGGTCGGCAGTCACCGACACCGAAAACATCAGGAGTAGCAACATGAAGATTGACGAATCCCTGGCTGACGCACTCGAAGATCTCGAACTGGACACGAATGAAGTCACCGAAGAGCCCGTCGAGGATGCCCTGACGGAAGGCTACGGCATGGTCGAGGGCGGCGCGTCCATCACCTGTTTCTGTACCTGCAGCTGCTGCTGCTAAGAAACGCCGCTGGCAGTCGAGCGAGATCCGCCCGCCCACAGCAATGTGCGCTGGGCGGATCTCACGCTCGAGGCACAAGCTCGAGGCACAAGACGGAGTGACTCTATGAATGTGGTGAGAGAGGACCTGCTCGAGCGTAGCCCCAGAATGTGTCCCGCATCCCGTTGGCAGCCGACAGACGGGGGCGGACTCGACTGGCACGGCCCGAGCGGCAGACACGTGTTGCGCTGGCCAGGTGCACACAGTTGGCTCGAACGGATGGTCCCGTTCCTCGATGGGCAGCGCACCGTGCGTCAAATGGCCGGAGGGCTATCGAAGCCCCGCCGAGAAAAGCTGCTGCACCTGGTCGAGGCACTCTACGCTGGAGGCCTGCTCGAGGACTCCCCAACCCCCGAAGCGGGGCCGTTGCCGCGCGACATCCTCAAGCGCCTCTCCCTGTGGGGGTCACACTCTGAGCAGACCGCCCCGTTCGTGGCGAAGCAACGTTTGTTGCTCGTCGGAGACGGCCCACTGCTCGCCCAGTTGGCGGATGCACTGGTGCGCTGCGGCGTCGGGGAGCTTTGCGTTCTGCCGCTGCACGACGCCCCGTCACTCGACGCTCAGGCACTGCCGCGGGCAAACTCCCAGGCAATGTCGCAGAAAATGTCCCAGGCAATGTCCCAGGAAAAGGTTCGTTGGCTGCCCCCCTGCGGGAACCAATGCACGGATATCTGCGATGCGCTGGGCCGGGAGCTCCAGAGGCAGGTGTCGGCGACAGTTTCCGTGACGCGTTGTAGGGACGTCGCGACATCCATCGTCCACGCGTGCGCCGACTACGGCAGTTCGCTCGCTCAAACCCTCTCGTCCCCGGACGGACACTGGACCCTACGCGCAAAGCAGCCAGCCGCTGCGCGACAGGCGTGGGATAGCTTTCTTCGGCGTCGAGATTCGGTGAGTTCGTGGCAAGACGCCCGCGCGGTTCCGACGCGGGGTCCGGCCGCGACTCACCTGGCCGCCGCGACAATCGCCCTCGGCCACATTCGGTGGCTGGCGGAAGCGAGCGTTGCCTCCGAGGGACCCCCGGCGTCGCTCCACACCGTGAGTCGCCTGGGGCCCACCTCGTTCGGAACATCGAAGCATCGCCTTCTCGTTCACCCCCTGGCGCTGCCGGCGGAGCCTGACTCCCGCGCGGCCTTCGTGGCGCGCCAGGCCATGCGGGAAGCGGGAGCCCCCCTCACGCCGACGACCTTCGCACGGGCCGCTGCCTTGTTCGCAGACGAGCGCGTGGGCGCCATTGCACGCTGCGATCACGGCCATTACCAGCAGCTCCCCCTCTGGGTTGCGCGCATCTCCGTGTCCGACCCCGTGGGACGGCTCGCCGAGTCCGGCTGCTCGACAGCGGTGTACGGCGCGGCGCTCGAGTTTCGACAAGCACGGCATCGAGCGGCACGGCAAGCGTTGGCCCTCTACGCGAACAGCCTATTCGACGCGCGCCGGGCGCTCAGCGAGCCTGGGACTCCCCGGGCAGGTGCCCCCATGTCCGATGCCTCGCGCCCCCTGGTGGGTAGCGTGTGGGGCTACGCGCTCGACACGCAAGAACCGACCCTTGTGCCCGCGCGGACCGCGTTCTTCTTGGACCGTTCCGCGCCGGGGCGCGGCGTCGCGTGCGGCGACTCCTACTGGTCCGCGGTCGACGAAAGCCTTCTGCAGGTTTGTCTCGAATGGGTACTCGCCAAGCAGCAAGCGAACTCCGCCTGCTCGTGGCTCTCGCCGTCAAGCGTGGAGGGCCTGTCGAACGAAGCGAAACGCCTCGTGGATATCACGCAGCGAGCCGCCATTGCAGTCGACGTGGCGGAACTGCATCATCCGCTGCCGCTACGCACTCTCAGCTTCTTCGTTGGCGATAGAAATGTCGCCAGCGCCTCAGGCTGGACGCTGAGCGAAGCCCTCGAAGTGGGATTGACGAAGGTAGTCCTGCACTGGCAAGCGCGGACCTCCCGGCACCCCGAGTACGCGCCGCCGCTAGACTCTCCGGTGTCGCGTCCCCCCCGAACCCACAAGTCTGGTGGAACGGAACGCCCGGAGACACCCGCCGCGCAACGAGCCTCCGAACCGCGCCAGGAGTTGGTGCGTGCCCTATCCAAGCTCTCTCTGAGTCCTGTCGCGGTGGCGCTCGACCACGACGCAGAACTCTCCCGACTGCTGCCTTACCTGATTCGAGTGATTCTCATGGAAAGGGATGCGGATGGGGGTTTAGCTCGCTGAACTCCAAGTCGCGGGTTGTCCACCCGAGGCGCCTCGGAACCTGAAGAAGGCGCGGGAGGCCCTCGATTCTCCGGGTGTGGTGACCAAATGTCATTGGAAGCAGCCCCGGCACGATTGCCTTGGCGCAGGAGAATCCCATGGCGCGATGCTCGTTCGTCGTTTGATCCACCACCAGCACGTCGAGCCCCGAGCGTTTGAAACGGCCCACGACTTGCTCGAGATCTTTCGCTAGATCTCGGTGCTGCGGCCAATGCCATTGCTCCCGAAACTCTTCGAGCGGTACCCCCCGACCGTTTGCGGGCAAAAAGTCGAGACGCTCGGCCGCTCCGGGATGACAGTACAGAAGGGCGTGATCTTCCATGCTGCGAACCAGGTAAGGGTCCTCCACCATGCGCGCGGCCAGCTCCCTTCGCCCCGGATAGGACGCCATGTGCGCCTCGATGGAGGTGTTGAGCTCGTGCAACGCGTTGACGATCCCCTTCTCGGGGGTCATGGCAGAACCAGCCGCGCTCAGGCTACGGGGGCGCTCATCGCGACCGGAAGGGTCCAAAGCAAGAGCCCAGAAGCAAGGGATCCCCTCCTCGAGAGTCGTGTTGAAGATGCTGATTCGATAGCCCGTACGATGTTCGATCCGCTCCACCATCAAAGGCACTCTTCGGTCGACGCAGCTGTCGAGGTCCAACTTGGGAGCAAAGAGCCGCGCAAGCCACGTCATCAGAAAGGCGTCGCGCTCGGCCAGCTCCAACAGTCCAAACAAGAGCGCCTCCTCAAGCGAACTCCCGAGCGCACATCCGTTGGAGATCTCGTAGACAAAAGGGCGTGCGGGGTCCTCGGCGTCGATGGGCGTCATTTTGCCGTAGTACGCGCAACATTCCGGCACCAATCGCGGCGCCCCGGCTGCAAAAGAGTACGCCCACACCCAGGGCAGCTCCAGTTCTTCGTGATAGCGCTGAAACGGCAATCGCTCACGCTCGTAGCGCTCTTCCGAATACAGGCCCAGATCCCTCGGATCGATGGCGTCGTCTACGAGGTTTCGGTAGCACCCGTGCACCGCCGTTCGCTTACCTCGGGGCGATAAACCGCCCAACCGCTCCAGCCCCTCCGCAATCGCCGTCAGCCTCGACCCGCCGAAGTCGAACGTACGGCCGTAACCTCGGTCGACCCGGTCGCGTTGACGCCCCAGAGGCACTCCAACGAGGGGAAAGGCAAACTCTCCGCTCTCGCTGGGTCCGCCAATCACGCCCATTTGCGCATCGACGTATGTCCTCTCCAGGTCCCCCTCGAGATCGAGCAGGCTCCTCGTTCGCAACATCCCCGCGTCGGGCTTGATGAGCTCCCTGGTCGGCAGCCTCGCTGCCTGCCGACAATCCGCCGGCAGCGCCCCACAGATTTCACAATCCGGCAGCGGCAACAGAACGTGGCGGTCATGCTGCAGCTCCTTGAGATGGACGATGCTCACGACGTGTCGCCCGGGCTCCGTCCCCTCGGAGGCCACCAGCAGCTCGGCGGCGGCCGCGGCCACAGAGCGCGCCGCCAACCCTCCGAGCAGCGGGGAAACGGCGGAGCTTCCCTTTTCGTGCCCCCCGGAGAGCAACGGTGGCAGCGGGCTCAGCGCGTTGAGCCTCCGCATCAGGCAGCCTGCGCAACCGGGACGGCCGGGAACACTGAGCGGACCCACGATGACCCGATCGACTTCCAAAAGTACGGACAGCCACGGTTGACCGAACTCCTGCGCCTTCCTCCAGCGTTCGAGATCCCCGGACGCGGAGTGCGAAACGACCACCAACCTCGGAGCGGTCGTTTCGACACGGAGCTCGCGCACGATTTCGTTCAGCGCCTGCTCCACCGCGCGCGCAAACTCCTCCTCGCCCCAGACCCGATGTCGCGACCCGCAAGGCTCGGCTCCCGGCTTCCTCGCACTTCCCTCAATCATCCAGACTCCTCCATCGCTCCAGCAACTTGGGCGGCAAGCGCCTGCACCGCCACTTCTTCCCCGATCGAAAGCCCCAGGCGATTGCAAACCAGATGCGCGCAGTTCGCCACGGCCACTGCAGCGGTGACCGTTTCGCCGGGCAACAGGGGCCACTTCCCGACGCCGCGCGGGGGGCTTTCCGCATTCGGTGCCAGGCGGCATACGTCGCGCCAAAGAGTATCGATACTCTGGCGAAACTCGTCGACGAACGGGTTCCCCGTCATCACCCAGGGCCTCGCCCATTGAGCTCGAGCCAATTGACGCAGCGCCGCCAACTGTGTCGGCGGCTTCCTCTCGACGGGGAATCCCGCCCCGGCACCCCAGCGGGAGGCTCCACACTCCAAGCGCAACCTCAAGAGCTCGAGGTCCGGCCCTCCCGCGGCTGCAGAGGCCACGACCGCGCCGAACCCGTAGATGGCCCGACGGCCCTTCGACAGGCCTCCCGTAAGGGCGCTCAGAGCCAGCCGGCTCGAAACTTCGAAGTGCCTCTCCACGGCTTCGAGGCTGGCTCCATCCCCGTATTTTTCCGTCTCCGGGCAATACGGGACGAAATCCAAACTCTGGTTGTCCCGAAGTCGCTCCGGCTCCGCCCCGGGCTCCAGCGCCGCAAGCCGGGACGCGGCGCGCTGATAGTCGCCCTCCTCGATCCGGTTTTCGCAGGGAAACGCCTCGAAGAACTCGCGCGCCCGTACCCGCAAATGGGACTGCACGGCCTCGCGGTTCGTGCCCTGCTCGAGCCGCAACCTCAGGCGCACATGGGGCCCCCCCTGCCAATGGCGCAAGAAGAATGCCCCCCGCACCTGCTTCGCGGCCACGAGCTCATGCACCACGGGAGCGACCATGCGTACGAGCAGTTGATCGAGCAACCCGTGATAGTACAGGTGCGCACTCAGCCATTCGCTCACCTCGACCTCCCCTCGCCGGCTGGCTTCGCAAACGATGCTCGCGAAGCGCTCGGAAGCGCCGCCCCGAGACCCGCGGTCTGCGCAACGGTCTGCATCGCGTCGACTTCGAGAGCCGCCTCTACGGCGTTCGCTACCCAGTGGCACAGCCGGTAGCGACCCAGACCTGATAGCCCAAGACGAGCCAAATGCAGGTACGTGTAGTTGAGCAAAAAACGATAGCGTCGAAACGCGCGGTCCTCGTAGACGCGCTGGCGAAAGTGCGCACTGCTGGCCATCAGCTGGTGCATGGGGCTCCCAGGACTCTCACCCGGTTGCGCCCCCAAGGGAGCGCCCACGGGCGGCAAAGGAAAATCTGGTGATTCGGTCTGTTGCCAAATCGGCGCGAGCAGCTCGACCCAACGCACCACGAACGAGCAAAGCCACCCCCAACGCCCACTGTGTGCATCCGCCGGACGGGTCGCAGCAGGGCTTGGATCTCCGGCCCAGCCCGCTTTGCCGTCCACGAGCCCCACGACGAGCAACACCAACCGCTGCAGCGTCTTGTCGTTCTTGAGATAGCCCTGCTGAAACGAACCGCGATATTTGGAGTTGCTCGGCTCACTCCAGAAGAAGGCCTCGGCGTGGGACCGAAAGGAAACGAAGCCCAACCGTAGATGCGGGGGATTGCCCCCATAGCGGTGAGCCACCGCCAGCATCAACGCCGCGCTGAGCAAGTCGAGGCTTTCGCCGGACTCGAGCACGCGCAGCATCTCGACGGCAAGCGGCTCCGACTGCTGGTAGAACTCGGCTAGCGCCTCCACGCCCCGGGGGCCGCCCCACGGCTCTTGGCGCGGCCGGTGCTCGGTGAAGAGCAAGGTATTGTCGGGAACCAGAGGCCACAGCGGACCTTCCACCTGCTCGAGCTGCGCCAGGCGTGCGTACCGCGCTCGAAGCTCGGCCTCGGGCGGCATCACGCGGCGCGAGCCGGACGCGCGCAGGTAGGGCCGGACCCGCTCCTCGACCCGCGGCTGCACACGCTCTCGAAAGACCTCCGCCGAGCAGCAGATGGGAAGCCTCAAATGAGGACCGCACTGCCAATGTCGCACGAAGTAGCAGCAGCGCGCGGCCGCTCTCAGTTCCACCAAGAGGGGCGCAATCAGATCGCAGACGAGTCGACCTTTCTGCTCTTCGTAGTAGTAGACGCGCGCCTCTCTCCATGCATCAACCATTGCCGCCGCCCATCGCTGTTTCCAAGACGATCTCCAACACGCGCCCGTCTTCCGCGTACTCCCCCGCCGCTTCGGGCGAGGGCAACGCTTCCTCGAGCACCAGAAAGCCGGTGCAATTCCCGAATGTTCGTTCGAACACCTTGACCAGATGCCAGCTGGCAAAATCGATATACAGCGGCTTTCTCTGCTTGCTCAGCCACGGCGAGAGCGCCTCCCAGTTTGCCGTTTCACCCGCCGTGACAGCCGGCGGCGCGCCAAACACCCCGCGATCGAACGCACGAACGAAGCAACGCTGGGGGATCCCGTGCCGCCTCCGCCAGCGCTCCAACACAAGCCAATACTCGTCCTCGCGGCGGCTGGTTCTTTGCGGCACGCCCGCCCCATCGAGCCACCACCCGGCGCGCCGCAACACGACTTGCCCAACCCTCACCCGACTCCAGCGGCAGTCTCGCTCGCCTCGCTCCAGTGCCGCTTGCGCCTCCTGCGCGGCAAAGAGGAGGGGGGTAAAGTAGGCCGAAGACCGGCCGAAGTGGTTCACCAGAAACTGTACGAGCGGCGGCATGGTAGCGAGCGCCAGCAGTCCCAGGTGTACCGGGCGAATGTCGCGCCCTCGTCGGTCGAGCAAGCGCACCGCGCCCTCTCTCAGGCACACGACCAGCTCGCCGAGGGAGATTCGATGGTCGGGGGCGCGGCCGCTCACCGCCCCTGGATAGCTGATTCCATTGGCGAGTGACGGAACGCGCTGGTTCAGACACGAGCCGAAGTTTCCCTCGAGCTCGGCGAGGAGCGAGCAGGTGTCCTCCGAAGGGGCCGCCGGGTACCCGGACTCGTCGCCGCCGACCCGCGACTCGGTGCGACGCCCGCGAGCCAAGAGGTGCCCCACGCGCGTCCTGCCCGTGCCCGCACCGAAACGACTGAGGTTGAGAACACAGGTCTCTTCGCAGCCGGGGGGGAGTGGCTGCACGTAGTGGGACAGGGTTTCGTCCGGCAGGCCTCCGACCCATGGACAGTCAGCAAGCACGTCCACCAGCGCCTGCGTCGAGACCACACCGTTGCCTGCCGCCGCCTGCTCCGCAAGCCACTGCACAGCACGAGTGCGTGCGCGACCCAGCAGCGCGAGCTCGGGCCAGACACTTCGCTCCATCTCCCTTGCCGCCTGCAAAGAGAAGGCCCGCCACAAGGACCGACCAAGCCCCAGCTCTTCGGCCCCCACGCGCCCGCGGCTCGGCGAGGGCGAACGAAGCTCCGCCTGAAAATCGGCGAAGAACTGCAGCAGTGGCACTTGCCCCTCGGCCCCGTAGCGTTCTTCGACAAACCGGGGCAACAGCACACGCCCAGGCAATCCATAGTCGAAAAGTTGCGTCAGCCGGCCAATGGCCGAGAGGTCCTCGAGAACGGGTTGCCACGACGAGCGGGACAAGACCGCGACGGGCTCGGGCTCGACGGCATTCTCGAAGAACGCGGTGTTCTCGATGGACACGGGCTTCTCGATGGACACGGGTTTCTCGATGGACACGGGTTTCTCGATGGAAACAGTACCGACGCTCGATCGCCCCTCCGCGACCAAGCATCCCTCGAGCTCCCGCAGGCTCGCTTCGACTTCCGCCCTTCGATGGACGCGACGCACGGGATCGCGTGCCGTCGAGTACGCCTTCAGTGCCCCCGCGATCTGTTCGAGCGCGGGCCGAGCGCGCTCGACCTCCTCATCCTCGGCAGGGACGTGCTTTCGCATCCACTCGAGAAGCGTCTGGGGCTCGAGGGCGCGGTCTTCGAGGGGTACGCAGAGCTCGCAGACGCCTTTGACGAGCAACGCGCGGGTGAGTTGTATGGCACGTCGCGCGCTGGACTCACCGAGCTCTCTGGACAAAGCGTGCTTGAAATCACCCCAGGGGGTTCCCTCCCCTACGCTATTGAGCAGCGCGAGGACGGCGCCATTCGAAGCCATCGCGGCCGGTGGCTCCCCTCTGCCGAACGGAAGCCAGTGGAGCTCGGACGACCGCCGCTGCAGGGAGGGATTGACCCGTATCCACATGGCGTCTGCAAACACCGGCCGCTTACTGAGTGCGCGAATCAATCGGTTGAGAAGTCCAACCGCAATCTCGACTTGCCCTTCTGGCCACGTCGCAGGCGACCAGACCAACCGCCCCTCGGCCGCCCATTGCCCAAGGCCGCTGCTGGTGAAGAACGTCAACGGACTGGTCTTTGCTGCGGCCCTGGAGAGGTATTTGGCAAACCGAATGGCCTTCTTGCCCGTGGGCTGCGTTCCTGGGCGGCCCACCCAATAGCGAGCGTCCTGCAGCAGACCGGGACTCGAGTACGCAAGGCCCCACTGCAGGACGTCGCGCTGGAGGACTCGGCGCAAACTCTCGGCGGCTCGTGAAGCTTCGCCGACAATTTCGCCGGCGAGTCCGTTCATCAGGTGCTCCCGACGACGGACGAGCTCGGCGTGCGCTTCCAGCCGTGCTCGCAAAGGCGGCGGCATGGTGCTGACGAAGGGCGCCAACGCGGCCTGCGAAGGAGTTCGCCCTGCCACGATTTCCCGCCGGAGACCAACCCAGCGCGCTTTGGTGGGACCGGCGCCCAAACCGCCAATCTGCTCGTACAATGCCGCCGCCAGCTCGTCGACGCTCCGGGCGATCTGCTCTTCGCAATCGACGATCCGCTCGGCCCGCAGAGCCGCCGCAGGGCAACGCAGTTGCTCGAGGTCCGCGGCGGGGACCCCGGCCTTCCGCACCAGCACGGCATCGGCAAGCTCCTGCCGCCTCGACCCGGCGATATCCTTCGCCGCCTCCTCACAGCCACGCTCGTCGTTCATGACGCGGCTGCCAAACCTGCAGATGCCAGACTACGACCTCGCGAAACCGGTTCGCCATGATAGATGGAACCCATGGATGCTCTGTCGATGACCGCTCGCTGGACAGCGGCCGTTCGTGCCCGTGAAAGCCTACGCCCCGACGCACTCTTTCGAGACCCCTGGGCGCTCTCTCTGGGGGGAGCCGAAGGGGAAGCTCTACGGATGCGTATGAAGGCGGCGGGGATCCCCGCCGACCTTACGATTGTCATTCGAACACACTTCATCGATGAGGCCCTCCGCCGCTGGTTGAGAAAAGAAGATCCGGGGCAGGTCGTGGCTCTGGCATCTGGCCTCTGCACGCGCGCGATGCGGCTTCCCTTGCCTGCAGATTTGCACTACTTCGAAGTCGACCGGCGCGAGATCCAGCAGGCAAAAGCCCAAGCGTTGGCAGCGCTCGACGCGACCCCCGCGTGCGCGCACGCGCTCGTGGAAGCGGACCTCCGAGAGGCTTGGCCCCAGGCGCTGCGCAACGCGGGCTTCCGCCGAGCGCGCACTCTCTGGATCGTGGAAGGGCTCGTTCACTACCTTCTGCCCGCCGACGTACACCATCTACTGGCGACACTGAGCCAGCTTTGCTGCCGGGGGGATACGCTGCTGATCGACATGCCCGGACGGTACGTGTACGAAGCTCCGCAGCTGTCCCGATGGCTGGAGATGCTGCGCGCCCATGGCTCGCCTTGGCAATTCGGATGCGATGAACCGGAACAGCTACTGCTCGAACACGGTTGGGACGCCCACGCCCTGCTGTTTGGACAAGAAGGCGCCAACTTTGGTCGCTGGCCGTGGCCCGTGATGCCCCGCGAGGAAGGGAAAATCCCCCGCAGTTACCTGGTCGAGGCTCGGCGGGCCGAATGACGCCACCGACTGCCACTGCTCCGCGCGCGCTGCCGAGGGTCCGAGCCGTTGCGCTCAAAACAGCACCGGGACCTTGAGCACTGCCGCGGTGGAGCTTCGCCCAATCGCGATCTGCATCAGGACGGATTCGTCCGCAGCAATCCCCAGCTCTGCCTCGGCCGTGCGCGCGCCATAGCCATTGTGAATCCGTGCAACGAGGCGCGCCGCGCCAGCGGCAACACAGATGCGATGCGCGACGACCCCAACCACCTGGCTGACCATGCGTAGCCCCCTCGCGCCATATCGCCTCTCGGTCCACTCGCGCGGGCCAGAGAGATAGACCACCACGGGGGCGGACGGAAAGTTCACGGTTGCGACCCCGCCCGTGGCAGCAAAGCGCTCGACGATTCGCCCCACTGCGCCGACCTCGCGACCCTCTGCGCGCACCAACCCGACGCCGTTGCGTCGCAAGCGATACACCCCGGGGGCCATCCCTTCGACCGAACGGACCACGAAATGGACGTCGCAGGCCTGGGTCCCCTCCGGCACGGGGCAGTCGCTCGATTCGCTGCCTCGCAGCCAGTCGACAATCCGGGCAAAGTCCCCCGCAGCCACGGCTTCGTCTTCGAAGTCGAGAAACAGCGCACCTGACTCACGAAACCGGACGGCGCGAGAGAGCTCCGCCACCCCTGGGCTCGCCGACGCACTCGCCCTGCGGGGTTCACCACACTCCGGCGCCCATTGGGAGCGGCTTCCCAGCTCTTCTAGCACCCGCTCCAGGCTCCAGCGCACATCGCGATTGAACGCATTGAGGATCGGGAAAGGACTCGCCGGCGGCTCGAGCTTCGGCTTTGCCTGGACCTCCCCGAGACCCAGGCCCCCCACTCGGGGCTCAACCTCCAAACGCCGCGGCGCCTCGTCGCTTCTTCCAAGGCTCACCGCGAGTTGAACGGCCTCGCGCGTCGGGTCGAGCCCCAAGAGCTCGTCCAACAGAGCGTCGGCAAATCGGTGGTGCAGCCGAGCTCTCAACCCGAGCGCCTCCCCGGCCATCACCACGCCTCCAGCCGCCAACCCCGCTTCCACCGTGTAGAGGCGGTACGCGTAGTTTCGGTATCTGTGCGAAGACTTCCAGTAGTTCGCCGACAGAAGCGCGAAGCCCCTGACTCCCGGCTGGGTCTCTCCGAGGGCTTGCTCGACGACCTGCCGACAATCTCCCGCTCGCAGCCGGACGACGGCGTGGTGCATCGGATCGTAGTAGTAGACCCCCGAATCGAGCACCCAGTACAACTCGATGGGGTAATTGCATCGAGCCGAGGCCGCGGATCGGTGGTACGGCGAGGCGTCATCCCCCGGATCGTGCCTGGTGAACCCAAACGCCAAGTAGCTGTGCGTGCTCAACCACACGGATTTTGCGGGGTCGACCGCAACGCCCGACGCCTCTACCTCAGCGCAAGTTACGGCAGGTGGAGGAAGCGCGATCCGTGCCTCCTCCCCGTACACCTTGAACTTCGCGAGGGTTGCCAACTTGGCTTTCGCCGCATCCGCTTGCCAAGCGACTCCCGATAGTAGCCGCTTTTCCGGCGAGTAGAGGGCCTCCTCCCAGTACTGACAAGGGGTCGGCTCCGCAAACGTCGATACCTCGTGGGCGGCCCATTCGACGCCCTCTTCGTCCCCCCCCGTGCGCAAGGTGTCGAGGTCGACGAAGACGGCTCCCCCGGCGTCGAGGCCAGCAAAGCTCATCAAAAATCGGTGGCACAGGTGATTGGCCACAACGCTCGCGACCGGCCCAGTTGCCTCACGCTCTGCGCGCGTCTCTCGCTGCCCCACCCCGCACCCCGCTCGAATGACGACCTTGCCCGTTTCGGCCCACGACACGCTGGCCACGAACAGGTTCCGCCGCTCGAACCAAGCGACCGCGTCCTGCACTTCCGGGTGAGCTTCTGCCGACGTCGCCACAATCAGTCCCCGGCTGTCCTGCGTCGGCCAAAACTCCGAGTCTGCGTCGCACATCTGCCCTTGAAGCACTCTCGCCGCGTCTCCGCCGCACCAGGCCTCGATACAACGCCTCGCTCTTTCCCGACTACCGAAGCTCTCGCCCGCGAGATACAGCCGCGGTTGCCGAACCCCCGTGGACAAGAGCGCCCACGCGCAGGCCACGGCGGGCCACCCGGCGCCCCACACCGTGGGTTTCGACTCCCGATACTGTTCGAACCTGTGCGCCGCAGAGCCCGTGAAGCGGGACAAGTACGCGATGACCTCCGCGAACCGCGCGCAAGTGACCGGATCGAGACCGTGCGCCAACTCCAGCGATGCATCTTCGAGCACTCCGGCGCAATCGAGCTCCTCGATCAACCGCGCAACACGAGCCGCCCGGGTCGCGTCGAGCCCATGCAAGAGCTCTGGAACACTCTTCTGCCCAGTGAGGAAAGGAACGACCCTCCTCGCCAACGCGTAGCTGCTTCGCCCCCCGAGTCGGACGCCGGCGTCACCGCTGGCTCCCAACAGGAGGAGCGAACCATCCGGCACGCGCGCGAGGAATGTACCACTTTTGACTCTGGGTCTCACGAGCGGCCCCCGCAGGATGACTCACCGCCCACGAAAGCCTCCGGCACCAAAGCGTAGCCCCGACCACGAAGCGTCCGAACGGGGTCTCCCAACCCCGCGGACTGGAGCTTTTTTCTCAGCGACGAGACGACGTTTCGCGCGCCTCCCCCTTGCCCGCTGAAACCCAGGACCTCCCGGCTGATGGTAGAGGCCGCGACGGGGAGTCCGCGAGCGTCGAGCAACAAAGCGAGCGTCGACCACTCTGCCGGCGTCACCTCCAGCTCTCGTTCATCAACGCGAACCTGACGCTTGAGTGCATCCAACGTGACCCGCCCGAGCGATGATTGATAGCGGATCTGGCAGTGAGCCCGAACGTGCAAGGTGTCCACCCGAAACGCCACCTCAGCCACCCGTACGGGCTCACACAGGTATTCGACGAGCAAGCCCTGCGGAGAGACGGGTTCACCGGACTCGCCGGAACGAACGAGCGCCAGGACGGGAGCCGTCGTCGCCAGTGCGGAGAGGGACCGCAGAGCGAAAGACAGGGGGCGCACGCCAGCCCCCAGGACAATCAGCGGAATCGCCCCCCCCGCCCACAACGTCGCCCGCAACTCTTCCAGTGACTCGACGCACTGGAGGTGCCATCCCTCTCGAACGAAATAGCGCCCCAAGCGTCTGGCGGCCAGGCACGGGCTAGACCAGAGAATGACTCGCTGTTGCCCCATGTCTTCGTCTCGCGTCGCGCCCCCGCCAGGCTTCATCGAACACGCCTCGTCAATGCGTCGGCAATCCCGGCAAAAAGCCGCCGCCCGGCTGGCGCCAACGGGCAGTCATCCCCCAACCGCTGGCGTGCTTCTGCCACCAGCCCCCCAATGCGCGCTTCCACACCGGCGCGGGCACCGCTCGCTTCAAGCGCCTCGATCGCCGCTGCCAGCAGCGGCTCCCCGGGCTGGGGCTTGCCGAAAACGGCGTCAATTGCGCTCTTCTGTGCGGCAGACCCATTCTGCAACGCCAGCTGCAGCAGGAGCGTCTTTTTGCCGGCACTCAGGTCACTTCCCTGCGGCTTTCCACTCGTCGCGTCTGGCGCGAACGCCCCAATCAAATCGTCTTGCAACTGAAACGCCACCCCAAGGGGCAGTCCGAACTGCTCCACGAAGCTCTCCCAGTCCGCCCCGGCCCCAGCAGCGACGACGCCCAGCTTCAGAGGCCCCGCGACCGTGTAGCTTCCCGTCTTCAACTGGTAGACCCGCTCGAAGTCGGGCTCAGGATCCAGCACGTCCAGCTGCTGCCCCGCGACCGCGTCCAGCTGCATCTCAGCGAGAACCGCCAGCAAACGGACGACTGTCTGCGACTCCAGCTCGGCTTCCACCAATTCTCGCTGCGCCAGCGCCAACGTATAGTCCCCGGCGAGAACCCCCCCGGCAGCTCCCAAATGCGTCGAACCGAACACCTGCCTCAAGCGAGCGTGAACAGCGGGACCGCCCCGACGCACCTCGTCGTCGTCCATCCAGTCGTCGTGGATCAAGAAGTACGACTGTAGGAGCTCGATCGCCGTGCAAACGGCGCTCACGGGTCGCCAATTTTCGTTCCCCGTGGCAGCGCAATACGCAGCAGCCACCAGCCCTGCGCGCAGCCGCTTGCCGCCACGACGGCACAGGTCACTTGCCGCCATCAACGACTCGCACACCGTCCGACCTTCGGCACTTCGGCGCCCCAGCTCACGCTCCCAGATCGCAGCGATTCGGTCGTCGACCTCAGCCCTCACGCTCTCCAGCAGTGCAGAAAAAGTAGCTCGCTCGCTATCGAGCGGCCACCGCTCCAAGGAAACACCTTCAGGATGAGACACCATTCATTCCTTCCGTTCGCCGACCAGCTCGAAAGAACTCGACGGACACCTCTCGCCAGAGGGCGCGGCTTCGTCTACCGTCCCGAACAACTTGTCCATGCACTGGGTAAACGCCCCGAAATGGCAGTTTTGAAGCTCGTGATGGCGATGATGGAACGCGGGGGTAACAACCCACGACCCGATCCCTCCCCCGCCTTTGCCGCGACGAAGCAGATCGTATCCGCTATGGACGACGACGGAAGCCCCCGCGCCCACGACACCGATCGCCGCTAACGAAGCCACGTGGAACTCTCGCACGCAAAGCAGCGCAACGACGAACCCCCCAGTGACCGTCGCCTCGAGCGGGTGGAACACAAACGCCGTGGTAACCGTTGGGGCAACAGCGACGTGGTGCACTCGGTGAATCCACCGGTACCAGGGATCCAAGTGAAAGAGCCGATGAAGGGCGTAGAAGTACACGTCGTAGGCGGCGACATACAGCAAGACCTCCCCAGCGACCCTCAAGATTTTGACGGGGCCTTCAGAGAGAACCAGCATGCCGCGCGCTCGAAGCCACGCAATGGCGAGTGTCAGGGCAGAGGCGACGAGCAGTGTCGAACACGCCCACGGGAGCTCGTGGGACAGAACCCTGCGCCAGCCGAGCCGCTCTCCCGACAGTCGCCGCTCTCTCACCCAAGAACGCGCCGGAAAAGCCAACACCAGTGCAACAACGGCTGTCAACCCACCGTGAAAACCAAACGTCTTACCAACGACGCGCAGCGCCTCACCCAGGCTCACGGACAGCTCATCCATTCAAGCACCGTACGCAGCACGAACACGAGCTGGCCTTTGCAGCAGCACGTAGAGATTCCGCGCTGGCTTCTCGACGAGCAAGTACAGAACGAAAGCCATCGCAAAAGTCGCCCCCAACGCGGGGAGAAACGACTCCTCGATGACTGCGACGACACTCGGCGCACCCGGTGCCTCCTTGAGCCCCTCGAACCAGGCCCCAATCACGAGAAGCTGGCAAAGGTACGCCGAGTAGGACAGCTCCGCGATAGGGAACCAAACTCGAGAGTTCACGAAACTGCGCACCAGTCGCAGCACCCCCCAGGCCGGACCGTGGATGATCAACAAGAGAACGGCGCAGAGCGCGACCCCAAAGGCCGTTCTGAAGGAGCAGAACACGACCGCCGAGGGCGAAGACGTAGCGATCACGGCCCCAATGGCCAGGAATACGGCAACGATGCCGACCGCAACCGCGGGGCGCCGGAGCGAGGCGACGAGCTGCTTCCGATAGTGAACCTCGATGACCGCCCCCAAGAGCCCAGCGGCGAGCGAGCCGAATCGAGTGTAGGGCTTGTCGTAGAACGCGTCGTGGTACGCAAAGATCTCGGCGGTCGACGTGGGTGCCGCCTGGAAGAAGTGGTGCAAAGCGGTCGGGGGCAGCCCGGTCGCTTTCAGAACCCCAAAGCGGACCCCGATCGACGAAGCGACCATGGCGGTGCAGACGACGAGCGACGCCCGAGGACCCAGCCTCAATAGCCATCCGACGATGAGGGGCGCCACCAGGTAGAACTGCCCCTCGATCGCCAAGCTCCACGCGGTGGGTAACACCTGCCGCTCGAGCGGCACGAAGTTGTTGACGAACAGCAGATTGGACCAGGCAGTATCGGAGTTCGGTCCGCCCCCGACGACCCAGAGAAGAACGAGCGCGTAGTAGACGGGCAGGATCCGAAAGGCGCGAGCAAGATAGAAGCGCCCGACTTCGAGCCGCCCGGAGCGGCAGTACTTGGTCATCAGCAAGCCGCCGACCAACAGCCCACTCAAGACGAAGAAGGCATCCACTCCGAGGTCCGCGAACTGGAGCGGCCGATTCATGTACCACGGCGCTTCTTCCGGTCGAAGGCGACGACCGAGAATGTGAGGAGCAAGCCACACCAAGTGGAACGCGGTGATCCAAACGATGCAGGAGCCGCGGATGAAGTCGAATACACCGAGGCGTTGCTGCGGTGGAGCGACGAGCGCGCGCAGATTCTCGCGCAAAGACCAACAGGAGAAAACACTAGAAATTCGCGATGACACCAGTTCCACCACTTCCCATCGAGCACGCAAACATTGTTCTTCTTCGCTCGTCCGACCGCGATTCTGGCCCGAGCCGACGGACTCGCTTACGTCCGATCGCCCTGCGACAGACCGCACCCGCGCACCCACGCCTCGAGCTCGCCCGTGAGGAAGTGGTCGGCTCGGCGCAAAGCCTGAAGGTCTTTCGCGCCGCAGAGCAGCATCGTCATTCGCAGCTCTCTCTCCACGCCGGCCAAGTACTGCTCCACCCCCGCGCTGCCGTCGGTGGCGAAGCGCTGCAACACCGGTCTGGCGATTCCGGCTGCAGAGGCACCGAGCACCAATGCCCGAGCGACGTCCATCCCCGAGGAGAGCCCCCCGGTAGCCAGCACGCCTTCGAACCCGGCGCTCGCCGCGCATGCCACCGCCGCCGCGGTCGGAATACCCCAGTCCCAGAAAGCTTCGCCCAATTGGCGGTCCCCTGGCTGCGCTCGCAGGGTTTCTACGCCTACCCAGGACGTGCCTCCCGCCCCCGAAACGTCGACGAACCGCACACCCGCCTGCCTGAGCCGAGCCGCGGCTCCTCGAGAGATGCCGCAGCCGGTCTCCTTGGCGATCACGGGGACCGGGAGGTCCCGAGCAAGGCGCTCGAAGGTCGCCGCCCCACCGCGAAAGTCTCTGTCACCGTCGCACTGCACGGCTTCCATCGCGGGGTTCATGTGGATACACATGGCGTCCGCACCGATACAGTCGGCAAGCTCGGCGACCTCGGCGGTCGACATGGCCGCCGCTTGAACGATACCGATGTTGCCCAACAGCAAGACTCCGGGCGCCGCATCTCTGACGTGGTAGCTGCGCGCCAAGCGACGGTCTTTGAGGATCGCGCGCTGCGATCCCACGCCGAATGCGTAGCCGCGGGCCTCGGCCACCGCCGCGAGCGAGCGATTCACGTCGGCGGCCCGCTCCGTCCCCCCCGTCATTCCAGCAATCACGATCGGCGCCGACAGCCGCTTTCCCAGCAGCTCAAGCGAAGTATCGAGCTCATCCATGGACAGTTCGGGCAGACAGTTGTGTATGAGCCGAACATCTGCCAACAGGGTGCTCACTCTGCGAAATGCCACGGGCCCCTTAATCGCCAAGTCCAGGTGGTCCACCTTTCGCTGCGAAAGCGCCTCTGCTCGGGGTTCGATCGCGACCACTAGGCCCCCTCCCCAGATGGCGCGGACGGCCTGAGGGATCCCCTCAGAAAATGCCGAAAATTCTGGAATTCCGCTGCGGTGGGCACGTGATTTGATCGTACGGGTGCAAAGGGGAAGAGTCGGGTCGTTTTTGCGTTGGAGTTGACGCGCAACGCAGGCGATGGGTCGAG
>JBNLDK010000005.1:0-18723 GCA_050304295.1 Polyangiaceae bacterium
CCCCTCGCCGCCGTGCCCCTCGCCGCCGTGCCCCTCGCCGCCGTGCCCCTCGCCGCCGTGCCCCTCGCCGCCGTGCCCCTCGCCGCCGTGCCCCTCGCCGCCGTGCCCTCCCGCTGCATCCGCGCTGCGGGAGCCAGCGCCACCGCCACCACCGTGCCCACCCTGGTCCGGACGCTTCCGGTCCGTTTCGTAAGTGCGGAATACGCAGCTCACCGCCAGCGCGCACAGCGCCACGGGAACGAAAGCCGAGGCACGATACATCCGGGGTGTCTTCAGGCTAGTGGCAGTTCCTTTGACTCTAGACGGTCAATCGTCTCCCGACCAGCCTGAGTCGAACATACCTTCGCCGGAGTCCGAGCGCGAGGCGAGCGCTGCAGCAAAGGGACCGTGCGTGCGGCCAGCGAGGGGGATTCTGAGCCGCTGTGACATTAGAAGATCCGCCGCCCACCCAGCCGCAATTCCGTACATTGTACTCCCGTATTTCACCCCGCCCGGGGACCCGCCGAAACCCGGATCACCCGACGAGCCGTCACGCCTCAGGTTTCACTTCAGAACGAGCGCCGCTTCGACCAGGGCGCCCATCTCCGCGATGGCGCCCTCCCCGTCGATGGGTAGAGCCAGATCGATCTGACGTCGAATCGTCTGCCCTCGCCACGCGGGTAGGTACTGCGAGCCGCGCAGGCCCATGGCGAACTCGCTCACGCCCGCGGCGAAGAGAAACTTCATGCTCGAATCGTCGCGGTAGATGCTGCTGCCGAGGGGCTCGACGATGAGCTTGCTCACATCGCTCCCGCTGTCCTTGTAGCGGATCCGAATCTGGGCCAGATCCCCGGAAGCCAGCGCGGGATAGGTGGGCTCGGGCTCGGACGCACCGGCTTCCGTCGTCGAGGAGACCTCGGGAATGGTACCGGGAAGCGCCGAGGGAAGGCTCTCCTTGGAACCAGCGGGGATGATCTCGTAAAGGGCGGTGACGCTCATGCTCGCGCCCAGCTCACCGGCGTCCACCGCGTCGTTGGAGAAGTCGTTGTTCGCCAGCAGGCGATTCTCGTAACCGATCAGCCGATAGCCCCGGACCACGTCGGGGTTGAAAGCGACCTGCAGCTTGACGTCCTTGGCCACCGTGATGAGCGAACCGGAGATGGTGTAGATGAAGGCGCGGCGGGCTTCCTCCTCGCCATCGATGTAGAAGTAGACCCCGTTGCCGTTGTCCGCGAGCTGTTCGGCCACCTCGTCGTTGTAGTTGCCACCCGACCAGGCATCCCCAAATCCGTACACGCTCAGGAAGACGCCCGTGTCGCGTTTGCTCGAGATGAACTCGACGAGCTCGGCAGTGTCGCTCAGACCCACGTTGAAATCGCCGTCAGTCGCCAGGAGCACGCGATTCGTGCCGTCGTCGATGAAGTACTGCTGAGCGAGCTCGTAGGCCTTCTGGATGCCCCCTTCGCCGTTGGTCGAGCCTCCGGACTCGAGCGCTGCCAGCGCTGCGTCGATGGTCGCCTTGTCGTCGCCACCGACTCCCTCGAGCACGACGCGCTCCTGTCCCGCATAGGTGACGATCGAGACGCGGTCCTGCGGACGGAGCTGGCGGGTGAGCATGCGGAACCCGCGCTTGAGCAAGGGCAGCTTGTTGGCGGCGGTCATCGAACCGCTGACGTCGATGAGGTAGACCAGGTTGGCCGGCGGTTGCTTCGCCATGGCGACCTCTTGGCCCTGCACCCCCAGCAGCAGCAGCTGATGCCCGGTACTCCAGGGACACGTTCCCAGCTCGGTGTAGAGTGCCAGCGGCACGTCGCCCTGGGGCTCGGCATAGTGGAAGTGGAAGTAGTTGAGGAACTCCTCCACCCGCACCGACTCCGGTTCCGGAAGAACACCATCGCGAATCGCGGCGCGGGCGAGCGTGTAGGATCCCCCATCGACGTCGATCGAGAAGGTCGACAGCGGCTCCGCGTCGACCTCCCAGAACGGGTTCTCCACGACCCCCGAAGGTTCCGGCAGGCTCTGGGGATTCAACGATGGCGCCGCATTCGACGAATCGGCGGCTTGCCCCGCGCTGCCCGCCACCGGCACGGGAGAGCTGCCGGCAAACGCTTCGGAGCCTGCCGCGCCCCCATCTCCGCCCACGCCGCCAAGTCCGCCCGTCGGATACATGCCGCCCGTCGGATACATGCCGCCCGTCGACATGCCACCCGTCGACATGCCGCCCGTTGCGGACGCGTACCCACCCATGGCCGAAGCGCCTCCCGTGCCCGAGGCATCGCCGGCCAAGATCGGCACGGAGCTCGGGTCGTCCGTCAGGCTCTCTTCGTCGGGCGTGGCTTTCTTGTACCCGATCAGCTGCTGGCCGTAGCCCTCGTTGACGGATTCGACCGAGGGTGGCTCGGGGTCCTGGACCGACGGCGGGGAGGAGGACTTGGAGCTACACCCCGGGGCGCCGACGAGTGACACCGCAAACGCAAGAACCAGTGACGAACGCAGGGATCTGGCCATGCCGCCGACTCCTGCATGCATCGGGCCAAGCCACGCCGGCAGAATCACGATGGATCACGGACGCTTGAACTTGATTGCACCTGTGGCACACGTGCCAGATCGTGCCAGATGACGTGTGCCGGAGGGGGTACGCGGTCAGCTCAAGGCTTGTGGTTCGCGGACCCCCCAACGAATCCTGCGGCGGACGCGCCATGCAGTCAGCACGGCGCACCTTCGAGTAGACTCGCCGCGACGAGGGAGCAAACCTAGCGTGCCTGCATCGAGCTTCGAGCCACCCCAGACAGCGAGCGAGCGTTCTGGCGACATTCCGGCGGAGCGACCGCCAGCGCGTGGTGTCGCGGTAGCGCTGGCCATCGTCAACGGCATCGCCCTGTTCGTGCTCTTCGCGCTCATCGTGGGGTTCGTCGGGGGCGGTGGCATGGCGCGCGTCTGGCACCGCTTCCAGGAGGGGGGCTTCGGCATGTTCGTGCTCCTGCTCGTGATGCTGCTGGCGCCGGTGGTGCTGATCGGGATCGGGATCTGGAACGCGCTGAGCGAGAAGGGCTGGGTGGCGCCGGTGGTGCTGTATGCGCTCCTGCCGATCGGGCTCGGCCTCGGGTTCGAGCGGTGGGGGATGAACCGGGCGTGGGCAGCTGTCAGCTCCACGTCGATCACCGCCGAGCACAGCGTGCGCATCTACGCGATGGCCGTCTCGGAGGCGGGCAACGTCTGGGGCTTCGGGTTGCTCGTCGGCGGCGTGCTGTTCACGGGTGCGGTGGGCGTCGCAGTGGTCGCCAGCGTGGGGCGGGCACGGAGGGTGAAGCTTGGCGCTCCCGCCATCGCAGCGCTCGTCGGCACGCTGGTGGCGCTCGTCGTCACCGGCGTGCTCTTCGCGGTAGCGGGGCGCGCACAGCCACTGGCGGTGGCACTGGTGAGCGTCCCGCTCTGCGGCGCGTGGGTGGCGACGTGCGTCGTCGCGCTCGTCGCGGCAGCGGCCGAGACGCCACGCGAGCGGGGCGCGGGCCTGGGCGACGTGCTCCTCGTGGGAGTGCTGGCGGCGGGCGCGTTCCTCGCGTTCACCGCCCTGTGGCACGTGAACGGACAGCTGCAGCTCTTCGCGGCGATCGGCGGCGAGGCGATCGATCCGAGCGAGGTCATGTACTTCGCCAACAAGGGGCTCTTCGAGCTCGAGTGGGCACAACGCCGACTGCCGTTCTTCCTCGTGCCGCTCTTGATCGTCACCGCGGCCGCGGCCACGCCTTTGCTCGGCTCCATCGCGGGCGGAGTGAAGCGCTCGGTGGCCTCCGCTGCACTGGTCGTCCTCGGGCTGGGCGGCACGTTCGCCGGGCGGGGACTCGGGAGCGCGACGGATACCGCACGCCTCGCCTCCTTCGCCCAGACCCGGCTCCCCCCTGACGTCACCCCCACCCCCTTCGAGCTGATGCGGGCCAAACCGGTCGAGGGTCCCCTCGACACCGTCTTCATCGTGGGTCGCGAAAAGATCCAGCGCGCCACCGGTCTCGGCGCACGGCCGGAGCCCATCGCCTCGCTCTCGGCGCTCGACGGGCCGAACTGCGGTGACGTCATCGCCCAGCAGCGAGCGGGCATCGAACGGGGGGTAGCGGTGGTGATCGACGACTCGCTCACCGTGCGCCACATGACCTGCGTCCTGGTCGGGCTGCAGTATCAGGAGAGCGGGGACGGTCGAGGTGCTGCGCCGCTCCTGCCCTTTGGCATCGTCGCGGGTCCGCGCGACCCTCGCGCGCCAGTATCAATCAGCTGGGTCACGCGGCGCATCTCGGGCGATCTGCCGCGTCTCATCGGAACACTCATCGAACCGTTCGACTTCGTCAAGGTACGGTTGCAGAAGCGTGAGAGCATCGCCAGCGTCACCATCGCGCCCGACCGGTGGCACCTCAGGGTGCGCTACGCGCCGAGCGACCTGACCGGCAGTCTCAGAGACCGCGTCGCCCAGCTGAGCATTGGCGGGCGCACCGGGACCCCCACGCACGTCGTCGTCTCCGCCCCCCCCCAGCACACCGGCGCGCGAGGTGCTCGCCATCGCCAGAGCGCCCGGGGTGACCGAGGTGGATCTCGCGCCGCCGGGGCTCGAGGAGGGCGACAGCGCGGCCTCCGAGCCCCCGTTTCTGGCGCCAGCCAAGCCGACCCAGTAGCGTCGATGGCGCCGCCGACAGGCGCCGCTGCCGGTGATCCTAGCTCGGCGTCGTGGCCGGTGCGGCGCTGGCAGCGGCGGCGATTGCGCCCCTCCGACACCACGAATAGGCTAGCGTGCGTGCCGGAAGAGCAAGCTGAGAAGCCCCTGGTGACCGTCAGTGGGGCGTCGGGATTCATCGCCCTACACTGTGTTCGGGAGCTCCTCGAGCAGGGCTACCCGGTGCGGGCGACGGTGCGGAGCCGGGAGCGGGAACAGCAGGTACGCGAGTGGCTCGCGCCCCACGTTCCGGCCGACTCGGAACTGTCGTTCGCCGTCGCCGATCTGAACCGCGACGAGGGCTGGTCAGAGGCGGTGGAGGGCGCGACCTACCTGCTGCACGTCGCGTCCCCCGTGCCGAAGAGCTGGCCCCGCAACGAGAACGACGTGATCCGCCCGGCCCGGGAGGGCACGCTGCGGGCGCTGCGGGCGGCGAGCGAAGCGGGCGTGAGACGCGTCGTGTTGACGTCGTCGACGGCCGCGGTCATCTCCGGCCACGAGCGCGGTCCTGACCGCGTCTTCGACGAGAACGACTGGTCGAACCTCGACGGGGCGATGGGCGCCTACGAGAAGAGCAAGACGCTGGCCGAGCGCGCCGCATGGGAGTTCGTCGACGGGCTCCCCAACGACCGGAAGCTGGAGCTGGTGACCACCAATCCATCGTTCGTCCTGGGTCCCTCCCTGTCGGGGCGCGAGAATGCCTCGAACGAGGTGACCGGCAGACTCCTGCGGCGCGAGATGCCGGGGGTTCCCCGCCTCCACGTCGGGCTCGTCGACGTGCGGGACGTCGCCACGGCTCACGTCAGCGCGATGGTGACGCCGGAGGCGGCGGGGCAGCGATTCCTGCTGATGGCGGAGGCGCTCTGGATGGTGGAGATCGCCCGCATCCTGAAGGAAGCGGGCTACCGCGTGACGACGTTGGAGCTCCCGAACGCGGTGGTGCGCGTGGTGGCGCTGTTCGACCGCACCGTTCGCCTGATCACCCCGCGGCTGGGCAAGCCATTCCAGGTGAACACCGAGCGGGCGCGCACGGTGCTGGGATGGAAGACGCGACCCCCGCGGGACACCGTGCTGGACACGGCGCGAGCGAGCATCGGCGCCCCGCCGTGAGCGCATCGGCGCGATTCCCGGCGTCCCGCGGACGCCGCACGGACGTCCCGCGCGACCCTCCCTCCTGCAGCAGCACCAGATCGTCTTCGATCACGACGCGGCAGTCGCGGCGGGGAGTCGCGGCCCAGTTGCGCGCTGGCGCTGGACGCGATGAGCGCAAGCGAAACAAACACCAACCCTGGGGCATATGCCTGGCGCATCTCGGCAGGCGGTCATTCGAATCGGAGAGCTCAAGGGATCATGCTCACCGACCGAGCGCTCCACGCCTACTTCGAGCGGTGGGGGATGCCGCTACACCTCGACGCCTGCTGGGGAAGAGACAGCGCACCAAGGTGTCAGACTGAAGCGGGGCGCTCGTCGATCCGCCGATCCGTGACGGCAGCCCATTCGGGAGCGTCATCGCCTCGGTGAACGAGGCGCAGGTGCGGCGAAACCCCGCGGAGGAACGGCGGCTGCTGAACGGCGATCCTGCGAAGGATCCGCCCCTCCACGTCGAGAACGACGCAGCGTGCCCGATGCGTCCAGTTGAGCGCCGGTTGCAGGTCCACGAAGGCAAGCACGACCGGCTCATCGAAGCTCCGCCCCACCCCGCCCCAGGCGATTGTTTCCCCGGCCGGGATGACGCGTTGCTCGATGTAGGCAATCGAAGCCTCGCTCTCGGCTCGCGAGAGCGAGGCTTCGACGCTAGCGGCGAGCGCTTTCCAGTTGCACCTCATGCTGGCGGTTCTCTCCGGAGACTCGACGGACGACTTCGCGGATCCTCTCCTGCGCCCGCTCCGGATCGACTGGTTTGACTGCTAGCTCGTCGTCCAGGTCGATCAGCGCAGGCAGTATCTTCGTCCTCATCGCCTCGCGGTAGCGGCCCGCACCACCGAGTCGATCGCGGAGCGCCTTCAGTTCGCGCAGCACGAACTCGCGATGCACGAACAGATGGATCCATTGCTGGTGTAGATGCTGATCGCCGGCGTCTGCGCCGTACGCGGAGTAGACGGGGCTATCGTAGGAGTCGTGCACGTCGTCAGCGTAGGCAAACGCCTCACGGGTCGAGATCCTCCCACTCAGATCGTGGTCGGGATCCGACACCAGCGCGACGCCATACGGGTCGTTCCCGGCGAATGCCGCGATCCAGTCCCGTGCGAAGGGATCGAAGTCGGCACCACCAATCGAGTTCTTGCCCTCGGTACAGGCGCCAGCGAAAGTGGTCCTCGCCGCCGTGCTCGCTTCGATGACCAGGTCGTTGAATCCTCCCGAGTGGCATTGCTCCATCATCACCACCAGATCCCCGAACGCGGGCAGCTCGCCAATCTTACTGGCAAAGTCGGAGGCCGTGTAATCGGGACCGCTGTAGGTGCAGAGGTAGCTCTCCGATCCATCGTGCCCACCGTGGTTATTGGTATGGATCAGGACGAGGTCATCTGCCTTCAGCTTGGGCTTGAGAGCGTCGATCGCGTCTTGCAGAGCCTGCTTGGTTCCGGCCCCATCCACCACCATCGTGTAGGCCGTACCATCTCCGGGCCAGCTCGTCACCGGCTTGGGTCCCCCCGAGTAGTTGATGGTGCCATGTAGTTCAGCACGGTGATCTTGCTTGCGTCGAACAAGAACCGGTCAACCAACTGACGGTAGAGAAACTCCAGGTCGTTGGTATGCCGATTGTTGGAAGCGCCGGAGAACAGGATCGCGTAGCGGTTGCCCTTGCGCAACTTGAACGGAAAGTGAACACCCACGTCGAGGCCCCACAGGTTGCGTAGCGGGTTCTGTGCCACGACCGGCGTATGGAAAGCCTTGAACGTCTCCGGTTCGTTCACGAGATACGGGGGAAAGCCGGCCCTGACCTCCCGATACAGTTTCCCGCTGTCCGCTTCATGAAGCAGATAGCGGCAATCGTGCGACCAGTTTGCCAGGGGTTCGTCGTCCACGAAGACAACGGCCGTCGATCGGTCAATGGGTATCGACTGGTGACCTGCCCGGATCACACTGTTCGTCGGCTGCACGTCTTCCAGAACATAGAGGTTGGTGGCCGCCCTCCGTCTCACGGGCAGTCGCCGAAAGCTGGCATCCTGAATGGTACGAAGGGTCTTGGCATTGATACGCGTGGTCATTGATGATGATCCTCTCTCATGTGTCGTCGCCCGCACCTCGCACTACAACACCACGAGCGCCTCGCTGGTCGAGACCATAAGCCACCCAGCAACATCGCGCCACCCAGCGTCACGTCTCCCACATAACCAATTCATCGCGGTAGGGTTCGTAGGACGATCCAATAGTCAAGTCGTTATGAGTACCTACATATGCTCGTCAGGGGATGGATACCTGGGACGAGGCCGGAGGCGACCCGGACCGAGAGCAGCGGAGCTCATCCGACGTGGCTGGGGCTCGGCCCCCGCCACGCGGGGCCCTGCGCTCGTCTCGGTGTCCCGGTGGCGCGAGCGCGCACCGACCAACCCTTGCAGCCCTGCGCACGAGGTGGAACTGGAGGGAGCGCCGGATCACCCCCGTGCCCGAACCTCCACGATCAGCGCTGCTGGCGTCGGACGATCCGACTGGATCTACGAGCTTTTGCCAACCGATAGCCGGAAGCAACTCCAAGCGGCAGATCGGGGTACGTGCCGAGGTTCGGATCCGGATGTTCGAGGGAATGCTGCCCGACCTCGCACTTCACCGAGGGTGGGGCGTAAAGCCGACGACGCAGCGAGCGCTCTTGTGGAAACGGCCGAGGGACCGCGCCCAGGATGATCTTGGAAGATGGCCCAATGGAACGCTACGCACTACCAGAAACATCATTGACGAGTCGGAGCGAGCTGCCCGAGCATCCGGCCCTGGAGTCCTCGATGATCCACGCGGACCAAGACAAGCGCTACACCCGTGCAGCGGGCCCGGGCTATTCCCCGGCGCGCCGAGCGCGAGCGGCCCGGATGGCGGGCGACACGTTCAACTGAAGAGGAGATTCATGGCCTTTCTCACCACCGTCCTCGATGCGAGCCTCGTGCACCCACCGCATCGCCAGTAAGCGGGGATCGGTACATCATTCCCAGAGGTGCAACCGGCGATTGGCTCGGACGCACAAACGAGGTTGGCGAGTGGAGCGGTTCACGGTGGGGCTTCACGACACCCGGCGACGGTTCCTGGGCGTGGGTGGAGAGCACCGGAGAGCTACGAGTGTACGAATCAGCTGGCGGTTGGGGCGCAGGGACCCGGGCAAACACCGTCGTCTTTCGAACAACCCAGCTGGAAGTCGTCCACGACGTAGATTTGCCGGATCAGGTGCGGGTTCACATCGAACCATCGGAGAGCATCGTCGTCGCACCCGGGAAGACGCTCCAGTTCGATCGGCCGTGCAACCTCCAAGTGAGTACGTCGGCGCAGGTCTTCTCGGGGGCCAGCAGAGTGACTTTTCGCAGGTCAGGAGCAGTCTATCCCGAGTGGTGGGGTGCTGGCACAACCGGCGATGACAGCAGCGCCATTCAATCTGCCTTCGACTCGATCGCCAACGGGCCCACCGTGCGATTCTGCAGGGGCCCATACCAAATAGGCACCCCAGGCGGTGTGGACGCCAAGGCCGGACGCACCAGGCTCGAGGGAAGCCACGGCGCCGGGCTCGTGATCCAGTCTGGCGTTGGGAACAGCGCCGGACTGACCGTGAGCGGCGACGACTGCAGCGTGAAGAACCTCCGTCTCCGCGGCCATGACCCCAGCCAGAACAACAATGACAGCCACGCCACGGTTCTAGTGACCGGGAACAACTGCGCACTGGTCAACCTTGCCGTCAGTGATGGCAAGAAGGGTGTGGTCTTCAACGGTGCCGACGGAGGAATCATGAGGGACTGCTTGGTGTCGCATTCCCCCGAGCGTTGGGATCGCAGCGATTCCGACCCGAAGGCAACGCGAAGCCAGTATCAAGGCATCAAGGTACGAAAGAGCGCTCACGTTCACATCGATTCCTGTCGAGTCGGCGGCTACTGCAGGGGAATCAACATCACGACGGGGTCAGAGCGGATTCAGGTCATAGGGTGTGTGATTGCCGAGTGCGATGACAACGGGATCTACATCAACGCGGGCGAACGTTGTTCAGTCGTCGCGTGCACCATCCGCAATTGCGTCCAGCATGGCGTAGAGGCTCACGGCAGCAATCACATCATCGATGGCTGCGTATTCGATAGCGACAAGCTTCAAGTGGACGCCGTGACCCTGCAGGGGCTGGGTCACGTGACTAGCGGGATGAGCGCTGAGAATGTCGTGGTGTCCAACTGTACGGCCAGGGGACCGTTCAATATGGGCATTCGCTCGGCGAAAGACAAGTCAGGCGGCACTGTGCGCAATTCCGCCTTTCTCGGATGCAGCGTCGAGTTCGTGGATATCGAGGAAGTAAGAGGGGGCGATTTCCGATCGACAACCGACTGGACCGCAGGCAACTCGGCGCAATTGTCTGCAACGAACGGCGAATTGGTCGTCGCATACGGCGGCGGCCAGGAACCCTACGCGAACCAGATCCTGCCGTGGACCGCAGCCGGTGTAACGTATGTGCTCTCCGGCATCGCTCGCGGGGACGGGACTTCTGCGCCGTACATCCGGGACGGTCGAAGGGTCTTGTGGACGGGCACTTCCTCCAAGTTCCCTCAAGTCATCGAAGACCGTTCACATCATGCGATCACGTTCGTGGCGAGCGCGTCGACAGAGCTGCGGCTGTGCTCGGCGGCAACAGCGGCGGGGGAAGTGGGGTTCCGAAACATCAGTGTCATTGCCAAGCGGAACACAAAGCAGGCTTTCGTTCTGGAGAATGCCAGTGACGGAGCTCGGGTCGTCGGCAACAGCGCCCGTGGCCATATCCGAGGTCTGCAACTCACTCCCGAGGGGGACAGCACCACGAGAGCGATCGTCACGACAACAACTTTCATGGTGCCACCCGCTTTGGAATGCATCTAGAGAACCTCCGCGAGTCGCTGGTGGCACGCAATATCGTCGGGGGCACCGACCCAGATACGGAGACCTCGTCGGATGCAGCCATCCTGGTAGTGAATAGCTCGTCCAACCTGTTCTCCGCCAACCAGATCGCCGGCGGCGGTACGATCGGTGTCGAGGAGAAAGGCACGACCTCAGACAACGTCTACAGCGACACGGTGGTGGGACCCAACCTGCCGTCGAGGACGTTCAAGAACTGCACTGGATCCCAGGTCGAACCACTTGGGAGGACTTACGTGGACGCTCCCAGCGCGGATGTCGACTTCCGGGTGGGCGAATACGCGCGCTTCGTCCTCAACCCGAGCGCGGCGATCCACCTTCGGCCCACCGGATTGTCTGGAGAAAGCTTCACCGCGGGCTACACAGTGACCGTCGTGAATCTGTCGGCGATTGCGTCGATCACCTTCGACCCGGTAGGGGTCAACGACAAGATCGCTGCTGGAAAGTCCGCGATCTACTCTTACACTGGGTCCGGTTGGCACAAGATCTATCGGGAACAGTAGCCGATCGGTGGGTCACGCGCGGTCACCGCCAACCGCGCGTGGCAAGGCGCTCCAACCGCTGTTTCGCCTGGCTCACGGACGAGAGGTCAACCTAGATCCTCAACTGCGCGATCTTGCGACGTAGGCGTTGGGAGCCCTGCTCCGGCTCTCGCAGGTCTGACTGACGCCTGATCGCGACCGGTTGTTTCGCGATTGCTGGTCATTGAGTTGATGCTTCCGCACCTGCCCGAAAACCGAAAACCAGGGGTCCCCAGTCTTCCATAAGTGCTCGGGTACCGTGAGGTGACCCCGCATATGCTGCCCTGCGGGAAGGAGAACGACGCGGCCACCGGTTGCGATCTCAATCGCCGTCTCTGGAACAGCAGCCGGCGGCGTCGATACGATCTGGACGGGCACGAGCTGGAGCGCCGGACGCTCGCCTCGGGACTGGGTCGGTCGGCGCTCGCTGAGCCCCAGCTTCCACGCCCACCACGAAAGCGTAGAGGCCTTGACCCCCTCGGCCGCGGCGAACTCAGCCGTCGAACAACCGCTTCGCCGCCATCGCTTCACCACCCGCGCCCACTCCGGTGCGCTCCGTCGCTCCGCCATGGCCCCGAGCGTGCCGGCTCGGGCCAACTTCGTGCAGGGGGCACTACAGCGGGCGGTTACGGAAGACCTTCGAAGCGGCCAACGCCCCGTTCAAGGACACTTTGACTGAAGAGCCCACGCTACAATGCTTAGCTTGCCATCCCCGTCGCGGCAGGCGGTCACGAATCTTCGATGGCCCGCGCGGCAAACAGAAATATCCTGGACCTCCCCCCCGACGGCATGACCACGACGTCGTGGGACTAGTACACCGCCGACGACGTGCCACAGAATAACCCGCAGTCTTGCGGCACCATCTCGAACCGCAGTTATGACGTGGTCGACTCCCATCGCGCAAACAGACAGTTGCGAGACGTCACCGGCTCCACTCTCTCCATGGACGGCAACGGAGTCCTGGTTCACGCTTGTCACAGTGATGCGAAGGTGGCCAAACTGATCGCGGAACGCCAGAATCTGGCGCTGAGGACCAATGCTTGCTGCCGATGGCAAGCTTGCCTGCTTGCCAATTCTTGAATCGCCGGCGGCCAACTGGCCATCGGCGAACCGCCAGAGGGTTGTCTTCCCATTGTGGTTCCTGTCCACGGAATAGGATATCAGGTACTCATCCTCGAGCGCCGCCACTACGACCTCGTCGACCTCGTCCCCCGTTTGTTCCCCAGCTAGGGACAGGCCACCATTGGGATTCACAAAACAAGCCATCACTCCGAGCTTCCCATCGGAAGCTCGACGGAACCCCAAACCAAGGTGGAGTTGTCCAAGACGACACGAAGCGACGCTCGTGACCTTGTCTCCAGTCAAGCTGTCCAGTCTCTCCACCTGCCCATTCTCAAGAATCCTCCACAAGATCGCTTTCATGTGGTTCGAAGAAGTCACGACGGTGGTTGCAACGATACTGAGGCCAACGTAGGTGCAGGAAATGCTGGCCTGCTCCGCAATCGCACCAGCCCCCGCGTCGCCCTTCCGCTCTACTGCGCCTGTAGCCTCGTCCACATCCCATACGATCACCTTGAGGGTTCCCTCCCCCGTTCGCACTGCCGTGACGAGGCGCCCCTCCCGCACATACGCAGCGGAGACACGATCGACGTCGCCTTCCTTCGCGTTTCCGGCCTCAGTAATCCTCCCGCTCAGGTCAGCATCGCGGAGCGACACTGCCCCATGGCGATAACCCTGCTCAAGTGCGTCCCTAACTCGGGTGGCTTGCTGATCGGAAATCGTCTTTGGTCCGGGACAGTCCTTGAAGTAGCTCATCACCAGACTTCTGTTCGGAGCCAGAGTGTAGTCACGAGTCCCGAGCACCGGATCTGTGAACACGACCGGGATAGTCACGGTTCCATCCGGACCGCATTTCTTCCCTTGACCGTACACTTCCTCAAAGATTGCGCCAGCCGCATCTGGGGGTGTGTCCAGCACGCGATATTTGTCTCCGTCCAGCGCATCTAGACCCTCGTCGGCCGGATGAGCCTGGTCCTCGACGTAGGCACGGATGACTTCGGCGGCAGTGCCCACTGCCGAGCCTCCTGCATTGTCCTTGGCAATCCCTGGTCGAAACGTGTGGTGGAGTTGTAGGTAGTGTCCGATTTCGTGTGCAAGATCGTACTTGCCACCCACGTTTCCCATGTTGACACACGCGGCCCGCATCCCGGAAGAGCCGCCCCTGCGCAACTCCGTGAAGTGGCCAAGGCTGCTATCGTACGTCACCTTGGTCGTGTAGCGAAAGAACACGCACAGGCGGTCGGGAAACAGCCTTCCTAGCTGGTCACGGGCCAAGCTATGAGGGGTGGAGCAGTACGCAACCCCTTCCTTGGGTGGCTGAAGAGCATCCCTGTAGTCAGCAAGGTCCTCAAGGTATGTCCTATCCTGGTTCAAGAGCGAGCTTGCGATGCGGATGTAGTCCAAGCTGGGGTCAAATGCGAAAGTGACATTTGCTGGGGCGAAGCACTGCGTGGCCGATCGAATCTGGTCTTCTAGTGTGGTGAGATTGCAGGGTATGCTGTTCCCTCCGTCGTCGTCGCACGTGTGTATCGCCAGAATGCGTATGTTCTTTGGCGTCAATGTGTCCTCCGTTGTCGCTGAAGTGAACCGCGTCGGTATCCCGCAAACCCGGTCAGCCGGAAAGGATGACCAAACCGATCCCCGTCGGGTCACAGGACGAAGTGGCAGATAACCTATTCCGCGCAGTCAGACTGTGAGAGTCTTCTGGACTGGTCCGGTTTGCGGTTGCTAGAAACGTCCGGTTTTCGAGTGGTCAAAAATGGCGGGCATGGACGCCGCCAGCCTGACATGACCCATCGAGAGCTCGACCGCTGCGGGATGCTGCAGCGGGTTCTGGACTCCCTTCCGTGGAGATGATTCGCGACAAGCTGGGATCAGGACAAGCATTCGCGCAAGTTCGGCAAGAACTGTACTGACCTGCCCGATCGATGCCTCAGGCCAATGCACTGACCTATTCTGGTACACAAAGCGACGGGTCGGTGTCGCCGTTGGGAGTCAAGTGCAAACTTGGTTCGCCTTCCTCGACGTCAGCATCCATATGGCTCGCAAGCTCCTCCACCAAGCACTGAGGCAAGGCGGTGTTGGACAGGATTTTCAGTATCCCCTCACTATCGGTAGTCTGCATTGTTAGATGTAAACCGGTCACAGGACTCAAGCTCTCGAGCGCGTAGTTGCTCATGATGCGTACTTCCGAGGCAGTTAGGTAGCTCGGCAGCCCCTGTAGACTCGTGAGCGCCGCGTTCGACTGAATCCACAGCCGACTCACATTCCAGATGCTGCCGAGTCCCACGAGGTTCGTCAGCAGGTCATTGGAGGTGATTTCCAGTCGATTGGAAACACCGGTTCCTTCGAGCCCCGCCAAGCTGGTGAGCGCGGCGTTACCGACGACGAACAGGCCGTTCACCGTGCTTTGGATGCCACCCAAGTCCACCAGATTGGTGAGGGCATCGTTGTCGCTAATTGCCAGGTTACCCACCACGGTGGTAATGCCGTTCAGTCCCGCCAAGGTGGTGAGCGCGTCGTTGTCGTGAATTGTCAGGCCACCCACGGTGGTAATGCCGTTCAGTCCCGTCAAGGTGGTGAGCGCATCGTTTTCCTCGATGCGCAGCGAACCGTTCACGGCGGCCACGCCATCCAGACCTGTCAAGCCAGTGAGCGCGCCGTTGTTCAGAATCGTCAGGCTACCCACGGCGGTCATGCCATCCAGACCTGTCAAGCTGGTGAGCGCTCCGTTGTTTTCGATCGTCAGCCCACCCAGGTCGGTAGTGCCTTCCAGCCCCGCCAGGCTGACCAGCTTCGGGTTCAGAGAGATCGAGATGCTCCCGGCAGAAGCCATGCTTCCAACACCCTCCAGCGTCGTCAGCACGTCGTTCCCATCGATGATCACGTCCCCGCCGACGCTCGCGAGGTTCTCGAGTCCACTCAGGTCCACCAAGGCGGTGCTTGAGTGTACCTCCAGGGTTCCGGTGATCTCCATCAAGCGAGCCAGCGGCGAAAGCGAAGCGACACTGCCGCTCACCTCCAGGTTGCCTGCAATGCTCGTACAGTCGAGAAGGGCGAACTCCTCCGCCTCCGCATCGCTCTGGATCGAGAAATCGCCTTCGCACGTGAGCGGCCCATCGCACTGGAATGTGCTGCTGATGACTTCCTCGGCCTCCAGCACACCGCTGCCGTCCTGGTCGTAGCCCACGTGGATCGCGTTCCCACCGTAGCTGCAGTTCGCGCCAGGAGGTTCCACCACGTTGGCGATAAAGAGTGAGCCGTTTGCGGGTCCTCCACCTGCCGCGACGACAGCGCTAGTGCCGTCGTCGCATGTGATCGTGACCGTTCCGTCGGAACCGGTGGCGACGGAACACGAGGTACCGTTCTCTCCCTGTTCGCCGCTGGCCCCATCCTGGCCATCACTGACGATAGCAGTCGTGCCGTCGTCGCAGGTGATCGTCTTGGCGCCGTCGCCGTTGTCGGTCACGCTGCACGAGCTGCCGGCTGCGCCCTGGTCACCTTCGGCGCCATCGCTGACAGTAGCGGTGGTGCCGTCCTCGCACGAGATCGTCTTGGTGCCGTCGCCGTTGTCGGTCACGCTGCATGAGCTGCCGTCTTCGCCAGGCAGTCCGGCTGCTCCGGGCTCGCCAGGGATGCCTTGTTCCCCCTGCGGACCCGGCTCTCCATTGCACACGGCGGCCGATGAAGTGACGGAATCCATCACGCCGTCGCCGTCCGCGTCCGGGCCCGCCTCGACCGCCGAGCCTCCGTTGGGGCATTCAGCGGGATCGGCGCTGACGGTGACCAGCCAGCTGACCCCGTCTGCGCCGTCCAGCCCGGCCAGCTCGATCTGCCGGTACTCGTCCCCATCGCAGAAGTAGAACTGCTCGGTGTCGAGCACGTAGTAGACGTCGTTGACGCGGTTCCCGGCGCAAGGGGGCAGGTCGAGCTCCAGCTGGAGTCGGGTGATGCCATCGGTGTCGGCGTTCCAGCGCGGCAAGATGTCGTCACCCTGGCTGCAGCCCACGGAGACCAGCGCCAGCGCCATCGACCAGGCCACTCCCGTGAGCAGCGGGCGACCCCGCAGCGGTCGAGCCGCCCCAGATCGCACCAACTCGCCTGCGCAACGGATCCCAGCCATTCTTTGCCCACTCATCGCTACTCCTTCCCGCCCGTTCACTGGCGGCGAGAGCGACGGGTATCAGCAGTACCGTTGGTCAGTCCATGGTCAATTCTTCCACTGCTCTATCGCTCCGGGCCGAAAACCTGAGGAAGCAAAGTTCCGTCCCCACCCCCCAAGCATTGACGTGCCTGGTTCCTTTGGAGCACTCGAAACTTGAGGACATCCTCTCCTAGTACGACAACCCGGAATTCGTTCCGGGTTGTCGTACCCAATGTGATCGGGTGCCCAGTTCGGACGGGTGCGTCTCCGGGTTTCCGCCGGACCTCCACCCCAGTATCGGGCCGGAAGAAACCCGGAACGAACTTGCGAACTGCTGCGCTTGGCCGCGCGGGTCGGGGGTCGTTGTCTGCGTCGAAACTCCGTGGGTGTGAGGTAGCCGAGCTCGAGTGGGGGGCGGACGTCGTTGTGGTGCTGGCGTCACTGCTCGATGGTCACCTGGCTTCGTGGCGACTCCGGAACCAAATCATCCGCCCCCCCTCAGCTCCTCGGTGAGAGTGAGGTGTCCGAGCTCCGGCGTCTGCTCGAGGTGCTACCCGTCGCGCCTCTCCATCAACCCATCAACCGGAGCGGCATCGGAGTGAACCTCGCGGGCACGCGAAGGGCCACGCCGGAAGTTCTGGGCGGTGGCGTTGGCTTGTCAGCGGGAGCGGCAGGTGGAACGCCCGAGGGGCGGGGAGACTGGGGTGCGGGTGGTCGGGTCTGGTCGTGCGGCGCTGTGGTTGATGTCCGTTGGAAGGGAGACATATCCTTGCCGCAATGACACCCATGACGAACATGCCGAGAGCGGGGATCGGCCTGGGATGCGGCGCCATCGCTGGCATTCTGGACGTCATCCCAATGGTCGCGCAGGGTCTCACTTGGGATGCCAATCTGTCCGCATTCACCATGTGGCTGGTGGTCGGATTCTTGTCGCGCTGGTGAAGCTTTCCATTCCGTCCGCCGTGCAGGGGATACTCACGGCGTTCCTTGTTCTCGCTCCCGCGCCATTCTCATCGGCTGGAACCAACCTGTCGCGTTGGTGCCGATCGCGGCGATGACAACGTTGCTGGGCGCCGGTCTCGGTTTCTTGATTCGGCAGCTTGTCGACGAGGGGACGTCGACAACGCCCCGCACGCGTGGAACATGAAGACCGGGGTCTGGCCGTCCGCCTCGCCTCCATTCTGTCCCGCGCCGTCCCGGCCGATTGGCGCTGACTGACCGCCGGCTGTCCCCGTTTGCCACTCCGGGAGCCCTTGTCCCCTCCGAGTCTCGCAACGCCGCGGCCATTATCCACCGCGTCCAATCCGTCCCCTCCGCGGAGGCCGTCCGTGCCACTCCTTCCCGGAGATCTCCCCGAGGCACTGTCGCCGCCAGCGCCGTCGATCACGCGGTTGCCCTGGATCTGCAGGGTGTCGTCACAATCGAAGGAGTACACCGCGTAGGACGTCGCTTCCGACGCGATCTCGTGGCTGCCCTGAATCACGAATCCGTCGACCGCGGTGCTCGCCGGCGCTCCACCGCTGATCCCGATGCAGTTGACTGCGCCAGGCAGGGCCGGGTTCGACATCTGTCCCTGCACCCAGGACTCGTGCACGTCCGGATCGCGCACGGCGAAGCGCGGGCCATACCCGCCGTACACGCCGACGCCATCCGCCAGCAGGACCGACTCGGCGTACACCCCCTCCGCCACGTAGACGTCGCGGAGCGCACTGATCGCCGCCAGCTCGATGCCCCGCTGAATGCTCTGCACGGGCTCTTCGCGCGACCCGGGGTTGGTGTCGTCACCCCACTTCGCCACGAACACCCCGTTGTCCGCTTCCCCGTCGATGCCATCGCAGTTGTCGTCCGCACACACGCCCCTCGCAGGATTGCTCCGTTTCCCATGTTCGGAGGGCCAGGCAGCTGTAAACATACCTGGCGGGCCAGGCATACCTCGTGGTCTCCGGTGTCGCGGTCGAGCACGCTTGCCGGCTCGCCCGGTTGTTGGCCCGAAAGGCCGCCGTTGCCTGCGTCGAGGATACGACGCTTGTGCCGGCCCGATGCGAGGAGACCACCCACGAGAATCCAGAGGGGAAGCGCAGGCCATGCACGACCGCCATCATGACAACTTGCCACCAGTCGCGCCGCCCGCGGGAGCCAACTCGTCGTCTCGAGCTTTCAAGCACGACGAACGCGAACGGTTCTAGTGGCCCGGAGAGAGGGTGCCTTGGTCAACCTTCAGTTGAGCGAGCAGCGGAGGTACCCAGATCTAGTCG
>JBNLDK010000006.1:0-11431 GCA_050304295.1 Polyangiaceae bacterium
GAAGCGAGCGCGAAAGCCAGTCCGGAACGGGCGGGTAGTGCTCGACGTGCCCCGTGTGAATGGTCGCAACTCGCCGGACAGGCTGCCACTCGGCTGTCGCATCGTGGAGCTGGCAAACTCTGAACGTGCGCACCGCCTCGGAGAGATTCTCGAGGCTCGCAGCGTAGGTCGATCGAATCTGGCCTTCCGAAGCTCCGTGCCCTCCGCCCTGCGCACGCTGGCGAATGCGCCGCACGGAGATGTCGGCCGAATCCGTCGCCACGAAGAGCAGCCGGGTGTTGAAGCCTGCCTCGTTCGCTCGAGCAGCCTGTTCGATGGCTGCGATCGTGCGGAGCGTCGTCTCGACCGCGAAACTCCGTCGGGCTGCGATGTGATCGTCGATGAACCTACGGCACTGGTTGGCAACCGCCATTCTCACGACGCGGGGTATCGCCTAGTAGCTACCGACGATCTCGGCGCACCGGTCGTCGATGCTGAACGAGTCGATGCCAAACCGGGCCACCGGGAAGCACGTGGTCTTGCCGCTCCCAGGAGGTCCGGCCACGACGATCATGACCGGGTCGATCTCCACTCTGCTATCCGGTCTCCACCGAGGTTTCGCGCGCCGGATTCATCTCGGCAGGTTCCTCGTCCGACACGATGGCGCCCGTCTCGTCGATGACCCCCATCTTCTCGAGGCGAGCTCGAGCCTGTTCGAGACGTTCCTTCGCCAGCGCCGCGAGCCTGCGGTCCCACTCGGCAGCGTCCTTCGGATCGTCGAGGTCGAGGTCGTCGACCCGGGCCATCGTGATCGGGTTGTCGGACTGCATCGCCACGGATGAAGCGTACTCTCGATGGGGCGCCTAGGAAAATCGAACCGGCAGAAATCGGCAACCTGGGCGCTCGCGTCGTGCGCGCCGGCAGCCCTCCCCGCCCCTGAACCTCCCCCACCCGCCCCCGACAAGGCCCCGGTCCGCTGGTTCGCAGGCTACTCGAGGCTGAACACCGACCCCTGCGCGCACCCCAGCGCCACCTTCTGCCGCACGACCCGCCCAACCTGCCTCCGCCCGGGGTCGTGCTCCTCACGTCACGACGCCCACGCTCTGCGTGCGCGGGCGCTGGGTCCCCCGGTCCCCCTGCCCTGGCGCGGCCATCGGCAGCGCTTCCCCGAGCGCACCGGTTCTGGGGCATTGCCCCATGGGGACGAGGCGCTGCGCGCGGAGGCGCGGGCGCTGCTCGAGTTGGCGGCGCGCGGCGAGGCGGTGCCGCGCGAGCGCGCGGAGCGGTTCGCGCGGGACTACGTCGAGTCGCTCGCGATGGGGGCGGCGGCGTTGGCGGTGCTCGACGGCGGGCGGTTCGCCGGGGCGCGACTGGTGGACCTCGCGGTCAGGGTCGTTGCGCGTGGCCATCGACAGCAGAGGACAGGGGGCTCGGGCTGAGCGGTTGGCTGCTGCCGTCGATCTGCGGCAGACTGCGGACATGGGTCAGCTCGTCGTAGATGACATCCCGCGAGAGCTTCTCGACCGGCTCGACGGCTACGCGAAACAGCTCGGCGTTTCCGTTCCGGAAGCAGCGCGCCGCATTCTCAGCGACGCACTGAGCGACGGCGATGCGCTCGTCGAGCGCAACGGCCTGTTGCTTCACAGCGGCACACCGATCCCGGGTGAGGCCTGGCCGACCGTCGACGACCTTCGCTCCGAGCGAACGGACGAGCTCATCGCAGGCGGGCGTGAAGGCAGCGTTTGACACGTCGGTGATCGTCGCCGCGCTGTGCGTTTCCCGTCGGTATCCCTGCTCAGCGACGCGGTTCCGGAAGCGGTGACCAGGACGCTTTTCTGGGCGTGGGGCCCGATCGCCTATGGCGCCTTGGCCTACAGTTGGCGCGATCCCAGTGGCTCGGCACCAGGGATCCTCGACCCGCCACGCGGTCCCCCGACGCTGGCCACGATTGACCCGACCCGCCACCGAGCCAGTCGGCTGGGGTCGCCTTCGGGCTCGTTGAGGAGACGTTCCAACTGGAAGTGGACAACCCGAATCTCCGGAAGACGGTTCTGCTCGAATGCGAATGCAGGAACCCCGGTTGCTGGCCGCCACTGGCCCGCGTGTCGCCAACCGATGCCACAGTTACGTGGTCCGAGTTCGCGCAGTTCCACCGCGAATGGTCTTGCGACCTTGGCCCGCCGCAATCCAATGGATCGCGGCGCTCTCGCAGTGTAGAAAGGTGCCATAGGGTGACTGCGCGGGTCGGGGGAGAGCATGCCGAGCAGGACATACGCACTTGAGCCCGGGGGGCCCCAGCGCTTGGAGCTGACGTGGGACGCCGGTTGGAAGAACGTCCAGGTCAAGCTCGACCGCAAGGCGCTTGGGAGCAGGGTCCATGCTAGCGACCTGATGCAGGGTTGCAACTTCCGGACGCCGGAAGGGAAGCGCTTGAAGGTGCAGCTCGAGAAGGCGCGATCGGGTTTCGAGCTGGTGGTCAAGCTCGACGGCGTGCCGCTTCCGGACTCGGCTCCCGTCGGCGACTCGTCCGGCGCGGAGCCCTCGAACGAGCACATCCGGACGGCGATCGGCGTGATGTACTTCGTCGCCGGCGCAAACCTGCTTGCTGGCCTGGCCGCTGCTGGCGGCGTCGAGTTCTTGTCGCAGATGGGCTTCGGGATCGGCACCGCGGTCATCGGACTCGTCTTTGGCGTCCTCGCCGTGGTCGTCCACCTGCTGCGCTCCCAGATCGCGCTAGGGATCGGCATCGCCCTGCTCACCCTCGACGGGCTGTACATGGTGGTCCTGCTGGCTTCCGGCGCGCTTGGCGTCGTGACCGGGCTGTTCATGCGCGTCCTCTTCATCATTGCACTGGTCCGCGGCTTCATCGCCGTCGGAGCGGCGGGGGCGCGCGGCAGGCGACTCGCTCAGGAGGGGCCGCCAGCCACGGCGCCCTCGACGGCGAAGCCCACCGCTTCGCTGGCTCCGGCGGCGGCGGCCAGCGCCGCGGTGCAAGCGGTGGCATCCATCGTTCCGCGAACGATGGTTGGCGCGCCCCCCGGTGGGATGGTGCGTTCGATCCGCGTCATTGGAACCTGCATGATCGTCCAGGGGCTGCTGGAGGTGGCGTACGGTGCACTGCTCGTTGCCTACGTGGTCTGGCGAAGCACCCAGGCCATCGAGTCACTCGAGGGGTCCACGAGTTGGCTGGTCGCGCCCCTGGTAGTGGCAACGCTTTCCATAGCAGTCGGCTTTTTCCGACTGGCTGCAGGTCGGAGCAACCGGCAGTTCACCGGCCGTGGCATCGGCATCGCGGCGATGGTTGCCGGCGTGCTCACGGCCCCGGGGCTGCTGTGCCTGCCTACGGCGCTCGTCCTGTGTGCCGCGGGCCTCGTGGTCTACCTCTCCGACGAGGGGGTTATGGCCTTCGCATGGGGGGAAAGCGGTTGCACAGTCCAGGAGGTTCTCCAGGCGGCGGCGGGAAAGCGACGCGAGTGGGAGGCTGCGAAGCGGGAGTCCGCTGAGCAGCAGGCCACTGGGGAACAGGTGCCTGAGCAACCAGTGCCGGAGCAGCGGGCGCCCGAGCAGCGGGCGCCCGAGCAACTGGCGCCCGAACAGCGGGCTCCGGCACCGGCTGGACCGATTCCGGACCTCATTCCCGATCTCGAGGTGCCCCAGGAAGCGCCGCCCCCGCCCTCGGTCGCGGCGAGCATGGGGGTTGCCGCCGACCATGATCAGCTCGGGTCGAAGCCCAGGCCCGCCATCTTCGGGGCGACGATGAGCCGGGAGGAGCGCCACTTCGCGATCGCAGGTCTAAGCCTGATGTTCCTGTTCTCGGCAGCCGTTCCCCTTACCGCGTTCATGACGTTGGGCGGATTCTTCAGCATGCTCCTGGACCCGGGGCTCGAGGGCGCCTCCGAGGCGCAACAGCCCGGGTACTTCCTCGGCATGCTGCTAGCGCTGTTTGCGGACTTCTGCATCCTCGCGGCGCAGGTGTTCTCGGTCTACGGTGCCTGGAACATCTACCGCCAGCGGCGTCATCCCTTGGCGGCAGCAGCGGCGGTGATCGCCGTCGTTCCATTCGTCAGCCCGTTCCTTGTCGTCGGGATCCCGTTTGGCATCTGGGCCCTCACCATCTTGTTCCAGGAATCGACGAAGGCCGCATTCACGGCCAACGATGTTCGTGGTCGCGAGCGGCTGGACGCCAGCAAGCAGCCCTGGCTGTTCCCCGCGGTCGCCGCCGGTGGCGCCCTCTCCGGCATCGTCGCTCCCATCGCTTTCTCGATGCTGCTGGGCATCGTCGCTGTGTTGGCGGGCGCCGGGGCGTCAGATGAGGGTGCCGCCCGACGAGACACCCGGGATGACTGCGCTTCGATGGACAACGAGATCCGGCGCGACTTCTGCTACCGCACGAAGGCCAAACGGTCCGACGACCAGCGCTACTGCAGGAAGATTCGGAATCCGGAGCGGCGCCGGAGGTGCTATCGGGACGTTCGCGGAAGGTAGTCGGCACCCGTTCCGCTCGCCTACTTGCCGAAGTCTCCCCGGTCGAGGGTGGGGCCTCGAAACTCACACCACGGACGTTCCGAACGGACGCGGCAGGCAACCACGACCCTCATCCGGAGGTCCGCGCGACCGTCGCCATCGAGGTCCGCGTGCGCGACGGCGGCGCCGACGTTGTCGCTTTCCCGAACCCACTGATACTGCGCCCGGAGCCGGTCCATGACTTCGTAACTCATGCCCTGCCAGCTGCCGCTCCAATCGTCCGGCTGGCTCTGGTAGGAGCGGTGACTGACCTGGGCGATCCGGCGCGGCACCTTGGGTGAGGTTGGCGGCAGCACGTACACTGGGGACACTCGCTCTCCCAGATCGAGGACCAAGGCGGACGATGCCGAATCGAGGTAGTGGGCCCGCGCTGCAACGGCAATCTGGCCCGTCCGTATCGCCATCTCACGCTCGACCAGCGAGGCCGGAGCTTGGGGTGCTGGCGCTGGGACTTGTTGCGCCCGATCGTCAACGTACATCACCTGCTCGTAGAGCTTTCTGGCGTCATCGCCGTGGAAGTACATCACGGCCACCCCGACGATCAGGAGGATAGGTATCCTCACCGCGGGGCCGACCCTGGGGAGTCCAGACCAGTCGAGCGCCCGCCGGGCCGCCGCTGCGCTAGGGAAGCGCTCCTCCGGCGCGGCTGCGGTCATCCTCGTCAGCCAGCGCTTGAAGCCCGGGCTGCCCCGGGCAGCGCGGGCTACGTCCACTCGGCCGCCCTTCTCGGGCAGCTCCACCGGGCTCTTGCCGGTGACGAGGTGAAGCAGCGTCGCGCCGAGGCCGTACAGATCGGTAGCCGGCACGGCGTGGCCTCGGAATTGCTCGGGGGCCATGTAGCCAAACGTTCCGGCAATCGTGCTGCCGTGCGCCTGCGTGCTGTGCGCGACGTCGCGCACGGATCCAAAGTCGATCAGTGCGAGGCGGCCCGAACTGCTGCGGATGACGTTCTCTGGCTTGATGTCGCGGTGCACGACACTGGGTGCAAGGTCGTGGAGGTACTCGAGCACCGCGAGCAGGTCGCGCGCGATGGCCTTCACCTCCGACTCGCGCGGGCGCCACCCATCGTCGACCCAGGCGGCCAGCGACTTGCCGTCCGCCAGCTCCTGGACGAGGAAGAAGGCGGGGGCGCCCTCATGGGTTGCCTCGAAGTAGTCGACGTAGAGCGGGATTGCCGGGTGATCGAGCCGACGCAGCGTTCTGGCTTCGCGCTCGAACAGCTCGAGGGCCTTCCAATCGAGCTGACGCCAGAGGCAGAGCTGCTTGATGGCCACGTTGCTCCCTCGCTCTTGGTCCGCGGCCAACCACGTCGTACCGAACCCGCCGCGACCCAGCTCCTCGAGCATCCTGTAGCGCCCGTTGAGCAGCTCGCCCGGCTCGTCCGCGGTGGGTTGGGGCGCAGGCGCTACCGCTGCTGGCGGCGTCGACGGCTCGTTGCACGAATCGGTCGCGTCGGTTGTCTCGATCGCACCAGGTGCGCTCGTCGCTGCGGCGACATCCCCTCGAGGCGTTGCTGGGTCCTGGCGTGGCATGGCGTCTCGGTTGGAAGCTCGGCCTCCCACCTCGCGAGGAGCGTAGCCCTCGACGTCGATGACCACGGTGCCGGCCAGGTAGTCGTGCAGGCAACGCCGCTCGCGGCCGAAGATCACCAGCGCGTCCACCAGGGGAATGAACGGCAGGACGATCGATGAAACGACGAACACCCAGCTGCGCAGCAGGACACCCTCGACGAACCCGGGAAGCGAGCCGTCCGGCATGACGACCACGATGCCGACAAGCAACTTGCCGACGGTCTGCCCGGACGTCGCCATCAGGTAGGACTGGTAGATCGCCACCGCGAGAACGCCGGACGCGGGAAGCGCCGCCGTTAGCGGCGCCAACCAGTCGTCAACGGCGCCACTGGCGATCGCCAACAACGATGGCACCGAGCCAACGGCGGCGATGGCGACCAGCGCGGAAACGTCCAGCGCGCGAGCCAAGAGGCGGCGCTCCAGGGGGACCAATCTCGGCTTGCCGCCGGAAGCGGCTCGCTCGTCCGCAGACTCAGGTCGCGGCGGCCGTCCATTCGCCCCGCTCTGCGGCATGGATTCCCCTGCATTCACGCTTTGTCGATCCTACTGCGCGGAGCCGCGCATCACAACGCGTGACTCATCCGATTGGCGCACCTGCACTTGACCGGCATCTACGATGCACCGACAATCAACTGCAGGATGGGCCGGTGGATTCGCTGGGTCGCCACAACCATGGTGGTGGTCGGGATGCTGGAGCTGGGGGCGGCGATCGTCGGACTCGTGCTCGTCGCGCGCGGCATCGAGGACCCCACCTTGCTGGTCGGCGTTGGCTTCGCCGGGCTGGGCGCTCTGGCGGCTGGTGGACTGCACGTTGCGGCTGGCCTCCTGAATCGCGGGGGTCGAGGCCGAGCGTTGGGAATCGTGGCACTGTCCGTCGGCGTTCTCGGCACCGCGGGCACGATGCTCGTGCCCCTCGGCATCGCGCTTGCCGTCATCGGGCTGCCCGTGTACGCCCGCCGCGAGTCGGCGGAGGCCTTCGCCACCGGAGCCGTGAAGCCCGGTGGCGAGGGCGAGGCGCCCTCGCCGAAGCCGCGGCTGCCCAGCTGGCTCGTTGCACCGACCATCGTTGCTGTGTCCCTGTTGGCCTGCGGACCGGTTGCCGGATACGTCACCATCGGCTTGGTCGGGGTATCCGGTGCGGCTGGCTTCGATGGCGAAGCAGCAGGTGACGAGGCGGACGCGCTCGGCTGGTACGACTGCTTCGACCTCGGACTTGCCCAAACGCGCGATTGTCCCGAGCGCGGCTTCAGACGCGGCAGCTGCCTGCGCGAGGCGGAAGCCTTCACGATGCGGTGCATGCGAGGGAGCACGGCACAGGCAGGCATGTTCTGTACGGGGATCCGCTCCGCCACGGAGGTGGAGGAGATCTGCTGGGAAAACGACATCGACGACGACGGGGCCTGCGACCGCCTGGCCCAGAAGGTCAAGGGCGCCTGTGCCAGGCGCGAACTGGGTCGCGACGACGTTGAGAAGGACCACGCATCGTGCCTCCAGCTGTTCGACGGAACCCGCCGCAATGAGTGCTTGGCGGCGACCGCCCATCGCCTGGGGGATCCGTCCGTGTGCGCCGACATCGGTTGGGATGGCGGTCGCGATACCTGCCTCCGGCGCGTCGCGAAGAAGCCCCTGGACCCGGGCACCTGCGAGGAGATTGCCCTCCCTCACACGCGGTACGACTGTCTCGCAGCGATCGCTACCGCCCGGAACGAGTCGGAGACGTGCGAGCTCATCGAGGCGCCGGGCGCAAAGGCTGAGTGTGCCACCAGCGTCGCCGCACAGACGGGCAATCCCAAGCACTGCGAGCTGATCAAGGTGCAGCACCTGCGTGACTCGTGCTTGGTACATCACAAGCTGCGGCGCACGAAAGACATCTGCAGCCAGGTCAAGACGCCCTACCTGCGCGACCGCTGCCACCTCCAACTCAAGGATGGGTGCGAGCACGTCACCAACGCAACGATGCGGAAGGACTGCTGGCTCAAAGTTTCCCACCGAGACCCCGCGGCTTGCGAGCACCTCGAGCCGCAGCCCAGCCCGTTTGGGCGCCACCATTGCCTCCAGCGGGCCGTCATCAAGAACGTGCCCCCGTGGCAATGCGAGAAGCTTGGGCACGCTACGCTCGTTACCGCGTGCCACCAGAACGTTGCTCGTTGGACCAGTGACGTGAAGGTCTGCGAAAAGATCGCCGAGCCGATTCTGGCCGTTGAGTGTCGACTCGGAGTCGCGAAGGAACTGAAGGATGCGACCCTCTGTGGGTCGCTCACCGGCGACGCCGCAGCATGGTGCGTTTCCGAACTATCTGCCCACGTCAAGGACCCGGCGCTGTGCCAGCTCCATCTCTCCCGCTGGGAGCGAGCGCGGTGCAAGAAGAGGGTCGAGCCGTGACCCGCTGCGCTTGGCTGCTCGGCTGCCTCCTCGCAGCGGTCTCGTGTACCCAGCCCTTGGCCGAGCCCCCCGAACCGTCGGACCCCTGTCTGGAGGTGAAACGGAGCACGCGTGACGACTGCTACGCGTCGGCAGCGATCGACGTTCTGGACGCATCTCTCTGCGGCCGCATGCACGACGCCAAGCAGCGAGGCTCCTGCCACCTCGAGTTGGCCCAGAAGACGCTCAACGCCAGCGGGTGCAGCAAACTCGACGAAGCGCGGACGCGCAAGCAGTGCATCGACCAGATCGCCAAGAAGACGATGCAGGCGAGGGACTGCGAAGCTCACGAGGCCCCTGAACACCGCCAGTCGTGCCGGGTGAGCCTCGCCATTGATGCGCGCAACCCCGAGGCGTGCGCGGGGGTCGATGACGCTGGGCGCCGCGACGAGTGCTACGACAAGGCGTTCGACGGCGACGTGGCGACCTGCAACAAGATCAAGGATCAGCGCAGTCGGGATATTTGCGTTGCCAACGCGGGCGCGCTCCACGACAAGCCTCACGCGACTTGCGGAGCCTTGAGCGAGGGCCTGCGGGACCTTTGCTTCCAGAAGGCAGGCCTGCGGGACGTCAGGCTGTGTGAGCAGGCTGGGAAGTACAAGGACCAATGCTACCGCCTGGCGACGAGGGACTACGTCTCCGATGCGGAGTGTCTCGCCATTCCCGATCCTGGCAACCGGGACGCCTGCCTGAGGCGAATAGCGGACAAGCACGTCACGCGGGAGCCTTGCAGCAAGATGGCCGACCCACTCGCCGCTGGACAGTGCATCCAGGCTGTGGCCGTTCGCCTCGGCGATGGCTCCGCTTGCCTCGGCCTCGAACCCAAGCTGCGAAAGGGCTGCGCCCGCGCGCTGTTCCCAGCCGAAGCGTCGCCCGAGCTCTGCGCGCTGCTCGAGGGGGAGGAGCGCGACCGGTGCAGCAAGCGCTACGCCGAGCTTCAGGAGGAGCTACGCAAGCCCAAGTGAAGCGGGCCGGCGCCTAGGAAGATCGAACCCGTGAAAACCGGCAACCTGAACGCCCGCGTCGCTCGCGCTGGCGAGCCTCCCCGCCCCTGAACCTCCCCCCACCCGCCCCCGACGAGGCCCCGGCCCGCTGGTTCGCGCGCTGCTCGGGCCTGACCACGACCTCGGCGCGCAACCTGCCCTGGCGCGGCCATCGGCGGCACTCATCCCCCGAACGGCAACCGCAACTGGCCGGGCACGGGCATCGCGCGGTTTGCAGCCGGCGGCGGGACCCAGCGCCCGTTCCGCACGCAGGGCGGAACGTCGGACATCGAGGAGCGGTGCCTCGGGCCCCGACGAGCCGAAGGCTCGTTGGGTAGGCCACGCGAGCACTGGTGGCGCTGGGGTTGCGGGCCCAGGCCGTGCACCGCCATCAGTCGCGCCGTGCGCTGCGGATCGGTCGTCGCCTCTAGCCAGGACGAGACCTACGGCGGCATTTGCTACACTGGTCACTGTAGGTCGGGTCGCTGTACAGGGTGCGTGACCTCCAACGACTGCGCTCCAGGCTACGGCTGTGGCACGAATTATACGAGTGGAAACCCTGTCTGCCTTCCGCGGCTCGAAGATGGGACGCTCAACCGCAACGCCTGCATCATTGTCGAATAGCGCTCGAGTCGTCGAATGTGACGACAGCGAGCGAGTGAAACCAATCCCGCTCGAAAATCGTGGGCCTGCAAAGCCAGGCCCACGGGTCTGATTCCTGGTCATTGAGAAAACGGACAGCAGACCGTAGTCACTTGTTTGAGTGAGTCTGACTGATGCCCAGTGACGTTTGAGGAAGCTTGCTTCAACACACGTCAGAGTTAATCTCCCCTCATGTTCTTGCGTACTGTCGCCCTCGGCCATTCTGCTTTCGTTGCTGCCTCGATCAGCTTGCTGCTCGTCGCGTGCGGGGGGGACGGCGAAACGGGCGGGAACGATGATGGCGATGTGACCACCGGTGGAACATCCAGCGGTGGCGCGGCTTCTGGAGGCACGGATGGCTCCGGAGGCAGTACTGGCGCGGCACCCGGAACGGGCGGAACGGGCGCAGGAACCTCGACGCTCGACGAGTTGCTGACTGACGCCGAGGAAGGCTGCGCGACTCTCGATATGGACGTGTGGGTCAGATTCGCGGAGGACGGGTACAGAGCGCACCTCGATGGCCGAGTCGTCGATGGCTCCCTGGAGATGGAAGCCGGCGATGAGGTAGTCGTGCAGGAGTCTATTGCCGGGGACATCGTCCGGTTGCAATACACCGCAGGCGTCGCCGACGGAGATCAGGTCGCGATGAGCGGTTGGGTCGAGCAGGCCCGCCAAGATGATCCGAATCGGTATCGCTGCTTCGAGGGTCAGGTCATCGTGCGGAAGGACTACTTTGGCGCGCTGTATTTCATCTTCGCTTCCGAAACCATCTACGAAGCTACCGCAGACGGAACCTGCGGAGCACCAACCACCGATGAGGTGGCATACGGCTGTCTTCCTGTGGACTACTGACGCGCGGATGATGTCGATGGTCGTCACGTCAGGCGGCAGCGCCTCTCATCGGCGCAAGTGTGACCTGCTCCAGATCAGGACCTCACGCGCCTCCGGCGACGCAACTGCAACCGTCTTGAGATTGTTCAGGTTTCTGCCAACGATGCAAGGTTCTCCGAGGTCCCGGCGTGAGCGATGCCTGCGCGATGCCTTCCGAGCGAAACGCCTACGACCATCGCTTGCGTGATCTCGTCTGCCAAACTCGCGACCTCGACCTGGCCGAGCGTCTCGGCGTGCCGAACGCGACGGCAAAGAGCTGGCTGCGACGGGGATCGCGACCAGTGGTCACGGCCGACGTTCTCGACGACGATGCCGACGAGTTGCGCATTCGCGTACTCCGCCTCGAGCATCGGGTGGATGTCCTGCTAGCCATCGTCCGTCTGCTCCTCCTGCTGGTGCGCATGGCAGGGCTGCGGCTGG
>JBNLDK010000007.1:0-23372 GCA_050304295.1 Polyangiaceae bacterium
CATCAGTCTCCCAGGGGTGAAGGCTAGCAGAGAAGGTGAAGCGCGGCCGTGGGTGGCCCCGGGCACCACACCTGGCGCCACCTGACCCCTACGCTCGACGCCCCGACCGCCCCAAAGTCAGGGAGTTGACTCAGGGACCTCCCCGAATGCCGAAACATGAAACCCCTGGAGTTACCAGGGGTTTCGTGGTGGAGGCGCCGGGAATCGAAGGCAGCCCGAAGGCCTGCGCAGACGTGAACACTCGTGAGCGATCGTGTGTGAATCCGGCGATTTGGAGTCGGTGTGGGGGACGGCAGGGTGAGCGATCGTGAGCGGTTGCGCGGGGTGGGCGTAGGAACTGAAGGACGGTGAGGAAATTGCCCGCCGGAGGCGCCATCGCGAGGGCGCGTGATCGCCAAATGGACTCCCGAGCGCGTGCTCGCCCACCTAGCGCCCCGTTGGCGGGCACATCGATGTCCGGGTCCCGCTCGGGTACGTCTCTGCGAGCTCCGCTATCTCTTCCTCGCAATAGCTCGCCGCGCTGGGAAGCGTGAAGCAAGCGCACGTATCCACGCCAGCGTCGTCGTAGCGGAAGCAGCAGTCGGAGAAATCGGAGTTGTCGGACGCGCTATCGCATCGTTCTTCATGGTCTGCACCATCCGGCGGTGGTTCGGTTGTGCAGTGGCACCTGTTGAACCCCGACATGCCGTTGGTCAGGGTCCAGCAGTACCAGTTCTCGGTTGGCGTGGGGTCTTCCACACTGGAACCACCTGAGGGCGCGCCAGCGCTGGTCGTGCCTCCGACGGGGGCTTCGCCATTCTGACCTCCGGTGGGATCCCCGGGCGTACCGCCAGTGTCCTTCGAGCTGACGCCACCGCTCCCGGAAGGCGGGTCACTGCCACCCAGGCTAGGAGCGTCGAACAAACCGGACCCACCCGTCGCCGCCGCGTCCTCGGTCGCCTCGCCGCCACAAGCCGCGATGGCCCACACGAGGCCGAGCGCGGCCCATGCCCGCAGCTGAGTTCTGAACGTTCGATCGAATGGATCGGTGAGCATGAGGAATCCTCCGCGGTGAACAAGAGGCCGCCGTTCGACCCCCCGACGTCCCAAAGCAAAGATCGGACCTACCAGCTCACCCACCGAAAGTTGCACCCGCCGCGGCCGCTGGTCTCCGTGACTGTCCGCGCCGGACGTCCGTGGGAGCAGTCGCCACGTCACGCTCTGCGCCTGCGACATTGGCATGGAAGACCCAATGCCCGGCGGCAGACCTATGGAACCTGGCAGCAGCGAAATCCGGTTCGGTCTTGCCTCCAGTGTTTGAGCCGGAACTGCTTGTACGTGCACTTGACGTCCTCGGGATTCGCCAAGTTACTCTCGTCGTCCCGCTCGCCGGCGGCTCCGCCGCGCACCCAGCAGCGTTCGCCATCGCAGCTGTTCACCCACTCGGCCACGTTCCCGACGAGGTCGTAGACACTCAACCCCGGGGGATGGCAAGCGGCGTGTGTTTGGACGCTCGCCAGCGGTGGTGGCTGCCCATCCTCAAGTAGCACGTTGCAGAACGACCAGTGGTAGTCGCTGCCCGAGGGATAGTCGAAGCGGCCCCCCGAGCTACAGGCATTGTACCACTGGCTCTCCGCCGGGTCGTCGAGGACCTCCGCTGCCACGGCACCGCCCTCGTGGGTTCCGCAGAGGGTCTTGCCCTGGGCCTGGCAGTAGGCGTCGGCCTCACACCAGTCCACGCAGACCATGGGGAAGTCGTCAGACTTGGCGGCTTGGTTCCAGCAGTCTTCTTCGTCCGGGTCCGGTTCGCTGCAACGGTCGGGTGGATTGTCCGGGTCGAACCAGTCCAAGTATTCCTTTTGCGTCACCTCTGTCGCGTCGATGCAGTACCCGCCCGAAACCGGGATCAGTTCTGCTGTGCCGTCTTTCTGGTTGCAGCCGTCCGGGAGCTCTCCGTCGAAATAGCCCCACGTGGGATCGGTCTCGTACTGCCCGATCGCACAGCCTCCCAGAACGACGGCGAGCATCCACGTGGCGTGCCGCCGCATCAGAACCTCACGGTGGCGCCGGCGCTGGTGGGGCCAATCCAGGGCTGTACGGTGGTACGCGAGGTCTTCCCATCGCGCGCCGCGCGCAACTGGTGCTTGCTGAATAGCCGAGGGGTCATCACGACCCAAGCCGCAGCGGCCACGCCGCCCACGACGAAGCCTGCCGTCGAAACGTTCCGGAGCTGGTTCAACTGGTCCACGTCGTTCTGCCGCTCGGGGTCGCACTTGCGCTTCTGGCAGTCTTCATTCAGATCGACGACCTTCCCCAGCGCCATCCCTCCCGAGATTGCCCCGACGGCGAGCCCGGCCACGCCGACGCCGAGGGCGCTGTATCGTGCGACCTTGTGGTCCGGGCGGCAGGGCTCGGTGCCCGGCGGTTCGTCCGCGGGGCCCGCGCTCCAGGACTGTCCGCTCTCTCCTGACGGCTCTGGCGCAGGAGCGGCGCCCGCGGGCGATGGCGGAGGTGGCGGCGCGGGATCACGGCCTGGCAGCAGTAACACCACCTGCCGGTGCTCGCCCTCGGCGAGCTCGACCTCGGCTTCTGCCTCGCGCGCGCCCTTCTCGAGTCGAAACACGTGCTTCCCAGGATTGATCGGTCGCTCCACGTTCCAGAGCTCGGGAGCGACGGGCTCCTCGTTGTCATACAGCGTGGCGCCTTCCACCTGCTCGCCGCTCACCTCGAGGGTGATCCACGGGATCCGCTGCTTCAGTGCCTCCTGTCGCGCTTTCGCTATCTCGACAGCGCGGGTCTCCACCGGGAGTGGATTGGGCCCCAGCGGCGTGTGGATGACTGCTTGGTAGAGGTCCGACGCTTCTGCCAGTCGCCCGAGCTCCTCCAGACACTCCGCCTCGCGCACTCCCACTATGGGTGCCCCTGTGAGCTCGTAGGCACGGTGGAATCGATCGAGCGCTTCCTTGTAGTCACCCTGGTCCCAAAGCCTGTTGCCTTCTTCTGCAAGAGCCCTGGCGGCGGTTGCCTCCGCGGAGGTGGGCGCGGGGCGGGCGCCGGACCTGGGCGCAGCGTGGACGCTCCCCGTGGCGACCACGGTCGCGCACAGTGCCATCAGGTAGAGCCCGACGCGCATCGGCAACACTAGCGTAGCCCCGTTCCGTTGCCATGGATGCCGAAGTATCCACCATCCGTCGCTTCGCGACCGGCAGCGAGTGGGGGCGTGGTGGATGGCGACCTGGATGGTGTGGGGGCCGGGGTCGCGTTGGGGAACGACGGTGGTTTCGTACGTATCACGGCTCCGGGCGTCGAAGCGGGTCTGGGCGAACCCGGGGACCCCGGGCTAGCGCTCGCCTCGGACACCGCGGGTACTGGATCGCGAACTGGGGCCACGGCGGAGTTCGAGGGCGTGGCAGCAACGGTCGCGACCAAAGGTGTGCTGTTCGCCACGTGCGCAGCTGACGCCGATGCGGCTTTGGGCTCGCTCGCAGCTCCCGAGACTGTGACCCACGCGATGGCGCCCGCAACGAGGATGACGGTGCCCACGCCAACGGTGAGAATCACTCGAGGTCGACCAGCAGGCCGCTTTGGTCGAACCGTCAGCATCTGCGCTGGCAGGAGCGAGGGCTCCGCGGCCACGGTAGTCGCTTCACCCGAAGGGGGCGGCGCCAGCGAATGGCCCGGTTCGCCCACCACGGTGGCCAGGGCCTGCACCGCCTCGGCGATGCTCTGGAAGCGGTACTCTCGTTCGCGGCGGCAGGCCATCGCGAACCAGTCGTCGAAGCCCAGCGGAACGGGCGCGAGCGACGAGGGAACCGGGATCGAGCCAGCACAGATCTTGACCAGGAGGTCGCCCGTGGTCCGTCCGACGAACGGCGGCCGGCCGACGATGCACTCGAAGGCGACGACTCCGAACGACCAGACGTCGGTGCGCAGATCGATGTTTCCCGAGTCCTGCGCTTGCTCGGGGCTGGCGTAGCGCGGAGAGCCGAGAAACATGCCCGTGGTGGTCTTGTCGGTCCGGCTGCTGATCTCGTCGTTCTCGGTCTTGGCGATGCCGAAATCGAGGAGCTTGGCGCGGAGCGGATCGCCCTCGCACTCCGGGTGCAAGAGGAAGATGTTGTCCGGCTTCAGATCGCGGTGAAAGACGCCAGCTGCGTGTGCTTTCGTCAGCCCGCGCCCGACCTGGGTCAGGATCTCCAGCGTGTCGCCCGGGCTGAGCCGTTCTTCGCGCTCCAGGCGATCGGCGAGGCTCTCGCCGTGCAGGCACTCCATGGCGATGAACGGCACCCCCTGATCGACGTCGTAGTCGAAGATGGTCACCACGTAGGGACTGTTCAGGGCCGCGGCCGCCTTCGCCTCGCGCTTGAACCGCGCCAAGATCGTGGGCCGGTTCGCGATCTGGCTCGCGATCAGCTTGATGGCCACCTTGGACCCCAGCCGCGTGTCCAGCGCTCGCCAGACCGTTGCCATGCCGCCCTTCCCCAGCGGCTCGATCAACTCGTAGCGCCCCGCAATTACTCGCCCTGGCGAACCCTCCACGAGAGGAACCTGCTCCACGATGGGTGCGGGTATAACACTTTGCGGCGCCGGGGGGGACGCGCCAGGGGAACGATTTCCGCTGTCCGGCGGCGCAGGCGCCTCGGGCGCAGGGGGCGCACGCAGCGACTGGCGCAGTGAATAGGGTCTGGTTAGTCCGTCTGCGGGCATTGGCGCGTCGGTGCCCACGCTCGTGGGATTAGGGATTGCCCGAGCATTGACCGTAGTTGTCGTCGCCCCAGCAGGTGATGGCTCCCATCTTGTCGAGCGCGCAGCTGTGGCCGTAGCCCGTGGCAATCTGCGTGACTGGTCCGAGCCACACGGGGACGGTCGCCTGACCGTAGCCGTTATCTCCCCAGCAGGTGACGGCTCCCCATTGGTCGAGCGCGCAGCTGTGGCCGTAGCCCGCGGCAATTTGCGTGACCGGCCCGAGCGCCGCGGGGACGGTCGCCTGACCGTAGCCGTCGTCTCCCCAGCAGGTAACAACTCCCAATTCGGCGAGCGCGCAGGTGTGCTCTCCGCCCGCGGCAATCTGCGCGATCGGACCGGTTGCCGCTGGCACGGTCGCCTGTCCGGAGCCGTCGTCTCCCCAGCAGGTGACGACTCCCAATTCGTCGAGCGCGCAGGTGTGGAGGAACCCCGCGGCAATCTGAGTGACCGGGCCGAGTGCCGCTTGGACGTAGCTTTCCAATCCCCAGCAGGTAACGATCCCCGATTCATGGAGCGCGCAGGTGTGGAAGTAGCCCGCGGCAATGTGAGTGGCCGGGCCGAACGCCGCTGGAATGGTCGCCTGGCCGTCGCTGTCACTTCCCCAGCAGGTCGCGATTCCCGATTCGTCGAGCGCGCAGGTGTGGAAGTAGCCCGTGGACACCTGCTGTACTTCAGTGCACGCGCCCCCGCTACAAGAGCTTCCCAGACAAGTGTGCCCGCAGGCTCCACAATTCGCGTGGTCGCTCGCGAGCTCCGCCTCGCACCCATTGCTGGTGTCGAAGTCGCAGTCGACGTATCCCTCATCGCACGACCAGATGCAGTCCCCACTCGAGCAGGCCCCGCGTGCCTGCGGAGCTTGACAGCTCGTGTCGCAGTCGCCGCAGTGCTCGGGATCCTGCGCTACATCGACGCACTGGTCGCCGCAGAGTGTTTCCCCTGAGCGACACTCCGGCACGCACCGCCCTCCCACGCAGGACTCGCCTGTTTCGCAGGCTACCCCGCGGTGCTCGGTGCAAGCGTCGCTGGCGCCGCAGTAGCGGGGGTCGGTCAGCGGATCGATGCACTCCCCATCGCAGTCGAGGTGGCCTTGCCGACAGGAGAGGACGCATTCGCCGCCGACGCAAGCATAACCTCCCGTGCAGTGGTGTCCCGTGTCATCGCCCTCACACGAGCCGCTGGCGCCGCAGAAGCGCGAGTCAGTCAGCGGGTCGACGCATTCGCCGTCACAGCTCAGGCGGTTCTCCTGGCAGGAGAGCACACAGTTGCCGTCGAAGCAGGCGCGCCCCGGGTCGCACGGAGATCCGCAAGAGTCGGTGGTGCCACAGAAGCGCGAGTCGGTCAGGGGGTTGACGCATTCCCCGCTACAGCTCAGCCGGTTCTCCTGGCAGGAGAGCACACAGGCGCCATCGACGCAGGCGTGCCCTGCTGCACACTTCACGCCCCGGTGGTCCTCCGTGCAGGATTCCTCGGCCCCGCAGAAGCGCGGGTCGGAAAGGGGGTCGACGCACTCGCTGTCACAGTTTAGGCGGTCCACCTGGCAGGAAAGCACACAGGCGCCGTTGACGCAGGCGTGCCCCGGGTCGCACGGAGTTCCGCAAGAGTTGGTCGTGCTACAGAAACGCGGATCGGAAAGGGGGTCGACGCACTCGCCGCTGCAGTTCAATCGATCCTCCTGGCACGACAACGGGCACGCACCGCTGACACAAGCGAAGCCCGCAGCACAGTCGACACCTCGGTGGTCCCCCGTGCAGGAGCCGTCGGCGCCGCAATAGCGCGAGTCCGTTTGCGGGTTCACGCAGCTTCCCCCACAGGCGATGAACCCCTCGTTGCAGGAGGGCCCGCACTCGCCCCCGATACACTCCATTCCTGTCTCGCACCGGCGCCCGCACTCGCCACAGTTGAAGCGATCACTGTCCAGGTTGACGCACACACCGTCGCACTCCGCGAGGCCGCTCTGGCACTCGGTCTCGCATTCGCCGTCGATGCAGAACACCCCCCCGTCGCAGCGCTCGTCGCAGTCCCCGCAGTGGGCGATATCGATGTCCAGGTCCACGCAAGTGCCATCGCATTCGGCGAGCGTGTCCTGGCACGACAGGGCACAGGCTCCCTGGGAACACACCTCGCCAGCACCGCACGTGCGACCGCAGCCGCCGCAGTGCTGGCGGCTGGTCTCGAGGTTTACGCAGAGGCCGTCGCAGTTGGTCAGGCCTTGTTGGCAGTCCACGGCGCAGGCTCCGTTCGAGCAGACCCTCCCTGATTCGCAGATCTCCCCGCACGCTCCGCAGTTGAAGCGATCCGAGCCGAGTTCGACGCACCGCCCCGCGCAAATGTCGAGCCCTTCCTGACAGTTCGTTTTGCAGAGGCCCTCGCCATCGCACACTTCGCCCGGACCGCACGGGTTGTTGCAGCCACCGCAGTGATCGGGATCTCGGCTCAAGTTCGCGCAGGTGTCTCCGCACTTGGTGAGCTCACTCTGGCACTCGACAGCGCAGGTGCCGTTGCCGTTGCACACCTCGCCTGGGTCGCACAGCTTGCCGCACTCGCCGCAGCTGAAGCGGTCGGAACGCAGGTCGGTGCACAGACCGTCGCAGTTGTTGAGCCCATCCTGGCAGTTCAACGAGCAAGTGCCGTTGCCGTCGCACACCTCGCCCTCGGAACAGCTGTTGCCGCACTCGCCGCAGTTGTTGCGGTCTCGGTTCAGGTTCGAGCAGACGCCATCGCATTCGGCAAGTCCGACCTGGCACGACAGGGCACAGACACCCTTCGAGCAAACCTCGCCAGGCGCACAGGGGTTGTCGCACTCGCCACAGTGGTCGATGTCGCGCTCGAGTAGGACGCAGCTGCGGCTACAATCAGCATACGCGGAGGGACAGTCGGCCTGGCATTCGCCTTGGTGGCACACGTCATCGGAATCGCAGACTTCTCCACAGCCTCCGCAGTGGTTGGGGCTGGTCTGGGTATTCACGCACTCGTCGCCATCAGGGCCGCCGCAGGACTCTTTGCCGTGGGAGCAAGTCGTGTCCTCGTCCTGGGTCTGGTTCCCGCAGCCACTACTCGCCGCCACCATCGCGCCGATCCCCAGCGCACACCATCGAAACCATTTCGTCATCACCGACTCCCTCGCCGTCGATCTCCTCCGCCGGTTTGCCTCCTCGCGGGAGTTGCGCCGTCTCTGGAGTGGGTGCTGCGACTCCCGTTCCCCGCGCGCGGGGTTTGGTATCATGTCTGCGTGCGCTTCAACACCGCGTCCGACTCGAACGAAGTCCCCATCGCTTTCGCACCCGACCGGAGCGACGGCAAGCTGGCGCCTCCCTCGATCCTTCCGTAACGTCAACGAAGCCACTGAATCCTTTCTTAGGGCAATACCGAGGCGCGGGCCGCTGGCGTTGAACCAACGACCCGCGCACGAATCTCACGCTACTCGCAGTGGCAGAGTTCGCTGAGCCCCAAGAACAGCGCTTCGATGAGGTTCGAGCTGTCACTGGTCAGCTCCACCACGCTACCGCGACCCAGGCTGGCAACCAGCGATTCATACGGGCCTCGCACGAAGGAGTCGCCAGAGACGGCAAAGATGGGCGTTATGTGCGCTGAGTCGAGAGCGTCGGTGAGCTGCGTGAGTGTCGGGTAGTCCTCGGTTGCATCGACGACGCCGTCACCATTGTTCGCCGCGGTACAGTACCCGGGCACCGAGCAATCCCCGGCCACGTGAGGGTCGGCGTCGGTCATCAACATGACCACGTGCTGGGCCTCCGGACTGAAGCCCACTTCGTTGGCGTTCATGGCCAACTGGAAGAGCGCCTCGTACTGAGCCTCCGGACCGTCGTTTCCATAGCCCACACTGAGGCTCGAGATCGTATCGACGAAATCACTGGCGGAATCAGTGAGGGCGGAGTCGAGACGATAGACGAAGTCCGAACTTCCCCCGAACGGTGAGAACGGCTTGTCGATGAACGATGCGACCCCCAGTAGGTTATCTGGATGGGCATCGAGGATGGTGGTAGCCAGATCGGGAGCGAGCGCAGAGACGGTGCTCAGGTCGTCACTAAACGAGCCCGAAAGATCCTGCATCAGGACCACCTCGACGGACGTTTCGCAGACCGAAACGAGCGGTGGTGCGCAGCTGCAGCCGTCGTCGATGAGCCCGTCACAGTCGTTGTCGACGCCGTCGCCACAGATCTCGGCTTCTGGAGTTGCGCCCTGAGTGGCGTAGAAGAAAAGTTCCATGCTGACGCTCGAATCGTGGGGATCGCCCTGGTTCGCGAGCCACTCCTCCACGTGGATCGGCGAGCTGAACGCGTCGTTGTCGTGGAGGACATCGTGAACCGTCACGCTCAACTCGACCTTGCCCGCCTCGCTGGGAACGAACCGAACGCATTGCGTTGTCGCTCCGCTCTCGTCGACGTCCATCCTGACCACGGCAGGTCCCGATGCAGCGGGGCCGCCAGTCTGGACCCAGGTGAAATCCAAGGGATCGTTCTCGGGGTCAGCAGCCGTGGCACAGATGAGTTGCTCGGAGCAACTCGGGACGAACTTCGATTCGTCGAAGGAAACGTCCAAGAGCTCGGGTGGGTGGTTGAAGGCAGCGATGGCATCGATGGCACCCGGTGCGCTCCCGTCGCACTGGTTCAGCAGGAAGACTTCGGTGACCTCTCCGGGGTGAACCTCCACCTGGCGCTCGACTGCCTCGTGACAGACGAAGTCGCCAACGGTGACGGGTGTCGTCACAACATCGTAGCAACCTGGATTCAGCGTCACGAAGTGATCGGCGAACGCGTGACCCGAACTGGAGTCCAAGGGGGCATCCTCCAACTCGGGGACGCCTCCGGGCAACAGGAGATCATCCAGGGGCTTCTCGATCATCAGAGCATCCCCGACCGAGTCCCCAGTGGTGCAGTCCACCTCGGTGAATTCATAGCGAACGCCCTCGATTCCCGTGGTGGCCCCCACTTCTAAGGTGAGGTGCATCCCGGTCGAGCCAGCGGTGGCATCGGACTCGTCCGGACTGCCACTACAACCCAACAGTGACGTGGCAAAGAGTAGTGTTGCTGGCGTCACGAAGCCCATCCTGCGTGTTCTCATCGTCGTCTTCCCTTGTCGTCGAGTTTGATGTTCCACTCTTCCAGTCACCGAAGCGCTTCCCGCTGCACGACCTCCGACTGGCCTGCGATCGCTTGCCGTTCGGAAGTCCGGTTCGTTGGTCACTCACAGCGAGAAGTGTTCGGCGAGTGTCGCCGTCTGAAGCAATACCCGTGCCGGTGCACGGCGTTCGGTTCGACGCCACTCACGCTACTGCGCGAGTGCGGCGTCGGATCTCTCCTCCGCTGTCCGGTGCGCAGGCTAGCGCCGGACCCCTCATCTGCTGATCAGGAACGACGCGAGCCACGAGCGGTCCTGGGACGAATGTCCGCGGCGACTGTCCGCCGCACCGTCCGCCAGCGGACAGTGGATCGGGTGCAAGTGCAGCGATACAGACTGGACCTCGGGAAGTGCGACCGAGACGGGTCACCGATAGAATCGCACGCGGCAATCATCCCGCCTGGCGACATGGCCCATTACCTACGCTACCAAGACGAGCGATCGAGCTACCTCGCGAGCGCCAACGCGCGGTCAACCGAACTTCCAGCTGCCAGATTCGGGGCGCACGCGTCGCGTCCATCTGGGGTCGACCGGGGCTCGGCCCCCCGAACCCCCGGGTAGGCCCCTCTGGCTTGCGCAACGCAACGTCCGCTCTGTCACGGGGTCCTCGAGCAGCGAAACCCTATGTAGTGGTAGTGACTCGTCGGGGTGCTAGCGCCGCGGCCCGCGGAACGGAGGGCGGTGGCATCGTAGTCGAAGCCGCCGCCCCGTACCACGCGGCTGGAGGCTGATGTTGCGTTACAGGCGTTTGTCCCGGTGGCCAACGGGTTGCTGTACCAGGTGCTGTCGTACCAGTCGAACGTCCACTCCCAGACGTTCCCCGCCAGGTCGTGGTGGCCCCAGCGTCCGACGCCCGTGTAGTTGCCGACCACGTCCACGTCGGCGGGACATCCGGAGAAGTTCACTAGAGTGCAGTCCGGCGCCGTCGAGCCGCAGGGGTAGAGCCGATTCTCGTCGCCCCCAGCGCTCGCGTACTCCCACTCTGCCTCCGTCGGTAGCCGCCCTCCGTCCCACGCGCAGAACGCCTGCGCCTCGTACCAGCTCACGCAGTTGATCGCCTTCTCCTCGTTCGCGCCGGCCGTGTCCGTCCACGTCTGGTAGCTCGAGTAGCACTTCAGGTTCGAGATGAGCGCCGCCTGGCTCACGGGCAACGACGTGTCCCACGCGCTGTCCCAGCCCGTTCCCGCGATGCTCGGATGCACCGCGGCCCCAGGCCCCGGCGGCGTCCCGTCGTACACATTCACGAACTCTCGGAATCGCCCCACCGTCACCTCATACTTGTCCAGGTAGTACCCATCCACCGTCACCTCGTGCTCGGGTTGCTCGCTGCTGGACCCAGATGCGTAGGCGTCCGTCCCCGCGTCGCTCCGCCCCATCATGAACGTCCCGCTCGGCACCAGGATGCTCGCGCAACACGACTCCCCCTGGCACTCCGTCCCGCTCATCCCGTTGCAGGATGGACCCGCAGGACCGGTCGGCGCTCCACCGGTCCAGCTGGTCCCACCCGTCGTCATGCCACCCGTGGTCATGCCACCCGTACTCATGCCGCCGGTGCTCTGGCCACCCGTCGTGGCCCCCCCGTTCCCAGCAGCGCCAGCGGCGCCCTCGCTCCCAGCCTGCGCACCGAGGAACCCGCCAACCTCCACCCCGCCCCAACTAGCCCCGCCAGCACCGCCTGTGGGCGCGCCGCCGGTCGAGGCGCCGCCCGTGGGCGCTCCGCCCGTAGCCGCTCCACCCGTAGGCGCTCCGCCCGTGGGCGCTCCGCCGGTCGAGGCTCCGCCCGTGGGCGCTCCACCTGTCGAGGCTCCACCCGTTGGGCCGCCGCCGGTGGCCGTGCCCCCCGTTCCAGCGGTAGCAGGACGGCAAGTTCCCTCTTCGCAGTCTTCGTCCGGCGCACAGGATACGCCGGAGTCCTCCTCGCAAGGGCTGCCGGCTCCGCAGTAGCGGCGGTTGTTCAACGGATTCACGCATTCTCCGTCACAGGCTCGCCACCCCTCCTGGCACGAGAGCACGCACTCGCCGTCCACACAGGCGTGCCCCGGATCGCACTGGGTCCCGCAGGAACCAGCAGCGCTGCAGTAGCTCGGGTTGGAAAGAGGATCGACGCACTCGCCGTCACAGTTCAGGCGGTTCGCCGGGCAAAAAAGCACGCACTCGCCTTCGACGCAGGCGTGCCCCGGGTCGCACTGAATCCCGCAGGAACCAGCGGCGCCGCAGAAGCTCGGATCGGAAAGGGGATCGACGCACTCGTCGCCACAGTTGAGGCGGTTGTCTTGGCACGAGAGCAAGCACTCGCCTTCGATGCACGCGTAGCCGGCTGCACACTCGACGCCCCGGTGGTTCCCCATGCAGGAATCGCTGGCACCGCAGAACCGCCCGTCCGTCCCCGCGTTCACGCAGGTCCCGTCGCAGGCGATGAGCCCCCCGGGGCAGGAGAGCACGCACTCGCCTTCGACGCAGACCAGCCCCGTGCCACACCGGCGGTCGCACTCCCCGCAGTTGAAGGGGTCCGCATCCAGGTTGACGCACACGCCGTCGCATTCGTCGAGGTCGCTCTGGCACTCGGTCTGGCATTCCCCGTCGGAGCAGAGCTTGTTCGCGTCGCAGCGCTCGCCGCACCCACCACAGTGGGCGACATCGACCGATACATTCACGCACATGCCAAAGCACTCCTCGAGGCCCTCCTGACACGAGGGAGCGCAGATCCCCTCCGAACACACTAGCCCCGAGCCGCACGCGTTTCCGCACTTGCCGCAATGCTGTCGGCTGGTCTTGAGGTTCGTGCAGAAGCCCTCACAGTCGGTCAAGCCAGCCTGGCACTCCAGAACGCAGGCTCCGTTCGAGCAGACCTGCCCCAACTCGCACACCACTCCGCACGCTCCGCAGTTGAAGCGATCGGCCCCCAGCTCGACGCACCGCCCCGCACACGGTTCGAGCCCCGCCTGGCAGTTCTCGGTGCACGCGCCATTGCCGTCGCACACCCAGCCCGGGTCGCAGGGGTTGTCGCAACCACCGCAGTGGTCGGGATCGCGATCCAGGTTGACGCAGGTGTCTCCGCATTTGGTCAGCTCACTCTGGCATAACAGGGCGCAGGCGCCGTTGCCGTTGCACACCTCGCCTGGGTCGCATAGCTCGCCGCACTCGCCGCAGCTGAACCGGTCGGAGCGCAGGTCGGTGCACAGACCGTCGCAGTTGTTGAGCCCGTCCTGGCAGGTCACCGAGCAGGTGCCGTTGCCGTCGCAGACCTCGCCCTCGGGACAGCTGTTGCCGCACTCGCCGCAGTTGTTGCGGTCTCGGTTCAGGTTCGAGCAGATGCCGTCGCACTCGGTGAGGCCGCGCTGGCACGACAGGGCGCAGGTGCCGTTCGAGCAAACCTCTCCCGGCTCACAGGGGTTGTCGCACTCACCACAGTGGTCGATGTCGCGGTCCAGCAGGACACAGCCGCGGCTGCACTCGGCAAACGCAGAGGGACAGTCGGCCTGGCATTCGCCTTGGTGGCACACATCGTCGGAATCGCAGGCTCTTCCGCAGCGCCCGCAGTGGTTGGGGCTGGTCTGGTTGTTCACGCACTCGCCGGCATCGTCGCAGTACGTTTTGCCGTAGGCGCAGCTCGTGCCCTGGTCCTTGGTCTTGTCCCCACAGCCAGCTCCCGCCGCGACCACCGCGCCGATTCCCAGCACACACCACTGCAACCATTTCGTCATCGTCTCTCCCGGTCGACCGCCGCTTCCCGTCAGTGCATGGCGTGACACGTCGCATGTTCGGCTGTGGCCACGCTAGCCACTTCGGCTCGCCCATTCCAGTCGCGGCGCGTTGGTACCATGTCCTGCTGCGCTGTTACACCGCCCGACTGCCTTGGAGCGAGGGGCTCGCTGCCATCGCATCGGAGCGGAGTGACGGCGGGCAGCTGCCCCCCCAGGATCCTTCCGTAACGTCAGCGAAGCCATGGAAGGTGCTTTTGCACTCCGCGTGCCAGCTTCGCCTCCCAGCGCAATGCGTTCCGAGCTGCCAGTGAGCTCGGCCCGTCACACGTGTGCTGTCACAACCTTTTCTGAGTGTCCGAGTCCTCCGGTCGTCGTTGCATGCGGGACAGCATCCGTCGCGAGTGTCCGCCACGGGCGTCCGCCGCGGGCGTCCGCCGGCGGACAGGTGCAGGATGGATCGAGCGAGAGTTCCGCGAGACCTGTCCGAGTCTCCTCCAACCGGAGTGTGACCTGCGCCTCTGCGCCGCTCACGGCCGAAGCTTGGAAATTCCAGGGGTGACCAGGGAAGACTCGAGAAGTGGCGGTTGCCCGAGGCAATGCCGTCGCCCGAACCTGCTGGCACACGCATTGCTTGATGAAGCGGACACCGCAGCCCCATCACGATGGGCAGTCGGCGTTGATTCGTCGCTAGCAGGAAAAGGAGTTCGAAGTGTCAGCAACGTTGGCCGCCAAGGCCGCCGAGTACTGTGACCACGCGTCGTCGAGAGGGCCCGAGTACCATTCGACTGTCTTTCAGATGTTCAACCTCGCCCGGGAAATCCGACGAGCAGAACGGGAAGGAGCGTCACGTGCCGAAGTGCTGAGCGAGCTGGTCGAGGTTCGCAGGATGGCGGCTCGTTCGCCGTTCTTTCAGCGGATCCAGGAATGGCCCCGCGGATACCAGGGCGACTTCGAGACAATCGAGTACCTGGTCGCCGCGCAGAACCGCGCCGAACCCAGCACGGCGGCGCATCACCTCGAGCAATTCGGTCTGAGATCTCCCGCGGCGCAGCAACATCGCAACAAGATCGGGCAACAGTGCCGGCTGATGACGGAGTGCCTACGGCGAGAGGGCAGCCGGGTCCTCTCTCTCGCCTGCGGAAGCAGCCCCGAGCTGCTGCAGCTGGCGGCGCCGGCCGAGGTCCACGGCGAGCTCGTGCTGGCGGACTTCGACGAGGACGCTCTGCGCTGCTCGAAAGCGCGCATTCCTGCCGGGGTCGCCGTTTCGCTACGGAAGGTCAACGTCTTGCGGATCGAGAAGGATATGCACGATGAAGGCAGCTTCGATCTGATCTTGATCGGCGGTCTGTTCGACTATCTCCAAGACCGAACCATTCGTCGGCTGCTTCGGCATCTGCATGACCAGCTGTTGAACCCCGGCGGGCGGATCTTCTTCACGAACGTTGCCCCTGCATTCCCCGATCGCGTCTTCATCGAGTATCTCGGCGACTGGGAGATGACCTACCGAGACGAGGAGCATCTGGAAGATCTCGTGCGGGACTCCATTGGCGAGTCGTGCCGTCTCGACACCTATCGTGAGACGCTGGGCATTGCCACGCGTGAGGGTCTGGTCTCGAGGACTTGTCTTCTGTTGCCTTGAGACTGCCTCCGTAGGCAACCACAGTCGGAACGATTGGGTGAGCGTCTCGGAGCAGCACTTTGCCTCCGATTGGTCGGACTGCCACTTCGCTGGATCTCTGTGGTATCCGGACGCGATGCGCTCCGACGCGGGCAGCACCACGGTTACGGAAACGAGACCCCCGCCGCTTCAAGCGTCTGCGGAGGATCTCGTGCTGCAGTGGGTCTTTCCTCAATCGTCGAGCCCCGCTGTCGACCTGCGAACAGGCCGCTGGGACGAGCTGACCATCGGGCGCGGGGAAACCTGCTCGATCCAGCTAACGGGGAACGAGGTCTCGCGGGAGCACGCCGCGCTGCGCCGCAGCGATAGCGGCTCCCCGGCCAGCATCGTCGATCTGGGAAGTCGCAACGGTGTGCGGGTGAACGGACGCCAGGTGCCCAGTGCCCCGCTCCGCCCCGGTGACGTCGTGAGCCTCGGCGGTTGGGTGGGCGTCGTCACCGGAGCGCTGGGCTCCTTTGGCGAGTTGGCTCCCGGTTTGCTCGGCGGTGCCACGCTGTCCGCAGCCCTGGCACCGCTCAGGCGCGGTGCGGCCAGCGATCTCCCGGTCGTTATCGAAGGTGAGACGGGCACGGGCAAGGAACGGGTGGCGCGGGCCGTGCACCTGTGGAGCGGGCGGGGTGGTCCATTCCTGGCCGTCAACTGCGCCTCCTTGCCTGACGGTCTCGCGGAAGCGGAGCTCTTCGGTCACCGCCGCGGGGCTTTCACGGGGGCGGATCGAGCCAGCCCGGGTCTGTTTCGGAGCGCCCAGGGGGGCACGCTGTTGCTCGACGAGGTGTCGGATCTCTCGCTGGGCATCCAGGCGAAGCTACTCCGGGTGCTGGAAGAGGACGAGGTGCACCCGCTGGGCGAGACGCGCCCGGTGCCGATCGACGTCCGCGTCGTCGCTGCAGGCCAGCAGTCCTTGTCGGACGCCGTCAAGGAAGGACGCTTCCGCGCCGATCTGCTGGCCCGGCTCGATGGGCTCACCGTGTGTTTGCCGCCGCTCCGGCAACGCAAGGAAGACATCTTGCCGCTCTTTCTCCACTACCTGGCGGAGAAGAGTGGAGGACGTCCTCCGGCCATCGAGGCCGACCTGGCGGAGCGGCTGTGCGTGTACGATTGGCCGTTCAACGTCCGCGAAGTCGTCTTGCTGGCCCAGCGACTGGTCGTCCTGCACGCGGGCGAAGCAGCGCTCACGGCGCAGCATCTCCCCCAGCGGATGAACGACACCATCGACGCGCGGCTCTCCGTGCTGCCAGCACCGGCGACGATGGATTCGGCGGCCTCAGGCCTCGCTTCCGCGGCCGATGCGCAATGTGTTCCCTCGCCGTCGGCGAGTCCCGAACGCGACGAGCTGTCGGAGCTGGTGGTCGCGTTGCGCACTACCGGCGGCAACGTTTCGCGCGGCGCAGCCATGCTCGGCATCTCCCGCCAGCGTGCGTATCGCCTCCTGGAAGGCAAAGACGTCGACCTCGACGCGCTCCGTCGCGACGAGGAGGACGAGTGACCCAGGTTGGGCCAGGCAGGAGCTGATCGCGACGGGCGACGTGTCTGTTGCCCGCACGGCTGACTGCCATTGACCTCTCCCGGTGGGTGTTTGTCTGGGGTTGGTGTTTGGCGCTAGGAAAGGCCGTTCGCTGACCTTGGATTGGACAACCCAACGGCAGAGAAAGAGGCGGCTCCGATCCATGTTAGCGTCCGGGCACTGATTCTTAGGGAAGCCTGATGGCTCGAGTGATCGCAAGCAAGTATCGCCTGATCGAGCAGCTGGGGCAGGGCGGCATGGGATCGGTTTGGAGCGCCGAGCACCTGGCGCTGGGTTCGCGGGTAGCCATCAAGTTCATGGCGCCGGAGCTCGCGGTGAACCCCCAGAGCCTGGCGCGCTTCAGGCGAGAGGCCCAGGCGGCCGCGTTGCTCGATAGTCCCCACATCGTGGAGGTCTTCGATTTCGGTGTGGACCGCTCCGCACCCTATATCGTCATGCAGCTCCTGCGGGGGGAGTCGCTGCACGACCGTCTGCAACGGCTGGGGCGACTCTCACTGGGAGAGACCGTGGACATCCTCGTGCAAGTTGCCCGAGGCGTGGGCCGGGCACACGAATCGGGAATCGCTCACCGGGACTTGAAGCCAGAGAACATCTTTCTGATGCCTGACGACGATCGAGAGCTGGTCAAGGTGATCGATTTCGGCATCGCCAAGAGGGTCGACCGAGAACGCCTCCCGACGAGCGGGGTCAGTACGGAAACCGGTACCGTGCTGGGCACTCCCTACTACATGAGCCCTGAACAGGTTACCGCGAAAGCAGTGGACGTCCGCACCGACATCTGGTCGTTCGGGGTGATCACGTTCGTGTGCGTGACCGGGAAGCGCCCGTTTGACGGTGAGAGCCGTTTCGACCTCTATCAGGCGATCTGCCAGGGGCCGATCCCTCACCCATCAGGCGTAGTTGAGTGTCCGCAGGCGTTCGACGACTGGTTCGCGCACTGCGTGTCGCGAGACCCGGGCGAGCGCTTTGGCAGCATTCGCGAGGCAGCGCAGGAGCTCGGGGCACTGGTCCGGGATGTGGACGAGTCGTTCGCGCTCCCACCCCACTCTGCGCGCCAGGCTGCTCCGTCAACAGAGAAGCGGTCGCGACCAGATTCTCTGCTCGAGGTGGCACCGAACACCAAGACCATCGAGCCGCTGCCGGGGATGGGGTCTGCGGCCTGGCCTAGCCGTGTCGGTGTCGCGGCCGCAGCCGTTGCGGTGGCGCTGGTAGGAGGAGCCGTCGGTTCGATCTGGTGGATTGCGGGTGCTCCTGCTGTACCTGCAACGTCGGCGGCCCCGAGTGCGGCAACCAATACGGTCCCGAAACTCGCCGCTCCTGAGGAAGCCCCACAGCCGGCCCGCGCGGCCCCACCAGTTCGCACGGTCCCGCCAGCGCGCGAGGCCCCACCGGCTGAGCAGACTGACCAAGCACCTGACGCGACCTCTGAGCCCGAGCCACCTTCCACGGCCCGAACAGCGCTTCCAACCCGGCCGACTTCGAAACCAACTCCCGAGCCTGTTTCGACACGCGCAGAAACCACGACCCCGTTGCCCCCGAAACCAGCGCGCGGCGCGTTCGCTTCGTTTCCAGAACCGTCACAGCCGGGCGCTTCGCCACCGGCAACGACATCGGACCCCTCCCAGGTGGCGCGCGACTTGCATCTGGGAAGACAGCGAAGAAACAGATGACGATCCGTTGGTCATGGCGTCTAGGGGTACTTGCGATTTCGATGTGCGCTGCCTCGCTCGCATCGGCCCAGGAGTCCGAAGAGGAGGTCGACGCCGCACGAGCGGCTGCCGAGGGTGACGCTGCTCGAGGAATCGCCCTTTCCGAGCAGGGCAAGCACGAGGAGGCGATTCGTTACTTCCAGCAGGCCTACGAGCTCTCTCCGGTGCCGACACTCGGGCTCCTGTATGCCCGATCCCTCGCGAAGACTGGCCGGCTCATCGAGGCGGCCACGGTCTACGAAGCCGCCCTCGTCTACGATTCGACTGGCTTCGAACCGGAAGTGATCGCGGCGGACGAAGAAGCGAAGGCAACCGCGAAGCGGGAGCTCGCGGCGCTGTCGCTCCGGATCCCCACCGCAACCATCAAGCTCGAAGGCGTTCTCGGCGCCAACCCACTGACGGACGTGGTTGTTACGCTGGATGGGGAGCCGGTGGGTTCTGGATCGTGGGAGCGGATTCGACTCGAGCCGGAGGGACACGTCGTTCGTGCTCGCCGGGGCGCAGAGCAGCTGCGCGTGCAGGCTTGGCTTGGAGGACAGCCGTCGGTCGCTGGCTTCACCGCTCAGGAGGGCGACCGGTGGACAATCGTGGTGACTGAGCCACCGCCACCAGCGCTCAAACTGCCTCGGGTGGCACCTCCACCCCCAGAAGAAGATGGTAGCCGCGGGCCGACTCCCTACCGGGTCGCTTCGCGCGGAGCGCTCGGGCTCGGAGCGGCGAGTCTTGTTGTGTGGAGCGTCGCAGGAAGCATTGCCTTCACCAAACGGAACCAACTCAAGGACAATCCGTACTGCCGGACCAGTTCCCGGAAGCTCGTTTGCGACCCTGCGGCACACGATGACGTGAAAGTCTTCAACACGGCGCGGGACGTCAGTGCCGTAGCGTTCTGGACCGGAATGGCGGGGCTCAGCGCAGGAGTATCGCTTCTCTTGCCCGAGAGAGAGCCCGACCGAGGAGCGGTCTCTGCCCGAATCGGCCCTAAGGGAATCGAGCTTCGGGGGTGGTTCTGATGGCTGCGTCTGGGTGCCGCCGGGTCGGAAGATTCGCCACGACGCTTGCTGCAACGGGATTGGTGTCTGGGTGTCTCTGGTCCCGGGTCAAAGAGCGCCCGTTTCCCACGGAAGGTGGTGCAGGGGAAAACGCTGAGAACGGTGGTTCCGCTGGTGCGACCGGCGGAACTGGCACGGGAGGCGTGTCCCGCGCATGCGCCGCCGTCAACGACGAGCCGGTGACGCGTTTGTCAGGCAGCTCGTGCGATGGAATGGCTGGAGACGAGTGCAACGGGGAAAGTTGCTGCACAACGCTCTTGGTGCCAGGCGGAACGCTTGACATGGGCCGGAGCGACGACGATTGCGACGCGTACGCGGACGGTGTCGACTTCTTCGAACAGAGCACGACAGTCTGGGGCCCTGAGCGCACAGTAGAGCTAAGCGCGTTCTACCTCGACAAGTACGAAGTCACCGTCGGGCGGTTTCGTAAGTTCGTGAGTGACCCGCACCTCGTAGACTCTGGCTCCTGGGCACCCGAGCCGGGAAGCGGAAGAAACATGGCAGTCGAGGCTGCCCATCCGGACGACGACACCGGTTGGCAGAGCGATTGGCCGAGCTCATTGGCCGGAGGCGACTGGGGTCAGCTTTCCGATTGCGATGGAAATCCGGATACGTCGACTTGGACGCAAGAAGAAGGCTCCAACGAAACGAAGGCGATCAACTGTGTGAACTGGTGGGAGGCGTTTGCCTTCTGCGTATGGGATGGGGCACGTCTCCCGACCGAAGCGGAGTGGGAGTTCGCGGCAGCGGGAGGAACCCAGAACCGACTCTACCCTTGGGGTCGCGCCGAACCCACAAGTGATTGCAGATTGGCGAATTGGGCCGGGTGCGAGAGCCAGTCTGGCGTGCGTACCGTTGGACTGTCCCCGACGGGTGTCGGGCGTTGGGGTCACCTCGACCTTGCAGGGAACGTGTGGGAGTACGTCAGTGACGGATTGTTGGCACCCTACGTTTCTCTCGAAGCGAGTGTGGCTGATCCGTGGCAACCCTTCTCTACGATTGAGTTGGTCGCAAGCTACCCCATACGGGGAGCGGCCTTCGACTCTCCCCAGTCCTCACTTCGCGCGACGTTTCGTGGGGCGACCAACCCAGACAGTCGGGTCCCGCAGACCGGCATTCGATGCGCACGCAATCCACCGTAGGTATGCTGTCGCGTTGCGCGACTAGTTGACGCTCCGTCCCCTTGACTCCTCCTAGACTCGCGGCGACGCGTCATGCAGACTCGCGGGGGGTAGAACCTCAACAGCCCTCCGCAACGTGATCGGCACCAGATGGTGGCGACCGTCGCCGTGCTCCAGAGTTCGTTCCGATCTCTTCGGACGCAGCGACGCAGCGACGTGCTTGGCGACGAACCGTGTCAGCGTGCCTGGCCCGCACCCAACATCGAGCACCCTGGCGTCAGCCGCGATCCCCAGCAGGTCGCGAAAGTGCTCCACGAGCGCGGGACGAAAGCGCCGACGCCGCGAACCGTCCAGCACCTCGGGTGGCTGGATCCAGTTCGACCAGAAGGCAGGATCCGTCGCTGGCGAGATAGGCTTCATTGGCTCGAGTGTGAGGGGTTACGGGAGGGACGCCGCACTGATTCACCTACCGAACGATGAGCGTTGAGGCGGGTTGATGCTTGCCTTCGAGGATCTCGATGACCAGGGCTTTCACCTCCGGGTACGGTGGCATGGTCTTGAAGCCGATGGCAAACGTGGCGTGCCCCTGAGCCCAGTTCGTTCCTACCAGGAAGCCCGGCAGGATCCGATTCGATTCGAGCTGAACCGTCCGCACGATCTGTCCATCCTGCGTCGCTGCGAAGATGATGTGGTAGAGCACGGACGAGTTCTGTTCACCGAACCTCTCGCTGACGAGAACGTGGTATCCCGCCGCTTGGAACTGGTCGAACACGATATCACAGCCGTCGCGAACGGCCTCGTCGGTGGAAGCGTTCCAAGCTTGCCGTAGCTCGCGTCGAAGCTCCAAGCCCTTGTCGAAGTGACCCAGCGCGTAGTGCGCCTGGGTGACCTTCTTCAGGGTGGCGAAGTCATCGGGGGCGAGCGCGAGTGCCCTTTCCCAGCATTGTAACGCTTCCTGGTACTCGCCTCGGTTGTAGTGGAGCTGACCCGCGTTGTAGTGGGCACTGGTGAGCGAAGGATCTGCATTGGCCGCCGCAGTGAAATGCGCCAGGGCGGCGGCTCCTTGCCCTTCGTCGATCAGCTGTACCCCCCGCTCGAACAAGCTGGCCGCGTCACCTCCCTCAACGTGGGGGAGCGGGTTTGGTGAGCTAGCGGGGGGCGGCGAAACCTCGGCTTGTACGCTCTCGGGCCCCGCGGCGACCGGGGCCGATCTCGGAGTGCATGCGGTGAGCGTCGTGCCCGCTGCCAAGAGTACGAAGCAGCACACGTCACGCCAGAAGGGGGTGCCAGGTACGGGATTGGGCTTCATCTGCTTCATCTCACTCGGGTTGGGTGGCGGGAGCTTCGGGTTTGGCGGTGGGGTACGGGATGGGCATGGGGGAGGGCGGGACTGGTGTCTTGGCTACATCTGGGAGTGCGGGTAGCCATTTCTTGGGGGAGACGGTGATGGGTGATTCCTGGGAGCTTGGGTTCACCTTCTCGAGCGCGCGAATGCTCCTTCCAAGCATACGTGGCGTCTCGTACTCGCGGACGTAGTGAGCATCGACTTCTTCTCCCACGACTCTCTTCACGACGTCCGCCGCCCAAGAGGAACAGTTGTAGTCCAAGCTCCAGGTGACATTCTGCTCGAGCTCACCAAGGAACGCCTCCGCCTGTGATTCGCTCAGATTGTAGTACCGACTCGCGAGCGGTTCTTCGTTCGCCTCGATCCCCGTCCGGATGTCTGAGCCTTCTTTGTTGTCGGGCGCCTTCGGGGCCCAATCGGGCCACAGCCCGTAGGTGGTCGTTACTCCGTTGTCATCCGTGTAAGTGAGCCAAGCGTGGCCCAACGGGTAGCCCTTCTGGACCATGTGGATTCCGAGCGTTGCAAGCCCAAGAACGTCCACGTTGTTCGCGGGGTTGAGAAGTGCAAAGCCGAGGCGCTGCACTGCGTCCTGCGTGACGGTTCCGTCGTCAGCTAGCGCGAACTCCTGGAAAGCGGGATCGGCGCTGGTCCACCTGCCCAGTCGCGGGCTGTAGTACCGCGCTCCAAAGTACACGAGCCCCGTGCTTCGGTCGTGCTCCTTCCCGGTGAACAGATACTCGGCTTCGCGGGGGAGGTTGGGGGTGCGGTCGAGGCCGTAGGGATACTGGGTGCGACGCTCGACGACCTCGCCGTCGGCATCGCTGACGGCGACTAGGGAGCCGAGGTGGTCGTAGTGGAAGTAGGTGACCTTGCGCGCCTCGGCGGGTACGGCCGCGAGTTCGCGGCGCGCGGCCGCGGCGAGTAGCTCGAGCACTGGCGCGCTAGGTTGGTCCTGGTCGAGGGCAAGGACTTCGGTTTCCACGGCCTGGGCGATCCACGCGTCGCCCGCGGTGACGAGACCGTCGGGGTTCGGCACGACGCGGTCGCCGTCACCCAGCTCGGCGGGGGCGAGGTCGGGCAACCCCGCTGCTTCGGGGACCGCCGCTTCGATCTTGGCGACGCGGTGGGAGGCGACCTCGACGTAGATGTTGGATCCCGCCCTCACCTCGTAAGGCCAGCGGGTTCCCTACCGAACTGACGTTGCTCGTACCCAGACGAAGCGCAACGTGAATTCGGGCACGTCGAGCTAGCGGTTGGAGGGTTTCTTTTCCCCCTCCCTGCTGGCCGGCTACCGGTTCGCGTCGCGATGGCAGTGCCGACGCGACCGAAGTTCGTGGCCGGGGAGGAACAGCTGGATGAGTGCGTCCGCCAGGCGAGGTT
>JBNLDK010000008.1:0-4166 GCA_050304295.1 Polyangiaceae bacterium
TTGAACCCCCGCACCGCTGAGCGCGTTCTTGGGGATACTGTCGGCCTCCGTAAAAACCAATTAAGGCCCCTGGCGACATCAAGACAGCTCGTGCGTCGCTAGTTGCAGATCCGAGTAGAACCGCACCGGTTCGAAACGTCAATTCGTCAAAACTGATGAATTTGCCCAGAACTATTGACCGCCAATATTGGTGAGCTCGCCTTCCGTCCTCATCAATCCCCAAAGCAGAAACCCCGACACAATATTCGTAATTGAGTTTCCGCATATTCGACTTCTCGAGTTCGGTGGAGCAACAATCAGGTCTCGGTCATGCTGCCCGCACTTCACGATCCACTCAGCAGGAGCACAGCGTGATGAAACCGATGCTGGACGTTGGACTGGTTGGTCATGGGGCGTACGTGCCCCGCTTTCGCCTTCCCGCGACGGAGGTGGGGCGCGTGTGGAACGGAGGTCCACACAGCGCTCCCATTCGTGAGAAGTCGGTTCCCGGACTCGACGAGGACGTGGCCACGATGGCCATCGAGATTGCCCGAGGAGCCCTGCGGCGAGCCAAGGTGTCGCCGTACGAAGTCGGTGCGGTATGGATCGGGAGCGAAAGCCACCCCTACGCGGTCAAGCCAACCGGGACGATCGTAGCGGAGGCTGTCGGAGCCGTGCCCGCGACCTTGGCGGCTGACATGCAGTTCGCCTGCAAGGCCGGTACGGAGGCGCTCCAGGCGGCGTTCGGGTTGGTCGGCTCCGGGATGGTGCGGTACGCGCTCGCCATTGGGGCCGACACCGCGCAGGCCGCACCGGCGGACGCGCTGGAGTACACCGCGGGCGCGGGGGGGGCGGGGTTCGTTGTCGGACCTGCCGAGGAGAGCGTGGCGGTGCTGGAGGGATCCGTTTCGTTGGTCACCGACACCCCCGACTTCTGGCGTCGGCAGCACGCTAGATACCCGATGCACGCGGGGCGTTTCACAGGGGACCCGGCGTACTTCGGACACCTGGTGGAGGCCGTGCGCCGACTCCTGGAGGAGCTCGGCACCTCCGCGGGGGACTACGCGCACGTCGTCTTTCACCAGCCCAACCAGAAGTTCCCGCAGCGAGCCGCCAAGAAGCTCGGCTTCTCCCCGGCTCAGATGCAAGCAGGGCTGCTGGTCAACGAGATTGGCAACACCTACGCGGGAGCCTCCCTGCTCGGGTTGGCGTCCGTGCTCGATGTGGCGGAACCCGGGCAGCGCGTTTTGGTGGCGTCATTCGGGAGCGGGGCGGGGAGCGATGCGTTCGGTTTCCGTGTCTCGCGTGCTGCTTCACATGATGGGCTGCGAACGACCCGCGACTTCATCGAACGTCGCGTCGAGCTCGACTACGCGATGTACGCCCGATACCGAGGCAAGGTTGCCCGCACCGCTTGAGAGGAGGACATGATGAATCCCGTCGTCATTGCAGGAATTGGGCAGACTCCGGTCGCGGAGCATTGGACGCGCTCTCTCGTCGGCCTGGCAGCGCAGGCCGTACGGTTGGCACTAGCAGATGCCGGACTCGACCGGGCCCATGCGATCTTCGTCGGCAACATGCTTTCCGGGGAGCTGACCGCTCAGCAGCATCTGGGTCCCCTGGTGGCCGATCACGCCAGTCTCGCGGGCGTCGAGGCGGTGAAGGTTGAGGCGGCGTGTGCCTCCGGTGCTGCAGCGTTCAGGAGTGCCTACGCGATGGTCGCTGCGGGCTTGGCCGAGATTGCTGTTGCGGTCGGGGTCGAGAAGATGACCGACCGGCTCGGGGGGGAAGTGACCGCCGCGCTCGCGTCGGCGGCCGACGCCGACTTCGAGGCTGGCATCGGGCTCTCCTTCGTCTCGCTGAACGCTCTGCTGATGCGTCGCTACATGCACGAGCACGAGGTTCGCCATGAAGCGTTCGCCCCATTCGTGATCAACGCTCACGAGAATGCGCGCCACAACGAGGCGGCGATGTTCCGCTTTTCAGTCACGGAGCAGGCGTTCGCCGAGGCGAAGATGGTGGCTGACCCGATCAATCTGTTGGACAGCTCGCCCGTGTGCGACGGCGCTGCGGCGGTCGTACTCTGCTCGGAGGCTCTCGCTGGCCGTCTCTCTTGCTCCTCTCGGACGGTGCGAGTTCGCGCCTGCGAAGTCGCCACCGACACCCTGGCGCTGCACGATCGCACTGACCCTCTGCAGCTGAGCGCGGTGTCACGCAGCGTGGGCCGAGCGCTCGAGGTGGCCCGAGTGACACGCGAGGACATCGGGCTCTTCGAGGCGCACGATGCTTTCTCGATCATGACGGTGTTGACGCTGGAGGCTTCGGGGTTTGCTGCGCCTGGTCGAGGCGTGCGGCTGGGAGAGAGTGGTGCGATCCAACGCGGGGGACAGCTTCCCATCAGTAGCTTGGGTGGGCTCAAGGCGCGGGGACATCCCGTCGGCGCATCGGGGAGCTACCAAATCGTGGAGGCCGTGCACCAGCTCCGTGGCGAGGCCGGGCCGGCACAAGTGGAGGCGCGCTTGGCATTGACTCAAAGCATCGGTGGCAGTGGCGCCACCGCGATCACGACCATCCTGGAGGCTCGAGGGTGATGGAAGCTGCAAGGCATTGGAGAACGCGGCGAGCCCGCTACGCACTCGAGGGCACTTGCTGCGGTCGGTGTGGGAAGGTCCAGTTCCCGCCGCGGCAGTCCTGCCAAGCGTGCGGGAGTGCCACCACCCAGCACACCCTCACCGGGCAGGGGACGGTGTACTCCTACTCTGTCGTGAGGCAGGCACCTGACGGGTTCGCCGACCAAGTGCCGTACACGGTTGCGCTGGTGGCGCTCGACGAAGGCCCGCTGGTTGCTGCCCAGCTCACCGACGTGGACCCTCAACAACTCCGGATCGGACTGCCAGTCGAGATGGTGACCCGTCGTGTCAGTCAGGACGGCCCCCGCGGGGTCGTTGTGTACGGCTACAAGTTTCGTCCCAAGGGCGTGCAAGCATCCGTCACCCCCTGAGTCGGGGAGTGGAGTGTCCGCACGTCCGGACACTCCAGCCGCGTTGACCGGGCGCCGTTGGCCCTCTAAACGTCTACCAATCGACGAAGTGAAGGGGGTATAGAAAAAATATTTTTCTATCTTCAGTCTCACGGGAAACAGGATGGAAACGGTGGAATTTCAAGCCTTGTTTCTGGTCCGAGGTCGTTCCTGCGACTTGAGCCGAGGCACATTCGCCCGCCCGGACACGGCCGTCACGCAAGACTCACGTAACGTACCGATCCATTCGAAGCCCCCGTCGCTGGGGCATCTCTGGCTGGACGACGCCGTCGGGTGGCTCCTCCTTGGCGCCCAGGCACTGGCATCCGGCGGCGTCCGAGGGGCCAGGGCGCCGTGGGTCACGAACGACGACGGGAAGGAAGAAACGGCGATTCAACAACTCGCGACGCAGTCACCTCGCACAGCACTGGGCAGCGACGGCGGCCGCGTACTACGGGCTCGATCGGGTCGCCACCTCCACGCGGGGACGGAAGCGACGGCGTTCAACCCGCGGGCGGCGGCGGCAGTTGAACGCTTCGCGTTCAGCGTGGCGAACCAGGTGGCGAGAACCCGCACTAACAGGCGAGCTACTCAGAGGCGGGTCCCCTCGAAAATCATCCGACCGCCCCACGGTGGCCCGAGATCGCATAACCGCCGGCCGGTGGCTCCGAAGGGGTTCGGGTGTCCTTCCATGATGGCGGTCAACCTCGCAGGTTGGACTGACGCCTGATCGCGACCGGTTGTGTCGCGATTGCTGGTCATGAGTGGATGCTTCCCGACTTCCCCGGTTTCGTCGAGGCGCCACCAGACAGCGTGCCTTCACGTGCACATCTATCCCAACAGACCTCGTGGTCTCCGGTGTCGCGGTCGAGCACGCTTGCCGGCTCGCCCGGTTGTTGGCCCGAAAGGCCGCCGTTGCCTGCGTCGAGGATACGACGCTTGTGCCGGCCCGATGCGAGGAGACCACCCACGAGAATCCAGATGGGAAGCGCAGGCCATGCACGACCGCCATCATGACAACTTGCCGCCAGTCGCGCCGCCCGCGGGAGCCAACTCGTCGTCTCGAGCTTTCAAGCACGACGAACGCGAACGGTTCTAGTGGCCCGGAGAGAGGGTGCCTTGGTCAACCTTCAGTTGAGCGAGCAGCGGAGGTACCCAGATCTAGTCG
>JBNLDK010000009.1:0-85804 GCA_050304295.1 Polyangiaceae bacterium
ATGCCCAGCACCGCCAGGGGGAGCGCCTCGAGGTCGCGACGAAGCCACGAGGATCGGACGAGCAGCACGGGGAGCGCCAGCTTTCCCATCGCGATCCCGACGGGGGTGAAGCTGAGCTCGATCCAGTGACGCCGGGCGTCGAGGATGTCGGAGAGAGGCCGCTCTGCGCCCGCGGACCGAGCACCCGCCTGACGTAGCAACTCCTCGAGCTGATCGAGCTCGAAGAATGCCCCCAAGTAGAAGCTACCGACCAGCACCAACAGTGTCGAGAGCCATGCCCAAGCCAGCCAGAATCGCCGCTGATCGAGCGGCTCGTACCAGCGGCGCGCCAGCAGTGTTCCGCGCACCAGTCCCAGCACGAGCACGATGCCGGCGAACACGAACGCCGGCCAGTCTGCGTTCAATGCGTGGGCGAGCCCCAGCAGGGCGACCCAGAGATAGCGGCGGCGCCACGACGTGCGAAAGCGAACCAGCGCCCAGAGAGAGAGCGCCACCCCAAAGATGACGGGCACCTCGAGCGCATTGAAGTCGGCGAAAGCCACCGCCAGTGGGGTGACCGTGAAGACAGCAGTGGCCAACGCCGCCGCTGGCGCCCCCCAGAGGCACCTCGCACCCAGAAAGATGAGGGGCGGTGTCGCGGCGCTCATGGCAACGGGCGCGATCCGCAGTACCCAGTCGTGGGGACCGAGCATCCTGACGAGGAGGGCCGTCGTCCAGAAGACGCCCCAGGGATGGTGGCAGTAGTAGTCCGCGTTGGTCGGAGCCTGGACCGAGAAGTGGAGGACGGGGACAAAGGAGTTCCACTGCCACATCTCGACCGCAGCGATGCCAACTCCCGCACTCGCCGCGTCATGTCCGGCGTCGAACGGTCCGCAGAGCTCCCAGGCGGCGGCGAGGGCGAACCAGGTGGACGCGACCGCGGCAACCGCCACACTCAGGCGATCGAGCCCGCGAGTCGTCCGCGCGACCTCGCCGGTGGGGCTCACTGACTCAGCAGCTGGCGCAGGACATACTGCAGGATACCGCCGTGGCGGTAGTACTCGATCTCCATCGCAGTATCGAGGCGGGCGCGCACGTCGAACGCCGTCACCCTTCCGTCCTCCGCGGCGGCCTCGACCCGGAGCATCTTCCCCGGGGAGAGCCCATCCTCGATCCCGCGCACCGAGTAGACTTCTTCACCGCTCAAGCCCAAGGACTGGCGTCCCTCGCCCTCCTGGAACTGGAGAGGCAGAACGCCCATACCAATCAGGTTGCTGCGATGAATGCGCTCGAAGGACTCGGCGATCACCGCGCGCACTCCGAGCATCCAGGTTCCCTTCGCGGCCCAGTCTCGAGAGGACCCCGTTCCGTAGTCCCTGCCGGCGACAATGAGCAACGGCACCCGCGCGACAGCGTAGCGAGCGGCCGCATCGAAGATGCTCATGGTTTCCCCGGCAGGCAGGTGCCGAGTCACGCCCCCCTCGGTGCCCGGTGCGAGCTCGTTGCGCAGACGCACATTGGCGAACGTACCGCGCATCATCACCTCGTGATTCCCACGCCGAGACCCGTAAGAATTGAAGCCGGCAGGCTGCACCCCGTGCTCGATCAGATACTGCGCCGCCGGCGACCCCGCGGCGATGTTGCCGGCGGGCGAGATGTGATCGGTCGTCACCATGTCGCCGAGCTTCGCGAGCACCCGCGCGTCGACGATGTCCGTCAGGGCGGCGGGCTTCGCGGGCATGTCCTCGAAGAAGGTCGGGGGCCGGACATAGGTGCTGCCGGGATCCCAGGCGAAACGATCTCCCTCCGGCACGGGCAGCGCTCGCCACCGTTCATCTCCCAAGAAAACATCCGCGTACTTTTCGCTGAAGACCTGGGCTGTGACGTGGCGCTCGACGACGCTCCGGACTTCGGCCGGAGAGGGCCAGATATCGCGCAGGAACACCGGCTGCCCCGTCTGGTCGGTGCCGATGGGCTCCTGCTCGAAGTCGATGTCCATGCGCCCCGCAAGCGCGTATGCGACACACAGAGGGGGACTGGCCAGGTAGTTGGCGCGCGTGTCCGGACTGATGCGACCTTCGAAGTTGCGGTTCCCACTGAGCACGCTGACCGCAACCAAATCGTTCTCGCGAATCGCGCGACTGACGGGCTCCGGCAGGGGACCGCTGTTGCCGATGCACGTCGTGCACCCGTAGCCCACCACGTGAAACCGTAGTGCCTCGAGGTCTGCGAGCAGTCCCGAGCTCTCGAGGTAGCCGGTGACCACCTGTGACCCGGGCGCCAGACTCGTCTTGACCCAGGGCTGCACCTTGAGTCCTCGCTTCACAGCGTTGCGGGCGACGAGACCAGCCCCAAGCATCACGGAGGGGTTCGACGTGTTCGTGCAGCTCGTGATCGCCGCGATGACGACACTGCCGTGTCCCAGCTCGAAGGTCTCCCCGTCCAACGTGGCCTCTGCCCGGCGCCCCAGCAGCTCGTCGGTCACCTCGGGGGCCTTGACCAGACTCGGAAGCACCTGGACGAACATCGACTTGGCTTCACTGAGCGGGACTTTGTCGTGAGGGCGACGGGGTCCAGCGATCGTCGCCCGCACGGTACCGAGGTCGAGTTCGAGGGTATCCGTGTAGACCGGATCCGGAGTGTCCGCGGTGCGAAACAGCCCCTGTGCCTTCGCGTAGCCTTCGATCAGCGCAACCTGCTCGCCGCTCCGCCCCGTGAGCGCCGCATAGGCAACGGTTTCTTGGTCGATCGGGAAGATGGCGCAAGTCGAGCCGAATTCCGGTGCCATGTTCGCGATCGTGGCGCGATCGGCAACGGGGAGCTGGTCAAGACCGTCACCGTAGAACTCGACGAACTTCCCCACCACCCCCTCGTCGCGCAGGATCTTGACGATGGTCAGGACGAGATCCGTGGCGGTCGCGCCCTCGGGCAGAGCGCCGCGGAGCTTGAATCCGATCACCTGGGGGACCAGCATGTTGATCGGCTGCCCGAGCATCGCCGCCTCGGCCTCGATGCCACCCACGCCCCAACCGAGCACGCCAATTCCGTTGACCATCGTCGTGTGGCTGTCGGTGCCGACGAGCGTATCCGGGTATGCCGTGCCATCCGCGTCGAAGACGACGCGAGCGAGGTACTCGATATTGACCTGGTGGACGATCCCGGTCGCCGGTGGCACGACCTTGAAGCTGTCGAACGCTCCCTGCGCCCAGCGCAGCAGCGCGTACCGCTCATGGTTGCGCTCGTACTCCTTCTCACCGTTTCGCAGCAGCGCTGCCGCCGTCCCGTAGGCATCGACCTGCACGGAATGGTCGATGACCAACTCCGCGGGAAAGAGTGGCTCGATCCGACTCGGATCGCCCCCCATCCTTGCCATCGCGTCGCGCATCGCGGCCAGATCGACCACCGCCGGCACTCCGGTGAAATCTTGCAGGATGACCCGCGCCGGATGGAACGCAATCTCCTGAGCGGGTTGCGCCGCCGGATCCCAGCTTGCCAGCGCCTCGATTTGGGACTTGGTCACGACCCGTCCGTCCTCGTGCCGCAGCAAGTTCTCGAGCAGCACCCGCAACGAGTAGGGAAGCCGTCCGATGTCGATCCCGGTCTGCTCGGCGAACCTCGGCAGGCTGAAGAGCTGACGCTCGACATCGCCAACGGAGAACTGGGACCGCACACCGAAAGAATCGACGACCTCTTGACTCATGGGACCGGGGTAACGCATCAGCTCAGCGCAGGCAACGCCGGAACCAGGACGGGAGCAGTTGGGGGCCACCCCGGCGTTCCTCGCCTCGTTGGCCGGGTGGGGCCGAACTGACTGCCCGGCCACCCAAGGGTCGTCGGGCGGCGGCGAGCGGCCACCACCAGCGCGAGACAGAGACGAGGGGCCCCGGCCCCCCCCCTCGACCCGCCGCTCCCGCCACTGGTGCGCGCCCCCCTCGGCCAGGCACACCAGCGAGCCCTGCTGCTCGACTGAAGAGCGCGGGCAGCTACTTGACGAAGACCTGCACCGCCGCTTGCCCGGCACCGACCGGAGCCTTGACGATGACCTTGACCGGCGCGCCCATCGGCAGAGCCCACTTGTAGCAGTTCGGCTGCGGCGCCATGACCGCCGTCGGACCCTGATCCTTGTCGACGGCGAGCACGGGAGAGGTGCCAGGTACCGGGGACACGTACTCCATCGTGACCTCGAGCTCCTGAACGCCGGGGCCACCCGCGGCAACCGCCGTGTAGCACTGTCCAGGATTGGCCTGGACTGGCACCTCGAGCTGCTGGCCTCCACCCACGGGGCCCGCCACTGGCGCTCCGAGCGGCTGCGCTCCCGAAGCCACGTGCGCTTGCACGAGCTGCGGCAGCTGCTCCACCGGGGCAGCTCCCTGAGGGGGCTGGGTGGTGGTCGGCGGGGGCGCCGTCGGCGGCGGGGGCGCCGCGGTGTTCTGTGCCATCACGCAGTACTGGCCATCGAAAACCTGTCCTGGGGGGCACTGCACGGGGTGGTTGGGATCCTTGTTCCCCTTTCCACAGGCGGTCGCGAGCGCCGCGAGGGCAACGGGAATGGCGTAGGTGATGATTCGCATGTGCTGGCCTCCGGATTGCAATTGTGACGGCTGACGCCCCGGGTCGCTTCGGCGAAGCTTCGCGCCGTCGCCTTCCCAGGGTCACTTCCCAACTGCGCAGCCTGGCGCAACCTTACACCACCTCGGTGAGGGAGCTGTGGTCCGAAAATCGCGTCGTCGGGTCGCTCGGCCCGTGCATGGGGCGAAAATGGGACTACTCTCGCTGCCGACCTGGCCGCTGCCAGAGCGTCTTCATCCCGATGGTCTGGCTGCTCGATCCCAACAAGCTCCTCCCGCTGCTGGTGGGGTTCTGGGGCGTCCTCGGCCTCGCGCAGGCGGCTCGTCGAATCGGCGACCCGCGCCAGCACCGGTCGGCTCTGGATGTCGGCATGGCAGCCCTCACCGCGCTGGGGTTGACCATCGGTGGCTACGTACTCCTCCCCTCCGGCGCCGGATGGATCGCCATCGGCAGCTGGTGCGTTCTCGTCATCGCCCCCAACGCGCTGGGACGCACTGTCACGCACCGCGCCGGACGTCGCGATTTCCGCACCGCCGAGACGATATGCCGAGTGCTGGCCTGGGTGCGGCCGCTGGCGCACTGGCGGGAGCTGGCGTCGCTCATCCGCGCGTTGCGATGGCTCAGCGAGGGGCAGCGCAGCGCTGGCCTCGGTCTGCTCGCGCACCTCGAGCGAGCAAACGGCGCACTCGCAGGAGAAGCACGCCTCGAGCGACTCTCGGCGGAGCAGCGCTGGGAGGAGCTGTATGGGTCCGTCGATTCCCAGCGCCAGAGCGGGACCGTTCCGCTCGCCTGGGTGCCGCGCCTGCTACGCGCGATGGGAGAGACCGCGAGAACAGACGAGCTCCTTCACGCCATGCTCCTTCAGGCCGGTCCGCTCTTCTCTGCGCCAGGACTGATCCCGCACGCCTTGCTGGTGACCTTTGCTTTCGCCGGGCGTCCCGATCTCGTCCGCCGGTTGCTGGAGACATCCCTGCGCCATCTCGACACCACGTCGCAGCAGGCCTGGCTCGCCACCGCGGAGCTCGCCGGCACCGAACCCGAGCGCGGGCGTGCCCGTCTCGAGCGGTGTCGGACCACCGCCGACGCAGCCCAGCTGCTGGCCATCGAGCGACGACTCGCCAGTCCCCCACCAACCGCGACCGAAGTGCTGTCCCCCACCGCCCAGCGTCAGGTCGAAGCCTTGTTCGACCACTGGCAGCAGGTGCAGCGCTTCGTCCCGGGGTTCGGTAGCGGAACCCTCCCGTGGGCCACCATCCTCATCACCGGGGCCATCGTGGTCGTGTTCGGCCTGGAAGAGGCCTTGGGCGGCAGCATGAATCCGGCCATCCTCGAGCTGGTGGGCGCGCTCATCGTCGAGCGGGTCATCGCCGGTGAGTGGTGGCGCGTCTTCACGGCGGTCTTCATCCACATGGGTCCCCTGCACCTGGTCATGAACGGGGTCGCCCTCGTCGCGCTGGGCACTTTCGTGGAGCGCCGCCTCGGGGGGCTACGACTGGCCGCGCTCTTCCTCGTCAGCGGCACGCTGCCGATGGCCACTCACGTCCTACTGGCAGCGCTAGCGGAGTCCGCACCGTCCGTTGGCGCCTCGGGCGGCGTGATGGGACTCGCCGGCGCCGCCGCTGCCCTGCTCGCCCAAGGCTACTACGAGCACGGCGTCACCGAAGCGCGGCGCCCGCTCCGACTCATCGCCACGCTCGTCATCCTGCAGACGGGGATCGACCTCACCGTGCCAATCGTCGACTTTCTGGGTCACTCGATGGGCCTCGCCACTGGCTTCACTCTCGGCGCGCTGTTCTGCGGCCTGCGGGGGTGGCGAGTGGTGCTCGTGTCTGCTCCGGCATACGCCTTCGCCCTCGGCATGCAACTCACACTCGCCGACCTCCCCTGGCGCACGGCACCATGCGAGGACGAGACCGCGATGTGCGAACAGCTCTGCGACATGGAATTCTACGATGCTTGCCACGCGCTCGGCGTGAAGTACCTGTCCGGCGACTCAGTGGAGGAGGACCCCACCCGCGCGCGGCGCTTCCTCACCTCAGCGTGCGAGGGACAGCTGGGGCGCTCCTGCGCCGTACTGGGCAACCTGGTCTACTACGGAGAGGGCGGACCAGCTAGCCAGACCGAAGGCCGCGCACTCGCCTGGCGTGGCTGCCAGCTGCACTCCAAAGCAGCGTGCAAGCTGCTCGACCACCTCTGCGTCGAAGAGCACGACACGACCGCCTGCGACTACCGCGATCAACGCTAGACGAGGGGCGGCCTGCGCTGCCGCCGCGGTGCGGCGGGGGCTGATCCCGGTTCCTGGCCTCCTTGCGCCGCACCCGCATCTCACCGGTCGCGCCTGGCTCACGCACGGCTGCCGGTCCGGCGTCTTGCCAGCCTGGCAGCCCGTGGTGGTTCGGGTCGGGCCCAAAAGAACGTCGGGAAGCGCTCGAGCGGTGGGCGCTCGCCCAGCTCGAGTCCGCTAAACCAGGGTGTAGCGACCGGGGCGAGAAAAATCCAACGAGCGTGACCGACTCCACTCTCGCGAAGCAACACCCAGGCATTGCCCCACGAATCCTTCGTGGTGCAAATCGCCATTTCGTCAATGACTCCGCGGGTCCTCCAGCCAGCGTTCGCCGTGCTCCGCTGGCATGAACCAGAGGGACTGGCCAGACGGGGGAGGCCCGCGTCTTGTGCATCGCGCTCGCCCGTCGCTAGACTCCATCGGGTGGCCAGGCCTGCCGAGCACCTCGCCCCCCCGAGGCCCCCGCCGGGGCGCACCGCCGACCCCCTGCGCGGGTTGGCTCGACGCGCGACGGAGGGTGACGCGGAGGCGATTCACGCTCTGGTGATGGAGGTCGGCGGACCCATGCTACGGACGGTGCGCAAGGTGCTCGGCGCCGGGCACCCCGACGCCGAAGATGTCACGCAGGAGGCCGTACTCGGCCTGCTCGACGCGCTGGACCGTTTTCGGGGCGACTGCACGGTTGTGCACTTCGCCCACCAGGTCGCGCTGCGCCGCGCCCTGCACGCGCGGCGTCATTTCAAAGTCCGCGACCGCGTGGGGGACCCCACACTCGACGTGGAAGAACCCGTCGACACGTCCGGATGTTCGCCTCTGGAGCTCGCGGTGTCGCGGGAGCGCCGGCGCATCATCCGATCCCTGCTCGAGCGACTGCCAGAACCCACCGCCGAGGCCCTCGCCCTGCATTTCATGCTGGGGTACACGGTGGAAGAGATCGCGACCAGCAGCGACGTGTCCCCAAACACGGTCTGGAGTCGCCTGAAACTCGGCAAGCGGGCACTTCAGCAGGCGCTGGCGCGAGACCAGCGCCTGGCGGACCTGTTGCGGGAGAAGCAGTCATGAACGACTGTCGCGGTCAGCTCTTGCAACGGGTGCGGCGGGGACTCGCGTCCGATCAGGAGCAGACAGCCTTCGAAGCGCACCTGGCCGCGTGCGAGAGCTGTCGCATCACGCTCGACATTGCCAACGATTTCGACCAGGTCGGACTGGCGGGCTCCGAAGACGCGGAGCTGGTGGCTCGACTCGCAGTGGCGGCACGCCACGCACGCGGGCAGCAAGCGACCACGCGACCGCGCCGTTTCGTCCTCGCGTGGCCACTGGCAGCAGCCGCGCTGGTCATCGCAGGCGCCGCCGTAGCAGGAGGGGTCGGCTGGCGGAGGTGGGCAACCGAGCCGGCCGAGCTCGCCCTCGCTCCCGCCCCCGCCCCCTCAGCGCAGCCCACCCAGCCGGTGCCGCCAGCCAGAACGGCAGCGCCTGCCACCACACCCGCTGCCGCAGAAAGCGAGGTGCGGCTCCTCCCCCGCGCGAACTCCCCGACGCCGAAGCCGACTCGCCAAGTCCCCCCACCACCGCCAACGGCGGATGAGCTGTATCGGGAAGCCAACGAGGCGCGCCGGGCGGGCCAGACCGCGCTGGCCCGCGCCAAGTATCGTGAGCTTCAGCAGCGCTATCCGGGTTCTGGCGAAGCGCGGCTGTCGCACGTGTCGCTGGGCCGACTGCTGCTCCAAGGAGGTGCCGCAAGCGCCGCCCTCGGGCAGTTCGACGCCTACTTGGCCGGTGGGGCCGGGCAGCGACTGGCAGCCGAAGCGCTCTTCGGCAGGGGTCAAGCACTTCAGGCGCTTGGTCGCAGCGCGGAGGAGGTTCAGAATTGGCGGCGCCTGATCGGTCAGTATCCAGACTCCGCCTATGCCACGCATGCCAGTCGCCGACTCGAGCAACTCGAGTAGGAATCGCCTGCTGAAGCTCGCTACCTGTGGAGCCCTGCTCCTCCTGGCGGTACCGCTGGCGGGCCAAACCGACCCCAGTCCCGCCCCCCCGGAAGCGCCGGTGCCCGACCGCCCGACCGTCGAGATCGCGGTGATCGGCCAAGGGATCTCGACCGCGGCGCTGGCAAGCACGCTAGGCTCGACGCTGGAGACAGGCTTCTCCGTGGACTTCACCGCAGCGGAACGCTTCGGCCCACAAGATCTGTTTCGCGCGAGAATCGCCGCCACCGCCGACATTCACGTCTGGGTCGACACAACGACCCCAGGAGTAGTGCGACTCTACTTCGCGAACCGCGACGGCAGTCGATATCTGGTGCGCACGATGGAGCTCTCGCCAGCGATGGATGAGATGGATCGCGAGGCCCTGGCGCAGGCGATCGAGTGGTCCTTGAGCGCGCTCACTGAGGGCAGGGCCGGAATGAGTCGAGAGGAAGCCGAGACCCTGCTCCGCCCCGCCGCCGAGCCCGCTCCCGCGCTCCCCCCACCACCTGCCGTCATCCGCGCGCCCCCCGCACCACGTCACCCCACGTGGCGTCGGCGAGCTGCGGGGTGGCTGCCCGAAGTTGCATCGTTCTATCGGGTCACCGCGAATTCGAACGAGCTCGGGCTGAATCACGGTCCCGGACTGCGAGGAGGCGTGGATCGAGTCACGCCTCGACGTCAGCTGGGACTCGCCGGAAGCGCTCAGTACCAGTTTCCCCAGCGCTTCGCGGACGAGCAGGTGTCCCTGGAGCTGCACGCGCTCGCCATTCGCGGCGAGCTGCGCCTGATCGAGACCAACACCGTCGCGCGCGTGGGGATCCTGGCCGCCGTCGGCGCCGGGTTCGATGCGACCTGGATCTCAACCGACGTACAGCGCCCCGCTGAGTTCACTGCCACGCCGCTCCACACCTCGTTGACCCCCGTCATGACAGGCGTGGTGGGCGGACAGTACGAGGTTGACCCGGCCGTGCGTATCGAACTGGGCGTGGGAGCCGAGCTCGACCTGGTGCGGGTGCACTACGACGTCGCATCCCACGAGGCCCAGGAGCGGGTGGTGACGCGCTGGCCTGTCCGTCCAGCGGCCACGCTGGCCGTCGAGTTCTGGTAGGCGCTGTCAACTGGCCCCGCTTCACCGACGGCGGGCCACATAGATGTCGGTGTTCCCCGATCGATTGGAGCCAAAGTAGATAGCGGTACGGTCCACGACCCAGTGCGGGTGCGATTCGAAGCCAATCTCGTCGTTCAGCTCCTCGATGGGCTCGACCCGCTCGACCGGAAGTGCGGGGGTGGGACGGTGTCCCCAGAAGATGTCCCCGGCGCCGGAACGCCCCGAGCTGAAGAGGATCTCGCTTCCGTCGTCAACGAGATACGGCGTGCTGTCGGTCGCTGCACCATTCAACCCCACCACCGGTACGGGATCGCCCCAGGGAGCCTGCCAGGAAGGGCGCACCGTCTCGTAGATATCGCGCGACTCGGCGGTGCCCACGGAGATAGCCATGCGCAGCTCGACGTCGTCGAGCGCCGGAGCAATCACGACCCCGGGGGGGTCTTCGACCTCGACCGGCACCGCCACGGGGGCGCTCCACTCGGCGTCTCGGCTTTCCCGCTCCGCGTACCAGATCCCCGCCGGCTCCCGCCGTGAGTAGAAGAAAAGCCGCAAGCCATCTCGCGAGATAGCCGGGCTCTGCTCGAAGGAGTCGCTGTTCAACTCCGTCACCGGCCAGGGAGGCTCCCAGGCCGCGTCGACGCTGGCTCGGCGCGACGTCCAGATATCCTCGATGCCACCACGATCCGAGAAGAACAGGATCTCTAGCTGATCCTCCGTCAAGGTCGGGTCCTGGTCCTTCGCGTCCGGATCGTTGAGCTCCACCACCGGCCAGGGTGCCCCGAAAACCGGGCGCCGCACCAAATCGTTGTCTCCCGCTGTGCCCCCCCCCTGAACCGCCGTCGTGCCCCCAGCGCCACCTCCCTCCGGAAGACGCTGACGCGCGACCACCTCGGCTCGTTCACCACAGCCAGCAGCCCCAAAGATGAGCAGGAACAGCGCGGTCGCCCCGGAGCTGCATGCGGCCACCATCCCGCGCCCCGCTGGGCCCCTCGTCACGCCGGAGGACACTGTGCGCCGCCGCAGCTCATCGTCACGCCATCGGGACAGGGCTCGGGTGCCCCGCTCGGGCAATCGTAGTCGCAGGCGCCGTCGAGGCAACGGAAGAGGCACTGGCTGCCGCCAGCACAGTGACAGGTGCCGTTCGCGCAGACACCCTGACAATGAGCCCCCTCCTCGCACTCGACATGGCAGGGACCGGCAACGCAATCGAAATCGCAGGAGCCCCCCTGACAGCGACAGGTGCCGTTTGCACAGTCCGCCACACAGTCCCGACTGTCCACGCAGGTGACGTGACACGGCGGTGCGATGCAGGCGAAGGCGCACTGGCTACCGGGACCGCACTGGCAGTCACCGTTGGCGCACTCCCCCATGCAGCTCGGATTGTCGGCCAAGCAGGTCACCTTGCAGGGCGGCGCCCGACACGGGATCGCACAATCTTCCCCCTCGTGGCAGTAGCAACGATCACCGTCGCAATGACCCGGCGGGTGGTCGTCCTCGCACCCGCCGAGTAGGAGCCCAAGGAGAGTCGAAATCAGCAGGCGCCCGATCACGCGCATGCCGCATCCTACACCAACGACTCGCTCCAGCGTCACCCCCTGACGCCACAGCTCACTGACTTCGCGCCCGCCCCAACGGGACGGCACCGGTCAACGGGCTCCGTCGATCCGGGCCACCGCTTCCTGCACCAAGACGTCGTGGCGCTTGGCCCAGGACTCGGCGTGTGCCAGGTCTTCCCCACGCATCCTCCAGCAGTTGGCGACCCAGTGGATGAACTCTTGCTCCTCGGCTCGCATGTCGCCGTCCGCGTAGGCCAGGCGCAGGAGCTCGAGTAGCGCCGCCATCCGCGCTCGTGGATGGCGGATGCGAGTCACCAGATGCTCCACGGGCTCCAAGGACTCGAGAACTCCCACATCGAGCTCGAGCTCAGCAAGCATCACGAACAGGACGCGCGCCTCCATCGCGGAGATCTCGCCGCTCGACTGCAGCACCCGATGCGCCAACCCGGCGAAAGCCTGTCGCGCTTCACGGTCCAGCAAGCGGTGGAGAAACACGGCGTCATCTTACCCGGCGTTCCAGGCGCCGGCCAGTCGGGCGCTGCCCAGGCGACGGCATGCATCCCGCGCGGCAGGCGATCCACCATGGCGGGGAACCGAGCCGCGGCCCCCCGAGAGCATTTTTCACGCCCACCGTTCCACATTCGGTACCGGCCAACCCGCTCGGTCGAGGACGGCGCGATCGCGCGGTGACCCGCGCAGGGCCTTCAACTGCAAGACGTCAGCGGACGCCGCCACCCACAACCCCTCGCGTCGACTCGCCCGAGATAGCGCCTGTGCATGCGAGAGCGGTCCCTCGTAGGTCGCGTCGATCGGGACACCGCGACCGGCCGCCAGTGCTCGCAGGTAGAAGCGGCCGCCAAGCCGCCCTGGGTCCAGCGGCAGCACCACGGGGTCTCCCCACGACGCTACTCGGTACCCGAACGAGCTCAGTCCCCGCACCAGCGGCTCGAGCAGCTCCTCGCTGACGAGCACGTCACAGTCCGCGGGCGCCCGAGTGAGCCACTGCGGCGCCATCAACGCCAACGCGGCCGTCCCAATCAGTACCGTCGGGACCCCACGGGCATCCAAGTCGCGCAGGGTCGTCAGGGCCATCCGGAGTCCGGGACGCACGGGGTCGCCTTCGAGCGCGCGCCGCGGGACGACCACCGCCAGCCCCGATGGCACCGCCGAGAGCCGCCGCTTCCCCCGATCCCGGGCACGCAGCGGGAAGACCGCGCTGGACACCGCACCCAACTCCGCTGGTGCGCGGTTGGGGAGCGGCTCCGCACCCCGGAGCAGCACGTGGCGATCTGGATTCCACCCCCCGCACAGGTTCCCCCCCGTGTGGTGCACCAGCTTGTGCACCACGCCGCTCTGGTGTCGGGCGTGCATCGCCGCGTAGGAGCTGGACTCGAAGGTCACGCGTCGGCCGTCCTCCGCTTCCAAGACCGCGGTTCGGTAGTAGTACCCGACGTGCTCGTCGACCTGGCGGAACGATCTTCCACTCGCACCGAGCAATCGCTCGGCGAGGGCTCCGACAGGAACCCGTGCTGCGGCTTGATAGCGCCAGGTCGGACCGCTCACGTAGCGTTCCCCGGGATGCGCCAGCTCCCGGAAGACCACTTCCCGCACCCCCAGCTCTCGTGCCCACTGCAGGTAGGCCACGAGCGACTCCTCCCCATCGACTCCGCCCCGTTGAGGAACACAGACGAGGCGCACGTGGAAATCTTCACGCACCCGCTCGACCACTTCCTCGAACGTGCGCCGCTCCGCCACCGCCACCCCCCGCCGAAAGCGCATCAACGCACCGTTGGCGACATCGTCCACCGCATGCCGGCTCAACTCCAGCCGGTCGAGGCCGAAGGCGCCGAGGGCCCCGACCAGCTGGGTCCCCGCTATCGCGAAGCCGAATCCGTTGCTATAAAGCACCTTGCCCTGAAATCGGTTCCCGAGCGCCTCGTGCTCGGTGAGCACGGCGAGGACGCCGCAGAGCCACTCGGGATCGGAAGTGGCCTCCAGCCCCGAGAGCGAGAGTCCCATCGACAGCCCCCGCAGGGCCTGGAGCGAACGGCGCAACCCCACGCTGTAGTCGGGCCCGGGGCGTTCAGCTGCCGCCGATCGTCGAGAGCCACGCTCGACCAGCGTCTCCGAGCAGAACACGCAGCGCGCCGGACAGGCCGTCGGCGCCGCGTAAGGGGTGAAGGTAATGGGCTGCGCGAACCACCGACTGACGCCGCCGAGGATGTGCTCCACCATGGTCATCGCATTAGTGTAACAATGACACTAAGCAAGACAAGCAGATGGCATCCCGAACCGCCGTCCGAAGGCACCTCCACGAAGCTTGACCGAGACGCGGGGCGCCGAGCGCCCCGTTTCCCAGCAGGAATGCACCTACGGTGCCAATCAGTTGCGCTGGTCGAGTTCTCAGGCTTCGCCCCACCTCGGGTGAGGGGCAAGGTCTCGGAAGAAAGCCACTTCTCCCGAGTGGCACGGGTCCACGGCGAGCAACGCAAGCGTTGCTCGCTGTGGAACGGTACCCGCAAAGGCCCGGGGCGCCCGCTCCCCGTCAGCGCCGGCCGACTTCGTCCAGGAACGAGAGAGCCCAGGCGAACGGTGCGTTCCAGTTGATCGTGATCTCGTTCGTGGACCACGACTCGATGTGGTCGATGAAGCACTTCTGCGGCGGGCAGCCAGGAAGGCCTGCCTGCTTGGCGTAGGGATCCTGCAGGCTCGAGTTCGGTCCCCCAGAGACCGCGCCGGGAGGCGCCGGCGGGAAGCTCTCGTTGGCCTGGTGAGCCCAGAAGCGATGGTGCGGATTGTGCAGGGCACGCTCCCCCCAGCCCGTTACATAGCTCTGCACCTTGGGGTTGCGACCCAGGATGTAGTCCATCGATTCGACCACGCCGTCGATGTACTTCTTGTCCTTGGTGAAGTCATACGCCAAACCCATGATGACCATGTTGTTGAGCACGAACGAGTTGCTCCCCCACGGGTAGCTCTTCTCGCTCTCCATCGGCACCCGGTAGCCGCGCTTCTCGAGTGTCGCGAGGTAGAAGTCCGCGGCCTCGATGATCTGCTTTCGCTGGGCGTCGACTTCCGCCTTGCTGAGCTTGTTCGGGACAACGGCCAGAGAGATCTTACCGAGCGCCGAGAGCTGATCCCAGCTCATGCTGGCGGTGCCACCGCCAGCGTTGTGAGGCATGCGGTCGTTGTGCGGGAGCTTCTGGAACTCCGCCTTGTATTCGGGCTTGCCAGTCGTGATGAAGAGCTCCGCCGCCGCCCAGTACCATTCGTCCTCGAAGGTCGAGTCGCCGTAGGCGCCGCCGCCCTCGACCATCCCCTCGGCCACGATGTTGGGGTGCTTCTTGGCCGCCTTCCAGCCACGCTCCGCAGCCTGGAGACACTTCTTGGAGAAAGCCGGATCGATGGTCTTGAAGATGCGCGCCGCCTGGGCCGTCGCGCCAACCATGTTCAGTGTGGCCGCGGTGCCGATCGGCCGCAGATAGCGCGGCACCTGGTCCTCCCAGGGCTTGGTCGGGATCGGGGTCCACTTGTTACTGTGCATCTTGTGGTGGACCATGCCCGCGTACTTCTCGCCATCGGGCACCTGCATCTTCATCAGCCACTCGACCTCCCAGCGCGCCTCGTCCAGGATGTCGGGCTTGCCGTTTCCAGCCTCCGGGATCTTCAGCTTTCCGTCGCCAAAGTCGCTGACCGTCTGACCCAGGTGCTGGAGACGTTCGTACTGGTCAAGCATCGTCCAGACCGAGATGCCACCGTTGACGACGTACTTGCCGTGGTCGCCCGCATCGTACCAGCCACCGCTGACATCGAGCGAATAGTCGCACAAGAGATCGTGCTGCCCCGGCTTCACCTCCTCCTTCGGCGCACAGGCCACCTTCGTGTCACCGGGATGGCCAGCAGGATGCGCGTACTGCTCACCCACCAGGTCGGCCCGGATCTCGATGCCACTTCGGTTGTGATAGAAGTAGGCAAGCGCGTCGTACTTCATCTGGTGGTACACGTCCTTGCCGATGTCGAAGGGCAGGCTCTCGCCCCCACCAGCCTTGAGCACGTACCCTTGCCCCGAAGTCTTGAAGGACGAAAAGTCGATCACATGGACCTTCTCGCCAGCCGCCTGGTCTTCGCCAAATGGTCTTGACTCGCCGCTAGCGAGCACCTGACCGTCGGCACCCACGAGCTCCCACTTGACGGGCTGATCGCTCGGGTCCTTGAGGGTCGCGATCTTGGCATACTGGGGCAGGTACCCCACCTGGTTCACCCGCACCTTCGGCAACGGCCCGGTCTGACGTCCCTCGGGGATCTTGAAGTCGGGGTCGTTGAGCTGCAGATCGTCGAAGCAAACCTTGACGGAGGAACCGCCCGCCAGCGGGCCACCCAGGTGGATGGCAAACTCGGCGTTCTCGTCGTCCCACTTGCCATCGAATGTCGCGTTGAGCACCTGCGGTTCGGTCCCGACGTCCACTACCGCCGACCAGTACTCGGTGTAGGGGGGACCGGCCTTGGCGACGCGCGGCCGAATCTTGGTCGGAGTCGACGCATGGACCTTGAAGACGACCTGATACCGGTGCCCTCGCCACATCGGGATCCGGCGTTGACGCAGGACGACGTCGTGCGTGTTGCTCCCGGTGGCGGTGATGTCCATGCAGAGTTCTTCGTTCTCCACCCCTTCGTCGCCCGACGCCGGCGCGGCAAAGGTGGTGGACCAAGGAAGCGTGGTGCCTTCTTCGAACGTGGAGTTCCAGAAGATGTTGTTTCCCTGAGCAGCTACCTCGCCACTCGCCATCTCACCCGTGGGAGGAGGGATTGTACCGCTGGCGGGGGTCTCGCCCTTCGGGGTTCCCGCACCGCAGGCAACCACCAGACCGATCAAGGGGATGCCGCGCCAGGCGACCAAGCTCGTCATTCGCTTCATGAGACTCCTCCGTAGGCAGGGCCGCGATGGTAGGCGTCTCGCCCGTCTCGTTCAACGCCTCTCCGGGCGCCGCGCCTGTCATTTCTGCCAAATTGTTTTCATGTCACGAGTGCGGAGCACGTGACTCCGCGCAACGGCCAAGAGCGTCACGCGCTGCCGTCAAGCCGGCGCGCACCGCTTCCAGTACCGTGCGGGGTCGAGCGGCAACGCAGTCCCCGGCGGCGAACAGCCCCGTTGCTCCGACAACCCGCGCGCCAACGACCGCCACCCCGACCCGCTCGAGCGCGCCGACCCCAGCCCGCGTCAGCTCGACTCCGTGGAGACTGCCCGCGCTGGCGAGGCGAGATCCATCGAGCGTCATCGCCACCGGAGCCCGAAGGGCAAACCGAATCCCCGGTCCGCCGAGCTCGGCTGGGCTCGCCATTCGGATCCCGCCTCCAACGAGCCCGCCCGGGGCCAGAACAACCGCATCAGCAGCGACCCGGAAGGGAGTGTCGACGCCGTGCGCCCCCGACGCGAGCTCCGCGACCCAGCCATGATCCGTGGGCTCGACCGCTCGGACGCGAGCGACAATCCTGCGCACCCCCAGAGCCGCGAGCAATCGATCGCGCCCCGCCGCAAAACGCGCGCCAGCTGGACCACCCGGACGCGAGGTGGTCTCGCCCACGGGCCGCCCCAAGCGAGCCTGCAGCTCCGGAGCCACCGCTCGGGAGGCCCCCAGCCAGCTGCCCAGCAGCCAGCCATCCGCGGAGGGCGCCGCCGCTCGGAGCTGATGTTCGAGCCAGACGCAGCGCGCCGAATCCTCGTGGAGCTGGGCGAAGTCGTGATCAGGAAGGTGGCGCTCCTCGTCGCCGCGGAGAACCGGGACCCGCACCGCGCTGACGCGGGTACCGGTCGCGGCGGCCCAGGGCGATGTGGACAGCGCGCGGGCCAGCAACTGCCCGTCCTCGTCCTCGCGGTCGGTGTGGGCGACCGCCAGATGCCCGCCGGCCACGGCATCCAGATCGAGCAGGGAGGCGTCGATCCCGCGAGCCCGGCGCACCACACCGCTCGCCGAAGCCACGTGGTGCCATTCGTCGTCGACGCGCCAGTTCCCCAGTGCTGCTGCGAAGGCCCGCACTTCGGGATCGAGATCCCAGCTCGCGGCCTGCTCCCATTCCTCGAGGTCCAGCGCCCCGGAGAACAGCTCCGTTGCGCCTGGTCGATCCCCGACCAGCGTGACCTGGGCGCCGGCTCGTGCCGCCAGCCAAGCGGCCGCGGTACCGGCAGCGCCGGCCCCCACCACCGTCAGAACCAGCTTGGACAGCAGTTCCGAGGAGGGGTGCGCACCTTCCCCGGCGGTGTCGTCTCGCACCGCGGTGGAGCTCCGGTCCGCGACCGCGGCGCTCAACGGTCGCACACACTCCCCCAGACCGAGCTCGGCGCGCCAGCTGGAGCGCAGCAACACTTCCTGGCGAGCCTGGGCGGGGCCCAGCGCAGGGAGTCTTCGACGCGCGGACAGCTCGAGAAACTGCTGCGCTTGTGCCAGTCCCTCCCTGGGGGGAAGCTCGGTGATCTGCGCTACCAAGGCGCCGCAGCGCGCCGCACAGCGCATCCCGCCACACGCACCCAGACCAAGTCGCGTGCGGCGCGCGACGTCGCCAACCGTCCGCGCCTGCTCGTGCTCGACCACGAAGCGGATCTCCGCCTCCGTCACCGGCTCGCAAACGCAGATGGACGCGCCCTCACGGGACCGCCGAGTCACTCGCGCCAAGACATCCGCGGCCCTCCTCCCGTGGCGATAGACGAGGCGCTCGAGCGCCCCGCGGTCGACTCCGGACGCCATCGCCACCTCGGAAAGATCCGGCGCCGAACCGGCTCCGGGGAGCGGCTCGCGAGCTGTCCTGCATGGCTTGGTCACTCCGAGCCGACGGGCCAGCACGTCGGTCATCTGCTCGGCAAACCAGCGATAGCTGGCCAGCTTGCCCCCGATCATCGAGTACAGCCCCGCGACGCCATCTCCGCTGTGATCGACGATACGATGGTCCCGCGAGAGCCGGTCCTCTGGAAGCCCCCAATCGAACAGCGTCGGGCGCACTCCCGCCCAGGTGCCCACCACGCGCGCTTCCCGCAAGGCAGGGAGAACGCGCTCGGCCGCTTGCATCAGGTAGCGCACCTCGTCGGAGTGGGCCACCACCTCATCGAGATCACCGTAGAAGTCGTCGTCCGTTGTCCCCACCACCGTGACGTTCTGCCAGGGGAACACGAAGACGCTACGGCCGTCGATGGCCTGAACGACGACCGCGAAGTTCGTCAAACGCCGGTCGAGATAGACGTGGATCCCTTTGCCCGGGCGCACCGGCACGTTCGCGGGGGGGACGCCGCCAAGAGCCGCCGTGATCGGCGACCAGGCTCCAGTCGCGTTGACCACGACCCGAGCCTCGACGGTCTCCCGCTCCCCGGACTGCGTGTCGGCCACCTCCACGCCTCGAACCTCGCCGCCTGATCGCAGGATCTCGGTCACCGTGCAGTGGTTGCGCACGATCGCGCCGCTCTCGATGGCGTCCACGGCGTTGAGCACACACAAGCGCCCGCCATCGATCCCCCACTCGTCGAAAGTCACGGCCCCCGAGAAGTCGCCCACCAGCCCAGGCTCGAGCTGGGCGAGCTCGGTCGCGTCGAGACGGCGGTGGGGCTTGCCGCGCTTGAGCGGCTGGAACCGGTCATAGGCCCGAAAGAAGGCATCATGTAGCGTCAGCGACCAGAGTCCCTGGCGGCGCTCGATCGGCATCACCACCGGGACCCGAAACACGAGGTGGGAGGCAATCTGCTGGATGACCCCCGAATCGACGCACGCCTCGCGCGTCACCTGGGGGTCGGTCAGGAGGTAGCGCGGCCCGCCGTGGACAAAGCCGGTGGAGTTGCCACTCGCCCCAAACCCCAGGTCGTGTCGCTCGAAAAGCGCGGTCGAGAGGCCGCGGAGCGCGCAGTCACGCGCCACCCCCACACCGTTGATCCCCCCCCCTACGATCACCACGTCGTACTGCACACGAGGCAAGAAGGAGCGTCGAACCGCGGCCGCCGGGGGATCGATCGGCATCGCGCAAAGTGTTCTTCGGTTGCCTCCGGGCGGGCAAGGGGTCACCGCAATTTTGGCCCGATCAGTCCGCCGGGCATAGCTTCGACTGGCAATGCGTTGCCTGCGCTGGCTCCAGCTCGTCCTCGGGTGTACGGTGCTCGCCCCCACAGCGACAGCGACGGCCCTACCCGCTGGCTCCGCCACGGTGTCGCGCCTGGACTCGACCGTCAGCCCGCTCGAGGCCACCGGGCGACCGAGGATCGTGCTCGACTACCTCGAGCTGCCGGCTGCCGGCGCCCCCTACCGCAAGCAACTGCAGAGTATCCTGTATCGCGAGACGCGCCGCGTGCGCTGGGGAGCGGGAACCGGCAGCACGATCACCTACCGGTTCTACGTGACCCAGCTCGAGTTTCACGTCGACGGAGACGTTCTTCGTGTCACCTGCCACGCAACGGGCCGGCTCCCTCGTGGCAAGACCGCCAAGAGCACCCTGACGTTCAGCGGTCCGGCCAGCGAACGCAGCGCTGTCGTCAACCGGGTCCTCGAGATCGTGGCCCGTGGCGTCGTCACTCGCCTCGCCGAGCTCGAGCGCATCCGCCGCGGTGACCTCTCAATCTGAGCTGGGGTGACGGGCACGTCAGCGCCGCAGCCCGCCCATTGACAGCGTGGCGAGCCAGCTTAACTTGCTGGCGAATCGCCCGGTGCCGACCCGGTCGAACCACCGGGGCAAGCTGGTACGACAAGCCTGTCGGAGCAGTGAGGTGAACATGGTACTCCTGGTTGCGGAAGCAGGGCCGCTGCGGGCGGCCATCGTGCAGGGGCTAGCGGCCGCTGGCCTCGAACCCTCGGTCGTGGCACCCACCGACCCCGATCTGTGGGCCGCCGCGCGAAACCACCAAGCCGTCGTGTATCTGGCCGCGGCGAGCCTACTCGATGGCAAGGCACGGCCTGAACCAAGCGAGGAGCGCATGGCGGAGGTCCTCGGGGCGGCCGAAGCGCCCGGGGTCGAGGTAGTGGTCCCCGTCTTCCCGATGAGCGACGCCTACGCGAGCGAGATCCAGGTCATGAAGCGTCGCGGCAAGCCCTACGCGGCGCTGCGGGCAGAACCCTTGCTGGAGGAAATTGCGCAGCTCGTCCCGGATGGTGTCGGCGCGCTGTACCTCCCCCGCTGCGGCACCGCCCGGTACTGTCGCGCCGAAGCAGTCGTCCGAGCCGTGATGGCCGCCATCGAGACCGAGGAGCAGGGACGTGTATCGGACATCCCGAGTGAGCAGGCAGACGCCGCCGCGGTGGTCAAGCTGGCAACCGCCAGCACCCGCTCGCCGGTTCGCGTGCGAGCGCTCTGGCCCTGGCTCTTCCGGCTCCTGCGCCCGGCGCTGCGCTGGGTGAGCCGCGGGGAGGAACGGGCGCTCCGAGCACTCGCCTGGCTGTTTCCCGAGTTGGAACGGGGCCGGCCCGCGCTGCCCAGCCCGAGCGTCGACTGACCCTGCGGTTGGTAGCGCCCGAAAGGCGCTTCTGTCAGGATAGCCGGCATGGAGCTGCCGCCCGTCCCCGCCATTCGCGCCATCGTCGAGCGCTATGCTCGGATCATCGTGAGACTTCGAGAGGAGCTGGGTGAGCGCCCGCTGGTGCTGCCCACGAGCCGGTTCTTCCCCGATGCCTTCGGCACCGACCAGGCCAGCATGAAGCGGCTGGTGGCACGCATGAAGCGCCACGCTGGAATGGGCGACATCCCCACCAAGACACAACTGGTCGCCGTCGCAGCCGACGCCGGAGGCGGCGCCAGCTGCGGCACCGGATCCTGCGGACCGAGCGCCTGCGCCCCCACTACCAGCGACGTGGAGCGACTGGTCGACGAGGGTGAGCGATGGCGACTGCAGATCCCTGCCCCCGAGGTGAAACACCCGGTCGTGCTGACCACCAACCTCGCCCGAGTCCTGAGCTACGTGTTCTTGGCAGAAACGCTCGACGAAGGGGCAGCCATCGAACCCCCGGGCGATGTCACCGCCGATCTGACCGCGGTGGCACTGGGATTCGGCGTGTTGATGCTCCAGGGCTCGTATATCTACTCCAAGAGCTGTGGCGGGCCCAGCATCGCCAAGGTCACCAAGCTCGGTCCCGGTGAACTGGCCATCGCAACCGCACTGTTCGCCCGCCTCGGTAACCATTCCGTCAAGTCCGCGCAGCGCCAGCTCGATACGACGCAATCGACGCTCCTGGGAGAGGCTCGCGCCTGGCTCGACTCCAACGAGTCGCTGATCGAGAACCTCCAGAAGAATCCGCAGCGAGTCGCTGCGGGCCAGTTCCAGCTCAGCGAGACGCAGCCCTGGCTGACCCGGGTCTTTGGCGGGAAGAAGCGGAGTGCTGCCGAAGCGAACTTCCTCAGTGAAGAGGGACTCACGGACGAATCGCTCGGTGAACTGGACGATCTGCTGGCCACCCTTCCTCGATCGCGGGAAGCGTCAACGACGCGCGACCGCGATCCCGAACACGACGAGCTCAGCAGCCTCGTCGCGGACGCCCTCGCCGAAGCTCGGGCCGACGGCTAACCCGCCGCCGTGGTGGCTCATGGATTTCAGCCAGACCTCATGGCTGGTTCCCGCCCGTTGACGCGCGGGACCAGCGCCTCCAGGTCTCGAAACCGGCCCTGGAGCAGCCGATCGCCGGGCTCGAGCTCGAGCGACGGGGCGGGATAGAGCTGCGCAGGGGCTGCGCAGGGGCCGCGCCGCGACGGGGCTCGAGCGCCCCAACGTGGTGCGCGGATCGCCGCGATGGTCTGGCGACAAAGCGGCTGGGACTCCGTCACGTCCACCCACCGCGCTACGGCGGGCGGAGCGGCCCGATGCGAGAGGGCATGGTCACTCCCCCCCGCTAGCGGGCCAGGCGCGCGTCGCTCAGCGGAACTGCTCCAGGTGCTGCAGGATCTGCATGCCAGCCCCGAGAATCAGCAAGATGATCCCAAGCACGAAGCCGACAATGCCGCAGATCGCGCCCGCCAGACCCAGCCCTGCACCACTCAGCTCGGGCCGTGACTTGACACGCGACATGCTCAAGAAGCCGGTGATCCCCGCCGCGAGCCCGAAGATGATCCCCGCCGGGCTGCAGCAGCAATTGACTGGAAGACTGAGAATCCCCAGCACCAGCGCCACAATGCCAATGGGATCAGTCTTGGTTCCGCCCTGTGGTGCCTGCACTTGCTCCTCCTCTGTCGTGGTCACCCGACCACGTCGGCCCATTGTGGCGGCAAGGCCCCGAGCTTGTAAACCACACCTCGACGGAGCGCCCGCCGGTAGCCACAAACAGGTCGTTTGTCGTTCTGAATCAGCAACCTAGGCCTCCATCGGAAGGGCAGCAGCAGCCGGCGGTACCGGCCCTGCCCGCGCAGGAGTCCCCGGGTCACGTGCCTCCCGCCCAGGCCAACGCATCGACGTTCGAGGCAAAGTCCGCCGCTTGGCCCACGAGCGTCTACTCCGCTGGGTCGGGCTCGACGCCGCGCCGCTGGTGGCGTGACGCAACTCGCTGCTGAACCTCGTGAAGCAGCACGCCGATCAGCATCGCCAGGACGAGCACCACCACCTCTGGCCCCGCCACCACCGACACGATCGCGGGGCCCGGACAGTAGCCCGCGAGCCCCCAGCCAGCGCCGAAGATTGCAGCCCCGGTCAGCAGTCGGCGATCGATTGTGCGCCGCGCAGGGGGTGCGAACTCGGCCCCCCACACCGGGCGGGACCAGTGACGCGTGAGGCGCAGAAAAGTCCAGTGGGTGCCGATCGCGCCCACCATGACCAGCGCCAAGCTGGGATCCCACGTGCCCAGGAAGTCGAGAAACCCAAGCACCTTGGCCGGCTGGGTCATCCCACTCAACCCCAACCCGACCGCGAACAGCAATCCGGCTAGGAACGCCACGAGACCTCTCATAGCGCCCCCCCCAGCAGGTGACGAGTGATGAACACCACGACCGCCCCCGTGGCCATGAAGACCGCCGTCGCGACCAGCGAGCGCAGTGATAGTCGGCTCACGCCGCAAACACCGTGACCGCTCGTGCACCCTCCCCCGAGCCGCGCCCCGTACCCGACGAGCAAACCCGCTGCCGCGAGGATCGGCAACGACCGCTGCACAGCACCCAGCGAACCCGGCGCCACCAGGAGCAGGCCGAGACCACCAGCAACGAGCCCTGCCAGAAAGAGCCCACGCCAGAGTACGTCAGCGCGATCCGGGTCGGACAGGCCGGCTATCACGCCGGTTACCCCGGCCACGCGTCCAATCCCGCCGTACAGCAGCGAAACCGCGAGTCCAATGAGAGCTCCACCAAACAATGCCGGAAGAGGAGTGAAGAGTTCCATTTCCTACCTTTGAGGTAGGGAATACTATAGTACCATTATCCAGATCCGGACAGTGTATCTCGTCCACTTCATGGATCCCGGAAGCTATACTTTACCAATAAGATGTAGTATTGCCAGACCACCGCGGGGCCGGTCCTACGGCCGGCAAGGAACCGCCCCGCACCGGCTGGAGCCACCCCTTCGCCCCGCGACGCATCTGGCCGTTCGACCCCGGCCGCCAGCGCCGCACCTGCAGGGCCGAGCATCGGTTCACCGACACTCCCCCCGCTCAGTCGTTGCGCTCGTCCAGTGGCGGCAGGTGGCTCGACGGTGGCGGCGGCGGAGCAGCCCCGAACCGCGCTGCCAGTAGCTGCGCTACCTCACGACCGCTCGGGTTCTTGGGCTTGTAGACGTCGGGGAACTTCTCGAGGGCCACGAGCGGGATCTCCGCCACACCCGATCCCGCTGACCGCATCCCGAGAAGTCGATCCAGATCGCGAAGCAGGGCTCCCATCGAGGGGTAGCGGTTGTCCGGGTGCTTGCGCATCGCCCGCAGCACGACAGACTCCACGCGGGGATCGAGATCCTCCTTCAACCACGAAGGAGGCGGGGCGGGACTGAACAGCTGGTGGCTGAGAAGATCCGCGCCGGGCTCGGCATCGAACGGAAGCTGCCCGGTCAGCATGCGAAACATCACCACCCCCAGCGCATAGATGTCGGTGCGCGCATCGACCGGATCACACAGCACCTGCTCGGGCGACATGTACTGCGCCGTCCCGATGATCAGGTTCTGGGTGCTGATCGGGCCACTGCTGAGCTGCTTGGCGAGTCCGAAGTCGATCAGCTTGAGGCCATCGGGCGCGCCGGTGGGGCCCACGAGGAAGAGGTTGTCGGGCTTGACGTCGCGGTGAACGATGCCGACGCGATGTGCAGCCGCCAGCCCTGCGGCGATCTGGCGAAAGAGCACCATCGCTAGGTCGGGCGGCACCGCCCCCTCGCGCTGCAGATAGTCGCCCAGCGGCTCGCCCACGAGTGCTTCCATGACCAGGTAGGGGCGCCCATCCTCGGACTGCTCGACACCCAGCACCTTCACCACGCTCGGGTGGTCGATGCTCATCGTCGTGCGCGCCTCGGCGAGAAACCGGGAGCGGATTTCGGGATTGCCCGCCACCTCACCCTTGAGATGCTTCACGATGACCAGTTCGTGACCTTCGTGATCGTCCGCCAGGAAGACGTCAGACATGCCGCCACGTCCGATCAATCCGAGCAACTCGTAGCGCCCCCCGAGGCGCCGCCCCGTGTAGCGAGTCGGGTGGAGCTGGAACGAACTCCTGCTGATCGCACGACGCGCTGGCAAGTCGATATCGTCTGATTGCGGATCGCTGTTGGGTGCCATCGCAGGCCTTGCCGGCGGGTCGTCCCCGGCCTGGGGAGCATTCGCCGTCTCACCGCGACGTCAAGACTTCGGCAACAGCCTGCGACCGGGGGCGCGACTTCACCGGGATTTCATCTCACCGACCGATCTGGTCCGCGGGCCCAGCAGTTCACCGAGACGAGATCAAGCGGTCGTAGCGCCGAGCCCAGCTTCCTTGTTAGAGTGCCTGCGAGGCGTTCGTTCCCATGGCGGTAGCTCAAGGCACCTGTCCCAGCTGCGGGGCCCCGATCGAGTACGGCGTCGGGTCCTCGATCGCCAAGGTTTGCGAGTACTGCAGCGCCACTGTCGTGCGCACCGACCGGGGTCTGGAGAATCTCGGCAAGGTGGCGGCGATCGCCAACACCCCGTCCCTGATTGCGGTGGGCGACGAGGGAACGCTGAGCGGCCGCCCATTCCAGGTGCTGGGCCGCGTCCAGCTCGACCACGGCAAGGGGCCGTGGGATGAGTACTATGTCGCGTTTGACCACGGGCAGGCGTGGGGCTGGCTGGCCTACGCCCAGGGGCGCTGGCACGTCACCGCTCAAGCCCCCGGTCTGGTCATTCCCGCCTACGCCGCGCTGCAGCTCGAGATGGACCTCCCGCTGGGACAGGCTTCGTACCGCGTCGCAGAAATCAAGAGCGGTACCATCGTCAGCGCCGAGGGTGAGCTCCCCGCGCCGTTCCGACCCGGCACCATCCGCTACTACGCCGACCTGTACGGCGCGAACAACGCCTTCGCCACGCTCGACTACGGTGACAACACGACCGGCGGCTACGAGGTCTTCACCGGCTGGATGTTCGCAGAGCCCCAGATGCAGATCACGCAGCTGGGCGAACGAAGCGTCAAGAAGATCAAGAGCGAGATGATCCAGTGTCCCAGCTGCGGGGGCGACGTTCCCAAGCTCAGCGGGGAGCGTGCGCAGCGCGTCGGTTGCCCCTACTGCGGCGCGATCAGCGACATTGGCACCCAGCAGATCGTCGCCCAGCAAGAGGCGGCGATGAAGCTGCCAGACATCCCGATCGGGTCGCGGGGAGCCTTCGAGGGGCTCGAATACATCTGCATCGCCTACCTGAAGCGCAGCAGCAACTTCGAGGGCTCGCGCTACACCTGGGAGGAATACCTGATTTGGGCGCCAGAGGTCGGGTATCGCTGGCTGGTGAAGGACCCAGAGACAGGCTGGTCGTGGGTCATGGAGGCCAGCCCCGGCGAGATTGATCTGCGGGGCCTCCCCGACCAAATCGCCTGGGGCGGGCGCGGGTACGCGCTGCGCAATCGCAGCGACGCGCGGGTCGACTACGTGCTCGGCGAGGTCTACTGGCAAGTCCAGGTCGGCGAGACCACACACGTCAGCGATTTCGTCAACGGCAGAGACGTCATCTCCCGGGAGGAGGGCCACGGCGAGGTGCACTACAGCTACTCTTCGCCGGTCCAGTGGTCGCTGATCGCGGGAGCATTCGCGCTCCCGGTGGATGGCCCGGGCGCGTCGTTTGGGGTGGCCGGGGGTCTCGGCGCTGCCGCCAGCTTCGGCGGAGACACCACCTTCTCGAGCTTCGACTCGGACGACGACGACGACGGTATCGGGAGCAACGTCGTTACCATCATCGTCATCCTGGTCGTGCTCTTCATCTGCACCACCGGTGCCTGCGGAGCGTGCTTCGGTGATGGCGGCGGGGGCGGCGGGAGCTACCGCGGCGGCGGCATCTACGTCGGCGGCAAGTGACCGCTGCACCAACCCACGCCGCGCCCAGCCATCGTCCGGTTCCGCCCGGCTATCGGGTCGCGACGTCCACCAGCCTTACCCATGACGGGCAGCTCACACGGCAGCTGAGGTGGTTCTGTGTGCTGTTGTTGGGCAGCTCCGTGGGACTCATGCACGAACTGGCGGTCCGCCTGCCGCGCGCCTACCTCGAACCGAGTCCCAGCTGGCCCTGGTGGAGCGCTTCGTTGGCTGGCGGGGTCGGCGCCACAATCGGCCTGGTGGGGGCGACACGCTTGCGCCACCCCGGTCGCGCCTTCCCCGGCCTCGGCCTGGCCGCCGCTGCCGTGGCCGGCGCAACTGGCTTCGCCTGGTTCAACGCCTTCCTGCAGCCCGCTGCCCTCCGAACCGTGGCCGTCGGGTCGCCACTGGTCGGCTGCGGGCTGGCCGCGGCGCTGCTCATCACTGCGGGTCGCGCACTCTGGTTTCGCAGCGTGGCACTCGGCGTTCTGGAGAGCGCGCTCGCACCCGGTTTCGTTCTCGGCGCCGCCCTCGCTCTGGGGACCGTTGCCGGTGCCTTGACGCTAGTGGGCTTCCTGCGTGCGGGCGCCCTGCTCGCTTTGACGCTGACCAGCCTAGCCCTGTGGGGTGTCACGCTGATGGGTCGCGTGGAGCGGCGTCCGCTGGCCCGGGCGCGGTGGCTCAGGGGAGCCGCGCTCCTCGTATTCGTTGCGGGGTTGCTTGCTTTCTCACAGGGAGGGCGTCAAGTGACGACCCACGACCTGAGACAGTTCGACGGGGCCATCGTCTACACCTTCGAATCACCCCAAGGACGCTACCTCGTCACCTCCGCGCAAGCGTCGTTCGCCTTGTTCGCGGACGGCAAGCTCGAGCTCTCTACTCTGGACGGCTACCGCTACGCCGAGGCACTCGTGCACCCCGCCATGAGCGTCGCGACACGACGAGAGAGAGTCGCGCTCCTCGGCGGCGGCAAGGGGTTGGCGGAACGCGAGGTGCTTCGGTACCCGGAGGTGGAACTGATCAGCACCGTCGTCGCCGACTCCGCCCTGCCGCGGCGAATCCTGGCCGCACCGTGGGTCGATCCAGCTGTACGCGCGGCGCGCGCCGCCGGCCGCCTGCGAACCGTCGTCGAGGAACCGATCGTGTGGCTCGACGCTGGCGGACCGCAGTACGACGTGATCATCGTCGACGTCCCGGATCCGGTCGACTACGCTGAAGCCAAGAACTTCACGACCTACTTCTACGCGCGGCTGCGCGCCCGCCTCGGCCCTCTGGGCGTTGCGGTCGTGCAGGCCACATCCCCGTTCCGCTCGCCGGACACGTTCGCCGCGATCGTCGCCACGGGTCGCGCCGCCGGACTGGAGACCCTGACCTACCAAGCACCACTGCCCACCTTCGGCGAGTGGGGGTTCGTGCTGATGTCGCCCACCCCCCTTGTCCCCCCCCATCAGGCTCGCGAGGGTCTCGCCTTTCTCGACGGCTCCACGCTGAGAGCGTTGTTTGCCCGTCCCTCTGACGCGCGTTCGACCGCGGAAGTAGTCCCCAATCGCTTGCACGACCTATCCCTGCTCGACGTGTTCGCTCGGGAGATGGCGCGCTGACCCCGGAACGCGCTTCCCTCCATGCGTCGGGAGGCGCACAGGGACTGTCCCCGATCGTCACCGCAACCCGTGGCGCCAAGCGAGCCAGACGATCGAGCGCGCAGCATACGCCACGTTGATGGCGACGTAGGGAAAGAGGTAGAGCTCGGCACGGCCCACCACGCCGACCACGAGCAGATACGACGGATAGTGAACCACCAGGTGCGCGACCCCGAGTGCAATCCGACCCAGCTGTCCCGCGAGCGAGGGTCGGGCACCACCCGCCGCCACTGGTGCAGCCCCCTCCTGCTGCGCACCGCCGGTCAGCTCCGGACGGCGCTGGAAGGTCGTTACAGCGATGCCCGTCGCCAGCGACACGAGCCCCGCGATCCCCACGAGCAGGAAGTAGTCCTGTGTCGTCTCGAGGTAGAGGCGAACGGCGACCGCACCCAGGAGGAAGAACGACTTGATCTCGTCCATCAAGAAGTCGAAGAGGTGCCCCGTCGTCGACTGCAGCCCCTTGAGCCTCGCCAGCATCCCGTCCACGCAGTCCAAGATGTAAGACCCAGTGAAGACCACTGTGGCCAGCAGCAGCCCCCAGTAGCCAGGCCAGAAGAGCACGGCTACCGCCACCAGCGCGAGCGCGAACGACGCCAGGGTGATCTGATTGGGCGTGACCGTGGTGTTTCGCAGCCCGTAGACGATCGGCGCGGCCAGCGGTCGAAACACGTAGGTGTTCGTCAACAGGTCCCGCGCCTTGCGCGTCTTGAAGTAGACGTCGACGATTCCCTGCATCGCGGCCAGGGTAACCGATGCGCGAGAGATTTCCCCAACTTATCGGGGGGCAAGCTCGTTCAATCAGCAGCTCCGGTCAGGAACCGAACTACCGCGGCCAGCTCCCGCTCGCTGCCAATGGCCACGTCGCCGCCTTGCGTGACGAAGGCCTCGCGCTGCTCGGCGTTGCGACTGATGCCCACGACGACGACGCCCTCGGTCGGCTCCCGGCGCCGGAGCGCGAGTGTCAGGTCGATGGCCTGCCGTATCGCCACCCCATCGAGGTCGACGACGAGCACTTCGAAGCCGCCAGCCGCCACCGCCAAAGCGGCATCGAACAGACGCTCGAAGCACTCCCAGCGGATATCGGGACTGGTCAGCGATGCCGTGGGCGGGATCGACACCATGCCAACCCGCGGGAGAGTGCCGCCAAGGCGGGGAGGAACCGGATAGCCCAGGCGGCGCATGAACTGAATGACGGCGGAGCGATGAAAGCGGAGGTGTCCGCCTTTCGTCTTCAACCCGGACAGGTGCTCCAGGTGAACCCAGTTGTGAACAGTCTTCAGATCCACGTCGAGCAGTCGTGCGATGTCCCCGGAGGTGAGCAGACAGGGGGACTCGGCCGGGTCGGCTTTGCGCGGCGGGAGCGACTTGCGTGTTGCCTTGGCGTTCATGATGACGTGCCGTCGAAGATCAGACGAGTAGGCCACTGGTTGGAGCTCACGTCGAAGGTCAGAGGATTTTTGGTCGCAGAATGTGGGTGTCGAGCCCACCGATGCTCCCCAGCCGCGATGTCCACGCCAGCGACGACATCGTTCCTTCGCTAGGAGAACTCACCCCAAACTTGGAGTCACTGTCGGGCCGACCAGCGCGGAAGCCCGCACGCCAGCAGGCCGCGCTCCAGAATCCACTCGACCCCATCGCCGCAACGCGCGAACGCGACAGCCGCGAAACCATGCGCTACCACCGCGACAGCGGGCGGGATCTGCTGCGTATAGTAGGTCCAACAGAAGCGACTCGTTCCCCAGTACTCGAGGAACACGCCCATCGTCGTGCCCGCCACGAATAGTGCCATATCGCGACGAGCATCGCGTGTGAATGCGGCCACGATCACCATCAGCCCGATGACGACCTGCGACGCGAGCAGATGCGCGGTGGGCCACAGGAACGTGGTCATCCAGACAACAAAGGTCGGTACGACGAAGAAGTATGCCCGCCGGAGCGTGACGAGCGGTAGCCCCCGCCCCGCGGCTCGCTCCCGATCCTTGACCACTTCATCGACGAACATGCCCATCCGATCGATGGCGATCGTGGCTGCGGGCCATGCCGGCAAGATCCACAGCGGGGGCCGCTCATTCGTGAAATATCGCCAGAGCTCCGTGTTGGTCCCCCACCACTCGATGGTTCCTCCGCCGCCAACCCCCACGGCGATCATCAGCAGATCCCGGCGCCCGCGCACCCGCCAGCAGATCATCGCGGCAAGCCAGATCCAGATTCCGGTGAGCAACCAGTCCATTTGGGCGTTGGCGTCCAGCAGGTCGCTCCACCGATATCCCACCGATCCGCCCGTGGTCAGGAGCAGAACCAGCGCCAGCAAGCTCCGCCAGTCATAGCCCTGCCGAATGACCTGGAGCAGCGAAGCAGGAGACTCCGGAACTGACGCCGGCCCGGGCCCGGACGCGGCCTTTCCCGCTGGCTGGGTGGCGCTCATGGGCCCGAAGCTAGCACAGGCCCCGGCCTGAAGAAGCGGGGCGCGGCCATCCGGCAACCAGGGCTTCCGCTACCAGCACCCCACTCCGGGAACGAACTCGATTCGGGCCTTGGGCAGGAAGGCCGTTTTGCGCTATCACCGCCAACCCATGGCGAGCGCAGCAAGCTCTAGGCAACAGAAACCCGGCGTCCAGCCCCCACCGTTGGCAGCCCTCGGGGGGCGGCTCTTCATCGCCATCATTCTCGTCCTCTCGATCGCGGTCCTCAACAGCCCGCTGGCGGAACGTCCCTCGGACTGGATGAAGGAGTGGCTCAAGATCGAGGAAACCAAGCCCGTCGACATGACGCGGTGGGAGCCCGGACAGCTCTACGACATCAGCATTACCCTGGTGACGGCGGACTATGACAAGCTCGCGTGCGCCTACGAGAAGGAAGTCGGAGGCGCGCACTGCGAGTACAAGACCGAGACCGAGCGCTGGCCTCGAGGCCCCAAGGACTTGCTCGACAACAACCGCCAGGACGTCATCCAGCCCTACTCCGCTGTTCCTGACAACGCGCTTGTGATGGTGGCGGGCCTGTGGGCATCGCCGGAGGTGGCAATGCGACTCCACGCCGAGCCCCCGGAAGGGACCGAAGTGAAGAAGCTGGCGAGGTTCATCGCCCACTGCAAGGTCAGACCGGTCGAGCGAGCAGAGAACATCTCGATCCGGTGGAACAAGGACGACAAGTGGGCGAAGGGGATGCTGCGTCTGAACGAGGGTGAACGTCAGGTGCCACCCTGGATCGCGATCGCCGAGAGCTGCACCGTGCAGGACGAGTAGCGCCCCGATCCGCCATCGAGGCGACTCATGGAGTCCCGAAAGCCTGGCTGATCAAGGTTCCCGCAATCGCCATGGGCAGCGCCAACCCCAGTGCTGAACCCAGCAGGTAGTCGCGATAGCGAACGGGGGACATCGCGAGCGCGTAGTTGACGGGTGGAAACACCCACAGCAGCAGGCGAATGAGCGCCACCGTGCGGACGGGGCGCTCGTCGATACGGGTGAGGAGTCGCCGGACCCACGGCCGGCCGACGTCGGTGAGTGGCTGGCCCCCAACCCGCCGGGCCATGAAGAACACGACCGAAATCCCGACCAGAGCAGCGACAAATCCGATCGCCGTTCCCCGAACAACTCCAAACACCACCACTGACACGCCCAGCGGCACGATGGCTGGCACGCTGATGATTTGCGCCCCGACGAAGAGGCCGATGAACACCAGCACGCCCAGCGCGCCAGCCGACTGCACGCACGCACGCAGCCTGGCTACGTCGCCGAGGTATCCAGTCGCGCCGGTGAGCCGCCCCACTACGTAGAACGCGCCAGCCGCGAGGACGACAGCAAGGATGCGCGCCTCGGGACGCCAGGGGTTGGAACCGTTCACAGCGCGGACCGGCGATGGGGCCATTCGTTGGCGAGCATACCATCACGGTGAGCGCAGCCGAACGGCTCGATCAAGGCTCGCTCCCGACCAACTGACGCAGCTTCCTGGTGTTGACCGTGTCACCGATCACGATGAGTCGCATGTCCGGCTCCAGCGGCTGATCTGGAGAGGGATTGTAGATGTAGCTGCCATCTTCCTGATGGACCGCGACCACCAACAGATTGGTCTTCTCCCGGATCGGCACCTCGCGCAGTGTTCGGCCCGAGTAGGGCGAGCCTGGGGGGATGGCCACCTCATCGAAACGCAAGCTCTTGCCCGGCATCCGCAGCATCTGATCCAGGAAGCGGGTCACCTTGGGACGAATCAACTCCGAGACCAATCGTAGACCACCAATCCGGTTGGGGCTGACGGTGGCGTCGGCGCCCGCCTTCTCGACCTTGGCGTCGTTGCCGGCATCGATGACCTTCGACACGATTCTCAGCTTCGGATTCAGGGCACGCGCCGACAGGGTCACGAAGAGGTTGTCCCGGTCATTGGTCAGCGCGCTGATCAACCCACGCGCCCGCTCGACGCCCGCCTCCCGCAGGATGTCGTCCTCGGTAGCGTCACCGATCAGGTAGACCAACTGCTTGCCGTGGTGGCGATACGCGCGCTCGAGGTGACTCTCGTCCAGGTCGATGACGACGAAGTCCTCCTGGACTGCTACCAGTTCGTCGACGACGTACTCTCCGGTTCGGCCCATTCCCGCGACGATGAGATGGTTGTTCAGCTTGGCGATGCGGCTTTGCATGCGACGTCTCCGAAAGATCTTGCCGAGCACCCCTTCCACGAACAGGGCCGTGAGAGTGGACTGGAAGAACGCGATGGAGCCGATTCCCGAGAGAATCAGCAGCGCCGTGACGATCTGTGCGCCCTGGTGCTGGTGCAGGTGCGGCAACTCTCCGTACCCCACCGTGGACACCGTGATGATCGCGAAGTAGATCGTCTCCCAAAGCCCGTACTCGCGGCCTCCCAACAGCCAGATGGCAACCCCGCCAGAGAGGATGATGGCGACGAGCAGCAGAAGAGCGGCCCCCACTCGTCGCAGCGCGCGCTCGAGCATCGATCGAGGATACTACCCCAGAAGGTCGAGCAGTGCCGAGCGCACATCCGGGAAGCGCCACTCGAACCCACAAGCCCGAAGTCGGCGGGGGACGGCTCTCTGCCCCGTCAACAACGGATCGGCGCCTTCGCCCAGGCGCAGGCGCAGTGCCGCAGCGGGAATCGGGATCCATGCCGGCCGGCCCAGCACGTCACCAATCGAGCGCATCAACTCGGCGTTCGTCACGGGGTGGGGCGTGGTCAGGTTCACGGGCCCAGTCAGGCAATCGTCGTCGAGCGCGGCCAAGAGCGCCCGCACCGCGTCCTCGAGGTGAATCCACGACACCAGCTGGCGCCCGGTGCCCAGCGGTCCGCCCGCGAACACCTGAAACGGCTTGACCAACTGCTCCAATGCCCCCCCCCCCGGCCCGAGCACAATTCCGCAGCGAGCGCGAACGACCCGAACTCGATGCGCTGTCGCCTCCTCGGCCGCGGACTCCCAGTCCCGGCAAACAGTGGCCAGAAAATCGGTCCCCGGCGGCGAGTCCTCGTCCAGCTCCTCGCCGTCGTCGCGCGCGCCGTAGTACCCAACCCCGGACGCACAAACCAGCGTGCGTGGCCGAGGGCTAGTCTGGGCCAGCGCGGCGACCAGAGCCCGTGTGGAGTCGATCCTGCTCGCCACGATGCGGCGCTTGACCTCGCGCGTCCAGCGCTGTCCCACCGCCGGAGCTCCCGCGAGGTGGACAACGGCTTCGGCGCCGGCAAGCTCCGCCAGCGCGGTCTCTGCGCGCTGGTGGTCCCAGCCAGCGACACGAACCGGACTCGGACCCGCACCCCCGGCGGGCTGCGCACGCGCCGGATTCACGCGAGCACCCAACCTGCGACCGGCGCGCGCCACATCCCGGGACAGAACGATCGTTTCGTCCCCGCGCGCCGCAAGCGCGCTGACGAGGTGCTGGCCGAGAAACCCGGTGCCACCGGTGATCAGAACCTTCATCTCTTCGGCCCGGCGACCAGTCGAGTCTGAACGCCGGATACACCGACATTAACCACGGTCTGACGATGTGCAGCGGATCCCGCTCCACCAAGCTACCCGTCACTGAAAAGCCGTGATACCCCGGAGGCATGAACTGGACGACCAAGGGGACCCTGGGTGCCGTGGCGATGCTCGCGTTTGCCACGGGCTGCGTGAAGACGGCTGCACCCTTCGACATGATGAAGGACAGCAGCGTAATGGCGTATCGCCTACAGAACTATGAACCGCCCGCACCGGCGGCCGGTACCGCTGCGCCAGCGCCCGGTCAGATCCCGGGTCTGCCCCCACAGATCCAGCAGTGGGTCCAGCAGGCGCAGGGCATGAATCTCGAGCAGTTGATTCCGCCGGGCCTCGTTCCGCCGGAACTACTGCAGGGCTTGGGCGGCCAGCAGCAGCCCGCACAAGCTCCGACGCCCCAACCCGAGACCGTGCCGCGCTTCCCCGAGACGCCACCGAATTTCATGATCCTGAGCCAGACTCAGGTCATGGATCCGGACCTGAAGAAGGAGCTCGCCAAGGTGCTTGGCAACAAGAAGAACTTCCACAACGAGCATGCCAACTGCATGTACGCTGAACTCGGTGTGAGGTTTGGACAGCCGCCAGCTCCACCCCAGGACGTGCTCATCTCGTTCTCCTGCAACCAGGTGGCGGCACGCGGGTTCGCGTGGCCCCATGCTTCCGTGGGGATGAAGCCAGAGGCGGTCAAGAAGCTCGCGACGGTCGTGAACAAGCTGTTCCCACCGGGAACCTGAGCACAACGAGGGGAGAGGGAGCGCAATAGGTGACCTCGCTCCCTCGATCCCCTTGATGAACTGCCAGCAATCAGCCAGGCAGCCGGGCTTGACAGTGCGTTCGCCTAGCGTCGCTTGCCGCGGCGCTTGGGAGACGTGCGATGGGCCCCGGGGGACGAAGAAGAGGTCTCCAACGCGGGAGCGGGCATGCCGGTGGGAAGCGTGGGCTCATCTCCACTTGATTGCGTGACCCCCGTTTCCCGCTGCTGAGCAACCCTACCGTCATCGGCGACGACCTCGTCCCGAAGCAGGCGCTCGGCGCGGACCCAGTCGTCGCCAGGGTCCCCATTGGGACAACCCCTGGCTTGCCATAGCTCATAAGCCTTCGCTCGAATCGCTTCTTCATCGATGCGCGTCGTCGTGTGACTCATCGATCCACCTCCATCGAAGATGCGGGTGCCCCCGTTTTGATCGGGCAGTAGCGCGCCCGCAGAAGGAAGGGAAGCGCCAGCAACCCGCCCCTCCGCGAAACGGCGGCTCGGACGGTGACTTTCTCAAAGTGAGCAAGTGCTCCAAACGTCCATCGAGCCTGGCGAAGTGGACCAGAGTTCCGTCCAGCGAACTTGCTCAACCAGTTGCCCTTCTTGGAGCGCTGCGCCAGATGGTGGTGGCCCATGCACCTCGAATTCCTCACCGATCTTCTCATCGCCTTCGCGATCGGGGGACTGGTCGTCTACGCCCTACGACCGCTGAAGGTGCCTTCTCTGGTCGGACTGCTAGTCGCCGGGGCCATCGTGGGCCCACACGGCTTGAGCCTGATCGACGAACCCGAGCGAGTGGAGCTGCTTGCCGAAATCGGGGTTGTTCTGCTCCTGTTCACCATCGGGCTGGAGCTGTCCCTGACGCAGCTCTTCAAGATGTGGCGCAGCATCGCCGGTGGCGGGGGGCTGCAGGTGCTGCTCACCGTGGTCGCCACCGCGCTCCTCGCCAGCCTGGCCTACCCGGGCTGGGGCACGCCTATCTTCATCGGGTGCCTGGTGGCCCTATCCAGCACCGCGCTCGTGTTGCGCCTGCTGGGCGACCGGGCCGAGCTCGAGGCGCCGCACGGGCGCATCGCGCTCGGGGTGTTGCTCTTTCAGGATCTCGCCATCGTTCCCATGATCCTCGCGGTCCCTTTTCTGGCAGGGAGCGAAGCCAACCCGAGTTCGCTCGGAAAGACCGCCCTGATGGCAACCGGAATCGTGGCGGGCGTCCTCGGTGCCGCAAAGTACTTGATCCCGCAACTGCTGCTCAGCGTGGTTCGCACCCGCAGTCGCGAGCTGTTCCTGACGCTCCTCATCGTCCTGTGCCTGGGGACGGCGTGGCTCACCTCGGAGGCGGGTCTGTCGCTGGCCCTGGGCGCCTTTCTCGCCGGACTGGCCATCAGTGAAAGTGAATTCAGCCACCAAGCGCTCACCGAGGCGATTCCGTTTCGCGATGCGTTCGGCGCGCTCTTCTTCCTCTCGGTGGGGATGCTGCTCGATGGCTACTACACCCTGGTGCACCTGCCGTTCGTGCTCGCCGCCATCGGCGGACTGGTAATCGTGAAGCTCCTGGGCGCAGCGCTCCCCACCCTACTTCTGGGCTACCCGGTCCGGGTAGCGGCACTCGTCGGCCTCGCCCTGGCGCAGGTGGGAGAGTTCTCGTTCGTGCTGGCGCACGCGGGCCTTGGCGCCGGATTGATCGGGAACGACGACTACCAGCTCTTTCTCTCCGCATCCGTGAGTACCATGCTGCTGACACCAGCGCTCGTCGGCTTCGGCGGGTGGCTGGGGCCACGTCTTCCAAACCGGCTCCGGCTCGTCCCCTGGTCGAGCGCCAACGAGGCAGTGGATGCGCAACGCCCGCACTGGTCGGACCATGTCGTGATCGTGGGGTATGGTGTGAATGGTCAGAACGTGGCCAGAACCCTGCGCGCCACCCAGATCCCTTACGCGATCATCGAAATGAACCCAACCACGGTGGCGGTGGCGCGGAGCCAAGGCCAACCGATCTACTTCGGCGACTCGGCCCGCGACGAGATCCTCGAGCATGTCGGCATCCAGACCGCGCGCGTCGTGGTCGTGGCCATCTCGGACGCGGCTTCGACGCGAGCGACGGTGAGCAAGGCGCGATCCCTGAACGCCGAAACGTATATCGTGGTGCGGACTCGGTTCGTCTCCGAAGTCGAGCAATTGCGAGCCCTCGGCGCCGACGAGGTCATCCCGGAGGAGTTCGAGACGTCGATCGAGATCTTCCATCGGGTACTGGCCCGCTTCGACGTACCCGACAACATCGTCGGCCACTGCACCGAGCAGATCCGGGGCGGGATGTACGCGATGTTACGACGCCCCCCGACTCCCGCGGACAGTAGCCTGACGGCCCACGTTCCCTCGGTCCACGTCACCACACTGCTCGTCCCCTCTCACTCGCCATTCGTGGGCAAGACCCTCGAGCAGCTCGCCGTCCGCCACCGCACCGGGGCGTCCATCGTCGCCGTGCATCGGGAACAAGAGACCATCGCCAGCCCCCATGCCTCACTCGAAGTGGATGCCGGTGACGTGCTCGTGGTCGTCAGCAAGCCTGGACGATTGGGGGTGCTCCAGCGGTGGCTCGAAGGAGCACCTCCGCCACCGGCACCGGCTCCCGAGACGGATTGACCCGGCGGTCTTCGGGGAGTTAGCGTCCCTGGAAAAGGGAGAAAGCATGCGGGCAATGGAATGGATGGGAGGCCTGGCGGCCTTCGTCGGTGGACTGGCAGTGGTCGCCTCCTGTACGGGCTCAGGTCCAAAGCAGCCGCAGACGGCCGACGACGCCGACGACGACTCAGCCGAAACGGTAGGCGAGGGCTCGACAGACATGACGGATGCGGTCAGCGACGAGGCGGATTCCGATAACGAGGAGGACGCCGCCGAGACCGACCCTGCCGAGAGCGAGAGCGACTACGACGTCGAGGAGACCTGCGCCGATGGCCACTGCAAGTACAAGTGCGAACCTGGCAAGAAGTGCAAGTACGACTGCGCGGGGGGCAAGTGCGACGTCCGGTGCCTGGCCGACTCCACCTGTCGCCTCTCCTGTGGTGGGGCTGGCGACTGCGACCTCGAGTGCGCAGCCGACGCGAACTGCAAGATCCGCTGTGAGGGCGGCAGCTGCGAGAATCGGTGCCACGACAACGCCTCCTGCAAGGTGGCGTGCCCTGGGGGCAAGTGCGCTACCCTGTGTCGCACGGGTGCTAGTTGCTCCGTGAACTGCTTCGGCGGGGGCTGCCAGAGCAACTGCGACGGCGAATCGAGTTGCCGGGTCATCTGCCCCGGCGGAGACTGTACCGAATAGCGCGCTCGCCAATCGCCTGGAGCCTGCCCCCCTCCGCCCACTCCGGAACGAGGGGTTGCGTTGGGAAGCGCGGACAACGGACCCCCGCTCCCAGGAGCCCGTCACACCCCGCTGCTGCTTGCCACTACATTGGTGTATCCTAGGCCGAACCAGGTGGCCGATCTCACGCTGAAACCACTCGAGTTCGACCCTCGCTCCGCGGGACTGACCCCCGAGGAGGGCTTCGTTCTCTCACGCATCGACCAGCCGGTGTTTGCGCGAGACCTCGCGGCCATGACCGGACTCCCCAAGGAACGGGTGGAGCGCATCGTCGCGCGTCTGCTCGAGGTCGGTGCGATCGGTGTCCACGCTGGCGGAGAAGCGGTCCGTCGCAGCATCACACACCTGGCGGCCGTTCATCCAGAAGCGCCGACCGTGCCGGCCCCTCCCCGGGCTCCCGTGCCCCCCAGTCGCCCTCCAAAGCCCCCCGCCTCCCGGCGCCACCCGAGCGAGCGGCAACCATCCTCCGCACCCCGTCTCACTCCAGTCACAGTGCACGCCGTGCCAACCCGAAGCGACGCAAGTGACTCCGGGACCCACCAGCGCCCCGCCGCTACCCCCCCACCTGCCACCGAGGGACTCAGCCTGTTTCAGCGCGAGTTCGCCTCCCTGAGCCCGACGGAGCGCGCCAATCGAGCGCAGCGAGCTGACGGAGATGACCTGGTGGCCCTCTGCCACGATCCCCATCCGCAGGTAATTCACGCGCTGATGGCGAACCCCCGTTTCACCTCTCGCTTCGCGCGCCTGGTCGCGCTGTATCACAAGAACCCGAGCGGGCTGGAGCTGTTGGCTCGCAACCGAGAGCTCGTCGTCGATCCGAAAGTCCAGCTCTGCCTGCTTCTCAACCCTCACCTCACTGCGCCGATCCTCGAACGCCTGATGAGCAAGGCCACGCTCGGAGACCTGCACCGCTTGGCGGCGGACACTCGGATACCGGAGGACGTTCGACGCCGCCTCCTCAACCAGCTGCGCGAAAGATTCAACGCCGCCAGCGGGGAGGAGCGCGTCGAGCTTGTCTACTGGAGTGATGGCCGCGTACTGCAGCTGTTGCGCGGCTGCACGTTCGACGAGCGAACGACGTCGCTGCTGGCCAAGAGGACGTACACCAGTGAGGAGCTCGTCCGCCAGCTGGCCACATTCCCGGCCACACCGCCGGCCCTGCTACGGGCACTGCTTCGCCAAGCCCTCGTCCAGGAGCGCCCTGACCTGCGAGAACTCGTCGCCGCCCATCCCCACGCGCCACGCGTCGCTGCCGGCGGAACCGATTGAGGAGGGACCGCGTCACCGAGTGAGGGAGCCGACGCTGGCGTCCCGGGTGGGTCGTCCCTAAGCTCCATCTTGCGGACCGCCGAGCGTCCGCAACTCACCGACCACCAGGAGAATCAGTGACCGATCCCGGCGAGCTTCTCGGGCAACTTCGCGGCACACTGGGCCATGTCATTCGGGGACGACCCGAGGCCATCGAGTTGCTCCTCGTTGGAGTGCTCTCGGGCGGGCACGTCCTCGTCGAAGACGTGCCCGGGGTGGGCAAGACGACCCTCGCGAAAACCCTAGCTCGGGCCCTGGAACTGGATTTCTCCCGCGTCCAGTTCACGCCCGATCTGCTGCCAGCGGACATCCTCGGAACCCACACGCTCAATCCGCAGGACGGAACGCTGACATTCCGCAAGGGACCGGTCTTCACCCACGTGCTGCTGGGCGACGAGATCAACCGCGCCTCGCCACGTACCCAGTCGGCGCTGCTCGAGGCAATGAGCGAGGGGCAGGTGACGATCGATGGCGTGGCGATGCACCTCCCCGATCCATTCATCGTCCTCGCCACCCAGAACCCCATCGATTTTCAGGGCACGTATCCCCTACCGGAAGCGCAACTCGACCGCTTCGTGCTTCGCTTCGCCCTCGGCTACCCGGACGAGGAAGACGAACTGGGGATGCTCGCCGATCGACGCCAAACTGACCCACTCACGGCGGTCGAACCGATCGCTTCGGGCGACGACCTGCGCGCTCTGATGCGAGCCGTCCGCGGCATCCACGTGGAGGAGCGCGTCACCCGCTACATCCGGGCAGTCGTGGCCCAAACCCGGGATCACGACGATGTCTCACTCGGGGTCAGTCCCCGCGGCACTCTCGTGCTGTATCGTGCCTGCCAAGCCCGCGCCCTGCTCGACGGCCGCGACCACGTGATCCCCGACGACGTGCAGGCGTTGGCCGTGCCGGTGCTCGCCCACCGCATGCAGATCACCGAACACGCCCGCTATGGTGGCGAGGCGACAACCAGCGTGGTTGCCGACATCGTCGCCAGCGTCCCGGTGCCTGCGTAATGGCGACCGGCCAGCCCTCCCGCGCCCAGCGCCGGTCGGGCACGTCCCGGCGCCGCTCCCGGCGCCGCTCGGCGCTCGCGTCGTCGCGCCGCTGGGCACGGCTCAACCACGTGCTCATCCCGGAGCGCAAGGACGACCGAGATCGGTATCGGAACTCGCCGCTCGGTCGGGTCATGCGGGTCGCCTTCGCAACACTGGAGGCCTACAGCAAGGAAGGCCGTGCCCTGCTCCTGCTCAGCGTCCTGGTTGGCTGTTCCAGTCTCGATGTCCGATTCACCCAGGGGCATCAACTGTTCGCCATGCTGGTGGGACTCCTTCTGGCATCGCTGCTCGTCCGCCCACTGTTCGGGTCACGCGGCCTGCGCGTCACTGTGCGCTCTCCACAGCGAGTCGCCGTCGGCGCCCCCGCACGTTTCGACCTCCTCCTCGAGAACGGCGGACACCGACGGTTGACCAGCCTCCGAATCGAGCGGCCCTTTCTTCCCTGGGACGGCTCGTGGCAGAACGAAGTGAAGGGCGTCGCCGAGCTACCTCCGGGTGAACGCACGCAAGTCACGGCGAACGCCACATTCGTCGCCCGCGGGGAGCATCACCTCGACCATTTCGAGGTCGGTGCACTGGTACCCCTGGGGCTGGCCATCGGGCCCAAGCGAGTCAGCTCGGGGGTGCGATTCCTGGTGGTCCCACAGGTGGCCAACGTCGTCGCGCTACGCCTGGTCCACCGGATCCCGGAGCGCCGCGGGCAAACCATCCCTTCGCGTCACCCCGGGCAGGCCGAAATCGCGGGAGTTCGTCCCTATCGCGCGGGCGACGAACTACGGCACCTGCACGCGAGAACCTGGGCACGAACTGGACAACCCCACGTGCGCCAGTACGTCGACGAGCGCGAGGATCGGGTCGCCGTCGCCGTGCTCGTGGATGGCGCCGAAGCAGGAGAGCACGTCAAGGAGGCGGCGCTCTCGCTCGCCGCTGGGGTTGCCGCGCGGCTCGCCTTCCATGCGGGTGGCATCGACGGGCTCCTAGTCAACGAGGAGTGGTTCGACGTCGAGCCCCGAACCGGCACCCGAGCGCTGGACCGCGTCCTCGACCGACTGGGGGTACACGAGCTCACGAAGCGTCCGTGCACCCCAGGCGCCCAGCTGCGACCGCGACTGTCCGGGATCTCGAGCCTCGTTCTCGTCAGCTCCGGCGCAACGCCGGCGGCCCGCGAGGTGGTCGATCTGGCGGCTCGCCGGGGTACCCCCTGTCGCTGGGCGATCGTCACCACGCCCGGGTTCGGTAGCGCCGAAGTCCCGCGAGACGCGATCGTGATCGAAGCCGCCGACATCGACGAGGGAAGGGCGATCGCACTGTGAGGGCGCGTCGATGAAGGATCGATTCGTTGCGCTGGCAATCCTCTGCTCCGCGCTTTCGCTCGCGCTCGTCGTCCCCTCCGCGCTGGCGGCGGCAGGTCTCACCATGCCCCTCCTCGCCGCCGTCATCGGCCCCCGACTGAACCTGGACCGACTGGGACAGGCGGTCGCCACTTTCGCGGCGATGGTGTTCGGGGTGCTCGCACCCCGCGTCATCGCTCCAGGCCCCCTGCCCACCTCCATCCACCTGCTCCCCGAGTCGGCCATGCTGATGGCCATGCCCATCCTGGGCGCAGCCGGGGTCCGAACCCTGCTGAAGCGACCTCGCTTCGGCGCACCCGTCACGCTCGCGGCGGGACTGGTCGTCCTGACAGCGAGCGGCCGGGCCATCTCGGGACTCGCCTATCCCATTCTCTGTGCGGCCTTCTTGGGCCTGGGCTTCCTGGGCCTGGCCGCCACCGACCCCGGACGCCAGCCGCTACGCCGTAGCACAGCGCGCCACGTGATCGCGGTGATCGCCGGCGCCGCCGCTGCCGGCCTGCTGACGGTGGGGGCGGCACGCCTGCTGCCAACGATGCAGGACGCCGCCACGCAGCAGTTCTTGCAGCGCTTCCGCTGGGCGCGCACCGGCTTTTCCAACCGACTGGAACTGGGTTCGATGGGCGGCATGCTGATGGACGACCGAGTCGTTCTGCGCCTCCGCGGGGGCCACCCGCCCGAGCGCCTTCGCGGCGCGGTGTACACTCGCTACTGGCGGGGTCAGTGGCTCGCCCCCCAGGACATACCGGTCCCCGAGGTCGTCGAGGTGGCCTCGGCCGCCCCGATCGGAGCCGAGTGGATCGAGCTCGAGAACGCGCGTCGCCCAGAACGCTACTTCGTGGCTCCCGCCGCCGACCAGGTCAGAACCTCCAGTGGATTCTTCAGCCGGGACGTCCTCAACGTGTATCGTCCCATCGGCGGATTCGAGGCCAAGCGCGTGTGGTTTCGTCCCGACGGGGGACGCATCTCGCTCGCCCCACGTCGGACGGACCGCGCCCTGCCCACCGAGATCGTGCGCCGCGTCCAAGCGATCCTCGACGAGTGGGAGGTTCGGGGAGATTCCGACCGCGAGCGGATCGCTCAGATCGAAAGGCACCTCCAGTCCAACTACTCCTACTCGTTGCACTTCGATCGCGACCGAACCGTCGATCCGGTCATCGACTTCCTCGACCACCAGCGTCGTGGGCACTGTGAGTACTTCGCGTCGGCGCTGGCCGTTCTGGGGCGCGGCGCTGGCGTGCCGACTCGCGTCATCACGGGCTACCGAGTCGTCGAGACATCACCCTTCGGCTACACAATCGTGCGCCAGCGTCACGCGCATGCGTGGGTAGAGGCCTGGGTCGACGGCAGGTGGCGCACCTACGATCCGACCCCCGCCGCCGACCTCGCTGCCGCTTCCCCCCCCACCACTCCGTGGTTGAGCGCTATGCGAGACGGCGTGGCCACCTCGTGGGAAACGGTGGACGACTGGTTGGCACAGCGAACCCCATTCCAGCTATCGCTCGCACTCGTGGTCCTGGCCGGCGCGTTCATCCTCGCCCGCAACGTGCGGCGACGACGGAGTCGCCGTCAACCTGCGCCGCGAGTAGATCCACCGCTTCCAGGCTTCGTCGCCCTCGGTCAGGCGCTCGCCCGTCGTGGGATGCGGCGAGCGGGGAGCGAGACACTGGCCGTCTACGCAGCACGGGTCGCCACCGCCCCACAACTCTCATCGGACGAGAGGCGCCGGCTCGTTGACTTGCTCGAGCAGTACGCCGCTCTCCGCTATGCGGGGCGTGGGCAGGCATCCTCGATCGAGGCCGAACTCGCTGCGACCGCCCGCAAGCTGTAGCGCATTCCCTACCTCACCCCATCCCTCAAGGTTGCTGGCGTCTCGTCCGAGGCTCTGCCATCATGGGCCGCCATGTTCGTCTGTCCGGAGTGCGGGGAAAGCTATCAGCAACCGGGAGTCTGCGCGAACGACGGAGGCGCCCTCGCCGACGGAGGCAGCGACCCACTCCTCGGGCAGCTGGTGGGATCCTATCGGGTCGCCTGCCTGATCGGCGCCGGTGGCATGGGGCAGGTCTACAAGGGGGTGCACCCCTCCATCGGCAGCCGGGTCGCGATCAAGGTGGTCGGGGGGGACTGGGCGCGCCAGTCGCAGCTCGTCGAGCGGTTCTTTTCCGAGGCACGGGCCGTGAACGTGATCCGGCACGAGAACATCGTCAACGTCCTCGACCTGGCGTGGCTTCCCGACGGGCGACCGTACATCATCATGGAGTTTCTGGACGGCCAGCCCCTGTCGTCAGTCATCCGCGCCCGCGGGGCACTGCCGCTGGGTTCGCTGGCAAGCCTGCTCGGCGAGGTACTCGATGCCCTGGAGGCAGCCCACGAGCAGGGCATCGTTCATCGCGATCTGAAGCCCGACAACATCTTCGTCACACCCGGCGGGCGCGCGAAGGTGCTCGACTTCGGGATCGCGAAGCTCCGTCCCGATCTGTCCGCCATGCACGGGGCAACCGAGACCGGATCCATCCTGGGCACTCCGCAGTACATGTCGCCGGAGCAGGCGCTCGGACGCCCCGTCGACGCCCGCGCCGACATCTACTCTCTCGGGGTGATCCTCTTCGAGGGCGCGACGGGACGGCTGCCTTTCACGGGAACGGTGCTGTTCGACCTCCTCAAGGCGCACATCGAGACCCCTCCTCCACATCCGCGGACACTCCAGCCCAGTCTTCCGGAACCCCTGGCGCTCATCATCCTGCGCGCGCTGGAAAAGGCCCCAGAGCGCCGGTTCCGCAGCGCCGAGGAGTTTGCGCAGAGCCTCGCCAGTGTCGCCCAAGCACTCCCGAGAGAGAGTTTCGGTTCGCTCGGCGGCCGCGTCGCCGGGGTCTCGGGTCTGCGTCCGTCCAGCGGTGCGGCCCTGGCTCCGGTCTCCGGCGCCTCGACCTCGGGCGCTTCGTCGGCCTACACACTGGGGGGGACGCCAGCATCGGAAACCACCCGGGCCAAGCGCGGTGGTGCCCCTTGGATCTTCGTCGCTCTCGCGCTCGGCGCGCTCGTCGTAGTCGGGGGAATCGTCGCGGTCGCCGTCGTGCTCGTCGCCGTCGGGTGGGCCGCCAGCAGCGCCGAGCAATCGGCCACGGACTCCGAGGAGGTCACCGAGAACAGCCGCGACGACAAGGGACGCGATCCCCCGAGCAGCCCCCGTCGGCCCCAGACCGGCCCGGTTCGCTGGAACCTCCAGAAGCCGCCAGACTGGAACCCCGAGCGAGTGGATGTCGCGGCGCACTTCCGCCAGGGCGAGCAGTTCGCCAGGCAGACTTTCCCCGACGCCGAGCTCGTCGCGTTGATCGCCTACGGGGTGAACCGCGACGGCATCATCAACCTCGAGATCGAGGGCGAGAACGGCAGCCAGATGTTGATTCGCTGGCGATCGCCGGCGAAGTCACGACGACCCGCGGACCTACCGCAGGGCGCGAAGGTCAAGGCTGACTGCACGTACCAATACACGGTGTTGGAGATGGGAATCAGCGCGATGCCGGTGGGACACATGGGCTGCGAAGAACAGACCCTGCCGCAGCCTCGGTGCACCATCCCGCAGGTCTGGGAAAAGGCCGAAGCGGCAGGCGCCCCACGGGGAAACGTGATCGGGAACGTGCACTACGGGATCGGTGGCAAGCAGCGATGGCACGTCAAGATCGGGAATTACAGCGGGTTCATCGCCGACGACTGTTGAGCCACGACGTCCTACCCTCACCCCGCGCTCAGCTCGGCGTCGCACCCAGGTGAGGCCACAGTGTCGCCGCCTCTCCGGGGTCGATCAGGAACAACTTGAACGTGCACTGACCGACTCGCAGCACGTCTCCACTTTGCAGAGCTGCGGACTCCCCGGGCCCGATATCTTGCCCGTTGAGAAAGGTGCCGTTGTTCGTCATCTCGTCCCGCAGCTTGAAGGCTCCATTGCGGTAAACGATCGTCGCGTGCACCGAGCTCACGTGCTCGTCGTAGAAGACCGAGATGTCACAGTCACGCGCCCGCCCCAGGGTGTTTCGTCCCTCGCGGATCACGTACTCTTGGCCATCTTCGTTGACGTCGAAGGAGATCATCCAGCCAACGACGCGACGACCCGCTGCCGCACCCGCCCCGGGCCCCTGGGCCTCATTCCCACGGTCCAGCCGGGTTCGCCCACGAACCGCCTCGGCCTGCACCGGTTGTGCAGGTCCCGCGTCACTGTCGAGCGCCGTCCGACGACGCCCCTGGGGAGGGACGATGGCCGGCTGGTCACGGCGAGCAGTGAAGCGCGCCTGCATCTGCTGCCGATCCGCAGGACTGACCACCGGAGGGGACGCGTGGAGAACGGGAGCCGGAGGCGCGTAGACTGGAGCTGGCTGGGGCGGAGGCGGTGCGGCCTGGGGCTGGGGGGCGGGGGCATAGCCCGCCGGTGGCGCCATCGGTGCGGGGCCCGGCACCGCCGGCGGTTGGACGTAGGCAGCAGGAGGAGGCTCGTTGCCGCCTGGCTGAGTCGGCGGCACGTAGCCCTGCTTCGGCGGCACGTAGCCCTGCGGCTGGTTCGTACCGCTGTCCGTCACAGTCCCGCGATCCCCGCGCGGACTCGCGTTGCGCAGATCGCTCATACAGTGGGGACAGAGCTCGGAACCGTCGGGGATGGCGGCGCTGCAGAACGGGCAATGCATCAGTGGATCTCCTGCTTGGCTGTAGCGGCCGTCGCGAGCGACGGTCGGTGTGAACGGGCGCCCTGTCGAGCGAAGAAAGGCGGGTAGCTGCGGGGATGTTGCGCCCCCCCCAGCGCGGGGCTGGATCGAAGAGTCTCAGCCTCACTCGCGGAGGGCGCGAACGGTCTCGTCTGGGACCACGAACGCTGATGATACACCAACCATCCCTTCGCGCGCAGTGACCGCACTGCGTGTCCGAGACCACTCAAGGTCGCCCCCCTGCATCGGCTGGCGCCACGATGGGCGCATCGGTTGCCTGGGCGTCCTGCAGGGGCGCGTCGCTACCCGCGTCGGCCGGGCGTGGCACGACTCGAGACGATGACTCCGCCGTCGCGTTCGTGCCGCGCGGCACCGAGCACCGTCCCAGAACGAACGCGAGTGGGATCCCGGCAAAGAGCAATCCCACAGCCAGAACTCGCATTCCCCACCGCTCCGCAACAGCAAGCGTCGATGCCCAGCCGCGCCCATCGGGATCGGTCAGGCGTGGGGCCAGGCGCGATTGCTCGACGACCGTCGGTGGCACTGCTCGGCGCCCCGCGTCAGCGCGCACGAACCCGACCACCGCCGAGGCGTTGTCCTGCCCATCGCGATCCACCGCGGTCGTGACGAGCCAGTGCGCCGCCTCCTCGGGCGTGCGAAGGGCCGCTAGCGCCAGAATATCCTGGTCGTGCAGACTGTCGTAGACACCATCCGAGCAGAGCAGAAGGACATCTCCAGGCAGCAGAACAATCCCGCCATCGTCCGGCGTGACGAAGGGCAACAGACCACGTGGCTGCCCAATTGCCTGCGCCAGCACGCCAGCGTCGGGGTGGCTCTTGGCCTCCTGATCCGATAGCAGGCCCTGGTCCACCATTGCCTGAACCTTGGTCTGATCGCGGGTCAACTGCGAGACCTTGCCACTCCGCACCAAGTAGGCACGGCTGTCACCGACGTGACCCAGGAACAACGCGCCCGTCCGGATCAGCGCGACGACCGCCGTCGTCCCCATCCCCGCGTGTCCAGACGCCTCCGCGGCGGCCAGCACCCGCTGATGAGCACTTTCCAGCGCCCTGAAGATCAGCTCCCGCGGATCGTCGAACTGATTGTCCACCAGCGCGGCCGCGATCGTGGAACAGGCGATGCGGCTCGCCACGTCGCCCGCCGCGTGCCCCCCCATCCCATCACACACGATGAGGACATCGCCCCCCCCGAAGTGGATGGCCTCGAGCGCGTCCTCGTTGTGCTCACGCACCCGACCGACATTGGTGTCCGAGCCGAACTCGATGCGAATCGTCACGCCCAGTTCCCCTGACGACTATCGCACCGGCGAGCCCGCGATCGGCTCGAGTACGAAAACCACATTCTTCGACAACTCGATTTGGTCGCCAGCCGACAGTTCGACGATGCTGTTCGCCTTGATCCGGACGCCGTTCACGAACGTTCCGTTCGTGGAACCGAAGTCGGTGATCGTCACCGCCCCCTGGATCACCCGCACCACCGCGTGCTTTCCAGACACGGTCGAAGCCGACAGGACCACCGGGCTGCCGAACGTGCCCGGCGGCAGTCCCCGAACCGCTGTCTGGACTTCCTGGCTATCGCCGCCGATCACGGTGGCCCCGTCAGGCAGGGCGATGTCGGGGTAGCCGCTGGTCCTGGCATGAAGTCGGAACGCGGCGGGAGGCAGCACGGGAGCAGGGGGGGCGGGCGCAACAGCGGCCACCTGGGCCGCCGCGACGGCTACCTGCTGACGTTGAGCTTCGGACTCCCGCTGCCGGGCCTCTTCCTCCCGGCGCCGGCGATCGTTCTCCTCGCGCTGCTTCCACGCGGCGTCGTCGCGTCGTCGCCGCTCCTCTTCCTCCCGCTGGCGCGCCTCGTTCTGTCGCACCCGCAATGCAACCTGCACGATGACCAGAAGCACGACCAGGACGAACACCAGAAATCCCACGCCGATGCCAATCAGGAGCCAGGGCGCTCCCCGTCGACACTTCCCCTTCTTGCACACCTGGCCGTCGGAGCAATCTTCGTCCTTCTTGCAGTCCCCCTCGCAATGACAGCCCCCGTCCTTGCACGTCGCCTTGCCATCACCTTCACAGCGACAGTCTCGAGCCTCGGAGCACTGCTTGCACGAAGGCAAGTCGTCGTCGACCTTGGACAGGGTGGCAGCGTAGGGTTTTCGGCTGCGCGCCAGGACGTCGCCGTCGTCGTCCTTCTCCACGGCGGACATCTCGACCGTCACCTCTCCCCTCTCGACGCCCCCGCAGAGTTCGCAGGTCGTGCGCTGCCAGGAGCCGATTTGCCTCGAGAAGTTCGTCAACGCCGTGGCCAGCGACGAGCGCAGCCGATCATCGGCCCGAACCTCCTGCACGATGGCACCGCCGGTGCGCACGCAGACTGACTGCAGTCGCTTGGCCGCCGCCTGCAGCGCCGCCCGGTGTTCTCGACCACGCGGCTCACGCGAGACGAGGATCGCGAAGATGGGCGCTCCCAGCTGTTTCGACTTCTCGATCAGCAAGGTGTCCTCAGCCACCCCGCCCGGGTACAGGTTTGGGTCGCGACCATCGGAGATGATCATCACCGCTCGCAAGGGCTTGTTCGTCGCCTCGATCAGCTTCATCCCGTCGAGCGTACGGCGATAGACAGCCGCTCCCGCCGCCGCCGGTGGCGGCGCGTCCTCGAGAAACCGTTCGATGGCGACGTAGTTGTTCGTCAGCGGTTGCTCGCGGGGCGGCGGCTCCCCGTAGCTGTCGAGCAGCGCGTAGTCATCCGGCACCAAACGCTGGGCCATCGACTCGACCCGCAAGTGATCACCCACGCCACCCAAGAGGTCCTTCGACCATTTCCCCATCGCCGTCGGGTCGCCGCGGTCGATAACGAACATCGTGGCAAAGCTGTCACCCGCTTGGCGAATGTTCTGCGTCGGTTCGTCGACGTCACAGCCCCCCTCGTCGAGCACGACCCGCATCTCGACCGCTTGGGGGGTGACAATCGGATCATGGTAGATCGTCAGAGTCTCGTCATCGGCCACGACACGGCGAATGTCGAAGTCGTTGGCCCGAGCGGGGACCACCACCAGCACCAGGGCGCTCAGCCAGAAGGCGAAGAGCCCCGCCAGCCGAAGCCGACCGAATGCGGTCCAGGGGTTCGTGTCTGAGTCGTGCATCAAGTGGGTTCTCATCGTTGCCTCAGTGGCTCTTGCGCCTCAGGAACAGCCCGGCCCCTACGAGAGCGACCAGGGCCAGCATCGCGTTGACGAACACGGAGCTCAGAAGATGGATCGGGTCGGTCCGTTGCTGACTCTTGCCAGCCTCGGGCACCCCGTGGTCCAGGTAGAACTTCTGTTCGCACCGGTCCATGAACAGCTCGTCTCGCAGGCACACATCGTCGTCGCAGCCTGGTTCGGGATCGCAATCGAGCCCCGGCGGCAGTCGGCCCATCGCTAGCGACGGCGCCGGCGCCGCACTGGGGGTGCGCGGTGCGAGCAGGGGGCCTGCGGGATCGGTACCCACGGGGTCGCCTCCCGATGCGGAGTCAGGTTGCAGCACGGTGACGGGATCTTCGGTATCGTGAGTCCTCGTCGCCTCGTCCTCCTCCGCTTCGTCGTCCTCGTCGTCCTCGTCGTCCTCGTCGTCCTCGTCCGTTTCGTCTTCGGTGCCTTCTTCGGCGACCGGCAGACAGAGGTCCGACCCGGTGACCAGCCCGGAAAGCGTCCAGCGCGCCGTGACCGGACCAGCCGCCCACCTCAGGTAGGAGGCCGTCGGATTGTCTCCCACCGTCACCGAGAGGGGGGCAAACGCCGAGAAGACCGTCTGGACGATGGCGTAGGATACGGCCAGTCCGATCACCCCCTCGGCGGAACGCACACTCGCTGAGATACAGAGACCGGCCGCGGAAGCGGCAAAGAATGCCGGCACGAGCACCACGTACTGGCGCAGGAAGCTGCCCTCGATCGCTCCGCCGGCCAGGTGCAGGACGGTCAAGCTGGCGAGCGGGTGAGTGAGCGCCGGGATCACGAAGAGCAGCGCCTTGCTCGTCAAGTAGGCCAAAAGTGATAGTCCGCTCCGCCGCTCGCGCTCCAGGACGGCCCGTTCGCGCAGGATCTCGAGTGACGACGACAGCGCACCGAAGAAGCACGCCATGATCGTCAGGACCACGAGGTAGCTGTGCTCCACGGCCGCGCGCGTGTGCTCCTCGACCGTGGGGCAGTCCTCAGTGCCGAGCTGCGCTCCGAGCACCAGGCTGAAGAGTCCTGCAACGATCAGCGGTACCAGCACGGCCACGATCCAGAAGTAGCGATCGCGCGCCTTCAGCTGCAGACCGCGCCGCAGCAGCGTCAGCAGGTTGCTGACTGCCCCGCGAGTCCGGGGAGGAGATCCGGTCGACTCCGCCGCGACCGGGAGCTGCTGCCGGGCCAGCACCGATCGCTTGTAATTCTCCGATTCCCGAAACCGATACGGCCACAAGGGCGGCCCCTCGACGGGGATCTCGTCGAGCAAGGCTCCGGCCTGACGGTCCTTGAGCTGGAAGAAGTGAAAGGAATCGACCGCCGTTGGCCCGTAGTAGGCGAGACGCCCCTGTTCGAGCAGCACGAGCTGATCGATCTGCACGAACATCGCGTAGCTCGGCTGGTGCAGCGTGAGCAGGATGGTACGACCACCATCGGCAAGACGACGTAGCAGCGCGACCAAGTCGGCGGCATCCTTCGAGGAGAGGCCGCTCGTCGGTTCGTCGAGCAAGAGCACCGGGGGGTCGGTCACGAGCTCCATCGCGATGTTGACGCGCTTGCGCTGCCCACCGGACAGCGACTTGCTCTCCGGGGATCCGATGCGGGTCCGTCGCTTCTGCTCGAGACCCACATCCCGCAGCGCCCGGGTCACCCGTTCCTCGATCTGGCGGGCGCTGACCGTCGGCGCGCAGCGCATCCGCGCCGAGTAGCGAACCGCCTCTTCGACGGTGAGCAACTCGTGAACGATATCGTCCTGGGGCGCATAGCCCACGATCGAGGAGAACCCCGGAGCGAGCTTGCCGAACGAGGTGTAGATGGAACGCCCGTTGACCTCGACCGACCCGAGCGAGGGGCGACTCAACCCGGCCAGGGCCATCAGGAGCGAAGTCTTGCCACTACCCGACGGCCCCATGATGGCAATCAGCTCGCCAGGAAGCGCCGTGAATGACACGTCGTCGACGATGCGCAGCGGCTGGCCACTCTCGCGGTCCGTGACGTCCGCTGTCACGTTACGCACATCGAGCCGGGCCGGAGGAGCCTCCGGTGGTGGGCGCTCGCCGCGACGGAACCGAAACCGCCGCGACCCGACCTGCACGACGTCATCAGCGGTGAGAATCTTCCATGCGATGCGCTCGCCGTTGACGAAGGTCCCGTTCGCGCTCCCCACATCTTCGACAATGAGGCGCCCAGCGTTGCGAAACACGCGCGCGTGCCTGGTGGAGACCCGCGACTCGGCGACCGGGATGTCGCATTGCTCGTCGCGTCCGATGAGCAGCATGCCGCTTCCCACCTCGCGCTCCTCCACGGGGCCTTCGGGGCTGGGGGGGGCGCTGCGCAGAGGCGAACCCGCCGCTTCCGCCGGCGGCGGTGCTCCCGTCGGGACGCCGGCCTGCGCGAGGGCCAGCAGACCAGCCAGGTTCGACTGGTAGCTGGCAATCGCAATCTGACTGTTCTGGTCGATGTGGCAGGTCGTCACCCGCTGACCGTTGACGAACACACCATTGGTCGAACCGAGGTCCTCGAGAAGCCACGCTCCCCCCGCCATCGTCAACCGCGCGTGGTGAGCCGAAACGTCCGGATGCGACAGGCAGATGGCGCAATCCGGGGCAGCACCGATAACGTAGCTCTGAGAAGGTGGGCTCATGGTTGCGCTCGCCGAGGCGGCTGGTGGCTGGCTCGACGAACCACCCCGCAAGGCATCTCATAGCCGCGAGAGCGCGACAAATGTAGACAGCGAAGACCTCGCGTCTCCTGTCGTGTCAAAATCGGCCTGAGAGCCGAGTACGAATAGCCAAGGATCGGGGTGCGTTCTCCGGGCACTCCGCTCGCGGTTCTGACCCCGACATTCATCGAGTAGGCTGCGACGACCGGCCATGCGCTGCCCCCACTGCAATCACTTGAATCCGGACGGTGCGCCTCGCTGCAACCGCTGCGGGCAGGGACTGGTTCCCGCGGGGTCGAGTGCTCGGCCAGCACCTGCCGGACTGTTGCAGCCGGGTCAGATGCTGCTCGGCCGCTACGAGATCGGCGAGCTGCTCGGAGACGGCGCGATGGGGTCAGTGTACCGCGCACGCGACCAGATGTTGGAGCGAACAGTAGCGCTGAAAGTTCTCAACCCGGAGCTGTGGGCGAGCGCCAAGGCGCGCCAGCGGATGGCCCGGGAGGCCGGAGTCCTCGGCCGGATCAATCATCCGAACGTCATCAACATCTTCAATGTTTTCGAGCACGGGGAAGCCCTGGTCCTCGAACTCGAGTACGTCGCGGGCGGCACGCTCGGCGACCGACTGCAGCACGGTCCGTTCTCCGTGGCCGAAGCCGCCCGGATCATGAAGGGGATGCTGGATGGGCTCACCGCCATCCACGCGGCTGGCATCGTGCACCGGGATCTCAAGCCGTCGAATATCCTGATGTGCGACGACGCGACCCCAAAGCTCGCCGACCTCGGGGTCGCGCACGATGCGACAGCCAAGGGACTGACAGGTACGGGCGCCACGCTGGGCACCGTGGATTACATGAGCCCCGAACAGATCCAGGGCCGAGCCGTCGGTCCCGCTACCGACATCTACGCTTGCGGAATCCTCCTCCACCAGATGATCACCGGAGCAGTGCCCTTCGCAGCGCGGAGCGATTTCGAGGTGATGGCTGCCCACCTGAAGCAGCCACCAAACCTCCTTCAACTGCAAACGATGGCACCACCGGCACTCGTCCACGCCGTTGGGCGCGCCCTCGCGAAGGATCCCGCACAGCGCTGGCCATCCGCGCAGGAGCTGGCCGAAGTCATTGGCCGCATGGCATCGAAACCCGTCAGCCGGGCACCGAAGACGCTGTCCGACCACGGGCCCCGGCTGAGTCGCGATCAGCTCGAGCAGCTGCAACGCAGCGCCGACGCCCCACGAAACCGGGCGCTGGCGCGTCCGCTGGATGCCGGCTCGGCTGCCGGCGTGAGCGTGGACACCATCGTGTCGACGGTCACCGGGGGACAGGGAGCGCAGTACGGCAAGTGCCTCCCCATCGCGGTCGTGCTGGTTGGCGTCGTGTTTGTACTGGGAGTGCTGTTGGTGGGTGCGCTGTTGCTGGGCGCAGTCCAGCTTCGGTCGGGAAGAGGGATCGATGACTTGGTCGAGCAATCGCGGTAGGCCCGTCAGCTGTTTCCGGGCAGCAGCGAGCACTACGCACGACCTGGGAAGGGCTCGGGACAGCACAGCGTAAGAGGAAGCGATGCACGGAAATTCCCGTAGAGGTTGGTGGCTCCTGGCGGCAGTCGGCGCGTGGGCGCTCGTCGGCTGTGCTCGCAACCAGCCAACTCGGACCCCACCCAACCAGGGGTATGGCTACCTGACGACCAGCGGCTTCGTGGGGTCAGCCCTCCCCGTCGGCGCTATGCCCATGTCACTGGCGGCAACGCCCTCGCAACCCGGCGATCCGATCAACAACACCGACATGCCCTGGATGCGGGGCCGAGCCCAGGAGGACTTCCGGGAAATGCGGGGCGCCCTTCCGCCGCAGCAGAAGGCGCGCATCGAGGGGATCCCCCTCCTCGTCGACGACGACCCCGGCGTGGTCAACGCTTTCGCGGCCTGCACGAACTCGGGAAAGGCCGTCATCGTCGTGTCGGATGGTCTCTACGACATCATGGGGCACCTTGCGCAGTGCCAAGCGACCGACGAGAAGTTCGGAACGCGGAAGACCGACGAATACATCCAGTTCATGGCGAAGAACCAGCGGTGGGGCGACCCCGTAGTCCATCCGCCGGAGAGTTTCTGGGACCCGCGACAGAAGAACGATCCGAACAAGATCGAGCGACAGCACCAGATCTTCGACGAGGAGGTCGGCTTCATCATTGGCCACGAGATGGGGCACCACTACCTCGGGCACCTCCCCTGCAGCGCCGGGAACGTGACCGCTTCGGAGGCCAACGTGGTGATTCGCAGCGCCGCCCCAGGGTTCAACCAGGTCAACGAGGTCGGGTGCGATACCGGTTCCACTCACAACGTCCTCGACGCTGGCAAGCTCCGAAGCAACTACCACTGGACGGAGAACGGAGGCGTCCTGGTGATGCGGTTCTTCGCGGGAATCGATCGCATGAGTCCCACGGACGTGATCTTTTCGTTCGAGAGCACGCATCCACCGGCGCAACTGCGCATGCCGATCATTCAGCAGGCGGCAGCTGGCTGGCGCATGACCAACGGGGCCAAGCCCCCGCTCGAGATCCCGGTCCCGCAGGGACTCCCCTGGCCCTTCTGATCCCTCACCGCGCGAACCACACCGTGCAGCTGACGCGGAGGGGAACCGCGAACAACCGTTGCCGTAGCTTCAGCTGAGCGCCACGACCACGCCCTCGACGTCGCCGTGGGGAGTCTCCCAAGTCACGTCATCTCCCAGCGCTCGGCCGAGCAGAGCGCGGCCGAGCGGCGATCGCGGGGTGATGACCCGCACCGTCCGCTCGTCGAACTCGATGCGAGCTCCGCCCGCCGCTGGCGCGACGAAGCACTCAACTTCCTCGGCGTCGAACTCGACAGTGACGAGGGCACCGAGAGCCACTGGATCGTCGGCGGCAAAGAGTCGCAACGACAAGCCCACCAGCGCCCCCAGTGAGCCCTGGAGCTCGACCACGCGCTGCGCTTGCCCACGCGCCACATACGAGGCCTCGGTCGAACGCATGTCCTTGTCTCCCTCTTGCCGAGCGTCCTCGTGGGTAACGCCCTGAGTCGTTTCCTGGTGCGCGCGCTCGAGTGTCTCGAGGTCGCTCCGCACCAGCTCGATCAGACGGGCAACGATCTCGTATTTTCGCACGAGGCGACGATCCTGCGGCTCCTGCACGACCGCGAAGACTATCACCAGTGCGCGTGGTGGCCCAAGGCGGCGCTTGACCTGCCTCGACCGTCGGGGCAATACGGCCGCCATGCCCGCGTCGCCACAGGTTGCCCTGGAACCCGCCACGCGGCAGCACCAAGACGCCATCCAACGACTGGCCTCCGATCGCGAAGTCGCGGCGACCACTCCGCTGCCCCACCCATACCCGCCGGACGGGGCAGCGCGCTTCATCGCTCACGCCGCCCAGGCGCGCGCGCTCGGCGCTGCCTATCACTACGCCATCATCGAGGCCGGACGCTGCGTGGGAGTGTGTGGGCTGAAGGATGTCGACCCAACGCGCCGCGCGGGAGAGGCGGGCTACTGGCTTGGTCGCCCCTACTGGGGCCGCGGGGTCGCCACCGCCGCCATGCGACTCCTGCTCGAGATTGCCCAGCTCGACCTGGGACTCCGCCTCGTCACGGCCAGCACCCTGGAGCACAATGAACGCTCGGTACGGGTACTCGAGAAGCTTGGATTCTGCCGCGTTCGTCGGGAGCTGAACGCGGACCGACTCCCGGTCGAGCGAGCAGAATCCTACCTCCTCTTCTTCGAGCGCGAGCTGACCGCAAGGTCTTGATACCCGAGACAATTCAGCCCCCCTCCTGGTTTCGATTTACCCGAGCCCCGGGCGGGAGTATTCGTCGTGGACGAGTTGCCTAGCGGCTTCGAACACCGGCAGTTGGCGCGATGACCAGGCGGGATACCGCGATCGAAACCTTGCGGGGGTTAGCCGTTGTCCTGATGGTGTGCGGCCACGTCATTGGATCCACCAGCAGGGTCGGGATGGAAGTCGCGGATGATTCCTGGTGGCGATACTTCTACCTGACGCTGTCCCCTTACCGGATGCCGCTCTTCACGACGATCTCCGGATTCGTGTACGCGCTGAGGCCGATCACTCCCAGCACCGCTGGGGACTTCGCGCTCGGCAAGGTCCGTCGCCTGGGACTCCCTTTCCTCACCGTTTCCACCCTGGTGTTCTTCGCCAGCTGGGGGATGGGTCGCGGCATGCCCTTCCGGGTCGAGCACTTCTACAAGATCTACTATCTCCCCTTCGACCTGTTCTGGTTTTTGCAGGCGATCATCCTGATCTTCGTCTATGTCTCCGTTGCCGAGCTCTTCGACCTCATGAAGACCCGCACGGGGTGGCTCGTCACGCTGGTCATGGTGGGAGTCGGCTACCTGGTGCTTCCGCGCACGACGGTGTTCAGCTTCCACAGCTCCCTGTACCTGTTGCCCTTCTTCATGCTCGGCGTGGGACTACGACGCTTCGGTGATACATTCCGCAACTGGCCCGTGCGACTGGGACTGATTGCGGGTTTCCTGGCGACGTTCGTGCTCTTTCAGTGGCGACACGCGCTGGGCTGGGAACCCAGCCTACACGTGGAGCGCGCGATGTTCCTCGTTGCCGGCACATCCGGCTGCGCGCTCCTGTTCCAGCCGCGATTCGAGAATCGCTGGCTGGCTTGGATGGGGAGCTACGCCTATGGCATCTATCTTCTCCACATTCTCTTCGTCGCCGGCAGCCGCATCGCGCTCCGTCGCCTCACCGACGACGCCGTGACACCGCTGATCGTGTTTCCGGTCGGCCTCGCGCTGGGCTTGGTGATGCCGATCGTGATCGAGCGCTCCCTGGGCAACCTGGCCTTGGTAAGGCTGCTGATATTCGGTCAGCGGGGCCGTACCGTCACGCTCCCGGTCCCCGCTTCATCTCCGCGCGCAGCAGCCTGAGTGGTGGTGGGTACGGGTCGCCACCCAGCGCGTGCGGGAGTATGCTCACGCCATGAGGTGGGTGTTCCTCGGTTTGCTCGGGTTGATGGCAGCGCACGCCAGCGCCTGTGCGCCGCAGAAACCGACCGTGACCCCCCACTCCGTGCAGATCACCGGAGTGGGGTTCGCTGGGGTGCGCTTGACGACGGATCTGAGCGCCCACAACCCGAACGGATTCAACCTCACGGTGCAGGCCATCTCCGGGAGGATCCTGTTGAACGATACCGTGCCCCTGGGCGCGTCGACCACCCGCACGGGTGTCCGACTCCCGGCTCACGGGTGGCAGCGATTCTTGGTCGACCTCGAACTACCCTGGTTGAATCTTCCCGCAGCACTGGCCATGGCGCATGTTCAGCAGCAGGTGCCGTATACTTTCGAAGGGAACGCAACAATTGGCGGGAAGATCCGGGTGACCGTGCCGCTGCGAATGCGCGGAACCGTTCCGGCAGGGGAGCTCTTGCGCGCCGGATCCGGATTGCCGCTCGCAGCCGCGCTCAGCCCGTGGTGCGGGGTTTGCGTGGCGCAAGTCCCGACCACCGGCGAATCCCCCACGCTGATCCCAAACTGATCGGCCAATCTGACACGCGGTGAGCCCAGCGCGAGCCCCCTCCCGTCGAGACGCTGACAACGACTCTCGCGCTCGGCTGGGCTCGCCCCCTGCGCGCAGCGCGACCCACGACGCCCTCAGTTGGTGCGAGAACCGGCGGTCCGAGCGCGGATCCGGCGCGGCGCGACCCACTCGTCCCACTCGTTCCCCCAGCCCACGTAGTGAATATAGTAGACCGGACCTGCACGTACTCGCTTGACCTCCGCCTTCCACCAGTCGCCCTTCCACTCGACGTCGACCGCATCCCCAACCTTGAACTGGCCCCCCGCAACATCGGATGGCTCGGCTGGGTCATTGCCCGCTCCCTCGTCGGCGGCCACTGGGGCAGGAGGGGTGACCTTCGCCTTTGGCTCGTCTTCGTCCGCTTGGTCGTCGGACTCGCTCGACTCATCGCGCGTCGAGTCGTCGTCGGACTCGGCCTTCTTGCAGGCGAGCAAGGCGATGAGCAGAGCAAGAACCGCAACAGCGAGAGTCCGCTGGCGAGATCGGTGCAACAGAATGGACATCGCCCGAGGGTACATGAGAACCGCTCGCACCAGAATCAATCCCCTGGACCGACTGGTCGTTCACTCGCGACCGCCGCGGCGCCGATAGGCGAGGCACTCCTCGCCCCCAGCCGGAACCGCGGCGCAAACGCTGGGCCGATCGGGGTAGATGGAACAGGCAGCCGGGCTGTCCGGTGTTCCCTGATAGCGACAACGACCCCGCGCGTCGGAGGGCATTGCCGGCTGGCCGAAGTGCCCCGGTACGAGCGACTCGACGAGATCCACTCGGCCCGCGTTCCGCCAGCGTGCCAGGTCGGAATCCTCCACCAGCACCGTCCCGGGACGGCCGGTGCAGCAGACGCCGCAGGTCAGGCAGTCCACATCTTCAGCGTCCGCGGCGACCTCCAGATGAACCGACATCGCTAGCGGATCTGCCACACGCCCCCGCGTGCCGCCAGCGACCGTTGCCGCGCAGTTGGCCCGATGGCATGTTCTCGCCATGCCATCCGGTTCCCACCTCGTGCAGCAAGCAGCAGAGTTCGCCCGCGAGGCGCACGAGGGCCACTTTCGCAAGGACGCGGAGCGCCAGCCGTACTTCGTGCACTTGCGGTCGGTAGCCGAGCGGTTGCAGCACCATGGACACGACGAGGATGAGGTGCTGGCAGCGGCCTACCTGCACGATGTTCTCGAGGATCGCCCGACCTTCGCGGGGCGACTGCGCGCGGAGTTCCCCCCCCTGGTGGTCGAGCTCGTCGAGGCCGTGACTGAAGAGAAGCTCGACGCCAGCGGCCACAAGCGACCGAAGGTAGCTCGCTTCGAGAGCTACCTCGCGAAACTGAGCGTCGACACTCCGGTCACCCGACTCGCGATTCCCATTAGCTGCGCCGACAAGCTCGACAACGCGGCGAGCCTCGTTCGTGCTGAACGTCGCGGCGATCCCATCCTCGACCGCCTCACGACGCGCCCCGAGCAGCACGGGCCCCAGCTGGCACAGGCGAGGCGGGTCTACGCGCCGGTCGTCAACGCCTCGCTCCTCGTGGAGTTCGATGACGCAGTGCGCGAACTGCTCGCCGTGATCGCCACCCGGCTCGCGGGCGCCAGTCCGGGCAGCTGACGCCCCCAACGCGCTGTCCCAGCCAGCTCCCGCATCCGCGGCTCAGATCTCGAACGCCATGGCTTCGATTCGCGCCTGTTCGCGGACCTTGAGGATGCGCGAGTGAAGCGCCGCCACTTCCCCCTCGAGGACGAGCTGCGTCAGCTCGATCTGACCTTCGGCAGCGCTGCGCGCCACCCGAAACTGCTCGGCAAGACTCCGGGCGGAATCCTTCAAGCGCTCGTCGAAAGCTGTCAGGTCACGCCGCGCGGCGCGCACCAACCCATGGACGGACTCGCGATAGCGGTGCTCGAGTCGGGAGATGATGGCTGCGTCCTGCAGCTCCGGATACACGGACACCGCTCCGCGAATGATGCGCCACAGGGTGGCGGCAGTGGCGGGGTTGGGTTCCGGATTGCGCAGGGCAGCGACCCGCCAGTCGATCTCCTGGAACTCGAAGCGATGACGGGCGATCGTGATCTGGTACTGCATCTCCTCCGGTCGCGGCCAGAGCATGTGACGCCAGGAATGGCGATACGTGCTGAGTCCATCTTGAAGCTGGGTGGAGGCCTCGGGCAGCTTCCCGAACAGTGCAGCGGCGACAGCGTCCGCCTCGTGGAGTAGCTCTGGAGGGGCGACGGCTCGACTGATCCGCTGCTCGCTCCGCGCGATCAGCATCTCCGCCTGCCGAATCGCCAGCCGCACCGCATCGTCGAGCGCGCGACCGTACTCGTCTGCCCACTGGAGCAGGGACTGCTGATGCCGCCGAGTGATCTCCCGGACGAGCTCTGGGTACCGCTGCTCCAGCGCGCGGAGTTCGCGCAAACGGCTCCGTGAACGCCACCACAGCCACCCCCAGAGGGAGAAGTAGATAGCCCCGTAGAATCCAGCCCATAGCGCCATCCCGACCACCTCTGGCAGGTAGCGAGCGAACCAGTGTCCCGTCTCGCCCCAGGCAGCAAACTCGAAGCCACCCACCGTCGCGCGCGACCACGCCATGATTGCCTGACCGACGCCCAATACGACATCAACGACGACGGTAACGAGCACCAGCGCCACGAGGGACAGGCGGCGCAGAATTACCCCCCAGGGGACCTGGGCATTCTGTGACATCTGCGCAACGTGAGTCGAACTGAGAACAACATCGGCAGCGCCGATGAAGAGCACCGCGAGGCGACTCATCAGACCGTAGCGGGACCTGATGCGGAGAGCGAAGAGTGTGGAATCGAGTCTCGGCTGCTGGAGCTGCGGCAGCCCGAAATCGAAAGTGATCTCGACACGCTTGCCCTCCAGACCACCGGGGATCCGCGCCACGCACTGGACCCCAACCTCGCGTGCCGCCCGGTCGCCGCATAGTGCCTGGGCAAGATGCTCGCGAACGGAAACCTCGGGGGCGTGGAGCGCCTCACGGACCTGGTTGAGCTGCAGTCGCAGGTCGCGGACCAGCCCCTCGAAGTCCGTGTTGGTGACACCCTCGGCCGCCTGCAACTCTTGCCAAGTACGACCCTCGAATTCTTGCCAGTCACTGGCGGCCGCTTGCTCCAGCGTTTCTGCCTGCGTGGCGCGAGCGACCAGTCGGCGCAAGAGCGTCCGGTAGTGCACGAGCCAGGCAAGGCGATGCAGGAAGTACCCACCCGCGCAAAGCATCGCTCCGTAGAAGATCCAGACGACCATGCGGGACCGAGGTTGCCACAAACGCGGCGCCCGCGCTCACCTCCACCTGGATCGCCCGCGTTCAGCGCCAACGCGTCACATGCCAGGCTTTCTTTCCGCGTCGGAGCAGCGCCACGGAACCATGCACCAGTTCGGCCGCGGTCAGTCGCGCGCTGCTGTCGTCGACACGTCGACCATTGAGACTGATGGCCCCCGCCTCGAGGTGCTTGCGCGCCTCGCTCTTGCTCTTGGCGAGTGTGGTCTGCGCCACCAGGTCAACGAGCGGTAGCCCGGCACCGGCCAGTTCGCTCTTCGCGTGCTCCGAGCTCGGGGCGTTGACGAAGACCTCGTCGAGCGTGTCCAGATCGAGGTCGGCAACAATGCCAGAGAACAGCGCTCGAGCCGCCGCTTCGGCGCGCTGCATTGCGGCACTCCCATGGAGCAAGGTCGTAGCTTCACGAGCCAGCGTGCGCTGCGCTTCTCGCTGATGTGGAGCCTGCAGGTGCTGTTCCATCAGGTCCTGAATGGTCGCGGGCTCGAGGTCCGTGAAGACCAGGAGGTAACTTCTCACATCGGCGTCGGAGACGTTCAGCCAGAACTGGTAGTACGAGTACGGTGAGGTGCCCGACTGACCTCCCCGCCGCCGGTGAGTCAGCCAGACCGCACCATCCTCGGTCTTGCCAAACTTGCCGCCATCCGACCGAGTGAGCAGGGGCGCCGTGAGCCCAAACGCCTGGCCGCCGGACTCCCGTCCCTCGAGCCGTCGCACCAGGTCAGTGCCCGAAACGATATTGCCCCATTGATCGGCGCCCGCTGTTTGCAGGGTGATGTCGTGCTCGCGGTACAGGTGGAGAAAGTCGTACGCTTGGAGCAGCATGTAGCTGAACTCCGTGTAGCTGATGCCTTGCCCCTCTCGCTCGAGGCGATTCTTGACGGAATCCCGCGCCATCATCTGGTTCACGGAGAAGTGCTTGCCCACGTCGCGAAGAAAGGTGTAGGCGCTCATCGCGCGAAACCACTCGTCATTGTTGACGATCCGAACCTGCTCACCGAGCAGTTGCGCGAAGATCTTGCGCTGACCGGCGATGTTCGCGTCGATCTGGGCGTCGTCCATCAGTGTCCGCTCGCTGTCCTTGCCCGAGGGGTCGCCGATCCGCCCCGTGGCCCCCCCCACCAACACCACCGGCTCGTGCCCGTGGCGAGCGAAGACCCGCAGCATCATGATGGGAACCAGATTGCCGACAGTCAGTGAGTCTGCGGTTGGATCGAACCCGTTGTACAGCTTCCGGGGCGTGCGCAGATGCTCGCGCAGCGCCACCTCATCGGTGCACTGGTAGAACAGACCACGGGCTTTCAGCTCGTCGAGGACACGGGAATGGTCGGGCATCGTGGAGGCAGCTTACAGCGAGCAACGCTCGCGTTGATCGCCAATGTGGACCGGGGCCACCTGAGAGAAGCGGCATTCTTCGGAGACTTTGCCCCTCACCCAAAGAGGCGAAGGCGGAGAATTCAATCAGGGCAAGTGATCGGCACTTTAGTGGCTGCCACTGGCCAAGCAAGCGGGCGGTGCTCGATCTACTCGGCCCCCCCTCGGCAAGCGCGTGGCCTCGACCTCCGCGGCGCGGCCACGCGGTGGCGCCGCGAATGGCCGCCGCTGCCTCAGCCGGTCAAGCGTGGCCGAAACTTGTATCCGTAGACGACAATGCCCTTGTCACCGTCGTCGCGCAGTCGACGGGTGACCATCTCGACCGGCATGCCAATCGAGACCTCGCTGTCGCTCACGTCTGCCAGCTGGGCGGCGACCATCGGTCCCTCCTCCAGCTTCACCAGCGCAACCAGGTAGGGCGCGAACTCGGCGAAGCCATTCGGCCCCGCGAACACGGTCGAAAAGGAGTACACCTCACCCCGTCCACTGAGCTGCCGGGCTTCGACGTCCGTCGCGCGACACTCGGGGCAGAGGTCGCGCGGCGGAAAAGTCGTGGTGCCGCACTGTGAGCAATGAATGCCTTCCAGTGCGTAGCGAGCCTTCTGGGTTCTCCAGTGTCGAGGGACTTCCACGCGCTTCTCCTTCTACGGTACTGCCTCGAGAATCGTGGTGACTACGGTCGCGCCGCTACCGCCGATGTTCTGAGCCATGCCCAGCGCTGCGCCGGGCACCTGGTTGGTCCCCGCCTCGCCGCGGAGTTGCTGCACCACCTCGAGGACCTGGTAGACCCCCGAGGCGCCAACGGGATGCCCACGCGCCTTGAGCCCGCCCATGGTGCTCAACGGCAGCTGGCCACCGATCTGGATCGAACCGTTGGCTCCCAGCTCGATGCCACGTCCACGCTCGGCGACGCCGCTCGCCTCGAGCGACAGAACGGACATGATCGAGAACGCATCATGAGCCTCGAACAGGTCCAGGTCACTGGGCTGGACGCCGGCCATCTCGTAGGCGCGCTGCGCGCTGCGCGCGACCCCCTCGAGCTTGAGCGGATCTCGGCGGTCATGCACCGCCAGCGTGTCCGTACCAATGCAGCAGGCACGGATCCGGGCGCTCTTCTTCCCCAGCTCCCGGGCGCGATCTGTCGTACAGAGGACGAGCGCGGCCGCCCCATCGCAGACCGGCGAGCTGTCGAGCACGCTGATCGGGTCCGCTACCATGTGGGGGCGGGAGAAGGCCTCGGCTGACACGGGGAACCGGAACATGGCGTTCGGATTGTGGACGGCATTGGCGTGCGCATTGACCACGAAGGGCGCGAAATCGGCGTGCGACACCCCGAACTCGTGCATGTAGCGTCGCATCAAGAGCGCGTTGATCGCCACGAAGGACAGCCCCATCTGGGCCTCGAACTCCGCATCCGATGCCGACGCGAGTCCAGCCGTCACGTGACTTCCGGGACGATCGGTCATCTTCTCCACGCCCAGCACCACCACCGCGTCGGTGAGTCCGCTGGCAACACTCGCAAAGCCCGCCCGAAGCGCCGCACCGCCCGAACCGCAAGCGGCCTCCACCTTGACGGCCTCGATACCCGTCAGGCCAGCGTGTTCGGCGATCAGTGGGCCGAGATGCTGCTGACCCGAGATCTCACCAGACAGCATGTTCGCAACAAAGAGCGACTCGACCGTCTCCAGTCCCGCGTCCGCCAGCGCGGCTCGGACCGCCTCCGAGCCCAACTGACGCAGCGAGCGATCCCAGTGTTCGCCGACTGGGGTCTGTCCAATTCCGACTACGCAAACGTCTCGCATGGTCGCTTCTCGCTTCCGTCAGTCCACCGCAATCTTGCGGCGGTGCCGCGCGTAGGTCGCGTAGTCCAGCTCGACGCGGCGCTTGATGTACTGACGGGTGGTGGGCACGTTCCGTGGCATCTTGGCAATCCGCTCGGTCACCCGGAAGCTGAAGGCATCAGCGCCAGCTCCGCTCCCGAACGACACCACGAGGATTCGATCGCCAGGCTGTGCCTCGTCCAGAATCGCCGTGAAACCGACGATGGCAGCCCCGGCATAGGTGTTGCCAATCTCGTTCGCCAGCAGCCCCTGCCGCAGCTGGTCGGCGGAGAACCCGAGGTCCTTTCCCGCCTTGCTGGGAAACTTCACGTTGGGCTGGTGAAAGACTGCGTGGGTATAGTCACTCGGTCGTGCCCCCAATGCCTCGAGGATGGCCGCTCCCGCACTACCAATGTGCTTGAAGTAGGCGGGGACGCCAGTGAAGCGCGCCCCGTGCTCGGGGTAGTGCGCGTGCTGCCGGCGCCAGAAGTCAGGAGTGTCGGTCACGTACGACAGCGACCCCTCGAGTACCGCGAGGCTCTCCTCGGCGGGTCCGATGATGATAGCTGCACCCCCAGCACCAGCCGTGTACTCGAGCGCGTCGCCGGGGCGGCCCTGCGCAGTGTCCATCCCCACCCCGCAGGCGAAGCGAACGGAGCCGGCACCCACTAGCCCGATGGCCCCCTGAATCGCCTCGGTCCCCGCCTTGCACGCAAACTGCCAGTCGGCAGCGAGCGTCGCCGGCGTCGCACCGATCGCCTCCGCCACAATCGTCCCCGTTGGCTTCACGGCGTACGGGTGGCTCTCGCTGCCGACCCAAACCGCCCCCAGCTGGGTCGGGTCAACACCACCTCGAGCGAGCGCATTGCGAACCGCCTCGATCGACATGCTGACCACGTCTTCGTCCAGCCCGGGTACAGCCTTCTCCTTGACGGGGCCGCTCGCCGAACCACCGGTCCAGACGCGGCTGACCTCCGTCGCCGGAAGACGAAATCGCGGAACGTAAGCGCCGTACCCCGCGATCCCAACGTCGCGTGTCGGTTTCATCAGTTGCATGGTGAGCCTGCCCGGGCCTGACTTGCCGCGGGAACGTGGCGGACGCTGCCAGAACCTCGCGGGCCTGCCAAGGCATAGGATCGCCGCGCCGGGCTCAAATCCGGCCCCAAACACTGGGCGATCATCGCTGGGCCCGCACGGAATCCCCACAGGTCGGCTCCTGACCACCCAAACTGGCCAGAGATTCGGGACGAACTCCCCACAATCTCCACCGATGCTCCACCGTTGTGAAATCGCCCCCACCCCAGCCGCACGTCCCGGCCCTCTCGCCTGCCGACGGCTCGCCGCAGCGCCACGCTGCCGACTTGCCCTATGCTACCTGACAGGAATGCGCACGAAGAGGAACGATCCCGGGAAAGCGCCGACCGGACACCGGACCCAGACGTGGACGAGGGATAGGATCTGGCCAGGAATCCTCCTCGCCTCCGCCGTGACCGCCTTGAGCTGCAAGGAGGAGCCCTCCAGCGAGCCCGCACCACCGCCAAGACTGGCGGCGGGGAGCGCCCTGGCGACAGGCACCCCGGCCCGGGCGGCGACGACCCCTAGGACCAGCGCGGAGCTCCCCACCGCGGATTCCACTTCCAGTATTCCCTCGGACGACGACTCGGCACCAGTCGAGCTGCCTCCCCCGCCCCGGCCCCCCGAACTGCGACCAGCCGACGAGCAGGCCAACGCCGGCAAGATACTCGCTGGCTACGGCTTCCCCGCCCACCAGTCGTTGACTCCCCTTTGCGGATGGCGCCATTTCGAGCCCGGTGGAACGACGGTCGTCGTCGACCTGTTCACGAGCCCGATGCCCGCGCCTCAGCTACGGGAAGACTATATCCGACGACTCGGCGAGCAAGGACTCCAGGGCGACACCTGGTCGATCCCGGCCGCGGGCACCTTCGAGCGACAGCTGAGCCTGCAGCCCGTCACTGCGCTCCCGCGCTATCCCCGTTGCGCCAAACGAGCCCCGGATGGCGCTCAGACGCTCGTCGCAGCGCGCCGAACCAGGTAACTCCGGGACGGCGCGCTCGCCGCCGGTCGGTGGAACTCTGGAGGGATCGTCAGTCCACAGCAGCCCCAAGCGCTTCCAGCTCCTCTTCGGCGTCCTCCCACTCGGTGAGCCGCTTCTCGTGCTCGATGCCAAGGCGCGCCTCTTCCTCCCGCAGCGTCTCGATTTCTTCCTTGGAGGTCTTCTCGAAGAAGCCAGGCTCGCAGTACCGATCCTGGATCGCTACCTGACGCGCCTCGATGGCTTCGACCCGCTCCAGTGCCGCATCGCGTTGCTTCCGCAGCTGCTTGATACGCGTGTCCGGCTTGCTGACCTGACGGGGGGCCTTCCCCTTCTTGCCCGCCTTCCTTTCCTTCTTCGCGCGCAGCTCGACCGCCTCGGCGTCGAGGTGATCGTCCCCTTCCCGCTCGAGGTACTCGTCATAGGTGCCAGCAAAGTCGTTGAGCCCATCCGGTCGCACCTCGACGACCCGAGTGGCCAGCCGAGAAACGAACCACCGGTCGTGAGACACGAACACGAGTGTCCCCTCGTAGACCGCCAGAGCCGTGGTCAGCGCCTCGATGCTCTCGAGATCGAGGTGATTGGTCGGTTCGTCGAGAACCATCACGTTGGGCTTTTGCACCACGAGTCGACTCAGCACCAGTCGCGTCGCTTCCCCGCCACTGAGAGCCGCGATCTTCTTCTCCACATCGTCCCCGGAGAACAGCACCTTGCCCAACTGGCCGCGGACGAACCCGGTGCCCTCGCGGGGGCACACCTCCCAGAGATGACTGAGCACGGTCTGCCGTGGGTCGGTGAGCTGGTCCTTGTGATCCTGGGCGAAGTAGCCGACGTGCGTCTCGTGCCCCCACGTGACGGAACCAGCGTCCGCCGCGAGACGGTCGGTCATGATCTTCAGCAAGGTGGACTTGCCAAGTCCATTGGCCCCGATGACGGCCACTCGCTCGCCACGTCGGATCGTCAGCCCCACTCCATCGAGCACTTGATGGTCACCATAGGCCTTGGACACCCCTTCGACGCGAACCACGTCCTTGCCGCTCGGCCTCACGATCCCGAAGGTGAACTTGGGATACCGACGGGATGACCTCGGTGGCTCGACGATCTCGATCCGGTCGATCTGCTTGGCGCGACTGGAAGCCTGGCGTGCCTTGGTGGCCTTGGCCTTGAACCGCTCGACGAAGGCCTTCTTCTCGGCGATCGCCTTCTCCGCCTTCGTCTGTTCGATCTCCATGCGCTCCCGCGTCGCCGCCTTCTGCCGCAGGAATGCATCATAGTTGCCTCGGTACGCGGTGACCGTCTCGTAGTCTACGTCGAGGATGTCGGTCGCCACGCCGTTCAGAAACCGGTGGTCGTGACTGATCACGACGGCACATCCCGAATAGCCGAGCAGAAACTTCTCCAGCCAGCGGATGCTGAGGATGTCGAGGTGGTTCGTCGGCTCGTCGAGCAGCAGCGCGTCGGGACGTCCCACCAACACTTGGGCCAACAGCACCCGCAGCTTGTAACCACCGCTCAGAGTCCCCAGCGGCTCGCCGAGCTTGTCCTCGGCGATTCCCAGTCCAACCAACACCTCGCTGGCACGCGCCTCCAGAGAGTACCCATCGACGGCGTGCAAGAGTTCGTCCACCTCGCCGATCCGGTGGGGGTCCGGATCATCCTGCGCGGCGAGCGCGTCCTGCTCCTTGAGGGCCGCATGGCCCACCTCGTCCCCCATCATCGCGACATCGAGGATGATCTGGTCGTCATTCAGGAATCGATCCTGCCGTAGCACTCCGAGCTTCGCGCTCTTCGGATAGGTGACCTCGCCTCCCGACGGCGGCTCGTCCCCAGTGAGGACCCGCAGGAGCGTGGTCTTGCCCGAGCCGTTTGCGCCCACCAGACCGTAGCGGTGGCCAGCGTCGAGGCGCATCGAGACGTTCTCGAATAGCGTCTGTGCGCCAAAGCTCTTGCTCAGGTTGGTCAGTCCAATCACGGCGCCCGGGGGTACCACAGACCGCACGCAACACGCCAGACGCGCCGGCCGACACGCGCCTCGAAAGGGGACGGTATCGCTCCCGCTCGACGGTTGCGGCCGCTCATCCGACAGACAATACTGTCGCAGGTCGGCGTGTCGCACGGAGGCCGATCGTCGGATGCGAGAGAAACGCCAGCACATTCGGATCCCCGTCTCGCATCCGGTCCTGTGCGAGCCCCTCAATGGCCAGCCGTTTGCCGCGGTCCTGGTGGATCTCGGCCTCGGAGGAGCGAAGCTGGAAAGCGCCTACGTGCCCCGGTTCGGGGTCGAGATCTCGATTTGCCTGCGGCTCCCGGGAGCGACCCGCCAATCGCGACTCCCTGCCACGGTCCGTTGGACGTCAGCGCGCGCCTTCGGTGTGCAGTTTGGTCTACTGGGAGCCCACGACACGAAAGGGATCGTCGAGCTGATGGCCGAATCCCTACACCGCTGAGTGCAACCACGCGCGCCGGGGACTGAAGAGGTCGCGGGTCCGCACGGGAGCTCAGAGCGTCGCCACGATTTGCTGGGTCGCCTCCCACAGCCGTTTCGCCATTGCCCGGTCGCGACCGTGAGCGCTGGACGGCTTCACGTTGCAATTGGCCCAGTACTCGCCGTTGATGGTGGCCGCGGCGGGGTGCACGGCAACGTAGGTCTGGGTCGCCGCTCCACCCGCCGGCGACTTGAACGCGAGCGCCGGACCGATGGTGTTGAATGCCGCCTGGATAGCGGGATGCAAATGCCGACCGAGACGGGTGGCGATCACGCCTGGGTGAACCGCGTTGGCGGTCTGCCGCGACTGGGGTAGGCGGGTGGCAAGCTCGCGGGCAAACAACAGATTTGCCAGCTTGCTCTGCCCATAGGCGCCCCAGGCCGAGTACTCCTTCGCGCCGTCGAGATCATCGAAGCGGATGCCCCCCGAGTAGGCACCCCGATGCGCTGCGCTCGACACCATCACCACGCGGCCGTCGGGAGCGAGCCGGTCGAGCAATTCCGTAATGAGCAGAAAGTGTCCCACGTGGTTCGTGAACAGCTGCAGCTCGACCCCATGCGCCACCTCCCGCTTGGGTAACGCCATGATCCCGGCGTTGGCGACAATGGCGCTGAGTGGCGGTTCTCGATCGCGTACCGTCATCGCGGCCGCGCGAACGCTGCCTGGATCGGAAAGCTCACAGGCCAGCGGCACCACCCGCTCTCCCAGCGTGCGAGCCACCGCCTCGGCCTTGGCCAACGTTCGCGCCGCCGCGATGACTCGACCGCCCCGCGCCGCGAGCGTCCGCACGGTCTCCAAACCGAGTCCCGAGGTTCCCCCTGTCACGAGAAACGCGCGGCCCGTCAGGTCGAGATCCGCGGTCACCTCGTCACTCGTACTGTTGTAGCCGAAGCCGGTCGGCCCTCGACGCTGGAGCAAGCCGTAAACACTCATCTTCGGTTCTCCTCGCCACACGCGCAGGCAGCGTTGGATCGCACTCGTTGTCCTCGTGTGTAGTCCAAAAGACGGCGTTCGCATCCCCCGGGTCCCCGAGGTTTCGGACAAGGACGGATTTCGCCCTACCCCGGTATGGCGCCCGATCCCGAGTGGGCCCGAGCACCGGCTCCCCCACGCGAGAACCGCCCGACCACCCTATCCGCGCGGCAGATGAAGTGTATGCTGGAGGAAGTGTCGGGAGGAACGATGAGTAAGTTGACCGAATCACGCGGCCGATGCCCGAGAGTCACCGTCGCTGGTGGGGTGAGCGCAACCCTCGTGCTGGCGGCAGGGGCGGCCGCCGCCTGGACACCGATGCCCGTCGACGAGGACCCGCTCGTCCGCATGCCCGGCAGCCAGCCGGCAGATGGACTGGTGCTGGAGTCCCAGGCAACATGCCTGGGCTGCCACCGGCACTACGACGAGCCGGTCGAACCAGGACACAACTATCTGGGTTCGATGATGAGCCAGGCGGCCCGCGATCCGCTGTTCTGGGCCTCGGTCACGGTCGCTCTGCAGGACTCCATCTGGGCCACGGGCCGCCCCAACGCAGGTGACCTCTGCCTGCGGTGCCACACTCCACCGGGCTGGCTGGCAGGCCACTCCGACCCCGTCAATGGCGCGAATCTGATGGGCACGGACCACGACGGGATCACCTGCGACACCTGCCACCGCATGGTCGATCCATTCTTCACGGACACGGCTGCGGGGACACGCGAAGGGGATGACTGGAGCGGCTACTGGGACGAGACGGGAGCCAGCACCACCCCCTCGGCAGCCGCTGCGCAGACCACCGTCGGACTGGACCAGGGCGACGCGGCGAGCCTCACCTACTTCAACGCCAATCCTTTCTACGACGACTCGACCTGGCAACCCGCGTCCCCCGGCTGGACCGAGAACGGTGGCGGCCAGTACCTGATCAGTGCCAGCTCCGCCAAGCGCGGACCTTTCGCCGACGCCACCCGCCCTCCCCTTCACGACGTTCGCTACAGCCGCTACCACAAGAGTCGCTACTTCTGCGGCACGTGCCACGACGTCTCGAACGCCGTGCTCGCCAACCTCGGGCAGAACGACACGAGTCCGGGTGACGGGTCCACGGTGCTGACCAGCGAATCCGCTGCGGCTCACTCCTACGGGCACATCGAGCGCACCTTCAGTGAGTTCATGCTCTCGGACTACGGGAGGGGACCGGGGCGCGCTGGACGCGGCGCGTACGCGCCCGACCGGTTCGCAACTTCTCGCCCTGGCAATCGGATCGCGACCTGCCAGGACTGCCACATGGGGGACGCTAGCGGCGCCGGCGCGGCCGGGACGACCGCCATCGTCCGCCCCGACGAAAGCGTAGAACACCCCAACAGCGGCCAACCCGTCCACGACCTGACCGGCGGCAACCTGCTGATTCCGTACATCCTCGCCAGCACGGATCCGACCTCCCCGAACTACGACAGCGTCAACGAATCGCTGCTCGTCGGGCGCGCGGTGGAGCTCACGATGGATCTGGAAGCGGGGACCGGAATCCACTGGGATTCCCTGCTCGACGGCGTGGACCGTGCACAGCGCACGCTGACGCGAGCCGCTCGGTTGACGAACGTCAGTTACGACGTCGACTCTGGAGCGCTCTCCTTCCGCGTCGTGAATGACACGGGACACAAGCTGATCAGCGGCTTTCCCGAGGGGCGGCGGATGTGGGTCAACATCCGCCTGTTTGACGCTCAGGGCGCCCTGCTGCACGAGGTCAACCCCTACGACAATGTCGAAGACACCCTGCGCGGCCTCGCGGGAGGCATCTCACTGACCGCCAACGAGACTCACGAGGACCAACTCGTCTACGAGGTGCTCAATGCGAGCAGCCTGACGGGAGAGAGCCACACCTTCCACATCGCCCTCGGCACGGAGCGCCACAAGGACAACCGCATCCCCCCCCAAGGATTCCGGATCGCGGAAGCGGCAACGCGCCTGTGCGACCCGGTGATCAACGGCACCCCCGCCCCCGACCACTTCACCGCCGAGGAGTACGCGGGAGGGTACGACGCCATCGCGCTGAACGTGCCGGCGGGAGCCGAGCGCGTGGTGTTGGCCCTCTACTACCAGACCACGAGCCGCGAGTACGCGGAGTTCTTGCGCGACGAGATCAATGGCACTGCCACCACGCTGACCGCCCCGACGCCATCTGGCGAGTCGTCCGCCTACATCGCGCAGGTAGACGATTTCTTCGCCGGTCTCCGCGACTGGGGCAACACGATCTGGCAACTGTGGGACAACAACCGCGACGTGCCCGGCGCGGCTCCCGTGCTGATGACGAGCACCGTGATCGATCTCGGCGAAGCCGGCGGAGCAGGTGGGGCCGGGGGCGAAGGCGGCACCGCACGCGGAGGCGATGCCAGTTCCGCTGCCGGCACCAGCGGAACCGGCACCAGCGGAACCGGCACCAGCGGCGCGGGTCAGGTCGGAGGCGCCGCCGGGACGGGCACCGGGGTGGCAGGAACGGCTGGCGGGGGCGCCGAACCCATCGGAGCAGGTGCAGCTCAGCCTCACCCCAACGGGGGAGCGCAGTCCAGAGGAGGTGCGCCCTCCACTGGCGGAGTCCGGTTCACGGGAGGCAGTCCAGCAGCCACCTCCGGCGGCCGCGACAACGCCGGGGGTGAGGGCGGTGGTGCGGCCCCCTCCCGCAAGTCCAGTGACGACAGCGGCTGTGGGTGTCGCAGCGCGAACACCAGACCGAGCCAATCGGGTTGGCTGTGGCTCGCCGCGGCTGGTGTCTGGTTCACCCGGCGACGCCGCCGGGCACCACGACCGCGGCTCCGATGCGAGCCACCGCCCGCTTAGCCGCCCCTGAAAGTGGCGCCGGGTCGACCACTCGACACCAGCTACCGGTAGGGCTCCGAGCGCCGCTTCCGTGGGAGCGAACTCCGGAGCCCTCACTCGCGCCTTACTCGACGGGCCTGCCGAAGGATCGGAGGAACAGATCCTCAATCGCCTCGCGACCCGCATCGCTCAGCGTCTGCGTCCCGATTCCGGCAAAGGATTCCTTGGTGATGACCGGTTGCTTCGCCATTTCCCAGGCGTGACCCGTCCACCGGAACCACGCTCGCTTTTCCTGGTCGAAGACGAAGATCTGCTTCTTCCAGAGGCGACTCAGCTCGGCTCCCCAACCCGTTCCACCACGCACCGTATCATCCTCCTGGATGACGCCGACGGCAAACACCTGCTTGGCGTTGGTGACCTGGTGCCAGATGGTCTGCAGGACTTTCCGGATGTGCGGCACCTTGGTCAGAGGTCGATTGAGCCGCTTCGAGGCGTAGACGAGGCTGAACTCGCCTCGGGACAGCTCCTCCTCGGTGAGCAGCCGTACTCCACGCTCGCGAACCAGAGCCTTGTTGCCAGCGAACGCGAAGTTGACCTCACGCATTCCCCACTTCTCGGCGCAGGCCCCGAAGGCCGCTTCGGCGCCCTTGCAGCCGCCGGAAAGCACCCGAAAACGCCGCGCATCGACGGGTCGTTCCGAAGGGGGCGGCACATCCTCGTCGACGATCCGCATCGTGGTGGGATCCAGACGCAGGTGCAGGTTCACGAGATCCTGGTTGTCGTGATCCTTGAGCAAGTGCAGGCGCACCGCCCCCGGCTCCTCGTGCTTGAGGAAGACGATAACATCCACCAGCTCGGCGTAACGGTCGACGGTCGGCGGCAGGTCACCCCCTTCCTGCGGCGTCTTCTCCGCAACCGCCGACACCCAAAGCTCGACGTCCTGAGCCTCGGCAACCCGACGAAGTTCGGTGAAAGCCTGCTCGTTGCCACGGGTGAAGTCGAACCCGTCGATGATGATCACGTCAGGACTGAACTGAGTGACATCACGGGCAAATGCGATGGCATCGAGGATGCGCCCGACGGAGGTCTTCCCCCCGCGAGCCGAAAGCGGAGCATCGCCAGCATGCGACATCAACGAAAGGATGAGTCGATTGCGTTCCAGCTCCAGCTCGACTGTCGCCGGGTCCTCGAGCCGCGAGACCTGCGCCAACTCGTGGAACAGCTCGGTGTAGAATGCGCGCACGTGGTCCGCAGCGTGGTCGTGCGAGATGTGCAGCACGTTGCGATCGCGCATCAGGTCGTCGAGAGCGATCTGCACCAACAGCGGTGTCTTGCCGACACCCGGCTTCGACGCCACCACCCCCAGCTTGCCGCGACCAAGTCCACCGCGAATGGACTTCTCGAAGACGCGCATCGGGCTTCGTTCGTTAACCTCTTTCCGGTACATCGGTCTCACTTGCCCTTCTTCTCGGCTTGCTCTTTCCTGTACTGCTCAACGAGTTGTTCGCTGATCGCAGCTGGCACCGGAGCGTACTTGGAGAACTCCATGGTGAATTCGGCCTTCCCTTGCGTGGCGCTACGCAGCACCGTCGAGAAACCGAACATCTCTGCGAGCGGCACGTCAGCCTCGACCCGGACGAAACCGTCACCCTCGGTCGCCCCGATGATCAGGCCCCGGCGCTGCATGAGGATACCGACAATCCCACCCTGGAATTCGCTGGGCCCCTCGACAGCGACCTTCATCAGCGGCTCGAGGATCTGGGGAGCCGATTTCGGATAGACCTCGCGCCACGCGCCCCGCGCGGCCTCCTGGAAAGCAACGTCGGAAGAGTCGACCGAGTGAGCCGCTCCGTCGTTGAGCGTGATCGAAACGCCAGTCACCGCTGCGCCGATCAGCGAGCCCTTGCCCAGCATCGACTGGAAGCCCTTGTCGACCGAACCAATGAACTCGCGGGGAACGGCACCACCCACGACCTGGTTGTCGAAACGATAGGGAGCGTCGGCCCAAGGCTCCAGGAAGCCCGCCACCCGACCATACTGCCCCGACCCACCAGTCTGCTTCTTGTGGGTGTAGTTGAAGTCGACCCGTCGCGTGATCGTCTCGCGGTAGGCAACACGCGGAGGGCTGGTCTCCACCTCCGCCTTGTACTCGCGCTTCATCCGCTCGATGTAGACGTCGATGTGCAGCTCGCCCATGCCGCTGACGATCGTGTCGCCGGTCTCCTCGTCCGCACCGACGCGGAAGGTGGGGTCTTCCTTCGTGAAGCGCCGCAGGGCCTTCGACATGTTCGCCTGGGACTTGTGATCCTTGGGCGAGACGGTGAGGCTGATGACCGGTTCGGGCACGTACATGGACGTCATGGCGACGTTCAGCTTGCCGTTGGTGAAGGTATCACCCGAGTTGCAGTCGATCCCGAACATGGCGCAGATATCGCCGGCCACCGCGCTCTCGATGTCTTCCATCTCGTCCGCGTGCATGCGAACCAGGCGTCCAACCTTGTGCTTCTTGCCTGTGCGGGTGTTGATGATGTCCGTCGCCTTCTTCAGGCTGCCCTGGTACACGCGCACGTAGGACAGCTGCCCGTAGCGCCCATCCTCGAGCTTGAAGGCCAGCATCACCAGCGGCTCGCCGGGGTCGGTCTTGAGCTCCACCTCGGCCTCGTCCCGATCCAGGTCGACCCCCTTGTTCGTGATATCAGGGGGGCTCGGCAGGTACGCGGCCACCGCATCGAGTAACGGCTGCACACCCTTGTTCTTGAAGGCAGACCCCATCATGACGGGAGCAATCTTCAGTCCGATGGTCGCCTCGCGGATTGCCCGGTGCACGAGTTCCTCCGTGACCTGCTCATCGAGGATGGCTTCCGTCAGTTCGTCCGAGAACATGCTGAGCGCGTCGAGCATCTCCTCCCGCGCCGCGTCGGCTTCCGCGACCAGATCAGGAGGAATGCTCTCCTCCACGATCTGTTCGCCGTTGTCCCCGCGGAAGCGGAGGGCCTTCATCTTGACCAGGTCGACGACCCCCTCGAACTGATGCTCGAGCCCGATCGGCAACTGCAGTAGCACGGGGTTCAGGTTCAGCTTCTCCCGGAGCTGCTCCTTGACCCTTACCGGGTTGGCACCCGCGCGGTCACACTTGTTCACGAAGGCGATGCGGGGCACGCCGTAGCGGCGCATCTGGCGATCCACGGTCAGCGACTGGGACTGAACACCAGCGACGGCACAGAGGACCAGCACTGCCCCGTCGAGCACCCGCAACGCTCGCTCCACCTCGACGGTGAAGTCCACGTGACCGGGCGTGTCGATGATGTTGACGTGATGGCCCTTCCACTCGCAGTGCGTCGCGGCAGACTGGATGGTGATCCCGCGCTCGCGCTCGAGTTCCATGGAATCCATCTTGGCGCCGACACCGTCCTTGCCCTTCACGTCGTGGATCGCGTGGATCCGCTGAGTGTAGAAAAGGATGCGCTCGGTCAAGGTGGTCTTGCCCGAGTCGATGTGGGCGCTGATCCCAATATTTCTCAGTTTGGACAGTTCGGTGCTCACGACCGCTCCAGGTGAGACCTGCTCGATCCGATGTAACGAGGGGCCGGATCGATTTCAGGCTCGGCAATTCGCGGCGGCCGTATAGTGGCGGAAGCCGGGACGCGCCAGTAAAAACGTAAAATTTCCGCCGCTGAGACTGGCGGGCAGCCGAGTCTACGGCGCTGGTGGGACGCAGGTCGAGGTCCTTAAATCGCAGTATTGACCTGGCAGACAGTCCTCATTGGGCCCGTCGACACACTCGACACAGAAGAGCAGCCGGCGGTGGCAGCGCGGCGTCGGGTCGGCGCAGTGGGTATCCTCGAGGCATCCGACGCAGATGCCCCCCCAAGTGCATTGCTGCCGACCGGGGTAGACGCAGTCCGCGTTGGTGAGACACTCCCGACACGTGCGCGACTGCTGCTCGCAACGAGCGCGTGGTGCCGAGCAGTCCTCGTCCGTCTCGCACGGCGGAACACAGATTCCGAACACCACGTCGCACACCTGATACGGCTCGCAGTAGCCGCAAGGGGGAGGGGGTTCGAAGCCGCCAGTGCCCGCGAGTCCCCCGTTGCCCGCGACCCCTCCGGCGCTGGGGGTGTTTCCTCCGAGAGATACTGGGTCCTCTCCCCCCGTGGGCTCTCCCCCCGTGGGCTCCCCCCCCGTGGCATCAGCGCCGCCACTCGCAAAAGGCGCCGAACCCGTCGATGCGTCCGCCCCAGGTAGCAGATCGAAGGTCTGTTCCCCACACGCGGACCCGAGCGTCAGGGCAACCATTCCCAGCGCGAACAAGCCGTTCCGTCGAAACCGTCGATAGCGACCACTCGGCATCGGACGGGCCGAAGCATACCGCGTTGCCCCCGTCGGCGCTCGCAATCGGGGAAAAAGCCCCGATCCTGGTTCGCCCCGCCTGCCGACCCCGACAATCGGTTACCATTTGCTCGTGACGTCCAGCGCCTCCGCCCGCAAGCGTCCCCCATACCTGAGATCCGTCGAGGGTGGGGGTCGCCCAGCGCCCACCGATGAGGAGCTGATCGAGGCCGTGCGCAGTGGGGACCATCGCGTCGCCCAGGAGCTCTACGATCGATTGTTCTCGGTCGTGGACCACACCCTGTACCGGGTCTTCGGGAGGCGTGAGACCGACCACGACGATCTGGTCCAGGCCGCGTTCGAGCAGATCGTCGTCACCCTGTCGCGGCGCTCTTTCGCAAGGGCCTGCAGCTTGCGGACTTGGGCGTCCACAGTCACCAGCCACGTGGCGCTCAACGCCCTCCGGTCGCGGCGTCGAGAGCGCAAGGTCGTGGACCGCTCGCAAGAAGTGGCCTCCGACCTGGGCGCAGCCCGGGACAACCCCGAGCGAGACACGGATGTGCGTCACATGCTCGAGACAGTCCGGGGACAGCTGGCCCAGATGAAGCCAGATCGCGCCACCGCCGTGTTTCTCCACGACGTCCTCGGCCACGAACTGGCTGAGATCGCCCTGATGCAGAACATCACCGTGGCGGCTGCTCAATCGCGACTCGTGCGCGGTCGCAAGGAGCTGGAACGACGACTGCGAAACGCTCGGACGCGAGGAGGAGGTTCCCGATGAGCAACCGTGACTCGGTTCCCGATGGCCTCCAGTTGTGGCGGGCGGCAGGCGTCCCGGTCGAGGCGGGTTTGCAAGACGCTTGCCGACCCACCACGGTACGGGCGATCGAGGGAGCCATGGCCAGGGCGCAGCGGTCGCGAGTCCAGCGGCGCTGGCTGCGCGGAGCGCTGCTCGCCGCCGCGGTTGGGGCGGCGGCAGTCGCCACGCTCCTGGTCGTGAACCTGCCGGGACCAGAGGTCGTCAGTCCCGCGCCGGCTATCCAGCCCGTAGCCGAGACGCGCGCGAGGGCTCGCACGGGAAGTGCCGAGGTGACTCGAGGTGACGAGCACCACGTACTCGCTGGAGATCGGTCACTGGTCCTCGACGATGGCGACGTCGTTCGCGTGGGTCGCGATGCTTCGCTGCTAGTCGACCTGCCCGGTCACGGAAACAGTGAGTGGAGTGCCGGAACTGTCGTGGATGTTCGGCATCTGGACGAAGAACGCCAAGGCTTCCGCCTGCGCGAGGGTCACGTGGCAGTCGAGATCCCGGCCGACGCCCCCCCCGTCGACTGGTCGTGATGACTCCCCACGTCGATGTGGAGGTGGTGGGAACCGTGTTCGACGTCTCCGTGTTCCAGGAGGCCGACGAGACGGTGACCGAGGTTGGCGTGCAGCGCGGAAAGGTCAAGCTGACCAGAGCGGGCGAAGTAGTCGCCCAGCTCGGAGCGGGGCAGACATGGAGCTCCCGTCAGGTGGAAGCCGTCGAGACCGAAGACGCGAGCCCGGAGCGGGTGGAGCCCGTGACCCGGGCCGCGCCCGATGCGCCCGGGCCGTCGTCTCTCCGAGAGCAGAATCGACTCTATCGGGCAGCACTGGACGCCCGAAACGCGGGCCAGGACGAGCGAACGGTGACGCTTCTGTCGCAGCTGTTGGCGGAACACCCGGGATCGCCGTTGGCTCAAGAGGCCAAGGTCGAACGATTCCGAGCACTGCGTCGCCTGGGGCGAACTGACGAAGCCAGCCGGGCTGCCCGACGCTATCTGGCCGAGCACGGCGATGGATTCGCGCGAGAAGAAGCTCGCGAGGCAGCACTCCCGAACCGCGAACCGCAGCACTGAGCGCGCCAGCGCGCTCACTCAGCGGACCGGCACGCCGCTGGAGCGACGCTGCAAGTCGTAGCGTACACCTATCATCCCCGTCAGCCGAACAGGTGCCGGCTCGGCTTGCGGCACGCCGGCGACGTTGATCCTCGTGACCCCGAACGGCACGGTGACGCCCGTGCCCAGAGCAACACCCCAGGCTGTCCGCGTCGGAACCAAACACTCGATCTCCAGTCGACCGACCCCCACCACGCGTCCGGCCGAAGCGGTGGCCCCTGAGTCGGGAAGCGTCACCCGGGCGCGGTGATACTCCCCCCCCAGCTGAGCGCCGGCCGCCACGCCCCACCCAGATCGGAGCAGCCATTCGTGCCCCGGTCCCAGCCCGACGCCTGCCCAGCTGACCCGCGGTTCGCCGACCGGACGGGGAGTGGCAGCATAGCTCCCGGAAACCGAAGCGAACCAGCCGCTCGGAACCCGCCATGCCAAACCGGCGCCGCCACCAACGCGCCATGTCGACCAGGACCGACCCGTTCCCCCAAGAAGCCCCATCCGAGCCACCCAGGCACCGGAGTTCGAGGGCGGCTCCGGGACGTCCAGGCGCGGGGGAAGAACCGGAGCCGGCGGTGGCCGTGCGGGCGGCTCGGGGGGAGGTGGTGGTGCAGGGGTCGGCGACATCTCCGATTCGCGTTGCTGCTCCTGCTCCTGTAGCCGTCCAACCAGTGCCCCGATGGCGAAGCCGAGCGCGGTGAACACCTCCGCGGGTTCCTCCTCGGCCGAGAAACGCAGGATGCGCGTGTGCCAGGGCTCATCCGATCGAAGACCCACCTCGATGCGAATCGCTCCGTCCGGCTGCCACGAGACGATCGCCACGGCGGCAGCCGACTCCCCGGGCGTGGAGCTCGAACCCTCGACGCAGTAGCCGTCCTGAACCGCCCGCGTACACGCTTCCACCAGGGCTCCCCGCTGAGCAGCGGACGCTTCCTCGGCCGCAATCTCGACGACGACGGGCGGCAGGGCCATGGCGCCAGTGTACGGGAAAGCGGCTGCGGCGCCGAATCGATGGAGCGGTCGAGTGCCGGGACCGCAACCGAGCGCGTACCTAAACACTCCGCGATCGATACGCCTCTGGTTCTGGGCGGGGGAAACGCACCCCGAACCCAGACACAAATTGCCGCAAAATACCGCTCGGAATCTCCGCTCCCAAGTCAAGGACTGTACAGGTCGGGTCCACGAACTACCTTTCCGAAGGTGCACGACGATTCCATCGCCATGGTCACCACGAGCGCCATCGCCGCGTGGTCGGGCGTCGCCCTGATCGCGCTGGCCCGACGCTTCCAGTTCCCGGCCATCGTCGCGCTTCTGTTTGGGGGTGTGGTTCTCGGTCCCGTGGGGCTGGGGATCGTGCAACCCGACAGCCTTGGAGCCGGTCTCCGGGTGATTGTCGCCCTCGCGATTGGACTGGTTCTCTTCGAGGGGGGACTGACCCTCGACCTGTCGGGATTTCGTACCGCGCCCCGGATGATCTGGCGCCTTCTGACCATCGGCGTGCTCGTCACCCTGTTCGGAGGCACCGCTGCCATCCACCTGCTCGCTGGGCTCCCGCTCGACCAGTCGTTCATCACCGCCAGCCTGGTCGTCGTCACCGGTCCCACGGTGATCGCGCCGCTGCTCAAGCGCCTGCGCCTGAGCAAGAAGCTGCACTCCGTCCTGCACTGGGAGGGGGTGCTCATCGATCCGATCGGCGTGTTCATCGCTCTACTCTGCTTCGAGTGGTTGGGCGAATCCGGAGGGGCCTCGGCGTTCCTCAGCCTCGGACTGCGAGTTCTCTCCGGCGTCGGGTTGGGGATCCCCGGAGGGCTGCTGCTGGCGTGGCTGCTGCGTCGGCGGTTGATCGACGACGAGATCCGCAACGTCTTCATTCTGGCATCGGCGCTTCTATTGTACGGCGCCGCCGAGCTCGTTCGCTCCGAGGCGGGCCTGCTCTCCGTGACCATTGCGGGCTTCGTCGTCGGCCTGCAGGGCCGCGGTGAGCTCAAGGAGCTCCGGGCATTCAAGGCCGAGATCGCGGACCTGTTGATCGGCGCCCTGTTCATCCTGCTCTCCGCCCGTCTGGAGCTCGCTCAATTCGCTCGCTTCGGACTGGGCGGCGCGCTCGCCGTCGTCGCGATCATGCTCATCGTGCGTCCGGTCAGCATCGCGCTCTGCTCGATCGGTCTTGGCTTCGACTGGAAGGAACGAGCGTTCCTCTCCTGGGTCGCGCCCCGCGGGATCGTTGCCGCTTCGATGGCGTCACTCGTCGCCATCCGCCTGGAAGAGCTCGGGTTCGCCATGCGACCGCGCTTCCCGGAGACTTTCACCTACTCGGTGATCTTCGCAACGGTCATCCTCCAGGGGCTGACCGCGCGCCCCCTCGCTCAATGGCTGGGCCTCTCCCGCGCCCACCCGAACGGCTGGGTCCTCGTGGGAACCCACGCCCTGGCGCGCCGCCTGGCGCACCTCATTGGCGCGAGAACGAGTGATCCAGTAGTGCTCGTCGACACCAACGAGCCGAGCGTTGAGCAAGCGCGCCGCGAGGGACTCGACGCCGTCCTCCACGACGCACGGGATACCAGCTTGCTCGAGCAGCGCCCGGGCGTCGGGCACCTGCTCGCCTTGACCAACAACGATGACCTCAACGCGCGTGTCTGCTACCGGTGGGGCGAGCACCTCGGATACGACCACGTGTTTCGCCCGGATCTCGGTCTCGGCGTTGGCGAGAAGGAAGGCGGAGTCGTCATCTGGCGGGGAATCCCCGACCCGGCCACGCTCTCGACGGAGATCGCTCGCGGCAACGCCACACTGGGCGCGGGAGAGGCATCCCGCAATCCGCAATCCCACGTTCTGGGCTTCTGGCACGACGCACACCTGACCCTCGGCGTGGCGCCAGAGCGCGACCGGGGGACCATGCAGCTCCACCTCGAGCTGCGTGATGCCCACCTCCTGGGCGCCGTGCACGCTCACCTGATCCAGCAGCTGGACTCGTCAGATCCAGAGGTGGTCTACGCCGACCTGATGGGCCGCATGGCACAGCTGCACCCGGGCCTCGATCGACAGGCCGCGCTCGACAATCTGCTCGCCCGCGAGCGTGAAGTACCCAGCATGCTCGGGGCGGGGATCGTCGTCCCGCACGTGTACCACGCATCCACGCCAGTGCGAATGTGCGCCATCGCCCAGGTGCCAGCGGGACTCGATCTGAAGCCCCCCGATGGAGAGCCGATCCGCTTGGTCTTCCTCCTCGTCAGCCCGGACGACGATGCCGAGGGCCACCTCGCCACGCTCGGCGAGATCGCGCGGGTCGTCACCCCGCCCGAGCTGCGCCGTCAGCTGCTCGAGGCCCCCACGGCAGCCGACGTTCTCGAGCTGATTCGAAAAGGGTTGCAAGGCTGACAGCTCTGCGTCATCCGCGCGATACCGTGACGAGGCGCGGAGCGCCCGCCCCCGACGGTGCGAACGGTCTTCGCCCTCGCGTTGGCCCGGCCACAGCGTAGATGCAAGATGGCCCGCGTCCGCTCGGTGAGCGCGCGGGCCATCAGCGTGCGACGCGCGGAGCGTCAGGACTTCTGGTTCTTGCCGCTCGCGAACCACTCGTCGACCTGATCGACGGTGATCTCGCCGAGGTCGCCGACGACCAGATCGGCGCCGTTCTGCTGGAGCTCGGCGGCCGGGATCTCGCGAGCGATGCCGAGGACCAGTCCGAACTTGCCGGCCGCTCCCGCCTGAACGCCAGCGATCGCGTCCTCGACCATCATCGTGTCGACAGGATCGAAGCCGAGCGCCTTGGCCGCCACGACGAAGATATCGGGGTTGGGCTTGCCCTTGAGGCTCATCTCGGCGCTGACGATGCCGCAGACGCGGGTCTCGAAGAGGTCGGTCAGGCCAGCCTTCTGGAGCACCATCTTGGTGTTGGCGCTGGAGGACGCCACCCCAACCCGGATCCCGCGGCGCTTGAGCTCCCGGATGAACTCGACGCTCGTCGGGAAGACCTCGGCTCCCTTCTCACCGAGGATGCTCGTGTAGAGGACATTCTTCTTGTTGCCGAGTCCGCAGATGCTGATCACGTCGGGACCATCACTCGGATCCCCGAAGGGGAGCTCCACACCGCGCGACTCGAAGAACGATTTGCAGCCCTGGTAGCGGGGCTTGCCATCGACGAACTTGAGGTAGTCCGCGTTGGTGAACTCGCGGAACTCGACGCCCTTTTCGGCGGACCAGACCTTCAGGTACTCGTCGAACATGGTCTTCCATGCCTCGGAGTGGATGCTGGCGGACTGGGTGACGACGCCATCCAGATCGAAGACGGCGCACTTGAAGTGGTTCTCTGCCATGGAGCGGGGGCCTTTCTAGGTTGGTACACAAGGACGCTGACCTGCCGATCGCGCCCGAAGTGTGAGCCCGAGCGACGAGCTGAGGCAGCCATCGCGGGGAGGGTCGGTGCTCAGGGGGCGAAGTAGCCGCAACCGGGCTCGAGTGCTACCGAAAACGGCGCGAGCAACCCGCACCGCCAGGGCCAAGCGTCGACGGCGGTCGGTCCCGGGGTCGGGCCACGGCATCCCGCTCGGCCCGGAATGAGCTTCCAGTTTTGGCGACTAGAGATGCAGCGGGACCGCGTCACCGGGTAGCGGCTGGCCAGCGGGAATCGAAGCAGTGGGAACTGGAGCCGCGGTGGGTCGTGGGGGTCGGGGCGAGGGCGCCAGTGGCGGAGGGGTCGGGGTCGGAGAGCTCGCCCCCGACAAGCTGACCGTGGGAACCACGACGCTCGTCGCTGGGACGGCGGAGACCGGTGCAGCCACCACCGCGTTCCCGACGGAGGGGACCGACGACGCGGGACCGGAAGCGGACGACGCGGAGGGCAGTGGCGGGGCCGGTCGGGGCCAGAAGAGCCAGGCGAGGACCACCGCCCCCGCCAGCGCGCCCACGGTGGCCAGCTGGGTCGCCAGGGACACCGGCCGCCATGCGGACCGCTCGGGCTGGGGTCGATCGACCGGAAGCGCCGAGGGCTCCGGCGGCGAGGAGCGGTGGGGAGCGGTGATCTCCTCGCGGGACTGGCGTGCCAGCGGCAGGACGACCGTCTCGGGCAGGTCGCGCGACGACTCGAGCCGCGAAACACGGGGCGCCGCCGGGGGCAGCAGGAGCGCCTCCGATGTCTCCAGGTCCGGCGGAGGCGCGGCCGAAGAACCCCGCGACACCGACGGTGCGACCACATCCCCCGGCATCGCATACGGGGCGAGCGCCGCCGCCAGCTCCGCGGCGTCGGCGAAGCGCGCTTCCGGGGCCTTCGCCAGACAGCACTCGACCACCTGCTCGAGGCCACGCGGAACGTCGTCCCGGAAGTCGGCAAGCGGAGGCGGATCGTCGAGCAGGACCGCCGCGAGCGTGCCCGCAACCGTCTCCCGCTTGAAGGGGGGCACTCCAGCGAGCAACTCGAAGAGCACGACCCCCAGCGCCCAGAGGTCGGCACGAGCGTCGATCGTCGCAGTGCCACTGAGCTGCTCCGGTGACATGTACAGCGGCGTCCCCAGCGCGGACGACGAACTCGTCAGCGCCGCCCCGTGAGCAGCGCCCATCTTGGCGATCCCGAAGTCGAGGATCTTCACCTTCCGCGGCCCCTCGAGGTTCGTCAAAAAGAGATTCTGGGGCTTCAGGTCGCGATGCACGATCCCGGCATCGTGAGCCGCTTCGATTCCCGTGCAAGCCTGCACGAGATAGCTGACGGCCTCCGCCACCGGGAGGGCCCCCCGCTTCGTCAGCTCGCGCTTGAGATCACGACCATCCAGGTACTCCATGACCATGTACAGGTCACCGTCCGGAAGCATGTCGACATCGAGCACTTGGACGATGTGCTCGAGCGGCAGTTGCGCCTGCGCCCGCGCCTCGCGAACAAACCGGGCCCGAGCCTCGCGTGAGTCCGAGTCTCTGGGGTGAATGACCTTGACCGCCACGCGACGACCCAGGTGCACCTGGATCGCTTCGTACACCACCCCCATGCCCCCGGCGCCGAGTTGCCGCGTCACGCGAAGCTTGCGAGCGATGAGGGCGCCGGGTTCCAGCATGGGCGATGGGCAGAGTGAGAGGTTGTCCCGCATGATCGGCCAGCCGGGTTCAGGTCCACAACCAGAACTGCACTTCGCCCGTTCGTCCCAGGTTCTTCGGCGACCCCTGCTCTGGGTGAAGAGCCGGAGGAAGCCGTCCCCGGTCAGGTGCGGGGCGCGCGGCGACGCATTCGTTCGAGCGCGGTCACGAGGCGCCCCGTCAGTCGGGGCCCCACCTCGCGCAGCTCGGATTGCGCCATCGCCTCCTCCAGCGCGGACACCA
>JBNLDK010000010.1:0-74262 GCA_050304295.1 Polyangiaceae bacterium
CCCCGCTCAGATCGATTTCCGATCAATGGTCAGCTGTCCCAGACCCCTCCCCCGCCACTTCGCACCCCCACTCGCCCTCCCACCCGGTCATGACCGGGTGGGGCCCGCGGGCGGCGGGGCCCCGGGTCCCCCTCCCCAATCGTAAAATGACCTCATAATGAGGTGCTCGAGAATCGCGCTCGGCCATTTGGAACAACAAGCAGGTTGCTTGTTGTTCCAATCGACGACCTGGAACACCGGCGGAGCAGCAGGGGCGAGCGGGAAGCACCTGTGTCCGAGCGCCTCGCCCCTGCTGGGCAGGCGTCTTCCGCTTCGGGCAAGCTGATCGGCATCTTGGGGAGTGTCTTCAAAGGAGCGTCGAGCCCAAGGCACGGAAGTGCCCGGAGCCCGAGCCCGAGCCCGAGCCCGAAGTCTTCAAGACCATGGCGGTGAGCATGGCGACGCTGCGCAGCAGAAGACCTCGGGCGCGAGTTCGGAGCGGCTCTTCGATGAGGTCGAGTACTGCAAGCACGTCGATGATGGCGGCGGATTCGGTCGCTGAGCGACGCCCAAATCGGTAGAAACCAGCCTGGTCGGCAGCAGCGAACTCGCCGGCTCCGTCCGCGATGTGGAGGGGATCTGCCAGGTACGCGCGGCCTCGGGGCAGGGCACTCGCCATCTGATCAGCGAGCGCTAGGAACTCGATGCTGAATCGGTATACGTCCTCGGGCTCGGGCTCGGGCTCGGGCTCGGGCTCGGGCTTTGAAGATGCCTGGCTCCGGGACGAGCACGGGCGAGCAGGGTACGGTGGGCCCGGACCCAGCGAAGGTGGCGTTGGGGACCGCGCGAGCCCCGAGAGATGACGCTCGGCCTGAGCGCTGTGCGGCGGCAGCCCGGATGGCGGAAAGGCATCGGGCGGTCACGACTGCCAGAAAACTGACATCCGGCCGGACGCGGAGTATGCTTCGCTCATGGCAGATTTGCGGCGCATCCACCAGTACATGAACGATCGAGAGCAGGTCGTGCTGGACGACGGTCGCGTCGGGAAGATCGTGCGGGTGGACACTCATTTCCCGGAACAGAGCACCACCGTATCGGTGTGGACCGAAAGCGAAAATGGCCCCGGCGTCACCAAGGTCGATATCGCCCACGTGCTCGGGCCGGCGGACAAGGCGACTGCGTAGAGCCGGAACCCGCCGCACCCGCAACACCGGAGCTGCAACCAAAGGAGGAGCCGGGCCGGCCGCCCGCGCCTACTCGGTCGGTTCCGCGCCGTACATCGCCTCGGCGATCTCGAACGTCGCGTTCTCGAGCTGACCGTATGCCTCGCGCAGCGCCTCGAGGTCTGCACCCCCGTCGAGCAGCGCGCGCAGGTTCTGCACATCGCTCCGAATCTCGTCAACGCGCTGGGGTTCGAGCAGGTCGGCATAGCCCTCGATGGCCTGCTCCGTCGTGTACACGAGCGTCTCTGCCTGGTTGCGCAGCTCGGCCAGCGCGCGGCGGATCTCATCGCTCTGCTTGAAGCGGTCGCCCTCCTCGACGATGCGACCAATCTCGCCTTCGGTCAGACCACTGGTAGGCGTCACACTGATCGCCGTGGTGCGACCAGTGCCGAGATCCTTGGCTTCCACCGCCAGGATCCCGTTAGCGTCGATCCGGAAGGTGACCTGGATCTTCGGTACGCCGCGCGGCGCCGGGGGAATGCCGGTCAGCTCGAAGTGGGCCAGACTCCGGTTGTCAGCCGCCATCTCGCGCTCTCCCTGCAGAACGTGCACGGGAACGAACGGCTGGTTGTCGACACTGGTGGTGAAGATCTCGCTCTTCTCGGTGGGAACCGTCGTGTTGCGGGGGATGAGTCGCGTGAACACTCCCCCACCGGTCTCGACGCCAATCGACAAGGGGGTCACGTCGAGCAGCAGGACCTCGTCGATCTCGCCACCGAGCGCCGCCCCCTGAATCGCCGCGCCAACCGCCACCACCTCATCGGGGTTCACTTCCTTGTTCGCGTCCCGACCGAAAAACTCCCGCACGGCCTTCTGGACGGCGGGCATGCGTGTCATCCCCCCGACCAGCACGACCTGCCCCACCTGATCGGGGTTCAGTTTCGCGTCGGCGAGCGTCCTCCGGCACGCGGAGATGGTTCGCTCGATCAGCTCCCGCGTCAGGATCTCGAGCTCACTGCGCTTCATCGACCGCTCCAGGTGCAGCGGTGCCCCTTCGTTGGTGGCGATGAAGGGAATGTTGATCTCCGTTTCCAGGGAGGACGACAGCTCGTGCTTCGCCTTCTCCGCGGCCTCGCGGAGTCGCTGCAGCGCCATGCGATCCTGACGCAAATCAATCCCGTGGGCGTCCTTGAATTCCCTCGCCAACAGATCGATCACCTTGGCGTCGAAGTCTTCACCGCCGAGGTGCGTGTCGCCACCCGTAGCCTTCACGTTGAAGACGCCCCCGGCGATCTCGAGGATCGAGATGTCGAACGTGCCGCCGCACAGATCGTAGACGGCGATCGTCTCGGCTTCGCTCCGGTCCAGACCGTAGGCCAGCGCCGCGGCGGTGGGCTCGTTGATGATGCGCTTGACCTCCAGGCCCGCGATCCGACCAGCATCCTTCGTCGCCTGGCGCTGTGCGTCATCGAAGTAGGCGGGCACGGTGATGATCGCCTCGACGATCTCCTCCCCCAGGTACGTCTCGGCAAACTCGCGCAGGGTTGCGAGCACCATGCTGGAGACCTCGGGGGGCGAGAACCGACGATCCCCCAACTCGACCCAGGCATCACCGTTGTCGTGGGCGACGACGCTGTAGGCGACGGACTCGCTGTGTCGCTGGACCTCCTCGGCACTAGCCTGCCGCCCCATCAGACGCTTGAATGCGTAGACGGTATTGCCTGGATTGGTCGCGGCTTGTCGCTTGGCCACCTGACCCACGAGGCGCTCGCCACTGGCGGAAAAGGCGACGCAGGAAGGAGTGGTCCGGGCTCCCTCGGTATTGGGAATGACCGTTACTTCGGGGTCGCCAGCTGCACTCAGCCCCTCCAGCACAGAGACGCAGGAGTTCGTGGTTCCGAGATCGATCCCGATGATCTTGCCCATGGAGGCGTCAGTCCCCGCCGGCCGGCTTCTTCGCGACGACCACCATTGATGGTCGCACGAGTCGGTCCCCCATTCGATATCCCGCCTGGAAAACGTTGGCTACCGTTCCTGGGTCGTACTCTTCCGTCTCGACCTGCTGGATCGCCTCGTGAACTGCCGGATCAAACGGTTGGCCGAGCGCCTCGATCCGCTCGATTCCGTTCTTGACGAGAGTATCGAGGAACTGACGGTGCACCATCATGACCCCATCCACGAGAGAGTTGACGTCGGCAGCTGTCTCCGCGTGGGACGTGGCGCGCTCCAGGTTGTCGAACACCGGAAGCAGCTCTCGCAGCAGCGTTTCCCGGCCGCGGCGCTCGGCGTCCTCGACGTCGCGGCGGCTACGCTTCCGGAAGTTGTCGAAATCGGCAGCAGTCCGCAGCAACTGGTCGCGCAGACGATTCGCTTCCTCCTGTGCAGCCTCGAGCGGATCCGGCTCCGGCTCCTCGGCAGGCGCATCCCCTTCAACATCCTCCTCGGCAAACTCCACCGAATCGACGTCGCCAGATGCCGCCGCCTCGTCGCTGGTAGCCGGGTCCTCGGCCGTCTCGACGGGCTCCGTCACCATTCCCTCGGATTCATCTCTTTCTTCTGAAGCGCTCACTGCTTTTACTCGCTGTTGGCCGGTCGGCCCTGAGGCCCGCGCAGTATAGCCATACTTGGGTTGATGACAACGCGAGGGGCTACTCTTGCGGTGCCGGTGCATCGCGGCAGCGACCCTGGCGCAGCGCGGTCAGCTGCCCCCCACTGGCTCGGGTCCCCGCCGGCTGCGCGGGGCTGCGATCAAACCAGATGTCGATGCCGGGCGGAAGCACCCAGAAGTGGCGACGAGAAGCGAGCATCTTGATCTGCGGAGTGGCCGGTCCATTCCTCCCGTAGCCCACCGTCTCGACCCAGAAACAATATTCGTGGTCACCGGGCGCGTAGAGGTGCTGGCGGGCTGCCCGGACCAGCACCGAGTCCTCCCCGACGAGTCGCCCCTTCCGGTCGTGAGCCTGCAGCACGCGACGCCCAGCGGGCAACCGGGTCTCCGCGCCCGCCTCGGGGTGCTCCGCACTGGTGGGAGGGAGGGTCAACAGGCGGCGACCATCTGCAGATACCACGATCTCGCGATCGGTGAGATTGACGACCCGGACCATGGGGTGATGGAGCCAGTCGACGAAGGGGGTCAGCGCCAGACCCAGCATCGGCCCCGCGACCATCCACGGCGAGAACCGGCGCTCGAGCTCGGCGCACGGGCGAACCGACACTCCATTCAGCTCCGCCAGCAGATGCGCCCAGCGCGGGCTGGTGCAGACCAGCCCGCGCGGACCGAACCAAGCCGCCCGACCACGCGAGCTGTGCGGGGCCCGCGCCGGGGGCCGCCACCAGGCCACCCCCACGGGCAGCAGCGCGGTGCCAACAACGAGGACCAGTGACGCGCCCAGCCCAAGCCACGGCGCGGCGATGGGAAGGCCCGCCGCCAAGCCGACGGCCAGGAGCGACGACGCCAACGTGATCGCGAGCACCCGGGTGGAACGCACCACGGCATGGCGGTGGCAGACACGACAGTAGGGGACAATGAGGCTGCCCTCACCAACTAGCTCACGCTCGACCCGCGAGGCGGCGGCCGGTTCGCCACAGCACGCGCAATGCGGAGGAACGATCGCCCCGGTGGGGTCGAGCGCAACGAGTCGCGCGTCACCGGGCGCTCGCGGCACGCTGGTGGCCAGCGACACCGGACTGGAGTCGCGATCGTCGTTCACAGCGGCATTGGTATCACCGCGGAACCGAAAAATCCGGCGTGACCAGGGAGAGCAGGCGCGACACAGAAAAAGACGCTAGAGCGTCGGAGCTGCCCCTCGTCCCGGGTTGCCCGGCACCTGGGCGCCCAGCACCGGGCGGGGAGGCGACCATAGCGAGACTCGTCCCCATCGACCCCGTCCTCATGGCTCACGAACTCAATGAACCCCAGGCCGCCGCAGTCACCCACCCCGCCGGACCGCTGCTCGTGTTCGCGGGTGCCGGGAGCGGAAAGACGCGAGTCATCACCTATCGCGTCGCCAATCTGCTCGCCGAGCATCGCGTCCCGCCCTACCGGGTGCTGACGGTAACGTTCACCAACAAGGCGGCCGCCGAGCTCCGGCAACGGCTGGCCGCGCTGGCCGGGGAGGAGGTGGCTGCCGACCTGTGGGTCGGCACATTTCACTCGATGTGCGCTAAGTTCCTCCGACGCTACCACGACGAAGTGGGGCTCGATCGCCACTACAGCATCTACGATGACTCCGACCAGAAGGCGGTCATGGCGCGGGTACTCAAGGATCTGGGGATCGACGAGCGCCAGCTGCCCCCCAAGCTTGCCCTCGGGCGCATCCACGGCGAGAAGCGCGAGGGGCGCGGGCCCGACGACGTCGAGGTCTTCACCGCCTTGGATCAAGTCGTCGTCGACGTGTTTCGCCGCTACCAGCAAGCCCTCGCTGCAGCCAACGCGGTCGACTTCGAAGACCTGTTGCTGCACGTGATGCGCCTCGTCGAAAATCCCGAGAGCCCAGCGGGTCGGGAGCTCAACGGTCGGTTCGATCACGTGCTGGTCGACGAATTCCAGGACACGAACATCGTTCAGTACCGCCTCGTGCGAGCCCTGTCGGCGCAGACGAGGAACCTTTGCGTGGTGGGCGACGACGATCAGTCGATCTATCGGTGGCGCGGAGCGGACGTGCGGCTGATCCGCGGCTTCCAGCGCGACTTTCCCGACGCCACAGTAGTCAAGCTCGAGCAGAACTACCGTTCTACCGGCAACATCGTGCGCGGAGCGCTGGGCATGATCGAACCCTCGCCCCGGCGCGAACCCAAGGCTCTCTGGACCGCTGCTGAGGCTGGCGACCCGATCCGCGTCTGCGCGCGGCGCGACGAGCGAGACGAGGCGGTGTTCGTGATGCGGGAGATCCAAGCGGAGCTGGCGCGCGGGACGAGCGCCGATACGATCGCGGTGTTCTACCGGGTGCACGCCCAGTCCCGCGTCATCGAGGAGGCCTTGCGCAACGAGAACGTCCCCTATCAGGTAGTCGGCGGCATGAAGTTCTTCGAGCGCGCCGAGGTGAAGGACGCGCTCGCCTACCTGCGCCTGATCGACAATCCCCGCAGCGACGCCGACCTCGTTCGCATCATCAACACGCCAACACGGGGCATCGGCAACAAGACCGTGCAGCGACTGCTCGACATGGCGGCGGCGCGCGGCACCAGCTGCTTCGACGCCATCGACGCCACTCTCGCCACGGGTGGCCTCGGGACCGCATCAAAGAAGAAGCTGCTCGCCTTCCAGGAGCTCGTGACGGGGCTGCGAAAGCTCGCCAGCGAAGCGCGTCCACATCAGGTGGCCGCGGCGGTGCTGGACGAAACGGGCTACCGGAAGCTGCTCCGTGAGGATGACAGCGCGGAGAGCGACGCGAGGCTCGAGAACCTGGAGGAGCTACTCGGCTCGCTCCAGGAGTTCGAGCAGGATGCCGAGAGCAGCGGGGAAGCGCCGACGTTGAGCGGGTACCTGGAGCGGGTCAGCCTGATCACGGCAGTCGACACGATGCGAGACATGCCGATGGTCAGCCTGATGACGGTTCACGCCGCCAAGGGGCTGGAGTTCGACGCGGTCTTCCTCACCGGGATGGAGGACGAGGTTTTCCCCTACAAGGGGCTCAGCTCCGAGCAGTTGGAGGAGCTCGACGAGGAGCGGCGCCTCGCCTACGTTGCCGTGACTCGGGCTCGGCAACGATTGGTGATGTCCTATGTCGGACAGCGCATGCTCTTCGGACAGACTCGCTACCTCGCGCCAAGTCGCTTCCTCGGCGACCTGCCCGCAGAGGTGGTTCAGCGCGAGGGCTCGGCGTTCGGAACTCGTCCGCGATCCAGCACCGCCCCAACGGCGCCGCGACTGGCACCCGGGGAGCGGATGGTGGACCGAGAGTTCTTCGACGACCTCCCGAGTGACGGACCCGCCGTCACCGTCCGCCGGGGAGCACGAGTCCGCCACCAGCGCTTCGGGGAAGGCCAAGTAGAGCGGGTCGAAGCCGGCACCGAGCCGATGATCGTCGCACGCTTTCCAGGCTTCGGAGTGCGCAAGGTCCTGGCTCGGTTCCTCGAGCTGGCCTGACCGGGCCCGCGGACTCCATCAAGCCCCGCCGTGACTCCGCCCCGTGACGAGTGCTCCAGCGATCAGGTGAGCCAGGCGCAACGGTTCGGGGAGCTTGCCGTGGCCCGTCGTGGCGGCCAGCAAGTGAGCCACCTCGTCGCGTGACAGACCCACGCGCTGGACGAGAACCGAACCGTGGCGCTCCAGTGGTCCCGCGCGTTGCAGCAGCGTCCACTTGCGCCGACCGCCAGGAACCGAAGAGGAGAGCGCGCGTTGGATGCGACCGAGATCGGGAGGACGGCGTACCACCGCCACGACGGGTCGCTCGACCGCCTCGTGAAGTCGCGGCAGATCGACGACATTGAACCCCGCGAAGGTGATCCCCTGCAGCAACACGACCTGGACGTGCCGCTCGAACGGAGAATCGAGGAGAAGACGAGCAATCTGGTCGGTCGCGTTTCGACCGTCGCGCTGCACGTGGCCCACCACCAGGCCGTCCATGCGCAAGCGCGCCGTAACGACTCCGACGATGGGCACCCGACCGCGACCCCGCTGGTGCGGCGCATCGTCGATGCCGAGGACGTTGGCAAGCCGGCGCATCCACCTCGCCTACCGTCGACGGCTCCGGGAACCAACTCTGGGAGCTCTCTGGCGAACCATCAGCCCCCAATAGTGATTGTCGGTTGGCTGATGGAGCACTACCTTGCTCGGCGATGAACAAACGGCTGCAGATGCTGGTGGAGCTCGTTGCGTCAGGCCAGGCCGACTCCTTCGCCCGCTATGCGCTGGCACTCGAGTACAAGAAGGACGGCCAGAGTGAGAATGCGCTCGCCCAGTTCGCAGCGCTGCGAGCGGCCGACCCGAACTATCTCGCCATGTACTACATGGCCGGTCAGCTGCTACTCGATCTGGATCGGGAGGACGAAGCACGCGCCTGGTTCGAGGCGGGGACCGCCGTGGCGCGACAACAGGGTGACAGCAAGACCCTGAGCGAGCTCGAAGCGGCTCTGGCGGAGATCTGAAGATGACGTGCCGGGGCGCAAGTAGCAGCAAGCGACGGGTAGTGGTGATCGGCGGGGGCATCACGGGCCTGACCGCGGCCTACGACCTGACCCGCGACGCCAATGTCGAAGTGACGCTGCTCGAGGCTCAATCGAGGATTGGCGGCAATATCGCGACCCACCGCCAGGACGGATTCCTGATCGACGCGGGCCCCGACTCTTTCGTAAGGACCAAGCCCGAAGCAACCCAGCTGATCCGGGAACTCGGGCTCGGCGATGAGCTCGTTACCACCGCGTCGCGGCGCGTGTTCATCGTCCAGGATGGCCGACTGGTGCTGATGCCCGCGGGCATGGCACTCGCCATTCCGACTCGGATCGGTCCGATGCTCACGACGCCGCTCCTGAGCGTGGAGGGCAAGCTGCGGATGCTCGGCGACCTCGTGCTGCCCGCGGGGTTCGGTCGCACGACGGAACGCGAGGAGTCCATCGCGGCCTTCGTCACCCGTCGTTTCGGCGCCGAGGCGGCGGAAAAGATCGCGGGTCCCCTCTTGGGTGGCATCTACGCGGGGGATGTCGACCACCTGAGCATCGAGGCGACCTTCCCACAGCTGATCTCGGTGGAGCAGAAGCACGGCAGCCTGATCAAGGGTTTGTTTGCCGCCCAGCAGGCTCGACATGGGCAGGGACCAACGCGCCCCGGTCCCCGCGGCTGGCTCGACGTCCTGCGCTGGCTGCAGCGTGACGAAACCGAGTCCCCCAGCCCCTTCTTCTCGCTCCGAAACGGGATGGGCACGCTGCTCGACGCGCTCGTCGAGCGCCTACCTCCCGATACCATTCGGCTGGGGGCCGCTGTCACCGGACTGGCTCACGACGCGGGGCGCTGGCACGTTCGGCAGGCAGGGTCGACGATCACCGCAGACGCGGTGGTGCTTGCGGTGCCCGCCAACGTAGCGTCCCGACTGGTCCCCAATGCCGCACTGAGGAGCGAACTCGCAGGCATCCCCTACGTGTCCACCGCCACCGTCTTCTTCGCTTTTGATCGCGACGCCGTCTCCCACGACCTCGACGGCGTGGGGTTCATCGTGCCGCGGGGAGAGGGCCAGATCATCGCGGCAACCTGGGTCTCATCGAAGTGGGAGGGACGCGCCCCCGAGGGCCAGGTGCTGATGCGCGCCTTCGTTGGTGGATCACGCCAGGACGTCGACGTCGAACAGACCTCCGAGCATCACATCGTCCGGGTCGCCCTCGACGAACTGCGTCGCCTGATGGGACCCCTCGGCGATCCCCGCTTCACGCGGGTCTTCAAGTACGTGCGCACCAACTCGCAGCCAGTCGTGGGGCACGCGACGCGACTCGAGCGGATCGGGCGGCTTCTCGCCCAGCTGCCAGGGCTGTACATCGCCAACGGCGCCTACGAAGGGGTGGGGATCCCGGACTGCGTCAAGCAGGGACGGGCGGCGGCAGCCGCGGCGCTCGACCGCGTCACCGGCAATGCGTTCGCGAACTGACTCTCGCTTGCTGGGGCGATGTCCGCGCTGCTGGGTTCGCGAACCGTGGTGCGTCTGCCAGCACATCGTCGCGACCGACTCCCGCCTGGACGTGCTCATCGTGCGCCATCCACGCGAGACGTGGCGAGCGTCGGGAACCGCGCGGATCGCCGAGCTGGCCCTGACCCGCTGTCGAGTGGTCGAGGCCCGCCCCGAGACCCCAGAAACTCAGCAAGCGCTGTCCGATCTGAGCGCCACTTGGTTGCTCCTGCCGGGCGGCGTTCCCTCTGTCGCACCCCCGCCAGCGAAGCGCCTGGTCGTCCTCGACGGCACCTGGCGTGAGGTGCGACGCATGCACCGACGACTGCCAGCCGTGTGGGACCTGCCTCGACTGAGTCTCCCCGCGAAAACCGAGACGCCGGTGCGGCTGCGCCGGAGCGCCGTGGATGCTCACCGCAGCACCCTGGAGGCGATCGCGGATGCCATGGCGCTGCTCGAGGGAGAAGAGGTCGCCGCTCCCCTGATCGCCCTCCACGCGCGTTTCGTCGAACAGTCCCTGCGCTCGCGTGGCGCTTGGAGCTATCGGGGCGGCCCGTAGGGCCAGGCGACTTCGGATCGCTGGGGCGGCAGCCACGGCCTTTGCAGCGGGTGCGGTTCCGGCGCATGGATTCGAACCATGATTCAGGGATTCAAAGTCCCTTGTCCTGCCGTTAGACGACGCCGGAGAGGGCCGGCACTCTAGCAGGTTCTCGGCGCGAAACGAGAGTCATCCGAGGTCCCCGGGGGGGTGAATCGGCGCCGCTCGACAGCTCCGGCACCAGCGGATCCGCAGTGCCATGGCGCGTCCGGGGGCGTCCAGGGCCCAGGAGAAACCAGCCTGGCGGGGTCATCTGGCCCACGGTCCAAGCACACTAGCCCTGGTGGGACACGCGACGTGGGGAGATGTTCCCCGCCACATCTCGTGGGAACACCTCCACTCGGAGATTGTCCTCGCGTGAGTGGCCCGCGCGCCCCAACTGCACCCCGAACCCCAGGACGATCGGTCAAAGGGCGACTTGGAGCCACTTCCGATCTACCTTGGGTCCGACTGGTGGAACGTGCCTGAACAGCCCGCCGATACCGAGAAGCGGTTCATCGAGCGTCTTCGGCGCCAAGACGAGCGTGCGTTCAACGAGCTCGTGCAGACCTACGAGCATCGCGTCTTTCGCCTCGTCTTCCGCATGCTGGGTCGTCGCGACGAGGCCGAGGACATGGCCCAGGAGGTGTTCGTCCAGGTATTCAAGGCCATCGGTCAGTTTCGTGGAGACGCGAAGTTGAGCACCTGGGTCTACCGGGTCGCGGTCAATCTCTGCAAAAACCGCATCAAGTACCTGGCGCGTCGCCACGATGGCGCCCAAGACGAACTCGAACCGGTCGCCGAACGCGCTCCACTCAGCCAGGCCAAGGGAGTGACGTTCGGCGACGTGGCTCGGCCCGATCAGATGGTCGAGGGCTATCAAGTCGAGCAGATCGTGCAGCAGTGCATTGCCAAGCTCGATCCGGACTTCCGCGAGGTGCTCATCTTGCGTGACGTCGAGGATCTCACCTACGAGGAAATCGCGGAGATCACCGGGCTCGCCGATGGCACCGTGAAGAGCCGCATCCACCGCGCTCGCGGCATGCTCAAGGCCAGCGTCGAGCGCGCGATGGGGGAGAAGATCCGATGAAGACTCGAGAGGATCATCCCGACAGCGAAGCCACCGCCGCGCCGTCCGGTGCGAATTCCGAACTCACGGAGCAAGAGCCCGGAAGTGGCGCTGCAGGGGCAACCGACAACCATCAGCCGACCGCCGACAGCGACGACACCGGCGCCGCCGAGCGGGCAACGGCATCCACAAACGCCGACGACCGCGAGAGGCAGGAGGCGCCCGCCGTCCCCGCCGGGGAGACCGACCAGACGAGCGAGGCAAGCGGAACGGACCGCGTCGAGACCTCGGAGGACGGCATCCGCGACCTGCTTCGGGGCGCACTGGGCAAGGACCAGCCCGAGGTCCCAGACGTGCTGCGCGGGGTGCAACGCAAGCTGCGCCAACGCAGCCGAGGAAAGTTCTACGCAGACGCCTGGAGCACGGCCAAGCAGCCGCCCATCAATACGTACCTCATCACCAGTCTGGTAATGCTCGCCATCGTCTTCTTCGTGTGGGCGGTCCTCAGCCCCCTCTCCGGGGCGCCCGCCTCGGTCGATCCGCCGGCGCCCATCAACGTCGTCCCGGGCCAACAGCATCGGGAGCCGTAGCCCGGAAATCACTCGGACGGTGGTTCGCCATCCGCCCGCGGGGGATCGGAGCTGGTACCCAGCAAGGCACCGCGGAAGCCAACCGGTCGCGGCTCGGGAGCCTCATCGAGCAGCGACCGCACCGCGGGTCGACGCACGAAGAGCTCGCAGTAGTGGCGATCCCGGATGTACTCCAGCAGCTGCTTCGCATACAGCGCGGCGCGCCCCCGAATCTCGGCGGCCTGTGGCGACCCAGCACTGTCGAGCGCCTCGCAACAGATGGAGCGCGTCTCGAGACCGAACTCCGATCCCTGGATCGTCTCGATGGCGCCGATCGCGGTCGTGGCAAGCAGGATGCCGGTGTGCTGCTCGCCGATGTCCACCCGCGCCGCCGCCTCGATCGCCATCGCGTAGAAGTGATAGGCAACGTAGGCTTGCGCCTCGGCCGCCTGGCGCGCGTCGAAAGCGTGCATGACGGCGGCGCTGGAGTCGCCCGCAGCCCGCGCGAGCAGGGCCCGGACGATCTTCTCGTGTACCGAGTCGTAGGCACTCCCGCTGACCGCGTTCAACGCGCCGGCATCTCCGACGAACGTGTCAGCTGCCGCGAGATCCCCGAGCTCGATCAAGACCTCGGCGGTGGCGAGGAGCGTGTCGGCTCGCGAATCCTGGTCCCCGTAGCGTTCGTGAGCTTCGCGGGCTCGCTTCAGGTATGCGAGCCCCCGCGGCAGATCCCCGAGCCGGGCGTAGGACTGCCCGATGTTACTCAATGTCTTGGCGATCTGCAGCCGCCCCCCAATCGCGAGGTCGATGCGAATCGCGTCGAGCGCCAGGGCGATCGCGTCCTCGAAACGACCCAGCACGAACATCGCGAAGGCAAGTGAGTTCTTCGCCTGGGCCTCGAGACGTCGTGCGCCCACCTGCTTGAAGACAGCGATCGCCTCGGCGTGCGCCTCGACGGCCTCGTGCACGCGGCCCACCCGGCGCAGAAGAGTCCCCCGCGCTCGGAGCACCTCCGCGCGCAGGCGCGCGGACACCTCGGCCGCGGCCGCAGTCTCGAGAGCGCGATCGCAGGCGGCAAGCGCCCCCTGCATGTCACCCAGGTCGCGCAGCATCTCGGCCATCAGGCTCTGCGCCTGGATCTGGGCGGTGGCCGACCCCGCCTGCTGGGCCGCCTTCTCGGCGAGCTGGGTGGAGGTCAGGCCACGAGACAGATAGCCCTGGTCCTGCTCGAGGCGCGCCGTGCGAATCAGGGCGCGCGCCACCCAGTGGGGGTTGTTGCTGACCCGGGCAAGCTTGCGCATGGCGCTCAGGTGCTGCCGGCGCTCGCGCCACCGCCCCTGAACTCGGGAGATGCCCTCTAGCGCGTCGTGCGCCTCGAGACGCCGCAGATCGGAGTCCGGCAGCAGGGCAAGTGCGCGCGTGAAGTACCGCGTGGCAAGTTGCGTCTGGTAGCTGCCCCGCGCCGTGTCTGCGGCCTCCAGGTAGAACTCCGCGGCGCGCGCAGTGTCGCGCCCCCGCGCCAGGTGACGCGCCACGATCGCCGCCGTCAATCCCTTTGCCAGGGGGGTCTCGGCCAGATACTCGCCGAGAGCGCGATGCATCGCGTAGCGGTCCTCACGGTCGAGCGCGAGGTACGCCACGTCGCGCGCCAGCGGATGGCGCACATCGACCAGCTCGTTGCGAACGTCACAGAGGCCGCGCGCGCACAGCCGCGCAATCGCGTCGTCTGGGTCGTCCTCAATGAGCTGCTTGAGATCGCGTTCGGCCACCGGCCCACCGGCAATGGCCAGCCAGTCGATCACGGCGTGCTCCTCGGGCGGGAGCTCGTTGAGACGATCCGCGATCAGCTGTTCCAGGGTGGAGGGCAGCTCCAGCCCGGCCTCTCCCGGATTCTCGACGCGCGCGAGTTGCTGTCCTCCGGCCGGCAACTCGCGTAGCTCCAGCGTGCCGCGCTCGAGCAGGGCGTCCACCATTTCGAGGAGGAAGAAGGGGTTCCCCGCCGCCCGCGGCAGCAGATCTGCACAAACCTGTGCGACCCCCTTGGAAGCGCCCAAGCGGGCCTCCAGCAGGCGGATCTGGTTCTCCGCGCTGAGCCCCTTCACCTCCACGCGAACAATGCCCTCGATGTACGGGGTGACGCGGTCATCGGGGCGCGTGATGACGATGAGTAGGATTGGAAGAGGGTCGCGCCAGCGCGCGAGATCACCGATGAGCTCCATGCTCGGTCGATCGCACCAACTGAGTCCATCCACGACGAGGACCACGGGTTGTTCCGCCGCCGCTCGCGCCAGGAAGCGACGCACCCCGGAGGTGATGAGTCGGCGGTGGTGAGCAGCATCGGCCTCATCCGCCGCCGCCGCCACGCGACCCGTGGCGAGCTCCGCCAGGCGGTGCACGATGTCCTGCCCGTGCTTTCCGGGAGCGAGGTCCCCCAGCGTTTCGGCCACCGCGTCCGCCACCTCATCGAAAGATTGGGACTCACTGGTCCCCGTCATCTCCCGCACCCAGTCGGCAATCGTGGCGTAGGGCAGCTCCGTGCGCGCGGGCGAACACTCGCTGTGCACGATCTTCGCGTCGGGCGGCAGCTCCGCGAGGAACGAAGCCACGAGCGCCGTCTTGCCGATCCCCATTTCACCGTAGACGACACGGCTCATCACCTGGATGCGGCCACTCAGCGAGGCCGCCTGATGGTAGGAGGCGTGGAGGTCGGCGAGCTCAGCGTCCCGCCCCACCAGATCGCCCTTGGTCTCGGCAGCCGCGCGGGCCTTCTCGTCGCGGGTCAGCGGGCGAATCAAGGAGTGAATCTTGACCGATCGGGGAAGTCGCCGTGCCACGGGGTCGTCGACCTCGAGCAGCGGCGCGTCTCCCCACACGAAGTCCCGACGGACGAGGCGGAAGAGGCCACCCGCCACCCAGGTGACGCCAGCCGGAGCGGCACTGCCGATGAACTCCGCGAGATACGGAGCGGGCTCCTGGAGATCATGGTCGATCAGATGTCCCGCCTTGTCCCGCTTGCCCGACGCGATCCCCCGCACCACGCCGATGCTGGCGCGCAGCTTGACGGCCAAGTCGTCGCAGGCGCCCTGGATCGCCTCGTGCACGTCAACCGCCAGCCAAGCCGCGTCGAACGGAGCCCGGGCAGGGTTCTCGGTGAGCCCGATGACAGCGCGAGCGTGAGCGGGCAACGAGAGGATATCCTCGTCCTCGCCATCCCACGCCCAGCGCGCGCTGCGCTTGAACGCGAGTTCGTCCAGCACGCCACGGAGCGACTCGCAGAACTGCTCGGCCGCAGCAGCACCGAGGGCCCGCACCAGCGCGTCGAGCCCGTGCACGCTGAGTCGCACGACCGCCACATGGCGGACCTCCCGACCCGTAGACCCGCGAAGGCGGCGGCCACGCCGCACCTCGCCAGTGTTTTCATCCCTCCAACCGGCCGACCCCCCCCCCGAGTCGCTGTCGGGGGGACCACTCTTGACCTCTTGATCGCTGGCGCCGACAGAGACCGGGCCCCCGCCCACTTCGACTGGTTCACGACTGACGAGCTGCCCGATGACAGCTTCGAGCACGTGAGCGTCGACCATTTGCTGGCGTTGAAATAGTGCTCGCGTGAGCGCCGAAGCGAGGTCGCGCGCTGTCGCGAACCGCTCGTCCGGCGTCTTGGCCAGAGCCCGCATCGCAATCGCTTCGAGCTCCGCAGGAACCTCGCGGGCGAAGGTGCTCGGAGGCTCCACGTTGCCGGACCGGACCGCCTCCAGCAGCTCCCCCCCCTCGAGAGAGCCGTGCAGCGATCGGCCCGCGATCATCTCGTGGAAGACGACCCCCAGCGAGTAGATGTCGGTTCGCCGATCGACCTTCTCGCCGCGCGCCTGCTCCGGGGACATGTAGCCGGTCTTGCCCTTGAGAACCCCGGGCTCCTCGCGAAACAGGTTTGCCGACGCGATACCGAAGTCGGCGATCTTGACCGCACCTTCGTAGCTCAGCAGGATGTTCTGTGGGGAGACGTCCCGGTGGACGATGTCCAGTGGCCCTCCGCCTTCGTCCTTGCGTTCGTGGGCGTAGTGCAGGCCCTTCGCCACCTCGCCGATCACGTAGGCAGCCACGTAGGGCGGCAGGCGCATGCCCTTGCCCAGCGCCGCCCGCATCAGCCGTCTCAGGTCGGGCCCTTCCACGTACTCCATGCTGAGCAGCTGCCCCTCCTCGCCGTAGTCCTGGAACTCGTAGACCTGAACGATGTTGGGGTGGTTCAGCCGGGTCGCCAGCTGCGCTTCCTCGGCGAACATGGCCCGGAAGCGGCGGGATGAGGTGTACTGCGGGAGAATGCGCTTGACGACGAGCTGCTTGAAGGTCCCTTCCGCCCCCCGCTTCTTGGCGAGGAACACCTCCGCCATTCCCCCGACCCCGAGGCGGCGGCTGACCTCGAAATCCGCGAGGCGCTGGGGGACGGGTCGAGCCGCGGCGTCAGTCATCGGGTCAGCCGGAATATAGCAGGGTGCGCATCGCCACGCCCCGTGTAGACTGCGCGGGCATGCGACGCTTCCTGCTCGCCGCTCTTCCCATCCTGCTCGTGGCCGCCGGTGCCTGCCGGCCCCCACAGGGGCCGGCTCCGGGGGTGCCCCAGGACAATGCATCGCCGAGACCGATCCACGCGGTACCGGTCAGCGACGCGGATTTCGCGGCGCGCGCCCGCGAAGTGCTGGCCGATCCGGCAACCGAGGCGGCTCATCGAGATCTGCTGGCGGGTGTCGTCCGTCGCCAGCTGGCCCGCGCCGAGCGGCGGTTTGCGGTCGGCCAGGACCAGGCAGGACTCGACGCGCTCGAAGGGGCCATGCTGCTCCTGCGACCGTGGACATTCCAGCACGATGTGTTCATGGGCACCGCGCCGGCGCTCCGAGCCGGCGCCGCGGCGGTCGCCCGGCTCGGCGATGAGGGACGCTCCCTCGCTCTGTACTCGATCCTCCGCGAGGTACTTCCCGCCGGCAGCGAGCGAAACGACGTCGAACGCCACCTCGAGGAGCTCGATCGCTGGACGTCGGCAATGCGCGAGGCAGGTCCCATGCAGGACCGCGGCATCCGCCAGCAAGCGGCGGTGGACCGCGCGCTCTTCGAGGTCTCGACAGCACGCGTGAACGAGGCCCGGGATGCCACCATCGCGTGGATCAGCGACGCCTTGAGCTTCGATGCTTCCACGCTCGACATCGGCGCCTCCCCAGAGCAGCGAGAGGAGGCCGTCCAGGCCTACCGGGCGATCAAGTCCGGCGGGGTGTCCCTGATCGCTCTCTATCTGCGCAGCGGGGACGCCGACGGAGCGCTGGCCGGCACCGCCGATCGATCCGTGGAACGGATCGTTCCCCCGGCGCTGGTCGATCGAATCAAGGATGCGGCGCGCGGCGAACCGCAAGCCTGGGCGGAGTTGAACGCTTTCTACGAGGAGCTGGCGCAGGAAGACCAGCGCGAGATCTCGATCGATCGCGCGCTGGCTAGCGCCGCGGCCTGGGGCACGGCGGTCGAGCTATATCGCCTCGCGCCCAACGAGGCCGACGGGGTCATGCCGCTGGCCCAGGCGCTGCAAGCGCGGGGAATGAGCGAGGTGGCCCCGCTGGTGCTCGCTGGCGCCTTCGACGAGGACGCCGATCCCTACCCCCTCAGCTGGGCCCTCGCGCTGGTGCTGCGGGGCATCCTGCAAGAGAGCGAACTCGAGCAGCACGGCGCCGCACAGCGGACCTTCGAGGCAGCCTTGCCGCTGATCCGGCTCGCTGAGCAGCCCCGACTCCGCGCCCAGGTGCGGCCCAGCGCCGCCCAGCTCCACTACGTGATGGGCGCCCTCGAGTCACGAGCGGGCAACGTCCACCGCGCCCATCGACGGCTGACGGCTGCGCTCGAGCTGGAGGGCTCGAGCCTCGAGACGCTGCGTCTACTCGCCGCGGTGGAGGAGCAGCGGGGGCACGCCGAGCGAGCGCTCCAGCTGCTGAGCCGGGCCGCAGGGATCGCAAGCCGCGAGCAACACGACGCAGACGCAGCGTCGGCGTCGCTGGCGATGTTCGAGGTGCATCGCGACCAGGGTCAGGTCCAACAGGGAGAGACCGCCTTGCACCGTGCCATAGAACGGTGCCTCGAGGCGCGTGCCGCAGCGAGCAACGCGGCAGAGCTCGCCCGCGCCGAGCGCCTGCTAGCGCGCGCACTCGAGCACTATGGCGCCCTCGACGCTGCGCGCCGCGCCACGCAGCGCGCATTGGAAGCAGCTCGCCCCGACGCCGAGGAGCTCACCGCAACGCTGCTCGACGCGGCACGGCGAGCGCTGACAGTCGGTGATCTGCGGCTCGGACGATTGGCCGCTCGAGAAGCGATCGACGAGGAGTTGCCCCCCGACGACCTGGTGTACATCGCCCTCTGGCTCCAGCTGCTGGAGCAACGACTCGGCGCCACCAGCGACGGTTCCGCACTGGAAGCGTTCTCCTCGCTGGCAGGAGATCGCTGGATCGCCGCGCTCGGTGCCTGGGGCCGCGGTGAGCTCGACGCCACAGGGCTGAAGGCCGCGGCCCAAACACCCCCCGAGCGAGTGGAAGCCGACTTCTACACGACGATGCGAGAGCACGGCTCGACCAGCTCGACGGCGGGCCTCGAGAGCGTCGCGAGGAGCACCGCCATCGAGCTGGTCGAGGTGACGATCGCCCGCGACCTGCTCGCGATGGCACCCGGTTCCCCCCGCCCACAGTTGCCGGCCTCGGTGCAGCTGCCGTAGCCGGAGCACGAGCCAGAGACGAGCGCAGGCGCGGCGCGCCGAGCACCCGCCCTTGCAGATCGGGGCGGGGCGCACCGCCCTTCACTCGTGGGGCGCGCGCCCCAGTAGCTTGGTGGCCAGGTGCTCGCCCAGCTCGCGCGTCAGCAGGCGCTCGACCGCGGCCTCTTTCTCGAGACGCTCGGCGTCGTCCCGATACTGGAATTCGATCCCCATGCCCGGGGGATTGGCCTTGCTGGCTTCCTCGGTCGTGACGATCCAGATCACCTTGCCGCGCAGGCGCAGGGGCTGGTCGAGGGAGGGCACGCCGAGCGCGAAGACGAACTCGGTGCCGATGGGAAGGGGGCGCTCCGTCGCGATGAACGTGCCCCCCCGCGAGATGTTCTTCGTGTAGTCGGCGAAGAAGGTGTTCAGCCGTTTGTACTCGACCTTGAGCTCGATGGGAGCTCGCGCGAACACGCGCCGGTCTGCACCCGAATCACCGTCCATCATGGACAGACTACTCAAGGTGGCAACGAACGGCCAACCTGGCGGCGATTCGGGACGAGCGATCGGCCCGCATCCCCCGGGGCCCGAAAATGCTATGGGTCGCGGGTGCGGAACCCCTACGACGTGCTCGGCGTCGCGCGCAGCGCCTCCGCGGACGAGATCAAGGCGGCCTTTCGGCGCCTCGGCGCGCAGCACCACCCGGACCGCAACCCGGACGACGAGGCGGCGCAGGACCGGTTCAAGGAAGTCAATCAGGCCTACCAGGTGCTCAGCGACCCGCAGAAGCGGGCCGCCTACGACCGCTGGGGCTCCTCCGCCTTCGGCCCCGGGGCGGCCGGCCCGCCGAGCGGTTTCATGGACTTGACCCAGCTCGATGGGCTCTTCGGTGACTTGCTCGGCGCTGTCGGCGTCAAGACCGGCGAGCGCGGAACGGTCAAGCAGCGCGTCCAGCTCAGCTTCGAAGAGGCGGCCCGTGGCTGCAAAAAGTCGCTCACCTACACCCGTACGGCCGGTTGCGATCGTTGCGAGGGCAACGGGGCGGAACCAGGAACGGCGTCGCACCGCTGCCCAACCTGCAAGGGTCGCGGCCGGACCCGAGCTCAACACGGTCTCTTCCCGCTCCCCGTCGAGCGCTTCTGCACGAGATGCCACGGGACCGGGCGCGTTGCAGCCAAGCCGTGCCGCCAGTGCCACGGACGCGGGATCGCGAACCAGAAGCACCAGCAGTCGGTGACGTTCCCCGCTGGAGTGACCTCCGGAACGGAGATCAAGGTCGCGGGCGCCGGCAGCCGTCCACGTCACGATCGCGAGGCCGGCGCTCTGCAGATCCAGGTCGAAGTGGAGCGTCACCCGTTCTTCCGGCGGGTGGCGGACGATGTGCTCTGCACCGTACCGATCACGTTCTCCCAGGCCGCCCTGGGCGGGGATCTCGAAGTGCCGACTCTGGACGGAAAGCTGAAAATGAAGGTGCCCGCCGGCACCCAGCCCGGCCACACCCTCCGACTGCGTGGCAAGGGGATCGCCCATCGGGTGCGACCGGGGCGCGGGGACCAGCTGGTGGAAATCCACGTCGAGGTGCCAGTGAAGCTGAATGATCGGGCGCGCCAGCTCATCGAGCAGCTGGCCGACGAGCTGAGCGACGACGGGATGCCCCAGCGCAAGAGCTTTCTCGAACGGGTCAGGAGCTGGTTCGGGTGACCGCGGTCACCTTCGATTTTGGGCAGACTCTCGCCGAGCTCGACAGCAGCATGGTGGCGCAGCGGCTGGCCGAGCGCGGCGTCGCCGTCGAGGCGTCTCGCGTCGACCGCGAGTGCCCGAGCGCGTGGGAGGTGTACAACCGAGCCAAGCGCGCAGGCGCTCAGGGAGAGCTGGGTTGGAAGGCGTTCATGCAGACACTGCTCGGTCGAGTCGGCGTCGCTGCCGATCGGGCCACTGTGCTCGCGGACTGGCTGTGGACCGAGCAACCGCGCTGCAATCTCTGGCGACGCCCCATCCCCGGCATGGTGGAGCTCGCGCAGGAGCTGGGCTCCCGCGGGATCCCCGTCGGAGTGCTGTCGAACTCGGAGGGGACGCTAGCGGAGCTGGTCGCCGAGCTGGGCTGGAGCTCGGTGTTCCGAACCGTCGTCGATTCCGGCCGCCTATCCTTCGAGAAACCCGATCCCCGGATCTTCACCGAGGCGGCGCGGGCCCTCGGGGTTGGTGTCGAGTCGCTGATTCACGTGGGTGATGCATGGGAGGCTGACGTCCGGGGCGCCCTCGACGTGGGCGCCCGGGCGATCTACTTCTCGGAAAGCCCGCCTCCGGAACCCCCAGCCGGGGTGGCTTGTTGTCGCGACGTTGCCGCGGTGCGACGAGTGCTCGTTGACTGGGGACTATTGAGCTGAACGGGGACCATCGATGACATCGACCACGCAAAAGATTGGCTTGCTCGGGGCCGGCAACATGGCCGAGGCATTGATCCGCGGGCTGCTGGCTTCCGGAACGGTGGCCCCGGAGAACCTGCGCGCCAGCGACTCTCGCGAGGACCGCCTCCAGGAAGTGCGAGAAACCCACCACATCGAGACGACCCCGTTCAATGACGCGCTGGTGAGCTGGGCCGACGTCGTGGTGCTCGCCGTCAAACCCCAGGTGCTCCCCGACGTCCTCGACCAGGTGGGAGGCGCGCTGGGCGGCAAGTTGCTGATCTCGATCGCCGCAGGGGTCACCACCAGCAATCTGGCAGCGCGTTCGGCTCCGGGGACACGGGTGATCCGCACCATGCCGAACACGGCGGCGATCGCGCAAGCAGGGGCGACGGCCATCGCGGCAGGCCCGCACGCCTCGGCGGCAGACCTGGACCTGGCGCGCAACCTGTTCGAGGCGGTGGGGCGCGCCGTCGTTGTCGCGGAGACGCTACTCGACGCCGTCACGGGACTCTCCGGCTCGGGACCGGCCTACGTCATGCTCTTCATCGAAGGGCTCGCCGACGGCGGGGTGAAAGCGGGACTGCCCCGCGATATCGCCCTGACACTGGCAGCCCAGACAGTGTTTGGTGCTGCCAAGTTGCTCGTCGAGCAAGGTGAGCACCCCGCACGCCTCAGGGACATGGTGACCAGCCCCGGCGGCACGACCATCACCGGGCTCGCCGAGCTGGAGCGAGTCGGCGTGCGCCACGCCTGCATCAGCGCGGTAACCGCGGCCACCCAGCGATCCGTCGAGCTGGGGCGCGCGGCGGCCAAGAAGTAGGCCGGGTGCCAGCATCGGTTTCAGCGTCTGGCGCCCGTTTCGAGCATCGCGAAGAAAAAGAATCGAGGCTCCGCCAGAAAGGTCGCTACGTTCCCGCGAGGGCAATCATCTCCCGCGCACAACCTGTCCGGGGGTTAGCGACGCTACGGATTGCAGACATGCAATACACGCTGAGACGTCTCGTCGCTTCTGCAACGAACGTCACGGAACCGCAACATAACCCAGAGGTTTCGTAGATTTGCCTTTTGGCATGGTCGCTGCTACCTCGTGTCGCGTCCGCGTGGAGCGAGGCTGTCCCCCCCCCGGCCCCTCTGCGCGGACACTTTCTTTTTGTCGGCGCGAGGGGGGCCGAGCGCCGCTTCGCTGCCTTCCCACTCACCTGCCTGGGGCCCATGTATTCCCTGAAAGGTGAAGCATGAGCGACCCTGACGAGATCATCGAGTTCTGGTTCGGCCGCGAACCCCGGACCCCGGAGGAGCTGAACACGTTGATCCTGCGCTGGGGCCCCGCGCTCGACGAGGAGATCCGCGAGCGCTTCGGCGCAGTGATCGAACAGGCCCTGTGCGGCGCGTGTGACGGCTGGGAAGAAACGCGCCATGGAACCCTGGCGCTCATCCTGGTGCTCGACCAGTTCCCGCGCCATGCGTTCCGAGGCACCGCCCGTCAGTACGCGGGTGACGCCTGGGCGCTGAAGCTGGCGCTGGCTGCTTGGGACGAAGGATGGCCCAGGTCCCTGTCCACGCTCCGAAAGATCTTCTTCGTCCTGCCGCTGGCCCACTCCGAACGTCTCGAACACCAGGTTCTCCACGTCGAGCTGGCCGCCGAGGTGAGCCGGACCGCGCCCCCCTGGTACGGCGACGTCGCCCAGATCCCCATATCGCAGGCGCGCAAGTACCACGATCTCATCGCACGCTTCGGCCGCTTCCCCCACCGCAACGCGATGCTCGATCGCGAGTCGACAACCGCGGAGCGGGAGTGGCTCGAGAGCGGCGGACCCGCGCGAATGCCGCCGGACTTCGTGCAGCGCCTGCTCGCCGAGCGAGCTGCCTCCGCCCCCCGCTCCTGACCGGATGAGAGGGTGAACCCGCGAGAAACCCCGCCGCGACCCTGCGTGCGGCCAGGGGCGCGGCCCACTTGGCAGACTGGGGGCCGCAGCGAGGTGGTAGATGACGCCAGGGGGGGCTGCGCCTCGACTCAGCCAAGGAAATGAGCGGGCCGGTGTCGACCGGTCGACCTGGCTGGGTGGCAGTGGTACGGGCAAGCGGGAAGCATTGATGGGTGGAAAGCGGGTCGAGAGCGGGCGCCGCCGGGCAGTGGCGTGGATCATCACCCTGCTCACCGGGCTGCTCGCTCTCGGCTGCTCGCGGTTCGCCGTCGAACCGGGTGTGGCACCGCTCGACGCGCGCCCCACGCGCTGGCACGCTGGCCCACCGCTGGCCCCCCCCCGAGTTCTCGATCCAAGTACCTGGGGCCACCGCGGCAACTCGCTCCAGCCGGGCATCCTGACGGACCCCGGAGAACTGCCTCGCCTGGAGGTCGGTTCAGGCGGACCGCGCCTGCCCCTCGAGCACACCCACGTCAGCGCACGGGTCGTGGACTTCGTCGCCGAGGTCGAGGTGACGCAGACCTACGGCAACCCGTACCCCAATCCCATCGAGGTGGTGTACGTCTTTCCACTGCCCGAAAACAGCGCCGTCCACCACCTGCAGATGGAAATCGGACGCCGGGTGATCATCGCCGAGATCAGAGAACGGGAAACGGCCCGACGGGAGTACGAGGTCGCGCGGGCTGCGGGTCACACGGCGGCGCTGCTCGAACAGGAGCGCCCCAACGTGTTCACCCAGTCCGTGACCAACATTGCGCCGGGGGAAGCGATCGATGTCGTCGTCCGCTACATGCAGGATCTGACCTACGACAACGGGAGCTACGAGTTCGTGTTCCCGATGGTGGTCGGCCCGCGGCACGCTCCAGGCGCGCAACTCGCTGGCGCACCCGTTGGACGAGGAACGAAACGCGACACGACACGTGTCGGTGACGCCTCGCGGATCACGCCGCCGTACTTGGGTGAGGGGCAACGGAGCGGGCACGATATCTCGCTGGATCTGCGGGTCGACTCGCACCTCGCCATCACCGGCTACGAATCGCCGACGCACGACATCACGACTAGCCAGCCCGCCGACGGCACCCTGCGACTGCAGCTCGCACCGCAAGAGTCGATGCCCAACCGCGACTTCGTCCTCCGCTACACGGTGGCCGGCCTGCGACCGCAGGCTCACCTCTACGTGAGCCCCGAGGGGGACCAGGGGCGGTTCTTCTCGCTGGTGGTCGTGCCACCGCTGCTCGATGTCGAGCAGCTGGTGGGCGAACGGGAGTTCGTCTTCGTCGTCGATCGCTCGGGGTCGATGACGGGGGTGCCGCTGGCACTGGCGCGGCAGGTGATCCTCGAGTGTCTGGCGCAGTTGCGCCCGGTCGATACTTTCAACGTGTTGAGCTTCAGCGGCAGCACCGAGATGGCCTTCGCGACACCGCGTCACGCCAACCGCGAGAACGTGCTGGAAGCCATGGATCTGGTCTCCGAGCTGGGCGCCAGCGGCGTCACGGAGATGGCTAACGCAGTGGAGCTGGCGCTGGAGCCGCGCGTCGAGAACGGGCGGCACCGCTACGTCTTCTTCCTCACCGACGGCGAGATCGGCGACGAGCGCGAGGTCGTCGCCCAGGCCGGACGGTTCGTGCGCGCGCACCAGCAGCGCGGAAAGCGTGCTCGCGTGTTCGGCCTCGGCGTGGGCGCGGCGCCCAACCGCCACCTGATCGACGCGCTCAGTCAAGCAGGTAATGGCATCGCCCTCTACGCCTCCGTGACCCAGGATGCGCGGCATGCCGCCAATCGCTTCTTCCACTACGTCGATCGGGCAGTGATGACCGACGTGCGCGTCGAGTGGGGCAGCCTCGTCCCCAGCGAGCTACAACCCGGGGAGCTTCCCGATCTGTTCGCAACCCACCCCGTGATCGTGCACGGGCGCTTCACCGGGAGCCCGATCGCGCCCGGGCGCGTGCTCGGGCGCGTTGGCGACCGCGAGGTCGAGCTACCCATCGTCCTGCACCCGGCCCCCCACGGTGAGAACCGCAATGCGGTGCTCGCCGCGCTGTGGGCGCGGGCCAAGATTGGCGCCCTGGAGCAGGAGCTCGCGGAGGGGGCGACGGGGGCGCAAGCAGCGATCACCCAGCTCGGCATCGACTTCCATCTGGTGACGCCGTTCACGAGCCTGGTCGCGGTCGACCGTAGCCGACGGGTGGGCGATGGCCGACCACGGCTCGTCGTCCAGCCCGTGGCACCACCTTCGGACGTGGACGTGGCGGCAGCCGGGGGAGACGTGGGAGGCGGACCGGTACGTGCCACCGAAGAAGACGAGTATGGTTACAGCTTCGACGACGATCCCCTGAGCGCCGGCGGGTTCGGACCCCAGGACGCGACTCTCCGCATGCGCCGTGAGGCGCCAGCCCCGACCCCCTCCGACTCCGTGGACGCAGTGCGCTCCGCCGCGGCTGCAAGCGAGGAACTCGGCGAGCCTCCCCCACCCCCGGGTCAGCCCGAACCCAGCCCGCCGCCCGCTCCGCAACCGGTCGCGAAGAAGATGGACCGAAAACCAGGGCGAGCCTTCCGGGCAGCCCCGGCCCCTCAGCAGTCCCCAGGCAAGGCCGCTCCTGCCCCTTCTCCCAGCAGGGAGCGACCGCTGAGCCTGCTCAGCGCCGAGGAGAACGCCCCGGCGGTGATCGACGGCGATGCCGTGACGCTCGACGATGGCGAAGCGCAGGCGCTCTCCGAGAGCAACGAACTGGCCCTCGGCGACCAGTGCGAGATCGATCCAGAAGCCTGCCCGCAGCTCGCCGCCGCGCGCCCCGACGAACCAGTGGAGGCGGCGTTCGTGGTCGAGCAGAGCGCCGGCGCCCCTGGCTGTGCCTGTGACCTTGGCGGCTCACGACCGAACCGAGCCGCGGGGGTGGGTCTACTGCTCGCCATTGGCCTCGCGGCGCAACGGCGGCGACGACCCACCCGCCCAGGATCGGGGCGGAGAGAGGCATCGGTGGCACCGTGAGCATGGTCGGCAGCATCGCTGGACTCTTCGTCGTGATCGCCCAGGTGGCCGTTCCGGTCGCCGACCAGGTGACGATCGATCGCTCGCACTACGAAGCGCTGATCGCCGAACCCACCCCCGAGCCCGGTCTGACCTGGGTCCAGCACCGCCAGCTCGAACTCACCCTCGCGGACGATGGCGTGCACTTGCACGGGCGCTGGACGCTGCAGGGTCGCGGTGCCGACGCCGACGTGGTCTCGCTTTGGCGGCTACTGCCTGCCACGGCGCACATCCAGCGCGCCACCTGGAACGGAGCGCCTGCGGGCCTGTGGACCTCGGGCGACTGGGTGACGGTCGCCGCGCCAGTCGGAGAGCGCAGTGTGCTGGAGGTCGAAGCGCAGCTGCCTCCCCTCTCGCAGAGCGGAGGGGAGCTGCATCTTCTGGGCGCAACAACCGGCACGGTAGCGGTGAGTGCCGACTCACCGACCGTCGTCAGCACGCTCGGCGCGGCACCCGTGCTCGGCCAGGAGCCGCTGTTCGTGACTGGCGCCACCGACCTCCGAATCGAGCCGCGACAGAGCTCTGCCGCGACGCGGGACACCGTGACCGTGGGGCGGAGCGCGGTCGGACTCACCGTGGGCGACGCCTCGATCACCGGATATGCCCGCGCCTCCTGGATCGTGCGTCGAGGAGCGCTCGATCGTGTCGCGCTGCAAGCGCGAGGTCTGGGCGCCGATCTCGAGGTGCTCGGCGACAATGTCGAGCGCTGGTCACGGCAGGGGGATCGGATCACCGTCGAGCTCAAGGCACCCAGCAACGAGGCCGTCCATCTGCAGCTCCGCTGGACGAATCCGATCAGCACGGGCTCCGAAAGCACCCTGCCCATCCCGAGCCTCGCGCTGGAGGATACCCTCAGCCACGAGGCGACCCTCGAGCTCGCCCGGGACGGCGAGGTCGATGCCGTCCCCCGCGCGCCCGGCTGGACGCCCCTCGCCTCCCAGCAGCTCCCCGACTGGGGCCGCGGGCTGATCCGGGGCGCCGCGACGGCCGCCTACCGTCGCGGCAACGCGACGACCGGGGAGGCCGGCCAACTCGAGCTGTTCCGCTTCGAACCCGTCCCCGGACCGCAGGTGGTAGTCGACATCGCCGACGTGACCGTGACGACGGCCGCCAGCGGCCGCACCCTGATGAGCGCTCGCTACGAAATCACCAATGAACGTGCCGACGCACTGGAGATCACGCCCCCACCCCACGCCCGGCTCGTCGGCGCCTGGATCGCTGGGCGGCGGGTCACCGTGGCTCGGGTAGGGGAGCGTCTGCGCATTCCCCTCCCGCGCTCGATCGAGACGGTGGACGGCCTGCTGGGCTTCCCCCTGCTCGTCGCCTTCATGGGCGAATCACCGACGTGGAAGCGGAGCGAGCACCGGCAGCTGCCGCTCCCCAAGGTGCAAGCTCCGGTCAACGTCGCACGCGTCACGCTGCGCTTGCCCCGCCACTACCGGTCGCGCCTCCAGCCCGGGGATGATCCTCGCGTAGTGTCGGCCTTCACCCGCGGCGAAGAGGTCGCCTACGGCCTCGACAACGCCGACCTGATCGCGACCGCCGACGTCATCTACCGCGACGCCATCGATGCGTGGAACGCGAACGACTTCGAGCGCGCCCGCCAGCGACTCGGCGAGCTGGAACAGATCGGCGCCAAGAGCACCCACCAGGAGGGGCTCGAGGGGAACGTCAGCATGGTCCTCACCGGCCCGCTCGCGGCCGCTCCCGCGATCCGTGGCAAGCGCTCCCGCGAGGGGGAAACCGAGGAGCAGCTCGAGCGACGGATCCGGGCTCAGGCCCGCGCCCGCGCCGGCAAGCTGCGCGCCGACCAGCGTCAACACAAGGTCAAGGCGCAGGCGCTCAAAGACGCGGGACGGTACGAAGAGGCGGCCGACGAGTACGAGCAGGCAGCCGCGGCGACTCAGACGCTGCGTCAGCTCGACGAGGACGAGAGCTACGAGTACCAGTTCGAGGCCGAGGAGCTCGAGGCCGATATGAAGGCCAACGCGGCAGCCGCCGAGGCGCGAGACATGCTCGAGGTCCAGTCCCAGCTGTGGAGCGGCGGCGTGTTCGCCTCGGCTGCCCGCCGCCCCGCTCCGCCCCTCAGCGCCACCGCGCCGATCGTCCTGCCCCAGGTGGGCGAACGGATCCGCTACCAGTTCTTGCTGCTGGAGCCGGGTGCAGCCCGCTCGGTTCCGATCGATGCCCGCAAACGACGGTCGTTTCGACGACGGAAGGAGTCCTCTCGATGAAACGCATGGTGATCGTGCTAGCGACGTTCCTGGCGCTCTTGCCGCTGACCGCGCGCGCCCAGGAGGCCGAGCGTGTGGTGCTCAAGCTCGACGAGTTTCTCAAGCTCTACGAGAAGGCCAAGGCAGAGAAGGAAGAGGAGCCCCCTCGCGATCACGCCGTCGCGTCGAGTCTCTACCGGGGCGAAGTCCTGTTCGACGAGGGCAAGCCCTACGCCGCTCGCTTCCGCACCACGCTGAAGATCCGTCCGTTCAAGAAGAAGGGCTTCGCGCGGATCCCGATTCTGCCAGCCACCGTCGCCGTCGAGTCCGCCACCATCGAGGGCCGCGACGCACCGATCGTGATCGAGAACGGGTTCTACAATCTCATCACCGAGCGTCGCACGGACTTCGATCTCGAGATCGTGCTCGGGGCCGGTGTCACCACCAACGAAGGCCGGAGTCAGGTCAGCTTCCAGCTGGTACCGTCCGGCTCGACCCGGCTAGAGCTCTCCGTGCCGAGCCAGGAGGAGCTGGACTTCGAGGTCGCCAACGCGCGCATCAAGAGCGACAAGGTGGTGGGGGACGCGCGGGTCGTCGAGGCCACGATCCCCGCCACCGGCTCGCTGTCGATCCAGTGGCAGCGCAAGATCGAGGACAGCGCGAAGAAGAAGGAAGCCCGAATCTACGCCGAGACCTACACGCTCGCCAGCCTGGGCGATGGGGTGGTCCGAGCAACCTCTTCGGTCCAGAACGTGATCCTGTTCGCCGGGGTGGAGAGCCTTGCCTACGAGATCCCACAGGGCATGACCGTCCTCGACGTCCAGGGTCCCGGGATCCGCGAGTGGAAGCTGGATGGACAGCAGCTTTCCGTGGCTCTCAACTTCGCGGCGGAAGGGTCCTACGCGCTACAGATTCAGATGGAGCGCCCGCTGCCCACCGGCGCCGCGTCGATCCCGACACCGCTGGTGGTTCCCGTGGGGGTCGAGCGCGCGCGCGGCTGGGTGGGCGTCGAATCCCGCGGCAACCTGGAGCTGACCGCCGGACAGGTCCAGGGCGCGACTCCCGTCGATGTCCGGATGCTGCCCGCGTCGATCCTCGGGGTCACCGATCAACCGCTCTTGCTCGGCTACAAGTACCTGGGTGCTCGCGCTTCGATCGACCTGAAGACCGCGCAGCACGATGAGGTCGAGGTGCTCGTCACCCTGCTCGACCAGACGCAAGCCCAGACGATGTGGAACCGCGAGGGCCGCCGACTGACGAGCGTCCACTATCAGGTGCGGAACAATCGCCGGCAGTTCCTCAAGCTGAGCCTGCCTCAGGAAGCCGAGCTGTGGAGCGCCTCGGTAGCGGGCCGAGCGGTGCAGCCAGCCAAGGCGAGCGACGGACGAGTGATGATCCCGCTGATCCGCTCCCGCCAGGCGGGCAGCTCGCTGGCCGCCTTCCAGGTGGAGGTCGTCTACGTGGAGACGGGCGCTCCCACCGACTCGCGTGGTCGCGGCACCTTCCAGGCCAGCCTTCCCGTCCCGGATGTTCCCAGCACCTACGTGGCCTGGACCGTCTACTCCCCCGAGCACACGAAGGTGAAGCGGCGAAGTGTGGCGGGAAACCTCGACCACGTGAACTACCTCTCCCAGCCGATCGCCACCGAGGACGACGAGCTCGTCGCGCTTCCCACGCAGGAGCAGATGCTGTCGGGGGAGATCGAGCTGGCTGACAAGGCCGGCGGAGGAGGGATGACGCGCGGCGCCGCCCCGGTGCCCGTCAGTCTCCCGCTCCAGGGCGTCGAGACCCACTTCGAGCGCACCCTCGCTCTCGGTGACCAACTCACCGTCAGCTTCCACTACAAGGGACTCAAGAAGAAGCGCTAGAACACCGATCAGTTTGCCCGACGCGGAAGACACCTGTCTCCGGGCGCCTAGTAGGGGCGAGGCACCCGGAGACAGGTGCTTCCCGCTGGCGCTGCTGTCCTGTCGGTGTTCTGGGTCGTTGACTTGGAACAACAAACAACGAGCGAGCACGATTCTCGGTCGCTCCTGGGGCACGCCGCTCGGGCGACGGTCGACCCAGGAGCGCCGAGCGAATCGCCCGCTCGACCGAGGCCAGCTAGCACCGAACAAGACGCCCCCGGGTGAGAACGCCGTCGCCAGCGGGCGCTGAGCCACTCAACGTGCTAGATTCATTGTAGATATGTCCAGCGGTGAGCTCGGCCGATCCGCCATCGCAACCGCCCAGGCGATCCTCGCCGAACTCCGGCGCCGCCGACCGGAAGATCATTCCCTGATGCGAGCCACGACGGAGCTCGCAGCCGCCATCTGGACCGCCACCACCGCCTTCCGCACCCCCGATGAGCGCCACGAGGCACGGGTTCTTGGACGCTTGATGGCGGACCCAGCGGGTCAAGCCTTCACCAATCTGCTGGCGGATCGAGCCTATCGCAGCCGAGATCCGGAGCGAGTCGTAGCGGCGATGATTCACCTGCTCGATTCGCTCGGGCCGCCGGCGTACCTGAGCGTCGCGGAGCGCCTGGCACTGGGGGGTGTCCGCATCGTCGGACCAACGCTGCCATCGGTGGTCGCTCGCGCCACTCTCCGGCAGATGCGAGAGCGCACCCGGTCGGTGGTCCTCAGTGCTCGGACGACACAGCTGTCCACCCACCTCGCGCGCCGGCGCGCCGAGGGGGTGCGCCTCAACCTGAACTGGCTGGGGGAAGCCGTCCTGGGCGAGCGAGAAGCAGAGCAGCGCCTCGACCAGTACCTGCAGCTGTTGCGACGACCCGACGTCGAGGCCATTTCGGTCAAGGTGTCGACGTTGACCAGCCAGTTGCGACTGGTCGCCCAGGACGCGACGCTCCGCCGCCTGCGCCCGCGGCTCCGGGCACTCTACCGCGCCGCGATCGCCAACCCTTTCCAGACGACCAGCGGCCAGCTGGTGCCCAAGCTGGTGAACCTCGACATGGAGGCATACCGAGACCTCGAGCTGACCCTCGAGCTGTTCCGCTCGGTCCTCGGGGAACCCGCATTTCGCGGCCTGAAGGCGGGGATCGCGCTGCAGGCCTACGTCCCGGATTCCTACAACGCCCAGCAGGAGCTCACCCGGTGGGCCGTGGATCGTGTCGCGGTTGGAGGCGCACCCATTCGCCTGCGCATCGTCAAGGGCGCCAATCTGGCCGCCGAACAGGTCGAGTCCTCCCAGCGGGGCTGGGTGCTGCCCGTCTACGCCAGCAAGGGCGAGGTCGACGCCAACGCCAAGCGGATGCTCGATTTCGCAATCCAGCCGCCACATCTGGCCGGGGTGGAGGTGGGGATCGCGAGCCACAACGTCTTCGACATCGCTCATGGGCTGGCGCTGAGTGCGGCTCGTGGGATCGATCAAGGGGTTTCCTTCGAGCTGCTGGAGGGCATGGCTGACCCGTTGCGGCGGGTGCTCCGCTCGATCGCTGGCGACGTCCTGCTCTACGGTCCGGTGGTCGAAGAGCGAACCATGCAGTCCGCGATCGCGTATCTGATTCGCCGGCTCGACGAGAACACGGCCCCCGAGAATTTCCTCCACCACAGCTTCGCCATGACCGTCGGCGACACCGCGTGGCGAGAACAGAAACGCCGCTTCTTCCGCGCCTGCCAGGATCAGCACCAGGTCAGTCGCACACCGCGAAGGCAGCGGAGTGCCCCCGTCGCCGCGCCATCCCTCGACACGCCGTTTCGCAACGAACCCGATACTGACTTCACGCAGACCGACCAGCGGGAGCAACTGCTGCACGTGCTTGCCGCGGGTCACGACGCGCCTCCGTTCGACGTTCCCTTCCAGATCGACGGGGTGCTCGACTGTCCTCGTCCCCTGGTGGACGGCTTCGATCCGTCGCGTCCCGGGGTCGTTCCCTATCGCCATCCCCTGGCGACCCCGCCGCAGATCGAACGGGCAATCGCCTGTGCAGTGCGGACCCAGCGCTCATGGTCACGGCGCCCGGTGGAGGAACGCTCGGCCATCCTCGCGCGCGTCGCGGAGCACCTGCGCTCCAACCGCCAGCGTCTCATCTTGGCGATGGTCCTGGATGCGGGAAAGGCCATCGAACAGGCCGACGCCGAGGTCTCCGAGGCGATCGATTTCGCCGAGTACTACCGACGCACCTACCTCGACCTGGTCGGCAGCGATTCGATTCGAGCCACTGCCAAGGGCGTCGTGCTGGTAGCGTCACCGTGGAACTTCCCGCTCGCGATCCCGGCCGGCGGAGTCCTCGCCGCGCTCGTCGCGGGCAACTCGGTCATCCTCAAGCCAGCCAGCGAGACCCCGTGGGTCGCCAGCTTGCTCGCCACCGCATGCTGGGACGCGGGAGTCCCCCGAGAAGCGCTCCAGCTCGTGTTCACCAGCGACGAGTGGGCCTCCCGCCTGGTCACCGATCCGCGCATCGCCGCGGTGATCCTGACAGGCGGAACAGCCACGGCGCAGCTCTTCCACGAGCTGCGCCCCGGCATCGAACTGATGGCCGAAACCGGAGGAAAGAACGCCCTGATCGTCTCGCCAGCGGCCGACCGGGACCTGGCCATCGCCAGTGCCGTAAAGTCCGCGTTTGGCCACGCCGGCCAGAAGTGCAGCGCCGCCAGTCTGCTGATTTGTGTTGGCGAAGTGTACGACGACCCGGGGTTCCGGATGGCACTCCGCGACGCCACTCGCAGTCTCCCGGTCGGCTCGGCGTGGAACCCCGACTCGGTCGTCACGCCGCTCATCCATCCCCCCACGGGGGCGCTGGCCGAATCTCTGGGCGGACTGGCACCGGGAGAGCACTGGTTGCTCGAATCACGCTGCGATCGGACCAACCCTCGCCTGTGGCATCCCGCGATCAAGCTGCTCACCCAGGAGGGAGGTCCGGGGCACCGTGTGGAGCTCTTTGGGCCCGTGCTCGGCGTCCTCCGCGCACGGAGCCTCGATGATGCCTTGCGCATCGCGAACGCGACGCCCTATGGCCTGACCGCCGCAATGCACTCGCTGGACGAGCGCGAGCAGCAACGATTCATCGATGGCATGCGCGCTGGCAACCTCTACGTGAATCGCGACACGACGGGCGCGATCGTCGGACGGCAACCATTCGGTGGCTACCAGGCGTCGAGCTTCGGTCCCGGCGCCAAGGCAGGGGGGCCGAACTATGTGGCCCAGCTGGTCCACCTGCGCGACCGCCGGCGACGGACGCGGCGCGAGGTCGCCCTCCTCCCCGCGGTCGAACTGCTCTGCGGGCGGCTACGAGCTGAGCTCCCCGAGCACTCCTTTGCTCGACTGCGCCAGGCCGCGGCCGAGTACGCTGCCGCGCTCGAGGACCATTTCGGCCGTGACCACGAGCCCATCGAGGTCCTGGGCCAGGTCAACGTGTTTGGCTACCGAGAACTGTCCGGGCTGCTCGTGCGCGTGACCAGGAGCTCCCACCCGGTCGATGTCGCGTGTATCTGTGCCGCGGCGCTCACCTGCATGGACCGGTTCGAGCTGAGCGTCGCGCCAGACGCCGCACCCGATCTGGGGTGGCTGGCGCAGGTTCCCGGGGCCCTCCTGCGGCAAGAGTCCGCCGCCGAGGTCGCCGCCCGCGTCGAGCGGGTGTCAGCCGGGCCGCTCGGGCAGCCCCGCGCGATTGAACGGATCCGCGTGGCGGGCCCGCCCGAGCCCGAGCTCGCGAACGCGGCCGCTCTGGCAGGCATCCACCTCGCGACGCAGCGCCCGCTGCGCTCCGGTCGCTGGGAGCTCTTGCACTACGTCCGCGAGCTGTCGATCTCGATGGACACCCACCGCTATGGCAACCTGTCTGGTGAGGCGCTGGCGCCCCTCGGCGCGCGGCACCGCGGAGTCGAGACGGTGCCGGACGAGGCCCCACCACGCACCGCGGCCGAGTAGCCCCGCGCGGCACAAGTCAGAGCGTTCAGCGGGTGCAGCGAAACACCCAGCGCGCCCCGCGGTGCTGGCGCTCGGACACGAACATCGGTACCGTGACGCGATTGCCAGCCCAGTCCCGAGCAGCGGCCTGAGGACGGGCGGGGACGAGAGAATCGATCTCCGCGCTCAGCGCGTCGACACACAGACCGTTCGCCCCCACCCGCAACTTGGCCTCCAGACCCCGGGGGGTCGGTCCCCCGTGCACGTCGATGTACGGGCTGACCGGAGGCGGTCCTGCGAGCTCCCATCCCGAGTCTCCGTCACCGCAGGCGTCCGGCATCTGCGCCAGCTCGCTGCGAGCAATGACCACCGGTTCCGAAACAGCCCCCGTCTGGGGTTCCACCGGGTAGACGTACCACTGTGTTTCGCTCCCCCGCGTCCGGTTCGCCCGCACCCAGATGGCCAGCGAGGTCGCCGTGTCATTCCGGACGAGGGTCGTCTGCAAGACCGACCGCGAGCCACTGTCCGCCAGCATCGGGTAGTCACCCACGAGCCGGACCTCGTCGCCCAGCACCTCGAAGATGCGAAACGTCTCTCGCTGCGTCCCGATGTACCAGCGCCCCCCCGTCTTGACGACTCCCGCTGCCGCGTTCACTCCCAGCGCCGTGGCGTCGCGCACCTTGGTGATGGAGCGCCCGGCTTCGAACAGATACGCCTCGACGCCACCGCTGAGCGTCGCGAAGAGGATCCCTCCGCGCCCGGAGGGCTCAGCACTCACAGTCCACGAGGGAGAGGAATTCCCGTAGACGTTCTGACCGAAGGTTTGGGCCGCATCGACCACGTCGTCCCAGGGCGACCGCGTCACGCTGGTCGACCAGAGGGCATCCGCGTAGGCAAAGCGATCGTCGCCGCGGATTACCCACTGGCCAGTGCGACTCCAGTCGGCGGCCCGAGGCCCCCAGGTGTAGGCGTGAATGAACATGCCGCCCGAGGGAGTCGAGTGGTCGAAACCGACGTCGCTGACCGCCCGCCGTGGTGGCGCAATCCCCTGATACGAGGTCCACGGAGTACTCTGCACCGTATCCGCGGTGAGCACGGTCGGTCGCCGCCCGGGGATCGGGAGCACCACGTGGTCGGCGGGCGCCACCCGGGGCGTCGCCGGGGGAGCCGCGGGTCTCGCCTCGCCAGTCGGTGCACACTCGACCAACCACCGCCCCCCCCGGTCACGACTCTGGGTCGTTGTCGCGCGGGGCGTGGGCGCCTCGGCGAGTGGGTCGCCGCGTCCCTTCGGACCCTGCCAGCCGATCCGCAGCCAGTCACCGTACAGACACCCGACACGTGAACAGCCCCGCAGCTTCGCACTGTTGGCCGCGGCGTCCACGTCGATGGGCAGGTCCACCTCGCGCCAACGAAATCCACCGTCGGTGGTCTCCGCGGCCAGTCCCGAGCGACCCAGCACCAGACCGACGCGCCCCGACAGCATGGACCGCTCGATCTCGTTCTCGATGGTGCCCACGCGAACCTGGCCGTCCAGCGACACCCGCACGCCAACGAAAGGTCCCCCCGCCACCACCCACCCTGCGAGGTTGCCCTGGGAAGTCTCCATGAAGCCATCCAGCCAGAGCCCCTTCCGCACCATCGAGCGTTTCGCCCCGTCCTTGGGCAGCTTCATCCGGACGCTCTTCATCGAGCCATTCGCGTCCACCACCGTCACCTGTCCGGGCGCCCCGAAGCGCGGGGGGACGATCACAGCGGTCCGTCCGTCGTGGAGCGCGACCACCCGCTCCACGCCGCGGTCACCCTTCACCCGGATCTCGCGGAGCAGTCCCGTGGGCGTGATCACGCAGTAGCGGGTCGCGTCGACCTCGGAGTCGCCGCGGCACCCGCCACGCACCACGAGCGCTCCATTGCCGCTCGAAGCAACGTAGCGACCCTGGTCGAAGTGCAGCACTTCGCGAAGCGCCAGGGGCGGTTCGAAAGCGTAGATCGTGGTGCCGCCACCTTCCCGTCCGCAGACGAACCCGAAGCCCCCTCCGAGCGCAACGGCGTGGCACTCCTCGCTGGCGGGAAAGACGTCCTTGGTGACCCCCAGCAGGCGACCGTCCGCCAGCGCCACGCGCCCCAGATGACCGCGGGTCGCCACCACGGCAGCCTTGGCGGACTCGGGCCACCCATACAGGACTGCCGCCCGGAGCGGCTCCCTCCCGAGCGGACCAGGTGGCGCTGCCGTCTCCAGCATCGCGGCGCCCGAGGTGGCTTCGGGCGCGGTCTCACTGGGTGGCGGGTCAATCCACAGCAGGCGTCCCGCTGGGTCCAGGGAGAGCTGGCGTTCGGGACGCTGGATGAGCACTCGCCCCTCCTCGACAGCGAGCTGTTGGCTCCCCCCGAGCTGGAGCGAGTTCCAGGTCACACCGGCGTCGAAGGTCGCCAGGGTGCCGCGAATCGGCACGTCCACCACACCCATCCATTCGTCGGCGAAGGCGAGGTGGCGCGCGCCGGGCGTCGGAGGCAAACCCGTCTCCGGGAAGAACCGACCGCTAGCCACGTCGATCGCCAGCACCTCCCCCGATCCCTTCGCGTGCACCAGCAACCGATCGAAACCGGGGATGACAGCCTCCGTGGCAAAGCCCAACCGCGCCAGCGGCTCGAGCTCGCCGGTCCAGGATGAGGCCTTCCACATCAGTGTGTCGCCAGCCGACAGGGCGTGAAACAGCACACCTCCGCCGAGTCGCTCCGGCAGCTGCAGGGCCACGATGTTGGCGTAGGGGAGCAGCTCTTGCCCACGAGCAATCGCCCCGTCCGGATGGACCGTGACCCGCATTCCCTGCATCAGCAGCCGCCGGGTACCGTCCGGATCCTCGATGGCACCCGGGATCTCTCGATCGCCGGGCAGCAGGAAGACGCGTGGCTGGCGGGCCAACGGCAACGGAGGGCGCCGCCGAACCTCCTGGGGCGCGCTAGCGGCCTCGGGAAGCGCCGACGCACCGCAACCGCAGAGCCCCAGAAGGATCAGCGCGCTCGCCGCACACCTTCGCCCCGGCAAGGAGCAGAACGGGAAGCGGCGAGGACCTGGCATCGGCGGAAGCGTAGCCCATGGAGTCGCCTCTATGCATCTGCTACGAAGGTGCGACCCCCGAGCCGGTGGAGAACGCATGACCGAACCATCCCGCCCCACGCGGCGCCCCGTTGCCCCCGAGGCCGAAGAAATCCTTGGTCTCTACTTTCCGGTCCTGGATCACGGCTTCGTGTCGCTGGTGGACTACATGGGGAGCGATTCGTGCATCGAGCGCGCCGCGCGAGTCAGCTACGGCTTCGGCACCCGAAAGACCCAGCAAACAAGGGGTCTGCTGCGCTACCTGCGCCGCCACCTGCACACGACTCCCAGTGAGATGGTCGAGCTCAAGTTCCACTGCTGCATGCCCATGTTCGTGGCGCGCCAATGGATCCGCCATCGAACCGCAAACGTCAACGAGTACAGTGGACGCTACTCGCTGATGCCGATGCTGTTCTACACGCCTTCGCAGGAACAGCTGCAGAAGCAGACGAGCACGAACCGGCAAGGGCGCAGCGGGGAGTCCGTCTCGGGCGATGAGTACGCCGAGGCCGTCCAGCGCTGGAACACGATCCGCCAGGCCAGCCGCGACGCGTACGAATGGATGACGGGAAACGAGATCGCCCGCGAACTGGCCCGCATCGATCTGCCACTGTCCACATACACGCAGTGGTACTGGAAGATCGACATGCACAACCTGATGCACTTCCTGCGCCTGCGGGTCGACCCTCACGCTCAGTGGGAGATCCGCGAATACGGGAAGGTGATGGCAGGCATGCTCAAGCGGGTAGCGCCGCTCAGCTACGAGGCCTGGATCGACTACGACGTCTGCGGCATGCGATTGAGCCGCATGGAGTTGGATGCGCTGCGGCGCCTGATCGCACCCGGCAGCGACTCGCTCGCCGCGCGTGAGGGTGCGGGACTGGAAGCCGGAGAGCTGGAGGAGCTTGGTTTGAGCCGGCGGGAAGCGGGCGAGCTGATCGCCAAGCTGGGCGACAACGAGGTACCCGACTTCGAACTCGACCTCGGCAGTGCCCGGCCCGCCCAATACTTCGAAGAACGCTTCGCCGCCGCGGTTCCCGCGGTGGACCATCGGGCGTGAGCGACTACATTGCGAAGTCGATGACCCTCTCCGCTCCCAGCGATCCCGAGCTCGCCAACCTCGACCTAGACGACGAGATACGTCGCCTGAAACGGGAGCGCAACGCCGTCCTGCTCGCGCACTACTACCAGGAGAGTGAGATCCAGGACCTGGCAGACTTCATCGGCGACTCTCTCCAGCTAGCCCAGGAAGCGAAGCGCACGCAGGCCGAGGTCATCCTCTTTGCCGGAGTTCACTTCATGGCGGAGACCGCCAAGATTCTCAACCCGGACCGGATCGTCGTCGTGCCCGACATGGAAGCCGGGTGCACGCTCGCCGACGGCTGTCCTGCGGATCAGTTCCGAGCCTGGCGCGCTCGCCATCCCGATGCGGCTGCGGTCAGCTATATCAACTGCTCCGCTGCGGTGAAGGCCGAGAGCGATGTCATCTGCACCTCGAGCAACGCGGTGAAGATCGTCGAGGCCATGCCCCGAGACCAGCCCGTGCTCTTCGCTCCAGACAAGAACCTGGGCCGCTACGTCCAGAAGCAGACGGGGCGTGACCTGATTCTGTGGCCGGGCAGCTGTATCGTGCACGAGACGTTCAGCTTGCAGAAGATCGCGGCGCTGAAGGTCCAGCACCCATCCGCCGAGATCATCGCCCACCCCGAATGCGAACAGCCGGTCCTCGACCTAGCCGACTTCGTCGGCTCCACCGCCGCGCTCATTCGCCACGTCGAGAACAGCTCTTCCCCCGCTTTCATCGTGGTCACCGAGAGCGGCATCCTCCACGAGATGGGCAAGCGCGCCCCAGACAAGACGCTGATCGCAGGTCCCCCTCAGAACGAGTGTTCCTGCAACGAGTGCCCCTACATGCGCCTCAACACCCCCGAGAAGGTGTACCTGGCGCTTCGCGACCTGCAACCCCGGCTCGAGATGGACGCGGAGCTGCGGGAGCGCGCGCGCCGCCCCATCGAACGCATGCTCGAACTGAGCTGACAGCGCTCCGGTCGGAGGTGCCTCGCCACGATGCACTCGGATGTCGCGCCACTGACGTCCCACTCGGCGAGCGCGCCGCCTCACCCGACAAACGGAGAAGGCCAGGTGGGGGCCTGGCGGCCACGTCTCGGTCTCGCGGTTCCTCGGCGAGCGAATGCGGATTCCCGAAGAGCAGGCGCCCGCCTCGACGGGTGGCGGGCCGCGGCCGAAGCTACGCCGAGCTCGGACGCGCAGCCGCTAGCGCTGCCTCGAGAACGTCGGCCGCGTCGGAATCGAACGCGACCAGCGCCACCTCCTCGAAGCTCGCCCGCGCAGCCACGAACTCGAGGACCTCGCGAACCGCGATCTCGGCCGCCAGACGCCACGGGAAGCGGTACACGCCGCAGCTGATCGCCGGGAACGCGATGGTGCACGCGCCCAACTCGGCCGCGAGTGCGAGCGAATTCCGGTAGCACGCCGCGAGTAGCTCGCGCTCGCCGGCGGTGCCTCCGCGCCACACGGGTCCAACCGTGTGCACGACCCAACGCGCTGGCAGCCGAAATGCCGGCGTCGCCCGAGCCTCACCGGTCGGACAGCGAACTCCGGGACGGACTTCGGGGACATCACGACACGCCGCCACCAACTCGGGCCCCGCCACCGCGTGAATGGCACCATCGACCCCTCCGCCACCGAGCATGCGCTCGTTCGCCGCGTTGACGATCGCGTCAACCCGCAGCTTGGTGATGTCGCCCCGACGAACCACTACGCGCGTTCCGCTCATGTCTCTCCACCGTCAGCGGCGACGATGATACCGCAAGTCGGTCATGTCGAACCGCGCGGGGGGCGCCTCTTCGCGCGGACTGACCCGGTGGGGCCGCCCGCAGAACCGCTCTCGCGGCGTCGGAACGCGTGGGGTCCTAGCCGCTACGCCGAACCACAGCGTCAAACTCGCATTCGCCGCTGCGGTCGAGGGAGACCAGCTGGTTGCCCGTGCGCTGGCACCAGGCCTCCACATCCGGAGGGAAGGCCCGGTCATTGGCCCGGATGGACACCGATTCGCCAACGGGCACTGCCTTCACCGCCTTCGCCAGTAACACGATCGGGAGGGGACAGGACTTACCTCGGGCATCAACGCTCGTCATGGGTGCCTCTCAGATGAATAGGGTGGTGCGGCTGCGAGCAGCAATGTCCACGAAGCTGGCAACTCCGCAGTACCCCAGCTTGGGGTACTCGATCATTTCGTCGCGGTGTAGCCCGAGCAGGTCCATGCTCATCGTGCAGACGTGGATGCTCACTTCCAGCTCGGCAGCCGTCTCGATCAGCTCGTCGAGGGAGCAAATGCCCTTCTTCTGCATCATGCGGCGCATCATCACGGGACCGACACCGCCAAGGTTCAGCTGAGACAGTGGCAACCGCCGCGCTCCGCGGGGAAGCAACGCCCCAAACATCCGACCCCACACGTCCTTCTTGACCCGGGCCGGGCGGCGCAGGGCTGAGGTGCCCCAGAAGGTGAAGAACATGCCGACCTGCATTCCGCTGGCTGCGGCTCCAGTCGCCATCACGAAGGCCGCGAGCTGACGATCCAGGTCTCCGCTGAAGACGACGAGCGAGAGCCGATTCTCGAGCGCCTCGGCATCCAGCCGATCGACGCGTCGCGACAGCTCCGCGAGTAACGCCTGCTGCTGCCCCACGACCCCTCGCAGCGTGTCGTCGTCGTCAGTTGCGAAATCCTGGATGGCGGGCAGCATCAGTCGAACCTCGTCAAGATCTCGCTGAGCTCGACCATGACGTCGGGGAGTCGCTCGGCTGCCACGAACAAGCGCAGCCCCACCATCGCGTCCTCGACCACGACCTCGAGATCTTGCAGCGTGAGCTCGTCGGGCTTCAGATCGTGGTGGGCGAGCGCCCGGTTCATGACCGAATCGACGAGAATCTTGCTGAGATAACGCTCGAGACAACCCCGAACGTCGTCGTACTTTCGCCGGACTCCGCACACTGCGCGGAAAGCCCCGCTCACGACATGTTGCCGTTCGGTCCTCACGGCTGCCCGTTCTCCTTGCCTCGCCATGGTCAGAAGGTGACTACGCGCTCGTGCATGGCGCGGTGGGAGATGGCCCCAAGCCCCTGAACTCGTGCCCCATCGCGCAGGGTGGGGCTTCCTTCCTCGTCCTTGGGCAGGTGCTGGCAGTATTCGGTGTAGCAAGACGCGCAGACCTCGAGCCGTCCCCCGAGGTCTACGAAGTGCTCGATGTAGACCGCCAGGGAGTCGGAGAAGCCGCGCGGGCGCACGCCATCAGCGCCGGTAGGCGTCCCGAGCACCGCTGCCTCCAGCGCCAGGAAGACCGTGGTGGGAGTCGCTTCGGCCTGGGCCGCCATCGCTACGCCGAAGGCGATCGCGGCCCGTCTTCCCCCGTCTTCAATCCCACTGGTCAGAACAATCGTGAGTGGCAATGTTGACTCACTAGTCATTTTCCTACCTCGTGACGTCCACGGACATCGCTCTACGGGGATCGGAACGGACTGCCCCCCGGTCGATTAAGCACCCCTCCGTGTCGTTCCCAACAAAGGACACGTTGGGAAGACTGCGTCGCATTGCGCGACTGACGGGGCGTTCCGGGCCGGGGACGCGTCCCCCAGGGAATCGTTCAGATGGCGCGACCAAAGTGTCGCATTGCACAAAGGAAACAGCCGGTTGCGGCTCAGATCCCCATCAGCCAACTCGTGATCAGGTAGTTGGCGATGAGAATCGAGACGGAGCTGTTCACCACCGCGCGCGTGGTGGCCTGCCCCACCCCCTTCGCGCCCCCCGAAGCGTGAAAGCCCTGGAAGCACGAGATGACAGCAACGATGAAGCCGAAAGCCACCGCCTTGATGATCCCCATCCAGAAATCCATCGGCTCCATGATCGATTCGATGTTGAAGATGAAGATGCCCGGATCGATACCCAGTCCCACGACGCCCACGAACCACGCCCCCGCCATTCCGACGCAGGTATAGAGGACGCACAGGAGGGGCATCATCAACACGGCCGCCACCAGACGTGGCGTGATGAGGTACTGGACGGGACTCACGCCCATCGTTGCAAGCGCGTCAATCTGCTCGGTGACCCGCATGTTCCCGAGTTCCGCCGCCATCGCGCTCCCGGCGCGGGCGGTGACCATCAACCCGGTAAACACGGGGCTGATCTCCCGGGTCATGCTCACGGCAACGATGGCCCCCACGACGCCCTCCGCACCAAAGTCGCGCAAGGCGTTCACGGTCTGGAGCGTCAGGACCATTCCGCTGAAGATGCCGGTCAGCCCGACGATGAAGATCGACTGGACGCCGATGAACTCCATCGAGCCGAGCAGTTGTCCGACCCGCAGGGGCGGGCGTAGCGTCCACATGGCCGCGGACGCCACCAGCATCACGAAGTTGCCAATCCCCTCGAGAAAATCCACCACGGGCTTTAGCGCCTTGTCGAGCGTCTCGCTCAGGCGGGGTTGCTTCTGGGGCTCAGCCACCGCGACCCAGGGTACACGACTTTGTTGATGGGGAAAGGCGGTCGTCAATCCCCGCGCCGAGACCATTGCGCTTGCCTCTCTCGCGCCGCGGCTCGGGGTTCCTGGCGGAGCCAAACCGCGGGCTAGAAACCGCCAGGAGCGCGAAAGAAACTCGCCCTCGTCATCGATCGTGCCGGTCTCGCTTCGAAGACGATGGACCGGACCGAATCGGGCTGTCGTCCCCGCGCGGGGGGACGCCCGGAACGTAGGGCCCAGGAGCCCCCGGAGCCAAAGTCCCAGCCATTGCTAAGCTAGGCGATCGCTCGGACCAGCTGCTCGGAGCGGGGTCCCGTGGCGCGGACCACGGCTCCGCGACCGGGAGCCAGTCGCAACTCGATCACGAGAGCGTCGCCCCCAAGCAGCTCGATGAACGGCTCCCCCCACTCGACGACGACCACGAAGCCGTCGTCGCGCATCGACTCCAGGCCCAGCTCACGGACAGCGCTCGGCTGCTCGAGACGATACACATCTGCATGAGCGATGGGCGGGCGGGTCTCGAGCTCGTGTACCAGAGTGAAGGTGGGGCTGGTCACAGCGATCGACTCGGGCAGCCCGAGCGCCCGGCACAGGGCGCGAGTGAAGAATGTCTTGCCTGCTCCAAGCGATCCGACAAGCACCACGAGATCCCCCCCGCGAAGGAGGGGGGCAACGCGATGTGCCAGCTTCACGGTGGAGCGGCGAGTGGGTAGCTGGATCTCCACGTTCATGGTTTCGTTCCGGGGCCGGGTGGATCGACCAGAACCCCCGTGAGCTCGCGAGCTATGACGCGGCGCCCCGCAAAGCCGCGAGCCTGCGTCGTCGCGAGGGAGGGAGCCGCCACCGCCAGCTCGTCTCGAGCCCGTCGATGCAGCCGAGCAACGACCGCCAGGTCCTCGATCCGCTCGAGGGGGAATTGCCGAAGAACGGTCCTGGCCAAGGTGCCCGCATCCTGTCCCAGAGCGTCGTACCAGTCGAGCCACTGCGGCCTCGGGCCCGGATCCGACAGCCGCGCCGCAAATCCAGGGGGCGCGGGATAGCTCCCGGCGGCAACGACCACGAGCGGCACCCGCTCGGACAACTCGGGAACCGCTGTCGTCGCCTCGAGCCCCAGCCCGAACCGCGGCCGGAACCGGCTGGCGTCGACCGCGCCGACGAGCTCGCGAACACACCCCTCGTCCCCCAGCAGAACGACCCCCGTGACACCTGTCTGGCTCCACGTGGCCACCGGCAGCCGCGGTGGGCCCAGCCCCGCCGAAGCAGCGGAGCAGGTGTCCTCGATGTCTCGCAGAACCACCCACTGGCCGGCCCCGCCAGACTCCATGGTGGAGGTCAACGCCGTGACGACCCGCTGCTGTTCTTCGCCCAGCATGAAGGTGAAGCCATCGGCCGCCGGCGGGGTGGTAGCCGGGTGGAGCAGGACCACGGGGATCCGAACCCGCTCCGCAAACTCCTGCGCCACCGTGGCGTCCGCCTCGGTCACACCCGCGACCAAGATCGCGGCCCCGTCACCGGCCAGGCCTGCCAGCGCTTCCACGACGCCCTCACCCGGGCCGGTGGCGTCGCGCAGCAGCAAGCGGACACTGTCGCCACCACGGCTGGCCGCCGGGAGCCCCAGCGCGCGAGCGATCCCCGCCGCAGCGGCCGCCGACCGACGTCGCGCCCGCTCCGAGTGAACACTGAGCAGCAGCCCCACCGACCGCCCCGCCACTCGTGGGTCGATGTGTCCGCTGCTCGCCAGGGCCAGCAGCGCCAGCCCGGACTCGTCCTGCAACAGGGTGGCGGGTCCCGACTCGACGAGGCGCTGTGCCAGCTCCGTGTCGCGACGGCGCAGAGCGACCTGGCTCAGGTGGCCGCGCACCACTTCACGGAGGAAGTCGCGCGCCGGCGCCCGCGACGTCGCTTCGCTACGCGAGGCGGCTGCGGCGTCCAGATCCCCCAAGACGCGCTCGAGCGCGGGAGCGGGAATGCGCTGGACCAGGAGCGCCACCGCGGCCTGAACGCCCGCCTGGTGCTCCGGATCCGCTTCGGCGATCCATTCGATCATCGCGGCGGTCGCGGCCGACCAGCGATCGCTCTCGAGCGCGGCGTGCACCAGCTGTTCTCCGAACAGAAGACGCTCCGCTGGGTCGACGATCTTGCCCCGTAGCGGCTGGAGCAATCGGAGCGCTTCCTCCGGACGCCCCTCCCGAATGAGGATGCCGCCATCCGCAACCGCCGCAAAGTCGCGGACACTCCCTTGCGGCCCGCGACGAACCGGCTCAATGAGGCGCCGAGCCTCGTCCAGCCGCCCCCCACGGATGAGGATGAACGCCAAGTAGACACGGGCCGTACGGGCCAAGTCATCCAGCGGGTAGCGGTCCAGGAACGCCTGCAGCGGCTCCTCGAGCTGCGCGCGCTCACCGGGAGGCAGAGCCAGCCAGTCCCGCTGGATCCGACGAAACTCGGCCTGAGCCACCGCCGAGTCAGCGAGGGTGGCAGCGGGACGAGCCGCCTCGGCATCCCCCCGGTGGCAGCCCCCCAGGGCCAACCCCAAAGTCAATGATATCAGGGTGATGCGCGCGACGAGTCGCCACGTGACGCTTGACGGCACCGCGCGCATCCCGTAGCACGCGACAGCGGGCCCCCCGTCCTTCTGGCACGGATCCAGGACCGCTCGAGGGTCTCGTCTTGTCCCAACCAGAGTCACGGGAACTGTCGTCGCGGGAACGTCGCGCCTTCGTGCTGCGCAAGCTGCATTCACTGACCGGCGTCCTGCCGTTGGGCGTTTACCTGGTCTTTCACCTTTGGACAAACGCAAAGGCGATGCAAGGCCGGCACGTCTTCGAAGAGGCCGTCGGCGCCATCGACAGCGTGCCCTACCTGATGGTCGTCGAGATCGTGGCGATCGTCGTTCCACTGCTGTTTCACGCGCTCTTCGGGCTGGCTATCGCGTTCGAGGCACGCCCGAACGTGGGACGGTATCCTCAGCACCGCAATTGGACCTACTTGATGCAGCGGGTGACGGGCGTCGCCCTGCTCGCGTTCCTGGTCTACCACGTAGCAGCACTGCGCCTCCCGGTGCTGCTGGGAACCATGGAGAAGACGGACTTCTTCCCGACACTCTGTGACACGCTCTCGTCCACCGAGGCGACGGGCGTGCCCGTCGTGGCCATCGTCTACTTGCTGGGGACCGCGGCCGCCACCTACCACTTGGCCGTGGGGCTCACCGGGTTCTGTTTCTCCTGGGGCATCACCGTGTCGCAACGCGCCAATCGGCTCGTCGCCGGGGTGTCCGCCGTCCTCGGCGTCCTCCTCTTCGCGATCGGGGCGAGCACGATCATCTACTACGCGACCGGCTCACGGCTGGTCTTCGACGCCCCCGGTCGCGACGCCGAGTCACCAGCCATCACCTGTCGCGACACGCGCGCAGACACGGACCGGGCCACCGCTCGGGATGAGGCCCCCTGATGACCACCACCGAGAGGAAGAGTGAACGCGGTCGAGTGCGGCGAGTGATCGTCGTGGGCGGTGGTCTGGCGGGACTGATGACCACTCTGAAACTGTGCGAGGCGGGCGTGCCCGTCCTTCTCGTCAGTCTCCTGCCCGCTCGTCGCTCGCATTCGGTCTGCGCGCAGGGCGGGATCAACGCTTCGGTGAACACCAAGGGCGAGGGCGACAGTCCCCGCGTTCATCTCGAGGAGACGGTGTACGGCGGCGATTTTCTCGCCCATCAGCCGCCCGTCAACGGGATGACACAGGCCGCGCCCGGCCTGATCCAGCTGCTGGACCGGTTGGGGGTACCCTTCAACCGCACGCCTGAGGGGCGGCTCGACTTCCGCCGGTTCGGCGGGTCTCTCTATCACCGTACAGCCTTCGCCGGAGCCACGACTGGGCAACAGCTCGTGTACGCGCTCGACGACCAGGTGCGACGCTACGAAACCGTGGACGTGACCGACGGCCGGGGACTGGCCGTTCCCGGCGAGCGACTCGTGCGCCGCCTCGAGCACGCCGACCTGGTGGGGATCATCCGCGAGGACAACGGAGTGGCCGTGGGCATCGTCGCCCAGGACATGCAAACGATGCGTTGCCAGGCATTCCCTGCAGACGCGGTCTGCCTGGCAACAGGAGGACTTGGGGCAGTCTTCGGACGCTCGACGAACAGCCTGCAGTGTACCGGCAGTGCGAGCGCCGTGGCGTTCCGCGCCGGCGCGGTCTACGCCAACGGGGAGTTCATCCAGGTCCACCCCACGGCAATCCCGGGAGCAGACAAGCTCCGGCTGATCAGCGAGAGCGCCCGCGGCGAAGGGGGTCGACTTTGGGTTCCGAAGGACGCGCGCGATGGCCGATCACCGGGGGACATCCCGGAGGGGGATCGCGACTACTTCCTCGAGCGCCTCTACCCCGGCTACGGCAACCTGGTGCCCCGGGACATTGCGGCGCGAGCCATCTTTCGGCTGTGCTTTCACGACGGACAGGGGCTCTACGATGCTACGACCCGCCGCAACGAGCAGGCCGTCTACCTCGACGTCACCCACCTCGATCGACGTGTGTTGCAGACCCGGCTGGCTGGCATTCTAGAGATCTACGCGAAGTTCGCCGGCGCGGATCCCTACACGACGCCGATGCGCGTCTTCCCGGCCGTGCACTACAGCATGGGAGGGCTCTGGGTCGACTACGAGGCCGACCACGGTGGCAACATCGTGTTGGGCTCGCCTCGCAACCACGCCACCTCCATTCCCGGGCTCTACGCGGTCGGTGAATGCGACTATCAGTACCATGGCGCCAACCGCCTCGGCGCCAACTCGCTCCTCAGCTGCCTCTACGGCGGACTCGTGACCGGCCCGGCCATTGCCACCTATCGCGACTCGCTCGCCCGGAGCGCTTTCGACCTGCCGGGCTCGGTGTTCGATCGCGAGGAGACAGCCCAGACCGCAAGCTACGCGGCGCTCCTCGACCGCAACGGCGGGGGACCGACCGAAAACGGCTTCGCGCTCCACGACGAACTCGGCGAGGTGATGCTACGAGAATGCACGACGGAGCGCACCGACGCGGGCCTCGGGCAGGCGCTGACGAAGATCGCCGAGCTGCGCGAGCGCAGCTCTCGCGTGGCACTCACCGACCGCGGCACGGTGCTCAACCAGAGTGCGCAGCACCTTCGGCACCTGGACCACATGCTGACGCTGGCGACTGTGATTGCCAGCGGAGCGCGGCGCCGACAGGAGTGTCGTGGCGCGCACTACAAGCCCGCGCTCGATCCCACGCGCGATCCCTCAGCCCCTGGACGTGACGATCTCAACTGGCTGCGCAGCACGCTGGCCACCTGCAACGACGACGGGTCGCCAACCTTCGTGAAAGAGTTCACCTACGACTGTGCGGGCACCACCGTTTCCGTGACGGACGCGGTGGACACGAGCCTGGTGACCCCGCGCGCCCGTACCTACGACCAGGCGGGCGCGGCGCACGGCACGGCCACCGAGGAGCAAGAGTAGATGGCCACGAAGCGTGCCAAGAAGAAGCGAAGAGCGACCCCGACCGCTTCACCCGCGGACGCCGGACCGGCAGTCACCGATTCAACCACGCCGAGGGAAGCCGCCGACTCGCCAGCACCGCGGTCCGAGCCACCACTCGCTGCTCGTCACGGGGCGACCTTCCGACTCAAGGTGCGGCGGCAAGATGGACCCGAGCGCGTCGAGACGCGCCGCTGGGAGACGTTCGAGATCCCCCTCGCACCCCGGATGAACGTGATCAGCGCCCTGCAGCACATCCGGCGCCATCCGATCACCATCGAAGGCGAGCACGTCGCGCCCGTGGCCTGGGAGTGCAGTTGCCTCGAGGAGGTCTGCGGCGCTTGCACCATGCTCATCAATGGGCGCGTTCGCCAGGCCTGTAGCGCTCGCATCGAGGAGCTGGTGGGCCGAGGACGAGTCGTTTCCCTGGAGCCCATGCGCAAGTTTCCAGTCATCCGTGACCTCGCCGTCGACCGCTCGCGGATGTTCACGACGCTCAAGCAGCTGCGCGCCTGGATCGACGTCGACGGAACACACGATCTCGGTCCGGGTCCTCTCCAGTCCCAGGAGCAGCAGCAGCAGCTCTACCCCCTGAGCCGCTGCATGAATTGCGGCTCGTGCCTCGACGCTTGCCCGCAATATGGGGAGCACAGCGAGTTCGTCGGCGCGGCCGCCATCAACCAGGTCCGCCTCGTCACCTCCCATCCGACCGGAACCCTCCAGAAGACCTCCCGGATCGAGGGTCTGATGGGAACGGGAGGCGTCGCCGACTGTGGCAAGGCGCAGAACTGCGTGGACGTCTGCCCCGTGGGCATTCCCCTGGTCGACTCGATCCAGCAGCTGGCGCGAGAAACGAGCCGGCACCTACTTTTCGGCTGGCTGCTCAAGTAGCGGGACCACGGGAATCGTCCGACTCCCAGGTATCGGTCGCACAATCGACCGCGACGTTGTAAGCACGCGAGCGGTGCCTTCCTGCTATCTGCTCGCCGTGACCGTGGGGTCCTCGCTCGATCAGCAGTCGAACAACGTGACGCTGTTCAACCTGGTCGAACAGATCAATGTGCCGCCCAAGGCGCCCAAGCCGCCGCGGGGTTTGCTTCCGCTCGAGGTTCACGCCTACTTCCGCCTGGGCGCCGATGAGGTGAACCAGTCCTTCGAGGTGCGATACGCCTTGGTGGCTCGCACCGGGCTCGAAACGTACAGTGAGGTATTCTCCTACCGGTCGGTGACCAGTCGCTACCGGACCCGAACGTTCGGTGTCCCGCTGCCCCCCATCCCAGACCACTACGATCTGTACGTGGACTGGCGGTGGTCACCGCGCGACGAGTGGCACCGCGACCACGCCTGCTGGCCCCTGACGATCGCCGAGCACAATCCGACGCCCGCGGTCACGCACTGAGATGGACCGGATCGAGATCCAAGGGCTCGAGGTCGAGTGCGTCATCGGGGTGCGACCCCACGAGCGCCATCGTGCCCAGCGGGTGATCGTCGATGTCGAGCTGGGCACCGAACTCGCGGCCGCCGGACGCAGCGGGCGACTGGACGACACGTGCGACTACGACATCGTGGCGCAGCAGGTGCGGGAGCTCTTGGTCTTTCGTCGCTACGAACTGCTGGAAACGGCGGCGGAGGAACTGTCTGCGATGCTCTTCGCGGTGCAGCCACCCATCGAGCGGCTCGCCCTGCGCATCGCCAAGCCGGACGCCCTCTCCGGGGCGGGCGCGGCAGCGGTCCGAGTCGAGCGTGCACGCAGCGCATACCCCCCCCGGGAAGAGGCAACACCGGGCGGGCTTCTGAGCACCTGGCTCGTGACGCACCAGGCGAAACTGCAGACGCTACACCTGGGCGGTGCAGAGGCCATCGCCACCCCGCGTGATTGGCTCGGGAGCGCCTGGTCGGTGCAGGCCTGGTTGTGCGCAGGCCGACTGCAGCACCGCGGGCGTTGGTACACAGCCGCCAGTCGCCTGACCTGCCTCACCCCTCTCGGCGCGGACCTCGGATCCGACACCGGCGGCACGCTCTTCGTTTGCGCGGTGAGCGCTCAAGGCGCTGCCGGAAACGAACCTGCTCGGACATAGTTTTTGTAGTTATTGACCCCGCTAGCGGGTCCACGCGACCTCACGACAGGCATCTCGCCTGAGGATTCCCCAACTCGAGACGCGGATCGGTGCTCGTTGCTGGGCAATCTACAAAAATGGCCTATGATGAGCCCGCGAGGCGCGCCGTGACGAAGTTCGAGGGATCTTCAGCCCCCCAGCGGGAAACGATTGCAGACGGAGAGCACTCGCTGACCGTGCCCTCCCCCCCACCGAACCTGGGAGGGTATCAACCCATGCCGACGCTGCGCACTCCACCTCCCGACGACGGTCCCGAGTCGGAGACACGCTACGGGCTCCACGGGTGGCCCACGGAGGCGTCCACCGACATCACCCTCGAGGTGCCCGGTCGCGACACCGTACCCTCCCCTCCTCCCGAGGGGAGCGACGACGACGACGAGTCATTCGCGGGAGACTGAGCCCCACGAGCTCGACCCGCGCGCGCGGCGGATAGAGATCGACGTTCGGCGCAGTTGGCGTTTCAGGAATCGTCGCTTCCCGGCCGTTCACCGTTCCTGGCTGCGTGCCGACCGAGGGCCCGCCGGGTCGCGCGAAGCCACCGCGACGCTGCGGACTGGGAACGGTCGGAGGCGCCCCCTGCAGCGTGCGAACCGACCAGTGACCAATCACCAGCCCCGGAGAGCGGGCCGGAAGACGAACGCCAAAACCCGAGACGGGAGGTCGGCGTCTCTCCTACCCTCGGCCCATGCCACCGCCCGGGAGACCGCCTCGCGAGCATGGAATCGACGCCTTTCGTGGACTCGCCGTTCTCCTCATGTTCGTGGTGCACGCGAGGCGACTGCAGCCCGACCGGGCCTGGCACGGTGCGCAGGCCGGCGCCGAGGCGGTACTCGCCTGGACGATGTGGGGCGAGCCCTTCATTGCGGCAAGCTTCCTCTTCATCGTGGGGTTCTCGCTCGTGCTGTCGCGCGAACGGGCTGGCAGCCAGCGCCGGTGGCTCCATCGACTACTGGCGCGTGCCCTCCTCCTCTATGGGTTCGCCGTCGTGCTGTTTGTGCCCCACTACGGCCTGGCGCTACCCGATCTCCTGCTATCTCCTGGCATTCTTTCCGCGATTGCCGTGGCCGTCGCTGCCAATGGCTGCGCCCTGGCCACGGCCTGGCCCCGTCGGGCTACGGGAGCGGTCGCCGTCACCGGACTTGCCGTCGCGGGGGGGCTGGAGTGGCTCCAGCTCTCGCTGCCCGGACTGAACGCGGGTCCCGGAGGCGCTGTGCCCCTGCTCACGTTCACTGCCGTCGGGGCGCTGCTGGGGCAACTCTACCGCGCTGCGGGTCACCGGGCGATCGACTGGGCCCTCGCTGCGTCGGTGGTGCCGTTGCTGCTCGTGTCGTGGTCGGGTGCCGACTGGACCCAGCTGCACCTCTCGCTCCACCCCGACTACGGGGGCGAGGTCGCCCTGGCGGAAATTTTCACCGTCCCCGCGACCACGTCCCGCCTCTTCTTCTGGAACCACACCGTCGCCGGGTGTCTCGGTCTGTTTGCACCCCTCTTGCTCGTCATGCGCTTGCTGATGGCGGCGGAGCGCTGGCTGCAGAAGGCGCCCGCGAGCGCTCTCACGCAAATCGGACGCCATGCGCTCGTCGCCTACGTGGGCCACCTGATCGTGCTCGGTGTCCTGGACCTCACCGGCCTGGGGCCACGTAGCCCGGGTCAGACGTTTGGGCTCGTCGCCCTGCTGGCGACGGCCGCGGCAGTGACCGGAACTGCGATCGAGAGCCGGAAACGTCGTCCCACGAGCGCGCCCGACCGTGCTAGCGTGGCCGGCGCTGATAGTCGGAGGTGAACCCATGAGAAGCCAGTTTTCCCACCTCGCTCGCCACTGGGTCGCGTTGTGCACCGTCATCGCGGTGCTGTTGCTCAGTTCGAGCGCGTTCGCGTACGGACGCGTCCAGTGGAAGCAGACGCGCGTAAAGGAAAACGTCGTCGGCTCCCAGAGCAACTGGAACCTCGAGATGTCGGTCTACCTGCCGAAGCCCCCCGACTTCGCGCACGTGCCGGTCAAGTTCGAGTTCAAGCAGACCGTGTACTACGAGCGGTACCGGGACGACAGCCACCCGGAACCGCAGTTGCGCAGGGTTCCCACGCCGAACTCGCAGGAGATCATCGAGAGTGTCGATCTCGGATTTCTGGACCCGGGTTCCGGCAAGATCCAGAGTCGCACCCGCTTCGCCTTCAAGATCACCCGCGCCCACGGGTTCGACGCGGGTGAGTACCGCGTGACGATCCGCAACGGCCGCACGGGCGCCATCCTGGGCACGCCGATCACCCTCTACCTCGAAGGGGAGAACGAGGTCATCGACCGTCGCGCCATGGTCTTCGCCGACAAGAAGGAGAAGGAAGGCGACAAGGAGAAGGAGGACGCGGAGGACGAAGAAGCCGCGGACGACTCCGATCAGGACGGCTACGTCAACGAAAACAGCATGGACTTCGAAGAGGTCCGGGAGGACGACCCCAGCATGCCGCCCCCGGTGCCCCCGGGAAGCAAGAAGGGCTGCGGATGCCGCACGGCGGGAGCTCCCGCCGGCTCCAGTGGAAGCGCCGGCGCGCTGTCACTCCTCCTGGGTCTCGGCCTGCTCGTGCGCCGCCAGCGGCGCCGCTGCTGAGCTGCGCGGCCACCAAGTCGACGCGCGTCACCCGCATTCGCGGCTGACGCGCGTCGTGATTTTGTCAACCCCGCCTGCAAAGTCATCCTCGGGGGTCAGCAGGCTGAGCACGACGAAGGGCTCGCCCGGAAAGTCGAAGAACCATCCGGGCTGGACGCTCACCCCGTCCTCGAGCAACCGCTCCACCCATTGCTGCTCACCGAGCACGGAAGGCAGCCGCAGCACGGCGTACCAGCCGCCTTGCAGATCCAGCAGCGTTGCCGGGGAAGCCGCGCACGCCGCCCGCAACGTCGCGAGGTTGGAGCGCAGGCGCTGCTGGATCCGGGCCTGGATCGGCCCGCGCAGCGCGAGCAGTCTCCCCGCCGCCAGCTGGACCGGGGTCGCGACCGAGAGGTAGCAATCCGCCATCACCTCGAGTCGCTCGAGCGCCTCGGTGACCAACCCGGGGCTACCCCCTGCGGTGATCCACGCCAGCTTGAGCTGCGGCATCGCCGCCAGCTTCGATAGCCCGTCGAGGGCAAAGACGAGCCCGTCTCGAGCTTCCAGCACCGACCGAGCTCGACCCGGATCGGAACGCAGCGGGTAGTCGGCAAACACCTCGTCGCAGATGAGCGGCAACCCCAGCTCGACCAGCCCTGCCAGCTCGTCGCGCGTCAAGTACGACCCGGTTGGGTTGTTGGGGCTGACGATGAGCAGCGCGCGGGTGCGCGGGGTCACCGCCGATCGCACCGCGTCCAGATCCACGTGCCAGGCGCCGTCGTACTGCAACGGGTAGGGACGCAGGTGCACCGCCTCGTAGCCGGCAAGGAGCTCGAACAGCGGGTAGCTGGGTTGCGGAGCAAGGACCTCGTCCCCCGGATCGCAGAGCAGCTTGAAGAGCAGAGCGTAGGCCTCGCTGGTGCTCGCCGTCAGCTGCACCCGGTCCGAAGACGTCTTCACGCCCCTCGCGGCCCAAAGGCCGGCCACCGCTTCGCGAGCGCCGAGGAGCCCCCGAGGGTCGGGCGCATAGCGGTGGAGGATGGGGTCTCGCAGCGCCCCCTCCAGTGCTTCGGAATCGTAGTGAAGTCCGCAGGTTGTCGGGTTGGAGCGGGTCAGGTCGAGCAGCTGCCGGCCGCTGGCGCGCGCAGTGGCGACCGCTCGACTGTGGGCGTTGGGGTCACGGTGTGCGGGGCCGCGCGACGAGAACATGGCGCCCGCAGTCTGTTCCGAGTCACACGCCTTGGGAATCCGAGACGAGGCCGAGCGGTCCGCTCGGCCCCCGACTGGCGGGCCCGCAAGGCCAAATCCCGCCGCTAAAGACGTGCTAGGGTCCGCGACCCTTGGAACGACCCGATGAGCGATCTGCAATCCGACCCCAGCCCACCGGCGACCGACGATGTCCAGCCCCGACCCGATGCCGCACCTCCCGTCACGGGCGAACACGTGAAGCGAGTCACCTACGAAGGCAAGGAGCTGATCCTGGTGGGCACAGCCCACGTCTCGCCGAAGAGCGTCGAGGAAGTCCAGACCGTCATCGAGCGTGAGCGACCCGACTCCGTCTGCGTGGAGCTGGACGAGATCCGGTACCGCTCCCTGACTGACGACGAGTACTGGCGCAAGCTCGACATCTTTCAGGTCGTGCGCCAAAAGAAGGTGGGGCTCTTGCTCGCCAACACGGCACTTTCGAGTATCCAGCGCCGGATCGGCAAGAAGCTTGGCGTACAGCCAGGCGCGGAGATGCTCGCGGCGGTGCGCAAGGCGGAGGAAGTCGGTGCCGAGCTGGTCCTGGCGGACCGCAACATCCAGGCAACGTTCCGGCGTACCTGGCGCAACCTCTCGTGGTGGAATCAGTCCCGCCTGCTGAGCGTGCTGCTGATCGCGCCGTTCTCTTCGATCGAGGACGAGATTGGCGAGGAGGATATCGAGAAGCTCAAAGAGCAGGGGCAGATGAACGACATGCTGACCGAGTTCGCCAAGGTCATGCCCCAGGTCAAGCAACCACTGATCGACGAGAGAAACCAGTACCTGATCTCCAAGGTACGCGAGGCGCCGGGCGCGAAGGTGGTGGCGATCGTGGGCGCGGCGCACGTGCCGGGCATGCTCGAGGAGCTGAACCGACCGATCGACCGAGAGGCGCTGGAGCGAGTGCCACCCCCCTCGCGATTCGGACAGGCGCTGAAGTGGGTGATTCCCGCCATCGTGCTGAGCGCGTTCGCGTGGGGCTATTTCCGACTCGGGCAGGACACCTTCGAGCACATGATGTACGCCTGGCTGCTCCCCAATGCGCTCCTGGCGCTGATCGGGACGGCCATCGCGGGAGGCAAGCCCCTGACGATTCTCACCGCCGCAGTGGCTTCGCCGATCACGTCGCTCAACCCTGCGCTCCCCGTCGGGGTCGTCACGGGCCTCGTCGAAGCGTGGCTGCGCCGTCCGACGGTGGACGACTGCGAGCGCATCACCGACGACATCACCAGCATTCGGGGCATCTATCGCAACCGGTTCACCCGGGTCCTGCTGGTGGTGGTGCTGTCGATCTTGGGCTCGGCGGCTGGCGCCTGGGTCGGTGGGCTGTGGGTCGTGCGACTCGTGTTCGGGGCGGAATAGCCGGTCCAAGCCTCGTCAGCTACCGACCGCTCCACGCGCCGCGAGCTCGGTCAGCGCATCCTCGAGCAGCGTGCTGTCGGCGCTGAAAGCACCCAGTCGGTTGTACACGATCTGCATCGTGGCAAGATCCACGATGACGCCTCGCTCGCGGCCCCCGAGGTCGCGCGACATCGAGGAGCTCGTCGCGAACACCGTGGTGACGGTCAGATCGTACGTCTCGACCCACGCCTCGAGCTCGCCGCGGTCGCCACTCAGAAGCACTTCGACGACCACAGCGTCGAGTGCGGCGAGCTCGTCGGCCCGCGTCCCGAGGTGCCCCGCCGTGGCGCGACATCCAATGCACCAGGTCTCCGCCAGCACGAGCAGCGCGTAGGACTTCCCCGCGTCGCGCATCGCGTTCATCGAGTAGGGCTCCCACCGCTGCTCCAGAGGATCGCCAACCGCGGACTCGTTGACGAAGCCCTCGAACTGATAGTCGTAGATGATGTCTCCGACGGTCCCCCCGAAGGGTCCTGCTGGATACCCGGGCGGGAGCGTCGCATCAGGGCCGGAGCCGCCTGGAGACGACCCGGAGGCGCCACTGCCGCCGGTGCCCTGCGACGCCGCCCCCCCGGTCCCCTCTGCGCCAAGGTCGGTGCGCGGCGGGTCAGCGTCGGAGCTGCACGCTGCGCACGAGAGCGCGAGGGCAGCAACGACCAAGAAAGCCGACTGGGGGAGCCTCGATGGCAGTGTCATGAACCCTCCGGTGCGCAGAATGCAGCAGTGAAGGTACGCAAGGCACGGGAATGGGTTTCAGCGCGACCAACCAGTCACTCGCCGGACTCGAATGCCACCCTGAACACTGGTAGAACTGCAGCGATGACCTCGCTGAAATCCGAGTGGCCAGGCTTCGGCGACGTGCCGGAAGACGAGCAACTGTCCCTCTCCCGGTCGCAGAGCCAGGAGCTCGCGCGCTGGATCTGGTACGACGGAGAACTGCGCGAGGCGAGTGATCTGCAGGTGCACTACTACGCCAACGCGCTGCACTACGGCACCGCAGTCTTCGAGGGGATTCGCATCTATCCAACTGGGCAAGGGCCAGCCTTGCTCCGCCCTCGCGACCACGTCGCGCGGATGCTGCGCTCGGCCAGTCTGTACGGAATGCGCATTCCGTACTCGCTCGATGACCTCGTCCAGGGAGTGGTCGCAGTCACGCGCGCCAACGAGGAGCAAGACGCCTACGTGCGTCCGCTTGCCTACTTCGGCCACGGTCCGATCGACCTGAAGCCGAAACTGAGCTGCCCGGTGCACGTCTTCATCGCGGTGCGCCGCCTGGGTACGTTTCTTGGCGAAGGGGCGCTGCGCAACGGCATCAAGGTCATGATCTCCAGCTGGCGCCGAGTGCACCACACGATGCTGCCGGTGATGGCGAAGGCCAGCGGGCACTACGCCAACGGCGTCCTGGCGGCGCACGAAGCGCTCGATCACGGCTGCGACGACGCCATCCTCCTCAACCAAGACGGGACCGTATCCGGAGCCACCGGCGGCAACGTCTTCTTCATCCGCGCCGGGCGCCTGTTCACGAACGACGAAGCGTCGTCGATCGTGCCAGGCATCACGCGCGACTGCATCCTCCAGATCGCAGCCGAGCACGAGGTCCCGGTCACCATTCGGCCCTTCACACGGGAGGACCTGACCCGCGCCGACGAGGTGTTCTTGACCGGCACGGCCGCCGAGGTAACCCCCGTCCGAGAACTCGACGGAGTCACCTTCCCCACCGGAAAGCGCACCTTCGCCGCGCTCTTCCAGCGGGCGTACCTGCGCGCCGTCACGGGCAAGACGGAGCGCTACCACGACTGGCTCGTGTCCATCGCCTGACGCGCCCGCGCGAGTGCGTCGTGTCCCGAAAAGCGGTACGCTCCATCCCGTGCTCGACACCCTCACCCCGGAAGCGCGCCTGCTGTTGCTCAAGTTCGTCTGCGCCTTCGCGTGGACGGATCTCGAGATCCACGAACGCGAGCGCCGCTTCGTCGAGCGGCTGATGCAACGTTTCGCCCTGGGCGCCGCAGAGCGCTCGCAGGTGGAGCAGTGGCTGAACGTGGCCCCTGCACCCAGCGAGCTGGACCCCGATCTCGTGCCCCGGGAACACCGGCGGGCATTCATCGAGGCCGTGCGGGCGGTGATCTACGTCGACGGACGTGTCGACGAGGAGGAGCGCGAACAGTTCGAGCGTCTTCGCTCCGCGCTCCAGACCTGAGCTACTTGCTCCGTTCCCACTCCTCCTCGCTGGCGTTGAACCGACCGTCGTCGGCAGGCGGCGGTGCGACCGGCTTCCCCCGCGAGTCCGGGGCAGGAGTGCTCCGCCCCACGCAGGCCCCGAACGCAACGCCCAAGACGAGCAGCAGCACGAGGCCAGCGCTGGCTCCCAGAAGCAAGACACCGCTCCGGTAGCTTTGGCGATCGTAGGCGTCCAGCGCCAGCGCGTGCCGGTGGAACTCCCCAGCAGCTCGCCGCACCTTGGCGTCCTGCGCCTTCAGCTCCGCTAGTTCGTCGTCGCCGAGCTCGGCACCGAGGTCGGTGGCCAGCAGGGCTCGCGTCACATCGGCCCCAGCCGTCCGCTTCTCGGCCTCCCCCTCCGCCACCTGTAGCGATCGAGTGCTCGACTCCTGGGTGAACTGCCGGTCGAGCTGGCGCCGCTGCGCATCGAGCTGCCGGAGCTCCTGGTTGACGACCTGCGTGTTGGAGCGTGCCTCGCGCAAGCGGCGACCGGCTTCATCGACATGTTGGCGCTGCGCCGCTTCCGCCTGCTCGGCGATGGGCAGCTGCCGCTTCGCGCTGGCGACCCGGGCCGCGTGATCGGGCGGCAGGCGGCCTCCAGCAGCGGGATCCCCCGCCCGCGCTTCGAGCTGAGCCGCGTTGCGCAACACGATCCGAACTCGCTGCAGCTGTGCGGCCAGGCGTCGATGCTCGTCTTCGCGCGCGGCCAGGTCTGCCGCCAGCCCAGACTCCACCTCCAGGAGTTCGGCCCGTCGCCGCTCGAGCCGGTCGCGCTGGGTCTCCAACTCTCGCACCCGATCCCGGTAGCCGGCGTTCGCGTCAGCCAGCCGCGAAGTCTCCACCCCGAGACGCCGCTCCGCATCGTCCACCCCCTGGAAGAGTGAGTGGAAGCGCTCGTCCTGGGTCAGCCGGGGACGCCAGTTGGCGGCCACGTCCGCCAGCACCTCGTCCCGAGCGCTCTCGACCCGCTGAAGCTGCGCGCGAAGCGCCTTCACCTGCGCGGCCAGCGCGCGCCGCCTCTGGAACACCCGGACGGCGTAGATGGGCGCGAGGGGGAAACCCGCTGGCTTCGGCCCGTAGCGGGCGACCGTCGCCACTTCGGCGTCGGTGATCTCGAGGTCCTCGAGCGGCGGCGTGACGCCAGACGGAAGATCCCGACGAGGGCTCGCCGCCAGCGGCGTCGCGACCTCCATCCCCCCGCCATCGGCGGCGAAGTCGTCCGCCAGATCGTCGTCGAACTCGAAGCCGCCTCCAGCGTAGCGCCCCCCCGCTGCCTTGCCCCCGGCCGATCCCGAGTCGAGCCAGTCCATCTCGACGCCGCCTCCGCCTGGCGGGGCGGGCTTGCCGGGCGCTGCGGGAGCGTCCTCCATCCAGTCGAAGTCCGCGGACACGAGCGGCTGGCGCCCTCGCGGCTGAGCCGTGGTGGGCTGGGCAGGGACCGCCCCGAAGTCTTCCAGCCAGTCGATGTCGTCTTCCCCCAGCTGCGGCTTCCGCGCCTCACCCGCCGGAGAACCGGGCGAAGGCGCGCGACCGGCAGGAGGCGGCAGGCTCAGGTCCGGAATATCGCCGCCGTCGGGGGGAGGCTTCACCGCAGCCATGGGCAGCTAGCATATCAGACGCCGGTTCCCCGCGGACGTTGACGTTCCGGCTGGGGGCCCTGCGGGCCCGTCTCGGGTCAGCGGTCGGACACCTTCGGCAACCGGGCACGAACCTCCCGCTCCTCGAGGCCCAGCTGCGCGACAGCGGCCAGGGTGCGGTCGGCGATCGCCTGGTGGACCTTGGGGCTGCTCGGCTGGTCCAGAAGGTCGTCGAGTTCGACTGGAGCCCCGAACGCGATCACGATCTGGTGCTCATCCGGATGCAGGTTGTTCAGGATCTGCGCCTTCAGATCCCCAACCAGACCGTTGACGAACACGGGGATCACGGGCACGCGCGCAGCGTGCACGACCCGGCCAACGCCACGTTGTGCTGGCAGCAGCTGATAGGGATCCTCTCCCCGATTGCGAGTGCCTTCTGGATGGACGCCAGCCAGCACGCCCCCTTTTCGCAACTGGAAGGCGAGCTCGTCGAGACTGAGGGGGTTGAGGGCCAGCTTTCTTCGCTCGCGGAAGATCGGAGGATACATGGCGAAGAAGCTCATCAGCCCGTTGACCAGAAAGCCCAGCGGGTGGTCGTAGAAGAACCCGCTGCGAACGGGAAACAGGATCCGATGCGCAAGCCCGCGACGGACGAGGTAGGCCGTGATCGCGTACAGATCGAAGAAGGTGCGATGGTTGGCAACCATCAGGTAACTCTGGCGCGGATCGAGCGCCGGAAGCCGGTCCTCCCCGTGCACGTTCAGCAACTGCCTCGTCGCCAGGGTGATCCACGTCGCTCCCAGGTAGCGCTGACCCCACTTCAGCAAGGAGGCCAGCCAGCCAGGTTCGAGCGAACGCTGGATGAAGCGGATCTGCCGGCGCTCCAGCTCGGACAGTCGGTCGCTGTGGAGCAAGGCATGCGACGGGTCGGGACGGGACGACAAGACGAGCGGCTCGGTATCACGGGCTCCGCAGCGCGTCACGACGCCTTGTGGGGACTCCAGTCGGCCCACAGGCCGCCGAAGGCGTTCTCCACCTCCCCGCGACGGCGCGGATTGTCGTCGCCGCAGGTTCAGGTCGCAGCCGATCCGTGTCATCTACAGGAGCGATGCGATTGCTCGACTCGATGGGTTTCCTGCTGCGCACGCTCCAACCGCGCCAACGCCGCGGCTACGCGACCGAAGCTCGGGCCCACGTGGAATTTCGTGCGGTGGAGGGCAGTGAACTCGAGGAGTTCTCGCGTCAGGTCTCGCGCGCAAGTCGCCGGCTCCAGCGCGTGAAGTGGGTCGAGGTGAACCCGCACACGAAGCGCGTCGTGTTCGCCTACGATCAGGCGGCGTACACGCTGGACGAGCTCGAACGAGTGGTTCACGAGGCGGAGCGCGCGGCCCACATCGATCAGCCCGGCAGCGCCGAGTGGGGCGCGGAACACCCGGCGGACGCCGAGCCGATCGAGCGGTTGCAGCTCGAGTTCGCCTCGGAGGTGCTGGCCCTGATCCTCGGGCTCGGACTCAAGGTGGCACCGCTGCCCCCCAGCTCTATCGCGGGTAGCGCTCTCGGAATCATCGCGCTGTTCCGCGCGACCCGCCTGCGAACACTGCTCGAAGACCAGCTGGGCGTGGAGCGAGCCGAGCACGTACTGAATCTCGTGGGCGCGTTCACCCAGGCCGCCGCTCAGCGTCCGACGTCGTCGCTGGTAGACGCATTGCACAAGCGGGCACTGTTGCTCGAAGCGCTGGCCCGACGCGAAGCGTGGATTGTCCGTGAACCCGAGCTCTCGGCCCAGCCCACGCAGCACAATGTCTCGACCGCTCGGGTCGAGGCACGGCCAATGAAGCTCCCCCGCGGCCCGATCGAGGAGTACGCGGATCGGGCCTGGGTGCTGTCACTGGCCGGCGCTGGGGTGAGCTTCGTCACGACGCGCAGCTTGCAGCGAGCCGTCGGGGCACTGTTCGGGGCCCTCCCCAAGCCAGCCAAGCTCGGGCGAGACATCTTCTGCGCCGAACTGACCAAGTCACTCGCCGCCCGCGGCGTCGTGGTCCTCGATGCTGAAGTGCTGCGCCGGCTCGACCGAGTGGACTGCCTCGTCCTCCAGGGTGACCTGGTGACGCGCGACAAGTTCGAGGTCGGTGACGTACTGACCGACGGTACGGTGGGTGCTGGCGAGGCACGGACACGGACCGAGTCGCTGTTCGACGCTGATCACCCGGTGGAGTGTCGCAGCCAGGAAGGCTGGACACTGGGACCGCCCCAGCTGCTGTCCAACGAAGTGGGCGCCCCTCTCGCAGAGCGGGGGGAGTCACTGGCTCGCAAGGGGGCGCTCGTCCTCGCCTTGGCGCGGGATCGGGACGTCGTCGCCATCGTCGAGATGCGCGTCGTCAAGCAGACCGGCGTCGAGGAGCTGATCATGGCCGCCCACGACGCCGAGATGCGCGTCGTCATTTCTGCCCGCGACGAGTCATTGCTGGCCGGCCTCAACGCGGACGACGTGATCCCCGCCAACGTCGGGGTCAAGAGCGGCATCCGTCGCCTTCAGCGCCAGGGGCGCACGGTCTGCTTCGTGGGGACCGGGTCTCATGCCGAGGTCCTGGCCAACGCCGACTGTGGTATCGGCCTGGTGCGAGAGGGCGAACCGCCTCCCTGGGGTGCAGATCTCATCTGCCGAGCGGATCTGTCCGATGTCCGCTACGTGCTGCAAGCCTGCGTCGCCTCGCGAGATGTCGCCAAGCAGAGCGTCAACATCGCCCTCGGCTCGGCCACGCTGGGCGCGCTGGTCTCGGCCGGTGGCATCGTCTCGCTGACGACTCAGCGAGTCCTCGCAGTCGTCAACACCGCCACCCTGATCTCGATGGCAAACGCGCTCCGCGCCTCCACCGAGCTCGACCGGCAAGCGGTTCCCCCCCCGCGCGACCGCACCCCCTGGCATGCTCTGGACGCGCAGGGCGCCCTGCGGCGCCTGGGCTCGTCGGAGCGCGGACTGCTGGGTCGCGAGATCGTCCGCCGCACGAGTCCCCAGCGCCGAACGAAACCAGCCATCGTCGAATTGACGGACGCGATCACCGACGAGCTCTTCAATCCGTTCGCCCCGCTGCTGGCAGCCGGTGCCGGACTGTCCGCGGTCGTGGGCTCGATGTCGGACGCCGCGATGGTGGGGGGCGTGATGGGACTCAACGCCATCGTCGGAGGGGTGCAGCGCTACCTGACCGAGCGCGCCATCCGCGACCTGTCCCGCACCTCGCGGCGACGGGCCATCGTGCGGCGCAACGGGGTTCGCGAGGAGGTCGAGGCCACGGACCTCGTTCACGGTGACGTGCTGGAGCTGCACCCGGGGGACGTTGTGCCAGCGGACTGTCGGCTCATCGAGGCGATCTCGCTCGAGGTCGATGCTTCGAGTCTCACCGGCGAGTCCCTGCCGGTGCGCAAGTCCTCCCAGCCCAGCTTCAGCAGCACGGTGTCCGATCGGACATCGATGCTGTACGAAGGGACCTCGATTGCGGCCGGGCGCGCGACTGCCCTGGTCGTGGCGGTCGGCGACGAGACCGAGGCGCACCGCGCCGCTGCGGCGGCCCCACGCCGCACCCAGAGCGGCGTGGAGCAGAGACTCCGATCGCTGATCAATCTGACGGGACCGGTAGCGCTCACCTCGGGACTTGGGCTCGTTGGGTTGGGACTGCTCCGCGGCCGCCACATCGGCGATCTGATCGGTTCGGGCGTGAGTCTCGCGGTCGCGTCCGTCCCCGAGGGGCTCCCCCTCCTGGCGACTGCGGCTCAGCTCGCGTCCGCCAAGCGCCTTGCGCGGCGCGGCGCGCTGGTACGAAACCCGGGTAGCATCGAGGCCCTGGGCCGCGTCCAGGTGCTCTGCGTGGACAAGACCGGGACGGTCACCGAAGGTCGAATCGAGCTGCACTCGATCTCCGACGGAACCCACGAGGAGAGCGCGACTCGGCTTGCCGGAGCGCGGCTCGCGGCACTCCAGGCCGCCCTCCGGGCCACCCCCGTACCGCGCCACGACGAACGTCAGACCGATCCCACCGATGCGGCACTCCTGCGAATCGCCGAGCAGCTGGGAGCACACGCAGACACCGACTGCCCGGGGTGGCGACGGCAATCCGAACTGTCGTTCGAGGCCGGCAGGAGCTACCACGCGGTCCTGGCCAGAAGCGACGCCGGTCAAGTAGTCAGCGTCAAGGGAGCGCCGGAAGTGCTGCTCAAGCACTGCACCCAGTGGCAACGCGCGGACAAGGATCTCGCTCTCGATCCGGTCTCCATGGGGCAGCTGCACGTGCTGGCGGGTCTGCTCGCGCATCGCGGCCTGCGCGTCCTGGCGGTCGCGGAGCGGATCCTCGAGACGAGCGAGGAGGTCGAGCTGGACCATCTTGGAGGCCTGACCTTTCGAGGGTTCCTCGCCTTCAGCGACCCCGTTCGCCCCTCCGCCGCGGCTGCCCTCGACCGGCTGCGACACGCTGGAGTCCGCACCATCATGCTGACCGGGGACCACCCCAGCACGGCCAAGGCGATCGCGGCGGAGCTCGCGCTGCTCGACGGCGACGTGATCGCGGGGTCGGAGCTGAGCCGGATGTCCGACGAAGAACTCGACTCCCGGATCGGTCGAGTGTCGGTGTTCGCGCGCGTGACCCCGGCCCAGAAGGTGCGCGTGGTCCGCGCGCTGCAGCGAGCGGACCACGTGGTGGCGATGGTGGGGGACGGTGCCAACGATGCGCCCGCGATTCGCCTCGCTGACGTCGGCATCGCGATCGGTGAACGCAGCACCTCCGCGGCGCGAGGTGCCGCTGATGTCGTCGTGACGGACGAGCGAGTCGAGACCATCGTCGACGCCATCATCGAGGGCCGCGCCATGTGGTCCTCCGTCCGCGACGCAGTGTCGATCCTGATCGGGGGAAACCTCGGAGAGATCGGCTTCACGTTGTTCGGGGGGCTCGTCAATGGCAAGCCACCCCTGAACCCTCGCCAGCTCATCCTGGTCAACGTTCTCACGGACGTGGCGCCCGCCATGGCCATCGCCCTGCAGCCAGCCAGTCGCGACTCGCTGGAGGCGCTCGCGGAGGAGGGACCCGATGCCTCGCTCGGGGCGGCACTCAACCGCGACATTGCCGCTCGGGCAGCGATCACGTCGCTGGGCGCGGGCACAGCCTGGCTGATCGGACGCATCTACGCCGGCGAGGAGCGCGCCCGGACGATCGGGCTGGTGGCGCTGGTGGGAACCCAGCTCGGACAAACGCTGCTGGCGGGTGGGGCAAACGCCACCGTGATCGGCACCAGCGCCGCCTCCGCCGCCGCGCTCGCCGCGATCATCCAGACCCCGGGACTCAGCCATTTCTTCGGTTGCCGCCCGCTGGGTCCTCTGGGATGGGTGACCGCCATCGCGGGGGCGACGGCAGCCACCGGCGCCGCCACTGCGTTGCCACAGGTAGCCGAGCAGGTTGCAGAATGGCTCGAGCTCGACCAGTGGATCAGCGTCGGCGACAGTCACCAGCTGCAAGCCGAGAACTGACGCGAGACGCCACCCGTCAGCACTGCTGCGCATTTCTTGGCCCACCGGCAGCGTTCGGGTCAAGCAGCTGGCATGACTCGCAAGCTCATCACCGTTGCCGCCCTCACCCTGTTGCTGCCGGCCTGCGCCAAGAGCGCCCAGAGTACGGAGCCTGCCACCGCCGACGACGTGGCGGAGACCGACGAGGAGGGAGCCCCGGAGACCGACGAGGGCGAAGCGAGCGACGAGGCGGAAGAACTGAGCGTGATGCGACTCGACCGACGCCATGTCGGGGATGTGTTCGTGCATCGTTTCAGCGGCGCGGCGCTCGATGAACCTCTGATGCTCACCGAGGAGGTCGTGGATCGCGACGGGGACGCGCTGGTCGTGGAGTACACGCTAGAAACGGCCGAGACTCGTGAGCAGCTCCGGGTGCTGCGCCACGAGCGCACCTGGAACGTCGAGCGCGTGTCGCGCCTGGAGGACGGCAAGGAGATCCCGGCCTCGCTCGCCGACTTCGAAGCGCTCCTGGAACGGACGGTCGTCGCGGCGGACTCCAATACCGGGCAGCTGGCAGAAGCGGAAGAGACCTGCGTGGTCGGGGAAACCGAGCTCGCCTGCACGTCGCGGAAGTTCGAGGTCACCATTGGCGGTGAGTCCGCCACGCTCGTTGTCACCAGCAGCGAGGACCTGCCAGGACGCGACATTGGCGGCGTGCTCGAGTCCGACACGGGCGAAGTGCTGTACCGCGCCGAGCTCGTGGAGGTGGAGCGCGGCGGCGAGTCGGTCGCCAGTCGGTAGGAGCCACGATCGACGGTAGCGTGCGCGAGCACTGGGGCGATCCCCGCGGTGCTCGCGCTCGTGAAGCCCAGAGACGAGTCGGTGGCGACCCGAGCGCGCGAACCTTCTCCTCGGTGGCGCGAGATCCAAGTCTCGCGAGGTGATCTTCCGAGCACGTCGACCTTCCCGAACGGGAATGGAGAATCGTGAGACCCCAGGACGTAGCGCCCACGGCTACGCCCGTCTGGCAAAGCTACAGCGGGGGCGCGAGAGCCCGGCGCCGCGGCGCACATTGCGCCACAAGGGGGATTGACCCGGTCGCTGGTCGGTGCCACTCAAAGAGTGGGCGTTGGAGCTTGCCCCATCCCTCCCCACCACTTTCGGTTCCAACGCCCCGGTCGAGTCCAGTTTCCCCAAGCCCCGACTCGATCCCGCGCTGCCCGGAAGCGATTCCGGGCAGCGGTCTTTTTGTCCCCGCCATGGTGACCGAACGGCGCCGCAATGCGGGAGCGGGACGACTGCCCCGGAGTGAGAGGCATCTGGCCCCGCGGCGACAGGCGCTGGCCCCACGGTGACAAGCGCCAGCCACAGCCGCGAGCGACCCACCTCAACCGCCAATCCTCAGAGCCAGGGGTTCACGTTCAGCTGGACCGACCTGCGATGGAGATTGGTGAGCACGCGAACAACGAGGTAGGCCGCCACGAACAAGGTGACGGCAAACAGCACCATGCTCGCGCGCTGCTGCAGCGAGCGGACGAAGGCGTCAGCCTGCCCCCACGACCAGCCCACCGTGAGCCCGACGAGCGCCACCGTCACGGGTGCCATCCAGCGCCAGAACAGTCCGCTCATCTGTTCCAGCGAGAGGCGCGGAAGCATCCACCGCGCCGCCCGAACGAGAAGCACGAGCGCCCAGCACTTCACCTGAACCACGCCGGCACCCACGATGAGCCAAAGGGTGCCTTCCGACTGCGGACCGAGCTCGATACCGGGCACGTTCCAGCCACCGAGCAACAGCAGCGATGCCAGCCCCGACACCACCCAAACGTGTCCCCACTGCGCAAAGAACATCAGGCAGCGCGAACCAGAATTTGGCTCGGACACGGTCGCTCCCCGACGCGGATCGGCTTCGGGCAGCTCGAGCGACGCCCGGCTCGTCTCGGGGACGGCGGCAACGAGAATCGCGAATAGACCCAGCAGCATCAGCGGATTGGTGAACACGCGCCACTCCCACGGCAGCGCGCCCTGGGTAACAACGAGATCGACGGCACGCGAACTGCCTCCGGCAAACACCACCGTGCAGAAAACACCGATCGCCGGCAGCTGGAACAGCAGCAGGAGCAGCGCACTGCGCAATCCGGCGATCAGCGACCAGCGTCGCGCCCCCCGCCAACCGCCCAGGACCAGCCCGATCGCCGCGAGGGCGGTGGTCGAGGCGAGCAACGCAAGGGGCAAGTCGAGGTCTTCCGCGACCAGCGGAGAGCCAAATACCACCAGCGTGAGCCACGCACTGACGGCCAGGAATTGCAGGTAGGGGACGATCCCCAGCAGTCGGTAGCCGCCACCGGCAGGCCACAGTCGTTCCGTCGCCAAGGTGCTCGCGGCGTGCGCGATCCATCCGAGCCGCGTCCTGGGAGTCCTCCGTCGCAAGGTCGCCGCATCGCGAAGCCGACCCGCCACGCGCCGCTCCGCCCAAGTGAGGAGGCGGCCGATTGGGGCGACGAACAGCAGCATCACCGCAGCCACGAAACCCACGAGCATCGTGGCGAGGGTGAGTTCCTCGGGTGCCGCCGGGGCGAACCCGTCCACGTCGATCATGCGCACAACCGGGTCCTCCAGGCGGCCCCGCTGCACAGAGACGGTCACCAGTCGTTGTCCGGCGGCCGGAACGAGATCGCTGACGTCGTGGACGACCACCCCATTGAAAGACAGCAGCCGATCCTTCGCGAGCAGGCCCGCTCGGTCAGCTCGACCGGCCCGCTGGATCTCCGTGAGCACCAGTCTTCGCGCCCCCTGCTGGTCGATGGTGGCGCCCAGGAACTCCACCGCTCGCTGACCCGCCTCCACTCGCTCCGCCCTTACCGGCGGCTCGACCAACGGGGACGTGAGGTCGAGCACGACATCGTGGAGCCGCCCCGTGATGGGCGGTGCCCCGGCCTCACGCGGGGAAAACGCCACCTGGAGCTCGCCGCGAAACGTCGTGTGGCCGGCGTCGCGACCGGACCCACAGAGCTCGCGCTGCAGCTCCTCGGTAACGTCGAACGCGATGCGGTTGCGCGACGTGCTGGCGGCGCGAAGAGTCGCCGAGATCGGCATCGCCGACTGACCCGGTCGGTGGAGTTGTCCCCGGAGGGTCACCGTCCCGACCCTGCCCTCGGGAAACCCTGTCCCGACAACTTCCACTCGGTCCCCAACATCCACGACGTCGGGAACGACATCCAGAACCGTGAGCAGATCCGGAGCGTCGCCGGCCAGACGGCAACCCGCGACCAGAAAGGCGGCAAGAGCGAGCACCAGAAGCCACGGGCGCATCCCCACCGCTATACATCGGGCGCGAGAATCGGGCGAAAATCCCGCAAGGCTGCGATTGCGGGGCGGGTGCAGGGGCCACCTTGACGCTCTGCATCAACTCTGGTGCAATTTCGCTGCGGGGGGGTGAGCAGAGCGGCGGCCCACCCGCCAGAGTCGGGACGGGAGTGTGGCATGTCTGAGACCGAGGAGGAGCGTGGCAGCGATCGTCGAGTCGTGAAGCGATACTCGAACCGCAAGCTCTACGACACGAAGGACAGCCGGTACGTAACTCTGCTTCAGATCGCGGACATGATTCGCGCTGGCGAAGACGTGCAGATCATCGACAACTCGACCAAGGAAGACAAGACGGACGTCACCTTGGCACTCATCATCTCCGAGGAGCTGAAGACCCGCCCGCACGCCATCCCCATCGCAACGCTCAAGCGACTGATCCGGAGTCGCGGAGGGCGTGTCCTGTCTCAGATCAAGGAGGGGCCACTGGGCCGATTCGCGAGGCAGGAAGCGACCGACGAAGGAGACGAAACGATGAGCCAGGGAAGGGGCCTGTTCGCAACACTGGACGCTTGGCAGCAGGCGATCGACGAGCGCATTCGAGCGGTGCTGCCAAATGCTGCGGGATTCCGCGAGTTGCGGGAGGAACTGCAGCGTTTGAACGAACGGCTGGCCCGTATCGAAGCGCAGCTCGCGCAGCAAGCGAGCAAACCCGAGGAATAATCGAAGGGTGACGGGGGTTGCCGAGATCGAAGAGCGACCATGCGACGCGCCCATCCCAACAGAAACGGCCAGTCAGAGTTCGAGCGTGAGGCCATCACCCACGTCCCGGCACTGCTCGCGGTTGCCGCGCGACTCACCAAGAACGGGTCCGAGGGGGAGGATCTCGTCCAGGACACGCTGATCAAGGCCATCCGCGCGCGCAGGCAGTTCCAGCCGGGAACGAACATGCGCGCATGGCTGCTGCGGATCCTGACCAACACCTTCATCAACCGCTACCGGCGTGGTGGCCTCGAGAAGAGCGTTCTGGAGGGCCCTGACGCCGACCCTCTGGCTGACGGCTGGGTCGGAGCCTCCACCATGGAGGCCATGCGCGACCCGGAGTCTCAGGCGCTGCGGCCGGTCCTGGTCAGTGAAATCCGCGCCGCGCTGGACGACCTGCCCGATGAGTTCCGGATGGCGGTTCTGCTCGCTGACGTGGAGGAGCTGTCGTACAAGGAAATCGCCGACATCATGGGCTGCCCAGTAGGTACGGTGATGTCACGTTTGCACCGTGGTCGTCGCCTGATGAAAGCTCGGCTCTACGAACACGCGCGCGCCATGGGAATCATTGGACCAGAGCAGTTCGTGGGAGATCCCGAGGCTACCCCGATCAATCTCCACGAGTATCGATCGAAGAAGAAGGAGGCGACAGGATGAGCCACTGCAGTGCCTGTCGCTCACTCCTCGAGCCGTTCGTCGACGGTGAGCTGTCGCCGGAGCGGATGGTCGAGGTCGAGCAGCACATCGCGACGTGCCCCGAATGCATGGAGCGCGTGCGATGGAACAACGCGCTTCAGGTCAGTATTCGCGAGTCGGCGCACCAGGCTGCCCCCGTGACCAAGGACTTCGAGCAACGGCTACGGTTGGCGCTGGCAGCGGAGCGAGCCCGCGAAGAAGAGGCAGGCATGGCCAGTTCGGCGACCATCCTCCCGTGGCGCACCGTACTCCCGATTGCCGCAGCTGCCGCAGCAACACTGGTCTGGGCAGCCACCGTCAACGATGGCTCCAGTCCGCAATACGCATCGCCAGACGTCAGCCGAGCCCAGCTCACAGACGGCGTGGAGGGACTGATCGAGGAGTTCGTTCGCTATCACGCCAACGCCCCGGAAAACACCACCAGCGATGTGGCCGAGGACACGCTGGTGAGGAACTTCCAGCCGGAGCTGGGTGAACCGGTTCCTTCTCCCAGTCTGCGCGACTACGGGGCAGAGTGGGTGGGAGGGGCAGTGGTCCCGGTTCGAAATCACCAGCAACGAGCCGCGTTGATGCGCTATCGGCTCGGCAATCAGCGGATCACTGTCTATCTGTACGATGCTTCCAAGTATCCGCTGCGAGCCCGTCTCGAGCCGCGTGTCGTCCGGGATCGACCCGTGTACGTGGGTCAGCGTCAGGGATACACGATCGCCGCGGCCGAGAAGCAGCACGTGGGCCTGGCAGCAACCGCCAACCTCGACGGTAACGAAACCGCTGAGCTCGTGGCGGCCGCGTTTCCCTAAATGAGCGAGCGCGATCCTCGATCGCTTCGTGCCCAGCCCCCAGCAGAGTGAGGGCCGGGCACTACGCTGTGAGGGCTCGTCTGCCCAACATCGCGCTCCCTCATTTGGCACCGACGCTACCGCGCGACGGCTGCTCCGTGCTTGCGGGGATCCGCCGCGGGCACCTTGAATCCCTGCTCGACTGCGACCAGCTGAACGGCGCTCCTGGTGAAAGGTGTCGTGCCGACGATCTCGCCGCGCCCCTCCAGATCCTCGACCAGCTCCGACACAGCGCCTGCCTCCAGCCAGATCGTTGCGTGGCGAGAGGGTACGTAGAAGCGGGGGGCAGCGACGGCGTCCTGCGGAGCGGTCCCGAAGACCAGACGCGAGAGCGTGACCTGCGTCACGTTCGTGGCGATGGCCGTCCCGCCCGAGCCACCGAGCGCCAGCACGGCGCGCCCTCCGTGAACGACGATGGTGGGCGTCATGCTCGACACGGGGCGCGCTCCCGGCCGGGCTCGGTTCGGACTTCGCTTCATGCCGAATGGGGCGACTGCGGAACGATCAGTGAAGTCGTCGAGCTCGTCGTTGAGGACCACGCCGGTATCCCCCGCTGTCAACTTCGCACCGAAGACACGATTGACCGTGGTGGTCAGCGAGACGAAGTTGCCCCCGCCGTCCGCGGTCACCAGATGGTGCGTCCCCGACTCCTCGAGACCGAAGCGAGGTAGCGCGTGGGTCCGGTCGAGCGCAATGCTGGCCCGGCGCCGCTTCAGACGCTGCGCATCGAGCAGTCGCTCCACCTCCACCGGCTCCACGGCGGGGTCGCCGAGGTAGCGCATGCGATCCGCGATCGCGCCTCGCATCGCCTCCGCGAGGAGGTGCTGGTAGGGCCCTGTCCCCGCCCCCAAGCGCCGTAGCTCCTGCCGAGAGTACATGGCCAGCGTTTGCGCCAGCATCAAGCCGCCGGCCGACGGCGGGGGCATGGTGTAGATCTCGTAGCCCTCCCAGCGAACGCGCAGCGGTTGGCGCTCCACTGGGCGATAGGATTTCAGGTCGTCCAGGGTGATGGTGCCCCCGGCGCCCTGCGCCGCGGCGACCATCCGCTGAGCCACCGTTCCCTCGTAGAAGGCGCTCGGTCCCTCCGCAGCGATGCGCTCGAGCGTGCGCGCCAGCTCCGGGTGGCGCACGACTGTCCCCACCGCAGCAGGTCGTCCCCCCGGGTAGTAGACGCGCCTCAGTCCTGGGTCCGGGGGCAGCTTGTCGCGGTAGTACTGCAACATGCTGCCCAGGTGTGGCCCCACCGGATACCCCTGACGGGCCAGATCCACGGCGGGTGCCACGACCTCTTTCCAAGATCGTCGGCCCAGCTTGCGATGCAGCTCCCAAAGACCGCGCACCTCACCGGGCACGCCGATGAGCTGCGCTCGCTCTTCAGGGGGTAGGGGACGCCGTTCGAAAGCGGCGGGATCCAACTGACCGGGAGCCACCTCACGAAAGTCGAGGAGGTAGGGCCGGCGATCGGCGGCCAACCAGACGAGGGCGAAGCCCCCACCCCCGATTCCGCTCGAGGTTGGGTTCGTGACGCCAGCCACGAACGCCGCGGTGACCGCAGCGTCGATGGCGTTGCCGCCCCGCTTCATCTGCTCGAGCGCTTCCCGCGCCGCGAGCACGCTCTCGCTCGCCACCGCGGTGCGACCGCGGACGGAGCCCGCCAGCACTTCCGGCACGGCCAACAGCAGGCAGGCGCCAAGCGCAACCGCCCAGAACAGCGTCGGAGGCGCAATCCGCGGTACGACTTCGCGCCAGCGACTTCGGGCGATTCGCGGCACCCAGCGCGGGCGCACTCTGACGCGCGGCGCTGGGCTCGGCGATCCGCGGGACCCACGACATCGCTCCGATCGCTCATTTGGCTCCCCAACCATCGCCGTTGGGTAGAATGGGTCCGCGACGACCGCAAAGGAAGATTTCGAGATGCGCTTTCTCTTCGTCATGGATCCGGCCGAGACGATGCTACCGGACAAGGACACGACCTTCGCGCTGATGCGCGGAGCGCTGATGCGAGGTCACCAGTGCCTGCACTGTCTGGCGGTTCAGCTTTCGCTCGAGGGTCGTGAAGTGGGCGCTCGTGCCCGCGCGATCGAGGTCAGTGACGCGGCCCCCCACGTGCGCCTCGGCGCCGAGACCACGGTTTCGGTAGCCGAGCTGGACGCGGTCTTCATCCGCACCGACCCGCCGTTCGACACCGCGTACCTGCACCTGACGCAGCAGCTCGACCTGGTCAAGGACCGGACCCTGGTCGTCAACGATCCGCAGGGCCTCCGCGACGCCAACGAGAAGCTGTTTGCCTTCCACTTCCAGCACCTGATGCCGCGGTCGCTGGTCACGGCCGACACCGCCGCGATCCACGAGTTCGTGACCCGCGTCGGAGGAACGGCCGTCCTCAAGCCGCTCGATGGCGCTGGTGGCAGCGGCGTCGTGACTCTCACGACCGGGGATCGCAACAATCGGTCGCTGGTCGACCTGCACACGGGCGAAGGACGCAGACCAGCCCTGGTCCAGGAGTATCTGCCCGCCATCCGCACCGGCGACAAGCGAGTCCTTCTCCTCGACGGAGAGCCCCTCGGAGCGATCCTGCGCGTGCCGCGCGAGGACGATCTGCGCGCCAACATCCACGTCGGGGGCAGCGTGGCGGCCACCAGTCTCACCACCGGCGAGTCGGCCCTCGTCGAGGAGGTGGGGGCGCAGCTTCGCCGGCATGGGCTGTGGTTCGTGGGCCTCGACCTCATTGGCGAGCGTCTGATCGAAATCAACGTGACCAGCCCCACCGGAATCCAGGAACTGGGTCGCCTGACGCGATCCCGACCCGAGGATCGTGTCATCGCCTGGGCGGAAGCTCGCGCCAGCGAGCACCGATAGCAGCCGCGAGCGCAATTACTTGCCCATTTCGGGGTAGCCAGCGCAGCCTGGAGCCATGGCCCGTCGCTGTGAGGTGTGCTTGAGCTTGGTCGCCATGGGACGCGATCCCGTGATCGGGGACGGTAGGGTCCGCAACGTTCTGATCGAGGACCGCGTGATTGCACTCTGCACGGCCCACGCTGACGAGTTCCTGGCGACGAGCCAGGAGACGATCGCCGATCTGCGTACCCACTTCACCGAGTCGGGAGGCCAGCGCTCCTTGGTTCCGCGGCGAGCGGAGCTGAATCGTCGGCTCTTTCCCCCCCGCCCGGAAGGACGACGGCTCGGCGCTGGACGACGTGAGGGGGAGCAGGCCCAATAGGGCCCCGTGGCAAACCGGACCCTCCACCTGATCCTGCTCGTCGCGCTCGGGATCGCGGCGATCGTGATCGCCCGGTACTCACCACCGAACCAGCCCCCGCCGGCTACCGCCCGGGAGCCAGATGCGCTCGCCCTGGTGCCGGCTGGCGCGGAGTTCGTCGCTACCGTGGACGTGCAGCGCCTGCGGGAAACCAGGCTAGGTCGCTGGCTCACGGCGAACGGGCGACAGCTGCCTGGGCTGGGCGCACTCGATGAGGTGTGCGGCTCCGACCCCACCGAGCTCATGGCCAGACTGGTGATCGCGATTCCCGCCCCCGAGCCGTCGCGGCAGAATGTCGACTTTGGAGTTATCGCGCTCGGTGACTTCGCCGCCCAAGACATCGTCGGATGCGCGACCTCGGTCGTGAGGGAGCGCGGCGGCAAGGTCGGGCTGACCCCCATCGGCACCTTCACCACGATCCGTGACCGCGACGACGCAAGGCAGGGGGAAGTGGCCATCCGAGACGGGGGCCCCGCCATCCTGGGAGGGGGATCCTACCTGCGTGACCTGATCGACGTGGCAGAAGGTCGAGGGCGCTCCGTGCTGGACGAGAAGCTGCATGGGCC
>JBNLDK010000011.1:0-5760 GCA_050304295.1 Polyangiaceae bacterium
GTCGCAGACCTCGTTGCCAGCGATGACGGCGTCACCGCACACCGAGTCACAGGGCAGCCCCTCGATGCAGGTGAACCCGATTCTGATGCTGAGGCAGTCCGCCGCGCAGCCGTCACCGCCCTTGGTGTTGCCGTCGTCGCACTCCTCCTCGCCCTGCACCACGCCATCCCCGCAAACTGGAGCTGGGCGCTGACAGGACCCCGCACAGGAACCCGCGATCGGAACGGTACCGTGCTGGCCACCTGCTCCGCCCTCGCCAAGGCGTTGACCAAGCTGGGTCACGTCGTCCTCGCAACCGACGAGCAGCACTCCGGCCAGAAGTGCCCAGCGCGCGTGGGTGAGTCGTTTCAGTAGCATCTCGGTCCTCCGTGTGGTGCGTCGACCCGCTCCCGGCGAGGTCGTCTGCGGATGAGTGTCGCGAGGACGTTGCGGCTATTTGACATTCGGCATCTGCCCACCAGTTTCCATGAGTCGCTGCAAACGCGGAGTGTGGGGGCTCGTCGGGTAGTGTCGAGCGTAGTCTTCCAGTCGCTCCCAGGCGGTACTTGAGCTGCCCGAGTTCCACAGGATCTCGATCTCCAGAACCTCGCGCTCCTGCTGCAGGCGTCCACCTGGATGGCGAGCCCGGTGCTGCGCGAGGAGGCGCCTGGCCTCGTCGATCGCTCCACGGCGCAGCGCGGCCCGAATGGACGCCAGTGAAGTGCTTTCCTCCAGGAGGTCGCTTGACGATGGGGAGGGTGCTCTGGGCAGTGCGGGCGCAGTGGATTCCGTGACCACGTCCGGGAGCCTCCCCAACGCCTGATGTGGTTGCGAGAGTGTCGAGCTGTGCGGCGGGGGGAAGGGGGGGGGCGTGTCGACCCGCGGGGGCGCTACGGCATGCGCAGTGCCCGGGTGGGGTCGCTCGACGGCTGACACGGGCCGACGGTCCTGGGGCGACTTCGACACCGCGGCGGCCTCCTCCCGTGGAGGCGGGGTGTCGGGCGCAGCAACCGTGGCACCGGTGCGACCAGTGGGCACGGCTGGGGCGCCGTGCGGGACGCTCGCGACCGTCGTGTGGGAACCCGAGACGAGCTCCCAGCTCACGGCCCCTCCGCCGAGTGCCACGAGGGACACCACCAGCGCCTTTCCCGCCGTGCCCACCGCGCTGAGCTTGGCCAGCACGGAGGCCCCACCGCCGTGGGCCGCGCTGGTCGCAGGGTTGCCAGCCCCCGTGGCCGCTTCCATCAGGCCGTCAGCACCTGTGGGTCCCGAAGGGGACACGGGACCGCCCGACGGCAAGGCCGCCGCGAGCTTCCGCCACACCGCGCTCTCGGCACCGGGGGGCGGCTCTGGCCACCGCTCCTGCTCGATCACGTCACGAGCCCAGTCACCGCGGTCGCCGGGGGTATCGGTGAGACGCTCGAGTCGAGTCATCGGGTGCCCGTCCGAGTGCGTTGAAACTGTTCTCGGGTCCGGCGTCGCTCGACTTCCTTCCAGAAGACCTCACGAGCGCTGCGCAGGCGCGAGTAGACCGTTCCCGAGGGGATCCCGAGAACATCAGCAATGGTGCCTCCGTCGTAACTCTCCAGCTCGTGGAGCGTGAACACCGCGCGCTGCTCCACCGAGAGTCGATCGAGGATGTCTTCGAGTACGGCTCGACGCTGACCGCGCTCGAGGACTGACGACTGATCGGGCGCGCTGTCTGCCACCTGCTCGATCACCTCTGGGGGCGCTGTGGCGCGCTGGCCAGCCCCGCGGCGGCGGCCCAGCATGTGGTGGTAGCAGATGCCAAACAGCCAGGTGGTAATGGTGCTGCGTTGTTCGAAGGTGGGCAGCTTCCGGTAGGCCACGAGAAATACGTCCTGGACGGCATCAGAGAGATCGTCGCGTGGACACCCCAGTCGGCATAGCGTGCGCCACACGTAGGTGAAGTGGGCCCGATAGAGGGCTTCGAAGTCCAGTGGGGACGGCAAAGGAGAGGCTCTCGTGGGTGAGTGCGCGGCGGGGGGCGTCGTGATCACAAAATCGGCAGACTGACAGCGAATCCAACCCACGCTGCCACCGGCGGCGGGTGGTGGACTTGGCCCACGCCGCGCACGGCGAATCGTTCGTCGACCACTGGCGCAAGCGCGGCGGCGTCCCATCGCCAGGTTACGCGCCCGACGATCGATCCGACCAGCGTGGGACCCCCGCCGATCCCCAGCCACGCCGCGCGAGCGGGGGTGGGCGCGTCGACGTCGCGGGCGGTGGCGCGGATCTCGCCTGCCACCGCGTGGAGGCACGCGGCACCGCGCGGCCAAGCCCCTCGCTCTGACCACAAGACCCGGCAGACCCGCGACCTTCCGCTCCGCAGCTCCAGCTGCAGAGGCACTCCTGCGGCGATCCGCTCACTCTCGGGGATCCACAGCATGCCCAGGTGGGCGCTCCAGTTTCGCAGCGATACCGTTGTTCCGAAGGCGGCAGCCGGCGCCACGTTGAAGGTAAGGCCCAGGGCTGCAGCGGCGCCGATCTCGGCGTCCAGTCGCGGGGCCGACACGGGACGGGTCGCTGGGCTCCCCGGTGAGTCCCGTCCTGTTTCGTTCGGTGCAGCCTCAGCGCGTGGGGGTGTGTCGGTCCCGGCTGGGTCCAGAAGCAGGGCCAGCGTGACCGCCACCGCGCGCGATAGTCCCACGCAGGAGGGGCCCGGATCACTGATGACGCGCTCCCCGGCGGTGGGCGCCGAGGTCACGATTCTGGCCTGGTACTGCCCTTCACGAACGTCGAGACTGACCGAGATTCCAGGGGGCTCGAGCGACGCTACCGCAACTGAGCTTCGTCGCGAGATCTCGTTCACCATGGACACCAGCGCCGCCGAGTTCGGGCAATCGTCTGCCGCCTCTGTTCGCTCGACCAGTAGCGTCGGTTGCGTTGCGGATGGGGTCGATGTCCCCGCGCGAACGGGAAGTGCGGTCAACACCGTCGCTGCGCAACCTGCGAGCGCGGCGCCCCGACTTCCCCACCCGGGAAGCATCAGCGAGAGTTGCCTGCGCCTTCGAGCCTGCACTTAGGGCGGCCGAAGGTACTCGAGAGGGCGTCCCGCCGCAACCTTGGCTGACTGGAGTGCGAGGCGGCGACATCGAGCTCCGTCGGAACTGGACCACGCATCCGAGCGTTGGAGGTGCGACAGGTCGCGGTGAAGGCGAACGACGGGAGCTGTTCGTGGTAGAATCAGGTGCCCAGGAGCATATGACGTGTGCGGGATGCGACGCCGGTGCCGACCGCCGATCTCCCTCGGGTGAGCAATCTTCGGAGGGCTTGACACCCGCGGCGAGTAGACCTCCAGGGGTGGGCTTCAGGGGACGTCAGCGACGATGCTCGACTTGAAGAACGAAGACCTCTGTCGGTCGGTCGCGTTCACTGGCAGAGGTCTCCTCGACTCTGGCAGATTTCGGGGGGGCGAACCCGTTTCCGTGACAATTCGCGTCCGCCCCGACAATCGCTAGTGGGAGATCCGCATGAGGCTACCCACATGAACGTCGGTGCCGTGACCCTCGCTGGTGCTTCCGGCCAGTGGCCCGGCCATTCGAGGGTATGGTCCGCGCCCCGCGGGGGGTGGGGCGACGCCACGCAAACGAACTGGGGGGCTGCCACCCGAGATGCGGCTCCGCGCGACGAGCTCGGGTCGAGGCCCGTCTGAGGGCCCCCGGAAGGAGGCGCGAGCGATGAGCGGCAGTGGGCGAGGGCGACCGCGTGCAGGTAGGTGGCTCTGCTCGTCGACGGGCATGGTGAGCTGGACGGACCTTGGAGCGCCCATGGACCCGAGGACGTTCAGCTGGGGGGAGTGTCGAGGCCTGGGCTGCGCCTCGCATGGGAGTCGGGCGTAGAGACGGATGTGTGCAATGAAACTGAAGGTGGTATGAACGTGACGGATATCCACGAAGGCAACTACACCAAGGTTCGCGAGGTCGAGTTTGGAAGCATGGTCGCCTCCTTCGAGGAGTCGCGGGCGGCGGACGACACGACGCCCGATGGAGGCTCCAGTTGCCGCTCGGATGTGAGGCGCCCAGGTTCAGGAGCTCTCGTGGACTGGGCCCTGCTTGGAGGGCTGGTGCTGGGCTCGTCTCGGCGAAGCCGGGGTGGGGGACGGATAGCACCCCAGGACGTGAGTGCTCGCTGCCGAGGGCGTTTCTCCCGGGTGCCCTGGTTGCTAGGTTCTTTTCTGCTGGCCGTGGGGCTCGCAGGTTGCAGCGACGAGTCCGGCGACCAGGGGGAGAGTGGGACGGGAGGTGATCTAGCCACTGGTGGTGCTGCCACGGGCGCGGTTCCGACGGGGGGAACGCCCACGAGTGGTGGTTCGACCCTGACCGGCGGAATGCCCACGGGCGGTGTGGCCACAGGCGGGTTGCCCACGGGCGGTGTGGCGACCGGTGGCTTGGCCACCGGTGGTTCGACCCTGACCGGCGGAATGCCCACGGGTGGTACCCCTCCGGCGGGGGGAGTGGGCACCGGTGGAATCACGTCTGGAGGCAGCGGCGGGACGGGTGCCGTGGCGGGCGGGAACACGGGTGGCGGCGCGGCGACAGGCGGCGCGGCGACAGGTGGCGACGGGACCGGAGGCGGCGCGCCGGAGATCCTCGGTGCCACGCCGCCGATGGGGTGGAACTCGTGGAACACCTTCGCGTGTGATGGCCTCAACGAGTCCGTCGTACGCGGAACAGCGGACGCCTTCGTCTCCACCGGTATGGCGGCGGCTGGCTACGAGTACGTCAATCTCGACGATTGCTGGATGGATGGACGCGACCCGGGCACGGGTCGCTTGCGCTGGGACACGACGCGGTTCCCGTCAGGGATCCCGGCGCTTGCCGAGTACATCCACGGTCTGGGGCTGAAGATTGGGATCTACACGACCCCCAACAACCTCACCTGCACCGGCCTCTACGGTAACGTGCCCCAGTGTGTTGGCAGTCTCGGACACGAGGAGACCGACGCGCAGACGTTCGCCGAGTGGGGCATCGACTACCTCAAGTACGATCTGTGCGCGGGGTCGATGGAGAGCTTCCTCGTGATGCGCGACGCCCTGCGGGCCACGGGGCGGCCGATCTTCTACAGCATCAACCCGGCGAACCAGGGACCGTTCTGTACTCCCACGAACTGCGCGACGGCGCCTCCGGGTCTCGACTTCAATCTGCCCGAGGTCGCCAACATGTGGCGAATCGAGATGGATATCTGGGATTCCTGGCGCGAGATCCTGCGACTCATCGACGCGAACAAGAATGAGTATGCCGGGGCGGGACCCGGGCACTGGAACGACCCCGACATGCTGGAGGTCGGCAACCCCGGCCTGAGCGACATCGAGAGTCGCGCTCACTTCAGCATGTGGGCGATCATGGCGGCCCCCCTCATCGCTGGCAACGACGTGACCAACATGAGCGCGACCACGATCGAGACGCTCACCAATGCCGAGGTCATCGCCGTCGATCAGGACCCTCTGGGCTATCAGGGGCGAGTAGTAGCCACTCCGGGCGCGGATCTCGAAGTCTGGTCGAAGGACCTGGCAGCTCCCAGCACGCGCGCGGTGGCGCTGTTCAATCGCGGCTCGGGGAACGCTTCCATCACCGTGCAGTGGAGCGACATCGGTCTCGGCTCGGGGGCTGCCACCGTTCGCGATCTGTGGGCTGGACAGGATCTCGGTTCGTTCACTGACTCGTACACGGCCAACGACGTTCCGGGTCACGGTGTCGTGATGCTCAAGATCACGAGCACACCGTAGCTCCTTGCGCGAGGGCTGCGGACACCAGCCCT
>JBNLDK010000012.1:0-19152 GCA_050304295.1 Polyangiaceae bacterium
CGCGCGCTGGCGCTCGCGGGGGGAGCTCCGTCGCCTCATCGACGTGGCGCAGATACCGGGCGACGTTGACGGGCTCGGTGCTCACCGCGCGCAGCTTCATCGGTGAACCGCACCGGAGGCACTTTTCGAGGTCCACCTGGACCCGGCGTGGACGAGTGCAGCAAGCTGCACGAGTCCACGGAGGGCTACGGCCCGAGCCGAGCGAGGGAGCGCCGAAGGCGCAGAGAAGACCCGTTTCATCAGCGTCGCGAGGTTGTCGCGCACCACCTCGTACAAGGTCGTCCGCTCGGGCCGACGGCGCTCGTAGTGGAACTCCCGGTCGCTCACCTCGGCAGCGCTGGCAAGCTCCGTGCTCGGCCCTTGAGCGCGGTTGCATCATCGAGATCGGCGTCAACTCACCGCAGTCGTCGCATGGTCGACATGCGCGCATCCGAGACGAGGCCCGGAGGGCCCGCGCTCGCGGTCGAGGGACAAGACCCACACCACCCTGGCTGTTCGCGGGGGATTCCGCACCGCTCCCAAACTGGAACTCGACGCCGACCTGGCTACCCGATTGGCCGGTGACCTCGGATCGGTTATCGTTCTGGGTCCATGTCCGTAGTCTTGTGTGGTTTCAGGGTTTCGGCGGCGGTGGCCAACGGACTGGCGGCGGCGATCATTCTGGGTGCCGGCGTCGGCTGCCGCTCGGCCACCGGGATCGTCGTCGAGGTGTACACCGATCTTCCATGCGAGACCGAGGACGGGGCGCCGCTCGTGGCGGGGATCGCGGTTTCGCAGGTCGGGGAAGAGCCGGCGATCTCGGCCGCAAGTCAGCACTGCGAGCCGTCGGATCGAGCGGGGCTGAACGAACTCGGGACGGTGGTGCTCGCGCCGAGTGGCGCCCGCGACTCGCGGGTTGCCCTCGCGGTGTGGATGGATGTGCTCGGGCGAGAACCCTCCGCGTGCATCGACAGCGATGACACGCACTGCGTCGTGGCACGCCGGCAACTGCGCTACGAACCCCACGAGGAGCTCCGCGTGGTCGTCGACCTCCGAGAGGATTGCGTCGGCACGATCTGTGACGAGACGTCGACGTGCGTCAGCCAGCAGTGCGTTCAGGCGCTGATCGTCGATCCGGCCGCGTGCAGCGGCAGCGGGTGCGGCGAAGAGGCGCTCGACGAGTCGACGGCCACGCCTCCACCGGTCTCGCGTCTGAGCCTGTACTTCGCCGACGACCACGCGACGTGCACCGGGATCGAGCCGGTGACGCGCGACACCGCGCGCACCATATCCCTCTGGGTGAAGTCGGAGCAGTGTCCGGCGGATGGCTTTATCGGTTTACTCGGGCGTGAAGAGGACACGGGGGAATTTCGAGGTTGGTCGCTGGAGCTCAACTGTTCCGAGGAGGAGGTCACGGGATTCTCCGCCGCGCTGATCGAGGAGTACTCCACGGGCAACTACGTGCATGTCAGTACGGGTCCGCTCTCCCACCACGTTTGGTATCACCTCGTTGCCACGTTCGGTGGGACCGGCCTGGCTGCGGACATGGATCTGTACGTGGATGGGGTATCGAGCAAGCGCGAGCCAACGGAACAGGATAGCCTGGATGGCGACGCATCGAGCTCGCTGGCAGAGACCTACCTGGGCAGTATCGGGCAGCAGTCCTTTCAGGGCTGGATCGACGAGGTTTCGATCTGGGATGGTGTCCTGACCCGGCGCGAAATCGAAGAGATCTACAACGAGGGCGTTCCGGGCGACCTCGCGGCGCACTCCGCCTCGGATCGAATCCTGCACTGGTTGCGCACGGGCGAGGAGGGCACCGCCGTCGAGGTTCTGGATGCGATCGGCGAGGCCTCGTGCAAGAAGGAACCGGGAGTCGAGGCGAGCGACTGGGTACCGTGATGGGGGAAGGTCGGATGGTTGGCGGTCGACTCGAACCCGGCGTGATGGTCGGGGGCGATTTCCGCGTGGTGCGGGCGCTGGCCGAGGGTGGGATGGGCGTCGTGTATGTTGTCGACCAGCTGAGCACCGGCAAGCAACGCGCGCTCAAGCTGATGCGACCCGAGGTGGCCGGCGAAGATGCCCTACGGCGCTTCTCCCAGGAAGCCAAGGTCAGCGGAATGATCCGGAGCGAGCACGTCGTCGACGTCATCGCGGCCGGCGTGGAGGGCGATTCCCCCTGGCTGGCGATGGAGCTGTTGCGGGGCGAGGGGCTCGACGATCTACTGGACCAGCGCGAGCATCTCGAGCCTCGCGAGGTGCTCGAGATCTTCGCCCAGCTGTGTCACGCGCTGTCTGCTGCACACGACATCGAGCTGGTGCATCGCGATCTCAAGCCCGAGAATATCTACCTCGCCAAGAGTTTGAGTGCGACCTCGGCGTACTTCGTCAAGGTGCTCGACTTCGGCGTCGCGAAGCTGCTGCGCAGCGACGTCAAGACAACCGTCGCGGTCGGCAGCCCGCTGTGGATGGCGCCCGAGCAGACTCGACAGTCGTCGGACATCACCTGCGCCACCGACGTCTGGGCGCTCGGGCTCATCGCCTATCGCATGCTGTCGGGAAAGCACTTCTGGCTCGCTGGGAACCACCCGCGGCCCGAGCTCCCGTCGTTGATTCGCGAGATCGCGATCGATCCGATCCCGAACATCGCGGACCGATCGTCCGAGATCGACGCGCGGGCGCTGCCGCCCGGGTTCGACGAGTGGTTCACTCGCTGTATCCAGCGCGACCCGAAGGACCGCTTCCCGCACGCCCGGGAGGCCTGGTACGGCCTCGAGCGAGTGCTGGGGGATCCGGCGCGCCCGCTGGCGGTGTCGATCCCAGCGCTGGGGGAGACGGCCGACACCTTGCGTCCGCCGTCCGTTGCGGTGGCTCAGAGTCGCGCCCTGCTACCGGTGACGGCCACCCGCGGTGCCGGGGGTCGCTCGGGGCGCTGGGGGGTGGCCGCACTCACGCTGGGGGCAGTGGTGGTCGCGGGCGTACTGGTGGGTCGGGCGCTCTGGCCGGATCCCGATCCGGTCGAGCCCGGAGTCGGATCCGGAGCGGCTCCAGAGGAGTCCCGCTCACTGGCTTCCGGGGCGCCCGCGGAGGGTTCGGGTGACGTTCCGGTGATTGCTCCCGAGCCGGAGCCAGTGCTCGAAACCGAGGCCAGCGCGAAGCGCCACGATGAGAACTCCCCACCTCCGGTCGCGGTGACTCCCTCCGTGGCCACTGCCGCGCCGCAGCGCGCGCCGCCGGCCGCCACCATCGCCGCACCGGTGCCGGCGACACCGCCGACTCCGACTCCGACACCGGCTTCTCCCCCGCCTGCCGCCCATTCTCCCGGTCCCCAGGACGACCTACCCGATCTACTCTGACGCCATGTCGAGACCGCTTCCCTGGCTGGCTTCGCTCTTGGCCACGCTGCTCGTCACGGTCGCCACCGCGCCGGCTGCGGCGCAACCCGCGCAACCGCGGGGCGAGACCGCGACCGCGGCATCGGCCGAAGTCGCCCCTCCCGATCCGGATGGCGCCGCCGAAGGTGACGTCGAGGACCCGCGGGAGGCGGGGCGACGTCGGGCCCAGGAGCTGAAGGTGCGCGGGGACGAGCTGTCTCGCAGCCAGCGGTACGTCGAAGCGATCGCGCTGTACCGAGACGCTTACGAACTCGGCCAGGACCCGGCCGTTCTCTACAACCAGGGGCGAGCCGAGGAGAAACTCGGTGACTCGGCGGCGGCGCTGCGGAGCTTCACCCGGTTCCAGGCGGAAGCCGGCCCGGAGCTTCTGGAAAAGGTGCCCGGGCTGAAGCGGTTGATCGAGCGGCTCAGGGGCGAAGTGGCTCACCTGACGGTGCTCGCCAACGTGCCCGCGGCGCGCGTCACGTTCGAGGACCAGGTGCTCGGCGAGGTGCCGATCACGCGTCGCGCGATGAACCCGGGCGTGGGAACACTGGAAGTCACGCGTGAGGGGCACTTCCCGGCGCGGCTCGAGGTCGAGCTGGTCGGGGGAGAAGCCGTGACACTGCAGCTCGAGCTCAAGACTCGCGAGACGAGCGGACTCTTGCTGATCACTAGCGAACTCGACGAGGTCACGGCGTTCGTCGACGAACGCGAGGTGGGACGGCTGCCCGCTGAGGTGGCGCTGACACCGGGCGAGCATCGGATCCGCGCGACGAAGGACGGACACCGTGACGAGACCACCACCGTGGTCGTCCGCGCCGGGACCGAAAAGGGCATCAACCTCGATCCTCGTCCGATCAAGAAAAAGCTCGTCCAGCGCTGGTGGTTCTGGACCGCTGTCGGGGGAGTCGTGGCCGGTGGTGTGGCGGCTACGGTTGCGGCGACGACCGAGAAGGACGGCAGCAGTGGCGACTTCAGTCCGGGTGAGCTCTCCGCGCCCCTGACCGTCGGCTCGATCCGGTTCTAGCTAGCAGCTTACCGAGCTGTCTGGCCATGAGCAGAGAACTGGCTCCCGTGGTGGTTCGGGCACGTGGCATGGTGCTTGCCCGTCCCTGCCGAGTACGCCGATCTGCACTTCGATTCCCCCGAGGCTGTGGAGCAGGACCCCATCATCACCGATGTTCACACCGACATCGGAGTAGTCCGGAATGTGTCGGGGATGCCACCGTGCGAAGACGAGGTGGGCACGATAGGGGTGCTCCGCCGGCGGGAAAAGCGTCGCCTTCACGCTGGCTCCGAGCCACCAGATCGCAGAAGCAAGGTGGCATCGCGAGAGGGACTCCACAGCGGTCGCCGCGGCCCACCGAACGACGAGCCAGAGAGGCGGCGACGAAAATTAGCGTTGGCTCGTGTCACGATTTCGCGCCCTCGAGCAAATCCATTGGTAGCAGGGCACGTCCAAGGTCCTGTCACTTCCCCGGCGATCGCCGAGGCGGGGAGGGAGAGGAGCACGAGCGTGGATCTGCGTGGATGGGACAACTGTGCGCTTTTTCGGACTGGCAGGGGACCGTGGCTGGCGATCTTTATCGGTGCGCTGTTGCCGACGCTGCTTCTGGTAGCTTGTCAGCGGCGGTCTCCCGAGAGGCACGTCCAGTCGCAGCCGGCTTCGGTCGTAACGCCACCTGCCCGCGATACAGCTGCCCCCAAGAAACACCTGCTGGGTGGCGAGGAGCTCGAGGAGGGGGTCGTGATTGGCAAGCCCCAGATCTTCGGGAACCTCACCGTGTTTCCAGTGCTGGCCAAGTCGCAGCCGGACCTGGGGAAGTTTACCACGCTGCCGAGCGCGCTCGAGAAGGAGCTAGCGGAAGTCAGGGAGGTGGGCGACGAGGCGCGTGGCGGAGCAACGGTGGGCACGCTGGAGATCGAGAACAAGGGCAAGGTGCCGATCTACGTCCTGGCCGGCACGGTGGTGAAGGGCGGCAAGCAGGATCGACAGATCGCTCAGGACTTCGTCATCGATGCCCACTCCACCATCCTCGTGGACGCGTTCTGTGTCGAGCGGAACCGCTGGAACGAGGACCGCGCCGGGATCTCGACCAACGGGAAGTTCGAGGCGCTGAAGACTCTGGCCACCTCCAAGGTGCGCGCTGCCGGACAGTACCAGGGCAACCAGGGTGAGGTCTGGGAGCAAGTCGGTAAGGTGAACGAGGCCAACAAGAAGCGCGCTGCCACCGGGACGCTCACGGCGACACTCGATGACAAGGCGGTCCAGAAGGAACAGAAGACCCTCTTCAGGCAGGTCACGGGGCACCTGGGCCAGGTTGAACCGAGTGACGAGGTCGTAGGGTTCGCCTACGCCGTTGACGACGCCATCAAGGGAGTGCGTTGGTTCGCCAACCACACCATCTTCGAGCTCTTCGAGGAGACGCTGGTGAACACGGCGGCGGTGGACGCGATCACGGCGCGCGGCGGCAACGCACCCATCACCCCTCCCGAGCTTCCTCCCTCCGCGGTCAAGCAATTCATTGCCGAGCTCGACGAGGTCGAGTCGCAGCGCACCAGCGAGACAGCAGGCGACAACCTCAACGACTACGCCGAAGCGGAAGAGGGCTACCGCTCGGAGACCAAGCTGAAGCCGAAATCTGCGGCCGCGCCGCCCGCGGTGATCAGCAAGGACTACGTCAAGAAGTAGGTGAGCGAGACGCGCTGAGACGGAGCTTCGCTCATCGGGTAGGGTTGTCCTGGCTAACAGCACCATCCACAGCCTCAGGCCGCCCGCCGATAGTCGTGATGCAGCCCGCCGAGCACCGCCAGGGCAACAATCTTCCCATCCTCCGTGGAGGACGCACGCGCTGATGGAACCGGCACTCGCTGCTCCAGCCCTTGATGCGGTCGACCCCGATTGAAATGGGCAACCCACTCCGAGAGAATCGACCGAAGCTGCGCCGGCCAATTGACGGTCATCGACCACGACGGCAAGGGCGGGCTGAAGTTCGACCGACGCCCCTACGTGGTGATGAACGACGGGGCTTTCGTGCGGCTGGGAGACATCCCGGGAGCTCTGTAGCAGGCGGCCGAGCCGTCGCGCGTGAGGGATCACCGAGCCGGCGAACGTAGTCGGCACGACCCGAGCAGCGGGATGGGCGAGGTCAGCCGCCGCCTTCGCGGGCCAACAGGTAGAGGCAGCGCAACGGTTCGGACTCGAGCGACTCGTACAGGTGCATTGCTCCCCCGTCGCATCGAGCGAGGTGCTCGCACGCACCGCACTTGCCGCGATGAGTCCAAGAGCGGTCACGGAAGATGGCGTAGCGATCCCGCCAGACATCTACCAGACGCTCGGTACCGATATCGCCCTGCACAAAATCGTCACCGAGCTCGGGGCATGCGCCGATTCGTCCGTCGCAGAGGATCCCCGCGACGCTGGTCCCCGCACGACACTGGCAAAGATACGGTCGAACGTTCCCTTCGAAGCGGTTGCCGACATAGCCTTCCTCCGACATCTCTGGCCTGGGCAACATGCCGTCCTCGCGCCCATCCCTCACGAACTCGAGGATTTGTCGGATCTCCCGCGGACCGGGCACCAAGTCGGGACGCCGGGAAGCACGCCCGATCGGCATGACGGGAGCAACGCGCCATAGCGGAACTTGCAGGGAGGACACCCAAGCGCGCATCTCCGCCAGGCGGTCCACTGCCGGCTTCGTGATGGTGGAAATGATCTCCAGCTTGCCGTCGAACCCGGCTGCGCGCAGCGCATGCACGGCACGCACAACCGCAGCGGAGGTGCCGCTACCCCGCAGCTGGTCGTTCAGATCGGGTGGGGCGTCACAGCTCAGGGAGATCGACCCCATGCCGACCTCGACGAGCCTCTTTGCCGTCGCTTCGTCGAGAAGACAAGCGTTGCTGACCATCCCGTAGGGAAACCCGAGACGGCGGAGCTCCGCGAAGAGCTCGAACACGCCGGCCTTCATCAGAGGCTCGCCTCCGGTGACGGCAATCATGATGCGACGGGGGTCGAAGTCCTCGGCGACCTGACGAATCACGTCGATAAACCCTCGAGCTGTCAGCTCTCGCGGTCTTTCGCGCGGGCCGCACGAGCTACCGCAATAGGCGCAGGCCAGATTGCAGGCCCGCGTGATCTCGAGGAACAGGTAGCGTAGCTCGTGCTCCTCAGCGATCTTCGCGCGATTGGTGAGATGCTGCTCCCAGACGCGCTCGCGATAGACTTCGAGGGGAATTCCCGTCGTCACGAGTCAGTCAACCGGAGCGGGGCCATAGAAAACCACCGGACCGCCCCCCGTGGGGGCCGGCCCGTACCACGTCGCAACGGCTCCGGTGCCGGCAACCTGCAGCGCTCCCGCGTCACCCGCTGCATTGGGTTCGCCGGCGCTGCCCGCTGTCCCGCCGGGTCCCGCGCCGCTCGAGACATCTCCGCCCGCGCCACCGGCGCCACCCGCGGCTGCCCCGCCAGTGCTCGCATCGCCCGCGCCACCACCAATGGGGGCTGGTCCGTAGAAGACGACGACGGGCTCACCGCCCGTTCCCCCGACGGGCTGTGGACCGTATTCCGCAACGGGGACTCCACCCGTTCCATCACTGCCACCCCCACCCGTTTCGGGCGGGCCGTAGTAGACGACCATCGTCCCGCCGTCGCCTCCCACTCCAGGGGCTCCAGCGTCGATGCTCCCGCCGCTTCCGACGATACCGCCGGAGGCCTCGGAGGTTGTTTCACCTTTGTCGCTGCAGCCCGCCGCACCCGCGAGCGGAATGAGCAGCGCCGGGTACCACTTCACGTCCTTCATGGTGGCTGGAGTGTACCACGCGTCGAACACCCTCGCGGGCACCGTTGGGCGATTCCCGGTTCGGAGGGTGATGCTGGAACTTGCAGCGACCTGCCACCTTCCGTATCGGCAGGTCGTGGCTACTCGCCCCGGTTGGGCTCCATCCAGTGAGCCTTTGGGACCGGAAGACTACCAGCTCGACCGGGGCGGTCTCGGTGCGCGCCTCCGGTAGCAGGTGAGCCACTGCCAGCGACCGCCCTCGCAGCGCAACGGGGTGCTGCAGTCGAGACCGCAATTCGTCCCTTCGCTCGTGCAGATCGTTGAGGAATTCTCGAACCGCAAGCCTTGAACTGACCCCAGGCGTGGGCGAGATCGAGACCGTGTTCGCCATCCTCGCAGCTCGAGTTCGCGGCGCCGTGGCGCGAGTCGCGACCGGGGTGCGCAGCGCGGTGCACGGGGCACTGCGGCCAGCCCCGCTGGCGACCGGGCTCGCCGTCGACCTGTTCCGCAGCCGGGAAGCTTCGTTGGCAGCGTGCGCCGCGAATGTCTCGATCACATCATCATCCTGAGCGAGGCGCACTCGAAGGCCGTGCTCGTCGAGTGGGTCGCTCATTTCAATCGGGGCCGCCCGCATCAGGGCATCGAACAGCGGGTGCCGGTTCCGTCTGCCGAGCAGTCATCCACCGATCGCGGAAGTGTCGTCGCGCTGCCGGTGCTCGGTGGGCTGCATCATGAGTACCGACGGGCGGCGTGACGTTGCGGATGGCGCTGGTAGCCAGGACAGAGCCACGAACAACCGCATCGCGAGGCGCCTCGGTTGTTGGTGGCGCGCCTGTGGTGCTAGATTCCTCCCCGCTATGCTTGACCTAATCCACACGACGTCGAGTGCCCGACGTTTGAGCACGTTCGTTCTCACTGTTCTGAGTGCCATTGCCTGTGGCAAGACCAGGTCCACCTGTGAGGGCGGAGAGACATGCCTCGGGAACGACAAGCCCGGCGATGGTGGCAACGGGGGCACAAGCGGCTCGCAGCTGGGGAAGGGGTCCGGAGGAGACGAATCGATGGGCTCCGGTGGGGCGAACGACGGCCCCGTCGTGCCTGGAAGCGAATCCTGCTCGGCGACCACCTGGACGGTCACGGACGGCTACGTGGACAGTGGGACCATCTGCGGTCACGCCTGGACCTATACGCTGGCGCCTGGTGCGAGCGTCGCTCCTCCGTGCAATGGAGGACCTTGCTTCACCGGGACCGAGCTATGTATCTCGGGGGTGCTCCCAGCCGCAGATTTTCCGTCGGAGATCCTGTTCGGGATCAACACGGCACAAGAGCGCAACGCGGGAGGTCCTGGCTACTTTGCCTTGGGCGGGAGTGGCGTCACCGTCGACTTCACGCGTGGTGGGTTCGAGGGCGAAGTGCGACTCATCCTCGACACGGGAGAGCGGTATTGCGCCTCCTTGACCTCGGGCAAGAAACTGATGTGGAGCGACTTTTCGGTCGGATGCACGGAAGATGGGCCCAGGCCGCCGGAGTTCGAACCAGGAACCGAGGTCCGAGCATTTCTGTTTCAGCTCAACAACGCCGAGGAGGACCAGAGCTTCTCGAACTTCTGCGTCCAACGGATCACGGTACATCCCTAGAACACCGACCACTCCCACGCTCTCGTGGACGAGAGCGGCGCACCTGGCGGGCATGACCCAGTTCCCGACGGCAGCGCGGGCCCCACGTCCCCCCCGCGACGGGCGGCGCCGGGGTGGGCACGAGCGCCGCGACGGGCGGCAGCTCGCTGCCCAGCGGTGGAAACGCGTCCGGCGGAACGAACTCGCCAACGACCACGGGAGGCGCGCTCGCTACCGGGTTCGGTGGCAGCGATCTGGCATCGGCCTCTGGTGACTCGGGCGAAGATGACGGCTGCGGCTGCCGTGTCAGCGGGCACTCACCCACGCCAGGCAGCCTGCTCCTCGGCGCCACGCTCTGGTTCCTCCTTCGGCGCAGCCGCACCAGGACCACTTCGCGCTACGCGCCGCGGCTCGAACTCCCCTGGGGTTGAGGTGGGAGGGTGCTCCCGAACCAGGGTTAGGAAATCAGAAATCACACCCCATGGAGCCGTACGCGCTCTTGGAAGACTCGAGCGCCGTCTTGCAGCCCTGCTCGAGAGCGTCCTTGGCGGCACTGCCACCTTGCTTGATGGCGTCGCGCCAGGCGTCCGAGGTTTGTCGGGCCGCATCGCGAATGGCCTTGCCGCCGGGCTCGCCCACCTTGTCGGCGCATGCCTCCATCTTCTGGATGTACTCGTCACAGGCGGGCACGCCAATCTTGCCAGCCGAGCCCGAGCCGCTCGAGTCGCTCGACTTGTCCGCCCCGGCTTCCGCGGCGCGTTGCTGATAGCGCGCGACGCCGTAGTACCCTAGCGATGCGAGGACGCCGCACAGCCCGAGCAGCACGAGCACGCCGCACCCGATGCCGATGATGAGCCCGATGCTTCCCTTCTTCTTGGGCGGCTGGGGTGCACCCGCGGGGGGACCGCCCGGCACGCCTCCGGGTGGTGGCTGATACTGGACCTGCTGACCTTGCGGGGGCGGTTGCATGAGCGGCAGCGTACACGAGCCCCCGCGCCTGCGCGCACTGAAGGAGTGCCAGCCACGCAATCACCGGAGATCAATGAGAAATCCGGTAAAGAACGGGGTGACCAGCGCACCTGCGCCAGCGAGGCGCCAGCCTCTCCCCCCAAGCGCGGCGCTCCCCCCCAGTGCGATGGGGGTCAGTTGCACCACATGGCTTCCGCCTCGATGTTCCAGGTGCAACCGGCAGCCTCGCACACGGTCTGGTCCAGACAGTTGCCGCAGTCGGTCGCAGCGCAGGCCCCGGGGCACGAGTCCTCGAAGCAGGAGATGTCGGCGATGTCGCAACTCTGCGTGCACTCGTTGGCCTCGGGCTGCCAGGTGCCGCCCGATTCCAGGCACTGCGCGCAGGGATCCGCGCTGCCGGCGCCCGCCGACTCGGGGCCCTCGATAGGCGACGTCGGCGCGCCGTAGCAGGCACCGAGCGCCGCCGCGAAACCGATGGCCGCCGAGATCGACATCATCCGTGACGGCCAGGAACCCGATGCGACTTCCGCCGGGGCATCGTCGGCACACAGCGCCTCGAGGCGCTCCCGTATTCGCTTCGCTTGCTCGTCTCGCGTCATCGTGCGCGTCAGTCTAGCGGAACGTGACGGGCAGTCGAAGCCTTCGAGCGGGCTGGTCTGCCGATTCTCCGCACTTGCCGAGGCGTGGCGATCGTGGCGTCCTCGCTGATCGCTCCGTGTCTCGAGTGTGACTCCCGTTCCTTCTACCGCTCCGAACTGGCGGCGAGTAGAGTGCTCGCGTGGGCCACGGGCACGCTCCAGCGCCCGTCCGAAGTGGTCACGAGAACGGCTCGACACCGTTCGAGCAGCGGTTCCGCGGGGAACAAGATGTCTCGAATCCTGAATGTCCGCCATGGGTCGTTCCTGCCAGTGGCGCTGCTACTTTGGTCCTGCGGCTCGGTCACGCGAGACCCAGCGGGAAGCGGCGCGCCTCCATCGACAGGAGGAGCCAGCGGCGCGGCCGGCAGCACCCACGTCGGCGGGACTTCCAACTCGGGAGGCCTCTCCGGCGCGCCGAGTCAGGGAGGAGCGCATGACGTCGGTGGCTCCGGGGGGATGAGCACAACGGGCGGCTCGATCGTCACGGGAGGCACCGCCGGCTCCGCGGGAACGACGCAAGCGGGCGGCTCGATCGTCACGGGGGGCGCCGCCGGCTCCGCGGGAACGACGCAAACGGGCGGCGGCGGGACCGCAGGAGCTCCCCCCATTGGCCCGAGCGATTTCGTGACCGTCTGGACCACTACCCGTGCAGGAACCTCGAACGATGACCAGATCTCGCTGCCACTGGTGGCGCAGGGCGCCTACGACTTCACCGTCTACTGGGGGGACGGCACCGCGGACGAGATCGATCGCTGGAATGCGCCGCTCACGACCCACACCTACTCGAGCGCCGGTACCTACACCGTGGTCATCTCGGGTGTGATCTCCGGCTGGCAGTTCGCCGAGGGTGGGTTCGAGGCCGTGCGCACCACCCCGCTGGACAGAGACTTGACCCCCCTGCTCCGCGACACGGAGAAGCTGGGGGAGATCGTACAGTGGGGGTCGCTTTCGCTGGGAGACACGTCCGCTCAGTTCCTGGGCGCGAAGCACCTGATGATCACGGCAACCGACGCCCCGGACCTGGCGCAGACGAGCAGCCTGGCGGGAGCCTTCTACGACTGCAGCTTGCTCGACTCAGTGCCAGGCATGGGAGCCTGGGACATCTCGAACATGACAGATCTCCGCTACGCCTTCTACGGTGCCGAGACGTTCGACGAGGATCTGTCGCAGTGGGACGTCTCCAACGTGACGAACATGGCGTACATGTTCTTCGAAGCCAGCACCTTCGACCAGGACCTATCACGGTGGGACGTTTCCAGCGTGACGGAGATGGACCTCATGTTCAACGGGGCCTCCGCGTTCAATCGGGACATCAGCGCGTGGGACGTCTCCAGCGTGACCAGCATGGACGGCATGTTCGGCAACACCCGCGCGTTCAATCAGGACATCAGCGCGTGGGATGTCTCCAACGTGACCAGCATGGGCGGCATGTTCGCGGACGCTCTGGTGTTCAATCAGGACATCGGCGCGTGGGACGTCTCCAGGGTTTGGAACATGACCGGCATGTTCGCCGGCGCGGCGTCGTTCGATCGGGAACTGTCCGCCTGGGACGTCTCCGGCGTGACCAGCATGGGCGGCATGTTCCGTGACACGGCACTGTTCAATCAGGACATCAGCGCCTGGAACGTGTCCAACGCAACCAGCATGGGCGGCATGTTCGCCGGCGCAGCGTCATTCGATCGGGACCTGTCCGCCTGGGACGTTTCCAGCGTGACGGGCATGGACGAGATGTTCGCCAACACGGACGCTTTCGACCAGGACCTGTCCGCCTGGAACGTGTCGAGCGTCAGGAACATGAGCGGCATGTTCGCGGGGGCGGCCGCGTTCAACCAGGGGCTATCGAACTGGAACGTGTCGAGCGTGGCGGACATGAGTGGCATGTTTGCAGGCGCCACGGTGTTCAACGGGGACCTTTCGGGATGGGACGTGTCGAACGTGTCCAGCATGAGCGGCATGTTCACGGGCGCCACGGCGTTCAACCAAGACCTCTCGAGCTGGAACGTCTCCAACGTCGCCGATACCAGCGGGATGTTCGCGGGAGCCACCGGGTTCGATCAGGATCTGTCGAGCTGGGATATCTCTCGGGTGTGGAACATGGGGGGAATGTTCCAAGGTGTCACACTATCGACCTCCCACTACGATGCCCTCCTGATCGCCTGGGCGCAAATCGACGTCAGAAACGACGTCGCGTTCGATGGGGGGAACTCGAATTATAGCGCGGGAGACGCATCCGCTGCGCGACAGTCCCTGATTGACGGTCACGGATGGCACATCACCGACGGAGGACAGGCTCACTGATCGGCGGAACGCGCACGGCAGGAGGTAGACAGCACATGAGCCCCCGAAACGCGGGGTCGCCACGTGGTCAGCACCATCGAGGTCAGGGAATGTACCGGTAGATGGCGCCGGTTCGTACCCCCACGTCGCGTGCCACCGCGCGCGAAAGACGACCACCGGGTGGCAAAGACGCGCCTAACCAACGAAGCGGGCGGCAAGGTCCATCAGTCAACCTCCCGTGTGTCGATCCGTGGCGTCGAGCTCAACAATCAGCCGGGCAGATCTCGGCGCTCTCGTAAGACTCGCACTGCCCGTCTCCACAGTAGCAGCTGTCCTGGCATAGGTGGCCCACGTCGAATCGATAGATGAGTGGGGTGCAGGCACCCGACGTGATCTCCTGGCGAACGGTGGGGAGCTCGCTTCCGACCGTCAGTCCACTGGGCTCGAGGCAGGCGAGCGGCGGGTTCTTGCCATCACCAACGGTGTAGGTCAACGCGGCGTCCCCGGCGATGGGCTCGCCATCGGTGGGCGTGAACTCCAGGGTGACGACTTGGGGATCCGTCGTGCAGTTGTTGCGGTTGGCAGGTGCCGCGTCCACCGAGACGACGCGGGCGATGCCTGGTGTCTCGATGTAGTCGCAGCCCCCTCCCGTCACGAAGCCTCCGGTCCCGCCGGTCGCTTCGTTGCCGCCTGTCGCTTCGTTGCCGCCGGTCGCTTCGTTACCGCCGGTCGCTTCGTTGCCACCGGTCGCTTCGTTGCCGCCGGTCGCTTCGTTGCCGCCGGTCGCTTCGTTGCCGCCCGTCGCTTCGTCGCCACCGGTCGCTTCGTCGCCGCCGGTCGCTTCGTCGCCGCCGGTCGCCTCGAGCGTGGCACCACCCTGATGCGATTCCACAGCGTCGCCGCCCGTCGCCTGGCGTCCACCCGTGGCCGCGCTGCCATCGCCCCCTGTCTCGCTTTCGTCAAGGGTACCCAGGTCGTTCGGATCGGCATCTTCGCAGCCGAGACTGACCATGGCGGCAACCACACCCACGCGCGCAACCTGACTCCAACGCATCTTCATCGCTCCTTTCGTAAGCTCTGCCCGTTGGTGTCCCGAGGGGATGCTTCTCCGCCAACGTTCTCGCCTGCCTCGCGACTTTCCTGGCGCTTCCCGGTTGCACGGCGAACCGGTACTCCATCACTCATGCCGCAAGCGTGGCGAACACGGTCGATGAGCGGCGAGCTCGAGTGCAGCGCCACGAAGCGTTCCGCCAGCGCGCGTCCCTGGGCCCGTCTCCCCGACTCGCACAGCGCCAACGCGCGGAGCGCCTCGCGCTCACCGGCGAAGACTCCCGCAGGAAAACGTCGGGTGTGCTCGTCCAGGTGGACCAGAGCGCCGCGCGTCCGACCCCCGTCGAGCGCCGCCTTCGCCCGCTTGATGAGAGTCAGCTCGGCCTCGAAGGTGGAGGCTGGCTCCGTCGGGTCCAGCCTTTCGGGAGACACCATCGATCGAGGCGGCGAGATCTGGTCAGATTCAGGATCACGTGGAGACTCCTCCGCCTCGGACGGGGGTTCGTCTGCCTCGCCAATGGCTGGCTGAAACTCCGGTGGGGCGACGGACGCCGCCATCGGCGCTGACGACGCCCCCGATCCCGAGCTAGTCGGAGGCGCCGGATTGCTCACCACCACGACGCCGGTCGCGACCACGCCCACCACTGCGCTCGCCATCACCGCCTTGAACGCAACCGTGCTCGTAATGCTACCCGCGGACACCTCGAGCGGTCCGACCACGGGCACGTCGGCCATGGGCAACACCCCCGACTGGAGCGAGTCGCTCAATCGGTTCCAGCCGCGCGCGACCTTGTCCCCACCGAGCCCCGACCGGCGCTCCGCCTCGATCAGCTCCTGAAGCTTCGTCGTGGTCATCGCTGACGGCTCCTTTCCCCGACCCCATCGCGCTCGATCATCCGGGTCAACGCTTGGCGAGCCGCGCGCAGGCGCGACTCCACCGTTCGCGGGTTGAGCCCGAGGCACGCTCCGATTTCCACGGAAGTCATGCCCTCGAGCTCGGCGAGGATGAACACCACGCGCTTGGCCTCGTCGAGTCGCACGAGCAAGCGTCTCAGCGCTTCCCCGGCGTCAACCTGGTCATGCGGATGGCAGATGCTCGGCCTCACCTGACTCGCCGCGTAGTCCCGCAGTCGGGCGCCGCGCCGCGCCCGGTCTCGGGTAGTGCGCTGGACGACCCGATAGGTGATGGCAAACAGCCAGGTTCTCAGGTTGGCATCGCCCCGAAACTCTCGCAGACGCCGGACCGCGACCAAGAAGACGTCATGCACGACGTCCTCGGCGGTAGCCTCGTCACAGCCCAGTCGACGTGCGTTGCGCCAGACGAACTCGCAGTGCTCGCGATACGCGGCTTCCAGCTCCTCTTCAGGAGTCGGGGGCGGCAGATTTTCAGCCGAGCTGGATGCCCGAAGTGACGACGCCTGGATCATCATGGGTTAGTGCCCCTGCGGAGCACGTTTCACCTCGCATTCTTCCACGAAATGACCATCGCAGCCGGATCGTGGGCAATTCAGTCCGAACCGAGCCGCACGGCGAGACCCGCGTGAGCCCGAAATGCCCAGGCCGCAGAACGATGCACCTCACCGAACCCATGCACCTCGAAGGCTGGTCGTTCCAGCGCGGCATCGAACTCGACTCCCGTCTGCACGGACAGCCACCTCGCCAGCGGGACCTGGAGTCGAGCCTCCACACCCACCGCGGACCAGCGATCGCTCGCGCTGCGGTTCTCGTCCAGATTGCGCCCGGAACCCGAAATCCGAGCAAGCTGGGGTCCAACGCAGACGCCCAACTCCCACCGCTGCCCGCCGATCCAGCAACCGCGCAGGCCCCCGCTGATCATCTCGAGCTCCGCCGCCCCGCGAGAAACGGTCTCGGTTCGTTCAGGCCAGTAGTCGAGGTGCCCCAGGACGCGCAGCGACGAGCCGAACTTCGCCCCGGCCTCGGCGCCGAAGCCGACCCCCCATTCGGGCAGGACTCCGGTGCCGACTGACACCCGCGGACCCGCGCACATCTCACGCAGGACGGCGCGCCGGGGCGTCGGGCTCTCGGGAGGTTGACGCGGTTCGGCGGGAGCAGTTGCGGGCTTGGGAGTGGCAGACCCTTTCGCTTCTGGTGCGACATCTCGCCCCTGGGCCTCGGGGTCGATCGTCATCGCGATCAACAGCACCGCCGCCTCGGCCAGCTTCACGCAATCGTCGTGGACCAGCATGCGATGCCGCTCGGCGCCCCCGACGCGAACCTCTAGCCTCATCTCGAACCCCGAGGCTGCCGTCGGACGCACCACCACCTGAAAGCTCATCTCGTCTTCGGCGCCACCCCCGAGTGATCGCCCTAGAGACTCCTCCACCTGGCGAACGATCTGCTCGTGCTCGGGACACGCTGCCGGCGCGTCCCAGTCCAGCTCGACCATTGACGGGCCAGCCCCCATGGGTCCGATCCATGCGAGCCACGACGAGAGGACAACCCCGAGATGCACCCGCGTGCGTCTACTCCGGGTGGAGGCAAGACGCAAACGTCGGCAGACAGAGTCGTCTCGGGGGAGCCTTGCCCGACGAGTCGCGTGGGACCGCGATCGGACACGAAGACGTCCTCGCGCCTTGCCGACACAGCGAGCGCCGGCGAGCTACCGTTGCTTCGCTGCGCGACGCACGGCGTCGAGCAACTCCTGCATGCGGAACAACTGGGGGCTGATGCAGACCCTCCCCCAGCCAACTGAATTGGCTGGGTTACCCCGCGCGCCGGACCCCGCCGGGCCTTGGCCGGGTGGGTAGCGCGTGGGAGGCCCCCCTCGGGCCACTGTGGGGTGGTCTGAGCTCGTTCGGACCGCGTACCTCAGTCGCACCCGCGGTAGCAACCGTAGGGGCCCTCGCCACCATACCGACAGACGCCGCTCTCGCAGTAGTGGCAGTGGCCACACTGGCAATCCGAGGTACCGCCAAAGTCCATGTCGGTGGCCACCGCGTCGTAGACGTGCTCGTTGCCTGACGCCGTAACCAGAGCCTGGAACTGCGCGAGGCTGAGCTTCGCGTCAGCGCTGGAGAACGAGTAGTCCGTGAAGCAACGGTCGGGGTTCGTTTCCTGATCGATGCAGTCGATCGTCCACTGCCGGCTGGCGGTGAGGAGGGAGGCATCCGCCGCTTCGTGGCAGATGAGCCCGATGGGATGCAGTCCTCCGTACGTCTCCACCTTGGCGTATGCCTGGTAGATGATGACGTTCGTTCGCGAGCAATCGCTCAACGGCACGTCGGGGTGGGAGAGGCATCCGAGGTCTTCGGGATCGTCGGCGTACTGGCAGAAGGCAACGCACGTCTTTTCGCTACCGTCACCGGCGATGTCCGTGCAGACGCCGAAGTAGTCGCCGTTCTGCCCGCAGTCGTCCGCCGTCGTACAGCCGGGGTAGCTGGTTCCCTTGACTTGCATCCCGCTGGCGCAAATCTCGTCGAAAACGGGCTCGGGGCAATACTCGGCGCCTCCCGACGTCGCTTCGCAGACGCGACACTCTCCCGCCGTTCCACCCTCGCAACAGCACTGGGCAAATGGGCTGGGGTTGTCGCAAGGCCACTGCGTGGGGCCGGTGGCGCAGTACCCCTCTCCGGACGCGCCATAGATGCAGAGTTGACCGGCATCGCAGTCGTCGGTCACCAGACACGTCACCACAGCCGAGTCACCACCACCGCCTGCGCCAGCACTGCCGCCCGCGCCAGCACTATTCATCGAGCCGGAGCTACCACTCACGCCCGAGCTGTCACCCGCGCTGCCGCCCGAGCCAGAGCTGCCGAGCGACCCGGCGTTGCCGCCCGAGCCCGCCCTTCCGCCGCTCGCCGGTAGCCCTCCGGACGCCGGCATCGGGCCGCTCCCTCCGTTGCCACCGATGCCAGCATCGTCCGCCACGCACACATTCGCATGGCAGGACAGACCCGGGTGGCAGTCGCCTCCCTTGGTGCACTCGCAACCTTCCACTCCCACCGGGCAAGTTGCTTCCCCTTCTTGGGTGTCTGACGAGCACGCCTGCACCAGCAGGAACAGACCAAGAACGCTCCCTAGAGAAGAGGCAAGCCGCCTCGTGCCAAACCACTGCATCTGCTGAACTCCCGTCGTCTGAGGCAGCCGGATTGCGCCACCCGCCGTGCATGACCCAGACGATGCCAGAGGGCGCCATTCCCGGCGTCGTCCAGACGGACGATGCCCGGCCGGGACGAGCGCCGCGATGTCCGACCAGAGATCGACTTCGCAGAAACCGCGCCGAAGTTTGGGCGCATATCCATGCGATTGTGACAACATCATTGGGCGAGGGGGTGACGGGCGGTGCGTCCTCGGGGACTGCCGGCACGGGCGCCCGTCCGGCCGTCGGCGGGGCGGCGGGCAGCGCGAGAGGCGGAGCGGCGGGTGCGACTGCGGGGCCCCCTGGTGCCGGGCGCGGCGGCGCCAGCGCGGGGACCGGGGGAGAGGATGCGGTCGTGCTGGGCGGCGC
>JBNLDK010000013.1:0-33623 GCA_050304295.1 Polyangiaceae bacterium
CAAGAAGGCTGCCCCCAAGAAGGCAGCAAAGAAGGTCGCCAAGAAGGCTGCCCCCAAGAAGGTTGCCAAGAAGGCTGCCCCCAAGAAGGCAGCAAAGAAGGTCGCCAAGAAGGCTGCCCCCGAGAAGGCGGCTGTCCCCGAGAAGGCTGCCCCCGAGAAGGCTGCCCCCAAGAAGGCTGCCCCCAAGAAGGCTGCCCCCAAGAAGGCTGCCAAGAAGGCTGCCAAGAAGCGGCCCGCCAAGAAAGGCGCATCGGTGGCGGCGACCCCGGTCGCGGCCGAAGTATCCGTGGCCGGTGAGGAGTCAGGAGCCCCGGTCGCTGCGAGCTGATTCCTTTCGCAGCGGATGGTAAGTCGGAGGGCGAGCCCAGAAGGGCTCGCCCTCCGTCGTTCGGGTAGTTCCACGGCCCAAAATAGCGATCTCCAGGTCATGCGATCCCATCTTCAGGTCACCGCTTGGTCCGGCTTCCTGGCACTTGTCGCACTGACGACAGTGGCGGGTTGCCGCCGGTCGCAACCGAGCGACGCGGCCGAGCATTCAGAGTGGGAGCGCGGGGATCGCGCGGTGGTCGAAGAGCGGGCGGGGGAGTTCTACGAAGCTCGCGTAGTGGGGGTGGAGGGAGACCAGTTGCACCTGCAGCGGGTTCGCGGGGGGCCGAGCACGACCCTCTCGTCGCACGAGGTCTATCGGCTCCCCTCGCTGGCGGTTCCGGTTCCAGAACAGTTCCTCGTGTGCTCGCCCGAGGCGGACCAGTGGGTTCCTTGTCGCACCACGCGCGTTACCGACACGACGGTGACGGCTGTGGACCCCAGGGGCACGGAGTTTTCCGTGCCTCGCGAGCGCGTGGTGGTTCCCGGAAGACTGACGACACTCAACATCGAGCGGAGGTTCGCAGACTCGAAGCGGGATGCTCAGTTCTTGACCGAGGCATCACGTTCGGGGCCGCCTCGTGTTGACCCCGACTGGAGCCCGGGACCCCACGAACACGTAATCGTTCAGCGAGACGAGGGCTGGTTCTCGGCGCGGGTACACGAACTGGAGAAGGATCGCGTTCACGTGCGGTGGGACTCGGATCACCGCGTCACGGAGGTCCCTCGGGGGCGGGTGGTGCCTGAGGGACCCTACGCTACAGATCCCGTCCTGGGTGGCTTCGTCCTCGCGCGACCACATTCGCCGGCGGAGCCGTGGGAGTTGCTGCGAGTACGGCTTCTGGTGGAAGAGCACAGCGTCGTCGTCGAGAACGCCCGCGGGGAGCGGCGGACACTGCCGTTGCGAGACGTCGTCCCGCTGGTGACGCGAGCGCAATAGGTTGATGCGGGGTGGCGCCGAGGAGCTTCCCCCGCGGACAGCAGAAAGGACTCGCGCGCATGCGCTCGCCGACGCTGGTTCACTTCAGGGGCGCCAGCATGCGGGTGGCGATCAGCGCGCTGGCGCTGTCGGTCGTTGTCCGTAGCTCCGCGCGCGCATTGAGGGTTCGTCCGCGGTCCAGGGCGCAGGCGCGCGCAGCGGCCGCCGTGGTTCCGCGAACCAGCTCGATCTCTGAGCCCGAGTCGCCGTCCACCAAGCGTAGCTCGACGCCTACGGCTTCGGGTCCGAGCCCGACCCCGATCTCCACGCACCGACCCACCGGGACGAGGAGGTCGCGCTGGGTCAGTCGTGTGGGATCGAGTTGGACCGGCTCGGCTGCTCTCAGCTGTTCTGCCCGCTGCAGGACTCCGCGCTCGATCAGTCGCTGGATCAGACGACTCGCGGCGAGTGAATGGCGCTCGAGGATCTCGGGTGAATGCGGGTCAGTCCGCAACTGCACGACAAACGGGCCGCCGTTGGTGACTGGTTCGAGATCGAGTCGAGCCCGCTGCTGGCGGGCGCAAGCAATGATCGCCGCGTTCTCTCCGCCGCGAGCCTCGCCGATCAGCTGCTCACTCGCCGACCACAGCCATGCCTGGACCCCTCGCGCAGGGTGCCCGACGATTGCGTCGATGCGGGAACACCCGCCGGGGAGGGGCACCGAGACTGTCTCGCGCTGCCCCTGGACCAGCGAACCCGTTGCGACGTGCTGGGGCTCCCCGTAGCCGTACCGTTCGAGTCGGTCCGCCAATCGGGTCGAGACGTCACCAACCGTTCCGGGTGGCGTGGCGTGAAGGTGGAGCACGTTCTGGCTGCCGTGCGGGAGATGGTCCTGGGTTCGTGCCAGAACGAGCGCTGCCAGTCCGCGACCTCCGCGTGGGCGAACGCTCAAAGTGACGGGCGTGTCCGTCTCGGCGCAGGCGACGATGGACCGGGAGCGGCCAGCCGCGACGGCGCGCCCCACGACGCGGCCGTCGAACGTCTGGAGGGAGGCGTCGAGGTGGGAAACCTCAGGTGCGGGCACGATCAGGACGTCGAGGCAGCCGGTGCCTTCGATGGCTGCCGAGATGCGCGTGGCGGCGAGGGGTTCGAGGGGAATGACAGTGCGACGGACCTCGACCCATTGTCCGCCCACTTCTCGGCGGTGGCGATCGACCTGGTCGTCGAGCCCGGGCCAGATCTGGGTCGGAGGAGGACCGCCGGGCACGCCAGTGACGCCCAGCCGTTCTGCCACGTGCGCGGCTTGATCGGGAGGCACTGAGAGGGCGGCGATCGCAACGGGACCATATCCACCGGCAATTCGCGCTGACACGACGATGCGGTTCGGGTGGGGCGGGCAGACTAGCAGCACAGGTGTCTTGTCGGCTCGCTCGTCTGCACCCAGCGCTGCGCCGTCGTCACCGAAAGCAAACAGATCGACGTCGACGACGGAGGGACCGGCCCGCGCCAGGAGCAGTCCGCATTCCGTCGGAGGTACTTGGATCAGGCGCGTGATCCGGTCGCCCGTCGAGCCCGTGTCGAGCGCGATCTGGCCCCCGGCAGTGGTGCCAGCCTGGCGGGCGCTCTCGAGGGCTTGGCGCAGCAGGGGCGACGGGGTCTCGACTGGATCGATCACGTCCCAGCAGCTCTCCTGCACCTCGTCCGGCCCCAATGGAGGATGCGCGCCACTGCACCCAATGGCGAGTCCCGCCACGAGGGCGATCTCGACCCATCTCATTCCACCACGGCCCCTGGCTGAATGCGCCCCGACTGCCACATCGAGAGTTGCCATGCAAGTCCACCGCTACCGGCGGCTTCGACCTCGACCAGGGCGGTGCGCTGACCTTGGGCGCAGAAGGCGAGCCCGGTCCCGCTGCCTTCCGGGCCGCCATGGTTCTGAAACCGGTGCGCCCCGGTCGCGACGGCCGCGGCGACCCCGACGGGGCTACCCCGGAATACTGCAACCCCCACGACGTAGCAGGCGTCTGGCTCCAGCTCGACGGGAATGCCGGTCACGCCGGCGATGCCCAGCGCCTGGACAACGGGAGGATGCGCGGGAACCCGGAGGCGGTGTGTCCGCAGTACGGTCGCCAGCTCCGCGCGCACCTCCGGTGGCCAGCGCGTGTCCAGGCCTGGCGGCAGTGGCCACCGCGCGTGAACGAAGAGCACGGGGCTGCTGGGCAGGGCGCCGACGAACCGCAGCCCCAAGCGTCGCCGCTGCGCGACACAAAGGTGGATTGCAGCGTCGGGAGCATCGGCGCGGTCGGTGGCGGCGACCGCGCCGCCCGGCCAGACGAGGTCCGCGTCCACGTCCACGCCGCGCGCAGTTGCGGCCGGCGCTGTCACGCCCATGACGGTCAACTCGTGGCATCCGGCGTCCAACTCCAGCTCGGAGAAGCCACTTCCGTTCGCGTCACTCTTCAGCAGTCCGTGGTCTACTGCGGAGGCGCCGCGGCGGGTCAGTGTGGCGACCAGCCGACGGGCTCGCGGGACGATGTCGGGCGTGGCGGGGACCGGACCGGCGTCCATGGACGATTCGGTAGGACCGGGAAGGCGCTGGGGGAGTGATTGATAGGCCTCTCCGGGCGGACCCTCCGCGACGAGCACCAGTGTTTCCAGCAAGGCCCGGGGGGAGCGGAGTTCTAGAACTGCATGACGCAAGTCTCGACGTGCCGCTTCGCAGCGCGTGACTTCAACGATTCCGGTCCGACTGCGGAGCGGTGGCGGCGGGCGAACGCCACGCTCGCGGGGCTCGAAACGGAGCACGAAGCTGGCACTCGGGACGCCCACGATGGCTACGGTCGTGCAGGGGGCCTCCCGTGAGCGCAGCGTGCTGCCAGGGAGCGCCAGGTAGCGTGCTTCGCCGCGCTCGTGAAGTTGCGGCGCGAGACGAACGACGTGGCCTTCGCGGCTCCAGGTGTCGGCCAGGGCGTTGACGTCGCTGCCCAGGTCGGCGGTAGCGGAGCGGGTCGTGCAAAGCAGGAGAAGCCAGAGAACCAGGCACACTGCTCGAGACCGGGTCAGGACGAGGAGTCCACTCATCGGAACTGGCCGCCGCGGTCGCCCCGCCATACGTCCCACGCCCCCAACCTAGCGGGGGTCCCGCACGGCGGCTACAGTGGAGTTCATCGGGATCCGGGGGGAAAGCCAACCTGGAGTCCCGGAATGGAGCTCAGTCGAGGTCACCATTGCGCCTGCTGGGAGGGATGGTTCTCGCAGCGAGAGGCTTCCAGGTGCTCTTTCCTATCTCCCAGCGGAAGTGACGCGCGCGCGCTCGAGGGTGACGGATCGGCGGATCATACAATCGAGAAGGGGGCCTCGACGAAGGCGCGGCTCTTCTCCTCCCAGACGAAGAGGCGGTGCGCGGTGACCTGGCCGTCGTCCACGGCTGTGACCAGATAGGCGAGAGGGTGCGCGGGTTCTCCGGCCCCGCCCATGGTCATCGAGGCCGCGTCCTCGTCGCTGAAGTAAGCCCCACAATCGAGGTGCGAGTGGAAGAACACCTTGACGGGCCGACCGCTTCCCAGGCCCTGAGCGATCGCCCGCTCGAACTTCAGCGCGTTGATCTTGAAATATTCCCGTCCGGTCCGCGGGTGCCCCTCCGGATCCGCCTGGTGGTACTTGTTCGCGAGGTTCTCCAGTTCCGTAGCCTCGTTGCACAGCAACGGATCCGCATCCGGTCCGGAAAGGTAACCGCAGGCTTCCTCCTCGCGGTGGTAGGCGGCGATCCCAGCTGCCTCGACCATCTGGAGTGCGTCGCGGGCGATTCGCAGATCCCCCGTGGTCCACATCGGCTTCACCATACGTACTTTCTCTCCCACTTCATCTGCGTGAAGTAGCGGTCGGCGCGATCGCACGCAACGGTCACGACACAACCTCCACCCTGCTCGATGTGAACTCGCTCCGCGATGCGGACGGCGGCGTGAATGTTCGCGCCTGTCGAATGGCCGACGAACAGACCCTCTTCCTCGGCGACCCGATCCGCCATGTCCCATGCGTCATCCGTGGTGACCTCGAGATGTTCGTCGGGCAGGTGGGGGTCGAAGATGGGGGGAACGAGGCTCGAGGGCATGTGTTTCATTCCTTCGAGCCCATGCAGGGATTCAGCGGGCTGCACGGCGACACAATGGACTGGGCGGGAGTGCTCATGGAGTCGTCGAGTCGTGCCCATGCACGTCCCGCTGGTGCCCAGACCGGCCACGAAGTGGGTGATTCGGTCGCCCAATGCGTCGAGGATCTCCATGCCGGTACCGTGATAGTGGGCGAGCGGATTGGCCGGGTTCGAGTACTGATCGGCGTAGAAGTACTTCTCTGGCTCTTGCTGACAGAGTCGTTGGGCGAGGCGAATTGCCGCGTCCGTGCCGCCCTCCATGGGGTCGCTGAAGATGAGCTCGGTGCCAAACGCCCGAGTGATGTCTTTGCGTGCCCTGGTCACGTTGGCAGGCATCACGAGCGCGACGCGGAGCCCGAGAGCGGCCCCCAGCAGCGAGTAGGCGACACCGGTGTTGCCGCTGGTCGCGTCGAGGAGCACCTTGTCTTCCGTGAGGCGGCCGTCGGCCAGCGCGTCGTGGATGATCCGCGACGCTGGGCGGTCTTTCACTGAGCCGCCGGGGTTGGCGAACTCGAGCTTGACGTACACCTCGACGCTCGGCGCCGAGCGGGCAACCCGGTGCAGACGAACCAGCGGTGTGTTGCCGATGGCCTCGACGATGGACGCCAGGCGACGCGAGCGGCGGAACATGGGGACTAGGAGCCGAGGTGGAGGACCTGCCGCACATGGCGCACGGCCGCCCAGGCCCCTTCGGCGACCGCGCGCGGGGCTGCATAGCGCAACTGCGCGGCATGCGGGAATTCCGAAGCGGGCTCCTCGCCTTCGACGATGGTCTGGACACCGGCTCGCCGGAGATACTCGACTGTCACGTCGGTGCCAGGACCCGCTGCCACGTGAGCGGGGGCATGTGCGAGTCGGTCCTGACCGTCAGAGCCGACCTCGGCGAGGATCTTCTGGCGTGCGCAGTTCGGCTGGCTCATCGGGCGCTACCCTCCTGCGATCGCGGGAACGATGCTGATCTCTTCCCCGCCCTTCAGCGAAGTGTTCAGCCCGTCCAGGAAACGGATGTCCTCTTCTCCGACGTAGATGTTGACGAATCGCTGCAGACCCTTGTCGCTCATCAGGCGATCCCGGAGGCCAGGATGGTTCTGCTCCAGGTGGTCGATGATCTCCTGGATCGTCTCGCCGGAGGCCTGGACTTCCTCCTCGCCGCCAGTCAGGGTGCGAAGCTGGGTGGGGATTCGAACTGTCACGCTCATTTCTGGGCTTCCTTTCGCAGAGCTCGTGCCGTTGGGTGGCGAAGCAGTTGCGGCAGAGCGGACCTGACCGCAAGTGGGGCAGGTCTTCCTGGAAACAATTTGTACAGCTCGTAGCTGGTCGCGCTTGCCGTCGTAGGTGTAGATGCAGCCGAAGGCGTCGTTGTCCAGCAGCACGCGGAGCGCGAGGTCAGCCATCAGCGCCCCCGCGATGCCGACCACGGGGCCCATTACTCCGGCGGTGGCGCACGTGACGGCTTCCTCCGGTGGCGCCTCGAAAAGGCAGCGATAGCAGGGTTGTCCAGCGGCACTCACGGCGAGCGCGGTCCCGATCCAACGGATGGCTGCACCGTGCACCACGGGGCGACCCACGGCCAGCGCAGCGTCACAAGCCAAAAACTTCGCGGGATAGCTGTCGGTCCCTTCCAGGAGGACGTCGCCGATCCCGGCGATGGCGCGGGCGTTGTGTTCGAGCAGTCGCTCCCGGCGTAACTCGATCCGTTCCTCCGGATACCCGTCGCGCAGCAGCGCGTCGCGCGCGGCGTCCAGCTTGTGGCGACCAATATCCGCTTCGCGGTAGAGAATCTGCCGGTGCAGGTTGGTTTCCTCGACGGTGTCGTCGTCGACGAGGACCAATCGCCCGACCCCAGCTCGGGCTAGCGCCAGGGCAGCCGGACAACCCAGTCCGCCAATCCCAACCACCACTGCGGTACGATCCTTCAGTTTCTGGCTCTGATCCCTCATGTCTCGGTCACCGACTCCTCGAAGTATTCGTCGAGGGAGAAGTAGCGTTCGCCAGTGTCGCAGAGCACGGTGACGATGACCGCTTCCGGTCCCAGTTCCGATGCCAGGTCCAGCGCGACCGAGACATTGGCGCCAGCGCTCAACCCGACGAGGAGACCTTCCTCGCGAGCGAGCGCTCGCTTGCATCGGAAGGCGGCCTCGTCGCTCACGGTGCGCACCTCGTCGACCACCTGCGAATCGTAGTTGTCCGGGACGAATCCCGCGCCCACCCCTTGGATCTTGGTGGGGCCGCGCTCGCCACGACTGATCGTGGCGCAGGAGTCGGGCTCCACTGCGACGATTCGGCAGTCCGGGTGGTGAGCGCGCAACACCCGCCCCGCGCCCGACACCGTTCCCCCAGTACCGACCGCCGCGACGAACGCGGTGATGCGTTCGGTACCCATGGCGGTGAGGATTTCTCGTGCGGTCCCTTCCGCGTGCGTTCGGGGGTTCGCGGCGTTGTCGAATTGCTGGGGGATGAACGAGCCCGGCGTGCAAGCGGCGATCCGTCGCGCTTCGGCGATCGCCCCGTCCATCTGCTGCTCGGCGGGGGTGAGGACCAACTCCGCGCCAAACGTTTTCAGGAGCTGCCGCCGCTCAAGGCTCATGCTCTCCGGCATCGTCAGCACGCAGCGGTATCCGCGACGGGCACAGACCAGCGCTAGTCCGATCCCCGTATTCCCGCTCGTGGGTTCGATCACGACACCGCCTGGTTGCAGGTGCCCATCGCGCTCGGCCTGCTCGACCATGGCCAGGCAGATGCGATCCTTTACTGAGCCGCCGGGGTTGGTCGACTCGAGCTTCCCGTAGACACGCCCCCGCGGCTGGTCGCGCCCCAGCCGCCGGATCTCGACGAGGGGCGTGTCCCCGATCAGCTCCAGCACGCTGGCGTAGACGTGCGGGTGTGTGGCGATGGGCGGGAGGTGATCAGATGGCGTAGACATGGCGCTGGGTTCCAGGACGTCGCAGTCCTAGTTCTTCCGCACGCTCGCAGATATCGGCGATGGTCACGGCATCGAAGCAGGCCTCCACTCGCTCCGACAGATCCCGGAAGATCGAGTCGCTGACGCGCGAGGATTCAGCGCTGTTGCGCGAACCTCGGGCATCGCCCTCGTTTCGTTCCCCGAGCACGATTGGCCCCTCGAGCGCGCGTATCACGTCGCCGAGGCGGATCTCGAGAGGCCGCCGGGAGAGGCTGTATCCACCCTGCGGGCCCCGCTTCGAACCCACGATGCCGGCGCGTTTCAGGTCTTGGAAGATCTGTTCCAGAAAACGCGGTGGAATATCCTGGCGCTCAGCGATGTCCTTGACCTGGGTGGGCTTGCCGTCGTTGAAGAAGGCGATGTCGAAGAGCGCCCGGACGGCGTATCGGCCCTTGTTCGAGAGCTTCACGGAGTGCGATATGCATTCCCGCATCGGGTTTGTCAAGAACCCTCGGGACTCGGTGGCAGGTGAGGCGCGGGAAACTGGTGTCAACGGTTGCGGGCGCACCTCGCGGGGGCGCGAGTAAGGGTCCCAGGCTCTCGTTGTGGGGTGTTGTGCTATGGGGAGGCACCGGGGCCGGCGGCGGTCGGCTTTGCAGTGGAGGCCGTCGTTCATGCTTGCCCACAAGTTCCTTGCGAGAGGGGTGCTCGGCGTCGGGCTTGCGGCCCTGGGTTGCGGTGACGGGGAGGAGGGGGCGTACATCGAACCTCGTCCCATTTCGGGCGAGGCGCTTCCGCCACGGGGCGATCCGCCCTTTTATCCGGACGAGCGCCCGCCGCCGAGCGACGACCTCGAGTGGACGCGGTGCCCCTTGTTCTCCGGCGGCCTGGATCGGGCGGCCGAATGCGCCACCGTCTCGGTACCCGTGCATTGGAGCGAGCCACAGGGGGGCGAGCTCGACCTCTTCGTGAAGCGCTATCGGGCCACGACATCACCGCGCGGCCAGCTCTGGCTGCTCGCGGGCGGACCCGGCGGATCGGGCGCAGAGTTCGAGTTTCAGATCTTCGACGAACCGATTCAGGATTTTTACCCTTCCTTCGGCGAGATCGCTCCTGATCTGGAGATCTACCTGCTCGACCATCGGGGTACGGGTCGATCGAGTCGCCTGGGCTGTTCGAGCGGAGAGGATGCAGAAGGGATCGCGGGCCGCAACGTCGTCGAGGACGAGTGGCCCGACTGCATCGACGAGCTCGAATCGGAGTGGGGCGAAGATCTAGACGGATTCACGATCACCGAGGCGGCGACCGATCTGGGGATGCTGATCGAGCGTACCCGTCGCAATGACGAGCCCGTGTTCGTGTACGGAGTGTCCTACGGAACGCTCTGGGCACAGCGGTACCTGCATGTCTTCCCGGATCAACCGAGCGGCGTCATCCTCGACAGCATCTGCTCGCCCGGGGACTGTGAGCTCACCTTCGGCTACGACGACGGGTTCGACGGGGTGGGGAATGCACTCCTGGAACTGTGCGAGGCGGAAGACGACTGCCGGGCCGGTTTTGGCCGTGAGGGCGTTGCGGCCACGCTGGACCGCGTGCTCGCCGATGCCGATGCCGGCGCGTGCGCAGACGTGGGTCTGGAGATCGACCCAGAGGACATCAGGATCGTTCTGGGGTTGATGCTGAGGAGTTGGCCGCTACGCGACCTCGTGCCGGCGACGATTGCCAGATTCCGTGCGTGTGATGGTGATGCCATCGCACGCTTGTTCGCGCTGCTCCTGCCAGCCGAGGACACTCCGGAAGACTTGTTGTTCTCCGGCATTCTGAATCGCCACATCGGGTTGTCGGAGTTGACACGAATGCCGCTGCCAACAGCGGACGAGGTGGCGGCTCACGTCGAGTCGCTGCGCTTCTCGCTCGACGCGGGGCCCGAGTTCGTGCAGCTGGCCGACCTGGGGTGGCCGACCTATCCCCACGACGCATACACCGGAGAACTTCCCACCACCGATGTGCCGATGCTGATGATGAACGGTACGCTGGATCCGCAGACCCCCCTCGCTGTCGCGGAGAGGACGGGTCGGCACTTCAACGGAGACAACCAGACCTTCGTCGTGGTCCCCTTCGCCACGCACTCCGTCCTCGACCAGTCGCCGATCGAGCGGGAAACGGACGGGACGATCCTGACCTGTGGGCAGCTGTTGGTGGAGCAGTTTCTGGCTGACCCGCGGGCGTCGATTGATACGTCTTGCACCGACGACGTGATGTCCCCCGACTTCACCAACCCCGCACTCTCGGAGGCGCTGTTTGGACTGACCGACCCATTTGCGTTCGACGCGCCCACGCGCTCCCCGGAGCGTCAGCGCGTGGTGGCCCCTCGTCAGCAGCGGCGCACCTGGGGGAGCCGTCTCGATTGACGGCACCGGGTGTTCAGGAATCTTGCGGTGGTGGAGAACTCGCTCCCTGGGCCGGGGTAGGCGACCGGTTGGTCAGCTCTGGAGCTCCAGGTCGCGGGGATCCCGGGCCAGTTCCGGGGCTGGCCCGGCCGCGTACAGGCGGTCGATCAGCTCGGCATATTTCTGCACGACCAGGTTGCGCCGCACCTTCATCGTCTGGGTCAAGAGGCCGTTCGCCGCGGTGAAGTCTTCGGTCAGGACCGCGAACTCGCGGAGACGCTCGAAGCTCCGCTGCTCGCGCGCACAGCGGGTCACCTCGCCGGCCAGAAGCTCGCGCAAGGGCAGGCTGGTGGTCCAGTCCCCGAGGTCCAGTCCCGCCTCTGCCGCCCACTGCGCTACTGCCGCGGGCTCTGGCACGATCAACGCGACGTTGTACGGACGATTGTGTCCGTACAGGACCGCGTTGGCGATGTAGGGGGAGAGCTTCAGCTGCTCTTCCAACGGCGCTGGTGCGACGAACTTGCCGTTTTCGAGCTTGTACTGCTCCGAGATGCGACCGGTGATGTAGAGGTACCCGTCCGCGTCGACGTAGCCGAGGTCGCCGGTGCGACACCCCCCGTCCTCGGTGAGCTTCTCACGGGTCGCCTCCGGCTGCCCGTGATAGCCGAGCATGACGTTCTCGCCGTAGACGATCACCTCGCCCTGTCCCGGCTCCGTCGAGGCGCTCTCATCGATGACGACCCGCACGCCCGCGATCGGCTTCCCCACGCTGCCGATGCGGCTGGCACCGGGTCGGTTGACACTGACGACGGGCGCCGTTTCCGTCAAGCCGTAGCCTTCGTAGACGGTAATGCCGAGGGCATCGATGAACTCGGCCACGTCCTTGTTGAGAGCGGCACTGCCGCTGACCACGTAGCGCAGACGGCCGCCGAGCTTGCGCCGACTCTTCGCGAAGATGAGGGTGTCAGCCAGTCGCAGGGTGAGTGATTCTCCCAGCGAGAGCCGCTCGCCAGCCTTCCTCTTCATGGCGCACCGGATCCCGTTGCGGAACAGGCTCTGGATCGGGGCAGGCTTGCCCGCGATACGCTCATGGACGCGGTCGTAGACGCGGTTGAAGATACGAGGAACGGCGCACAGCAGGGTCGGGCGCACCTCGGCGAGATTGTCGATCAGGTTGGGGATCTCGTCGTTGAGCGCGATGGCCGTTCCCGCGCCGAGCATGGCGTGCAGGTCGGCAGTTTGGCCGAGCGCGTGGGCCCAGGGGAGGAACGATAGCGTCCGATCTCGGTCGATAGGGAGTGTGGCGTGAATGCTGTCAAGATTGGCGCAGAGGTTGCGGTGGGTGAGCAGCACTCCCTTCGGGTTGCCGGTGGTGCCCGAGGTGTAGATGCACCCGGCCACGTCGTTGGGGGACGGGATGAGAGGCGCCTCGGTGTCGCTCCCGTGCTCCCTCAGTAGCGCGGCGTAGCTGTGCTCGTGCGTGACCGGTAGGTCGAACCCAAGGACCCGGTCCAGCGCCGGGAGTTGCTGGCGAAACTGCGCAAGCTGGGCGTGGATTTCGTCCGTGGAGGCGAACGCCACTTTGGCGCCACTGTCCCCGAGGATGAACTTCCATTCGGCGGGGGGCTGCGCCTCGTACATGGGCACCAGCACCGCGCCCCGCCCGTAGGTGGCGTAGGCGACCGCCGCCCACTGGATCCGGTTGTTGGAGACGAGGCAGACTCTGTCCCCGGGACCGACTCCAATCCGCGCCAGGCCCGCGCGACAGCGAGCCACCTCGGCGGCGAACTCCGCGTAGGTCGTCCAGCGCCATCCGGCGGGAGTCTTCACGCCAAAGGCGGGTAGGTCCGCGAAATTTGCGCTCGCAGCAGTGAGCAGGTCGACCAGGTTCTGGGCTGAGACGGCCATCGATCCTCCCCCCGACCGGGGCGCCGAAGGGCTCGGGTCGAGGCTGAGGAACTTAGAGACCTCTGGCGGGCGGGTCAACGAGCCCGCGCGTGCTAACGTCTGCCCCCCAGCCCCTTGCCGGGGCCCTCGCCGGTCCGCGCGCCGCGGACCGAATCGCAGCGAGCCATGCCACAGTACTCTCTCGTCACATTCGGATGCCAGATGAACGAGCACGACTCCGCGCGGATGCGGGAGGTGCTCGAAGGTGCCGGCTATCGTCCGGTGGAGCAGTCGCGTGAGGCCGACGTCATCGTCGTCAACACCTGCAGTGTGCGCGACAAGGCCGAACAGAAGCTGCGCAGTCAGGTGGGGCGACTCGGCGTGCTCAAGCGACGAAGGCCCGAGCTCGTGATTGCGGTCGCCGGCTGCGTCGCTCAGCAAGAGGGTGAGCGACTGCTCCGGGATCTGCCGCAGATCGATCTCGTGCTGGGCCCCGACAACATCCCGGAGTTGCCCGGGCTACTCCGGGAGCTCGCGACCGGGGGACCTCCTCGCGTGAGGACGCAGTTCGACCTCGAGTCGCCGCAGTTTCTCCAGGCGCGGCCCCGGCCGGATCGCGTGGCGCCCAGCGCCTACGTGACGGTCATGAAAGGGTGTGACGAGCGATGTTCGTTCTGCATCGTTCCATACACACGTGGGCCCGAGCGCTACCGGTCGGCGACCGAGATCATCGCGGAGGTGCGTGCGCTGGTCGCCGCCGGAGTCCGCGAGGTCACCTTGCTGGGTCAGACCGTCAACAGCTACACCGATCCAAGCGGCGGTTTGCCTCCCGCCCCGGGGACGGGCGAGAGCCCCTGGCGACACACCGAGCGCGCTCGCACCCGCGAGGACGAGAGCGAGTTCCCCGCGCTGCTTCGGGCCATCGCCAGCTCGGTGCCTGAGCTGGCGCGGCTGCGGTACACGAGCCCCCATCCGCGCCATTTGACCCGTTCCCTGATCCTCGCGCACCAGGACTTGCCCGTCCTGGCACGACATGTCCACCTCCCGGTGCAGTCGGGGAGCGACCGGGTGCTCAAGCGGATGATCCGGCGCTACACGGTCGCCGAATACCTGGAGCGAACGGAGGCCCTTCGCCGTGCTGTGCCCGAACTCACGATCACCACCGATGTGATCGTGGGTTTCCCCGGGGAGACCTCCGCCGAGTTTGCCGATACCCTGGCGCTGATCGACGAGGTCGGGTTCGTGGGACTCTACGGCTTCAAGTACTCACCGCGCCCGTTCACGCCGGCGCTGAAGCTGGGGGACGACGTGCCAGAGGAGGAGAAGAAGGCACGTCTTGCGGAGGTATTCTCTCACAGTGAACGCCTGCGTCAGCGGCACCTGGCAGCGCAGGTCGGCAGCGAACCGGAGGTGCTCGTCGAAGGGCTCGGGGACGGTCAGGGATACACTGGTCGCAGTGACCGCAACGACATCGTTCACTTCGGCTCGCTCGACGACCCAACCGGAGAGCTGGTCGCGGTGCGGATCACCGAGGCCTTCAAGAACTCGCTCGCTGGGGTACTCCTCGACTCCTCACGGGCAGCACCGATAGCCCGGGCAGCGACGACGGCGGTCGCGCTCGGTGAGCCCGCGCGACGGGCGCTCCCGGTCGTGTGATGAGCGTGCGGGTCGTGTCTTCGGCTGTGGTGCGACCGCTGGGTGAGGCGGTGCCGCGGATCGCGGCTGGAGTCTTTCTCGCCGACGGGGTCGTGGTGATTGGCGACGTCACGATCGGCCGAGACGCCAGCGTGTGGTACGGGTCCGTGCTGCGCGGGGACGTGGGCGCCATTCGGATTGGCGCGCGGTCGAATGTCCAGGATCTGAGCCTCTTGCACATGTCGTTGGGCCGCAACGATGCCGTGATCGGGGAGGAGGTGACGATTGGGCACCGCGTGTCGATTCACGGGGCTCGGATTGGGGACGGGGCCCTGATCGGCATTGGCGCGGTGCTGCTCGACGACGTCGAGGTAGGCGAGGAAGCCCTGGTGGCGGCGGGCACGGTCCTCTCCCCGCGCACGGTCGTGCCGCCACGCACGCTGGTCCGCGGGCACCCAGGGCGGGTGGTCCGTGAGCTCTCCGACGTGGAGGCTCGGCAGGGGCGCGAGCTGGCTGCGCGCTACATACTGCGCGCCCGCGAGCACACGGCCGCGCTCGCCGGCGATGACCGCTGACGTGAGCCTCGGATTCCTGGACGGCGGCGTCAGCCGCCCCCAACGAAATGGACGATCTCGAGCACGTCGTTGTTGGCCAGGCGGTGCTGAGCGTGTTCGGCCCGTGGGACGATGGCGCGGTTGCGTTCCACCGCGACAGGCCCTTCGGTTAGGCCCAGATGCTCGATCAGACCGCGAATCGTCAGCCCATCCGGGACCTCGCGCGCTTCGCCGTTCACTGTGAGGTTCATGGCCCGGGGACTGTCCGGGAAGCGAGGAGCCTCGTCAAGCGTCAGTTCGGATGAAGATGCTTCGGAGCGCGCGAGATTGGGCGGCAGGCGCCCCGAGGAGCTAGGATCGCGACGTGCGACCTCGGGCTTGGTTGCTGGTAGGACTTGGCGTGCTCGCCGTGGGCGGGGCGGCGGCGGGGGTGCACCAGCTGCGGTACTGGCTGCCACCGGGGAGGAGCCTTCCCGGGACGTTCGTCGGGGGGCACGTGCAGCCGCCAGACGAGGAGCTCGGCAGCTGGTTGGAGCGACGGCGGGAGGCGCTGCTCACTCGCGAGGCCTATCTCGTCCTTCCCGACGGGGAACATGTCGAAACGACATTCGGGGACCTCGGGATCGAGCTCGACACGGTGGCACTGGCGGCCGCGGTTCGGCAGCACGCTACCCGGGGCCACCTGGGGTTACGCCTGCTGCGCGCGTGGCGTGCTCGGCAGGGCGACGAGGAGCTGGCGCTGGCGTGGACGTTTGACGCTCGGGCTGCGACGACCGCCATCGAGCGCCTGGCGCCAGCGGTGGAGCGTGCGCCGATCGACGCTCGCGTCGATCTGGTGCGCCACGAGCGGATCGAGGCGGTACCCGGCCAGACCCTCGATGTTCCTGCCAGCATTGCGGGACTCGCCACGGGGGGCCGGGCGCCACTCGCCGTCTTTCCGGTGCAGGTCCGCGCGACGGCCCCAAAGGTCACGCTCGATCAGCTGCTGCAGGTCGATGTGACCCAGGTGCTGGGGGCGTTCGAAACGGACTTTTCCCACACTGGGCGTGGCCGTGAGCTCAACGTCAGCGTGGCTGCCCGCCACCTCGATGGCCGGGTCATCGAACCGGGGGAGACCGTGAGCTTCAACGACCTCGTCGGCCCCAGAACACTCGAGCGGGGCTTCACCTGGGCCCCGGAGATCTACGATGACGAGTTGACACCGGGGATCGGTGGCGGAGTGTGTCAGGTTGCCTCGACGCTCCATGCCGCTGCGCTGTACGGAGGATTCGAGATCGTGCGTCGTCGCAGCCACAGTCGCCCCAGCAGCTATATCAAGATGGGGCTCGATGCGACGGTGATCTACGGGGAGGTCGATCTGAAGATCCGCAACCCGTACCAGCACTCGGTGCTGTTGCACGCCTTCGTGCCCGAGTCTGGGCGGCTCCGGATCGAGCTCTTGGGGGTTCCCCCCCCGCGTCGCGTTGACTGGAGCTCGGGAGTGGTCGAGCGCCACGATTTCTACCGTCGGGTGAAGACCAAGGAGCAGCTTGCGGGGCGTCACACCCGCAAGCAGCGGGGAAACTTCGGCTACGACGTGGTCAGTCAACTCCGCGTCGAACGTCACGACGGCACGGTCTACTCGCGCCAGTACCGGAGCGAGTATCGACCCACTCCCGAGGTCTACTGGGTCGGACCCGACGTAGATCCGCAGAGCCTGCCCGAGCTGCCAGAGGGGGCCGTCGGCGTTCAGGTCGACGGAGACGAGGTGGCCGAGGTCGGGGCGGAAGTGAACGACCAGCCGGAACCTGGCGACGAAGCGGGTTGATCTCATCGGCTGTCGAGCTAGATCGGTCACGCCGTGCGACGTCATTGGGCAACAGTTGTGGTCCTTTTCAGCTGCAGCGCAGCTGTGCTGAGCAGCTGTCGGCGCTCGACCGCGGCCGAGGCGGCGGCCGAGGCGGCGTCGGCCGCGCCCCGAAGCTCGGGGAGCGCCCACCCGGCGGAGCTCTCCTCGATCCGAGTGGACCACGGCGAGCTGGACACGGAGGCCCCCGACGATTCGCCGAAGGTCGCGGCCACCGCGATCGCCACCACCATCTACAAGCAGCCCGACGTCGACTCCCGTCGTCTCGGCTACGTGCGTCTTGGCGGTGTCCTGCGACGCGACAAGGACCCAGTGAGCGGCAAGGGCTGCAAGCGAGAGTGGTACCGTGTCTATCCGATTGGCTTCGTCTGCAGCGAGGAGGCGACCATCGATCTGGAGGACCCGCTGGTCAGGGCGACCCGCCGCCGGCCTGCCCTCGACCAGCCGCTGCCCTATCGCTACGGGTTCGTCCGCGCCACGTCGCCGCAGTATCTCCGGATCCCCACCAAGAAGGAGCAGATCGACAGCGAGTTCAAGCTCGAGGAACACGTCAAGAACTTCCTCGACAACCGTGCCGAGTGGCAGGCGGTCTCCCGGGGCGCGAACGACGTCCCGCTGGACGAGCGCGGCATCGCGCGGCCCGGCCTCAAGCCGCCGGAGGGATTCGTGCCGGCCACCGAGTGGAAGGAGATCGAGCTCTATGGAGGCCGCGGGACGAAGGGTGAGATCCCGTTCTGGCTCCAGGGAGGACGAAAGATCCCCAACGTGTCCGGTTTCGACGTCCCTGAGTACGCGGTCTTTGCTGACCGCGTCCGGCGCAAGACGGGGCTGTCGTTCGTCGACGCCTTCCACACCGAGCAGCAGGGATTTTTGCGAGATTTTGCGGTCACGGTCGACATGCGACTGATCCCCACCACGAAGGTCAAGCCGGATAGCGGCTCGCCGTTCCATGGCGTCGAGGTCACCGAGGAGTTCCCGATCCCCTTCGCGTTCGTGCTCGTCAGCGACAGCAAGAGCTGGAATCTCCTGAAGGGACGCGACGAGGTCCGCGAGGTCGCCGGAGTGCCCAAGCGGGCGATCGTGCCACTCAGTGGCAAGGCGAGGATCAAGGCAGGGAAGCGCTACTACCAGACACTGAAGGACAAGACGGTTTGGTTACGAGGCGAAGACCTCGGGATCGTGGGTCCGCCGCAGGAGTGGCCCGAGCCGGCGAAGAAGGGCGAGAAGTGGATCGATATCTCCCTCCTCCAGCAAACCCTGGTGCTCTACGAAGGCAAGCGACCCCGCTACGCGACGCTCGTCTCGACCGGGAGAGACCGACTGGGTGATCCCGAGAAGAGTCTGGCGACACCCCAGGGGACCTTTCGACTGCAGAGCAAGCACGTCGCGGCGGCGATGGACTCCGACGAGAACTCGAGCGTTTCAGGCGGAAAAAAGTCACGGCGGTCGGGGTTGGACGCCGAAGCGCGGGCCACCATTGCCCGACTGAAGAAGGCCGAGGAGGCTGGTCAGAAGCTCAGCGACGAGGACCAGAGACGACTCCTGAACATCCAGAAGGGCCGGCATCCCGAGTATGGGGTCACGATGCGGCGAGGGTCGACCAACTTCGAGCTCCGCGACGTGCCATGGATTCAGTACTTCGCGGCCGGCTACGCGCTCCACGGCGCCTACTGGCACGATGTCTTTGGCATTCCGCGCAGTCACGGCTGCGTGAATCTGGCTCCGATCGACGCGCGCGTGGTCTTCAACTGGACCGATCCTCCGCTGCCCGAGAACTGGCATGGCATCAATATTGGCGACGAGATGGGCAAGGGGACCGTCGTCCACATCCACGAATGACTGGCGGTCCGTCGTCACTCTGATCACTCTTGCCGAGAGGCGTTGCCAATCCCGGCGGCGCACGCTCCTCCTGGGCTTGGCGCCGACGGGCCTTGATCCCGGCGCCGGACGGTTCATCCTCGCGGTATGCGATGGGTCATGGTCTGTTGGGGGGGCCTGGCGGCCCTCGGCTGTTCCAAGCCCCACGCGCCGGACTCGGTGACGGGCACGGAACTGGGATCCTCCGCCGACGGCGTTCGAGACGCAGAGCCCCCCGTGTCCGCATCAGCTCCACCCGAGAAGCAGCACCCAGACGCCGACCGCGACGCGGATCGCGAGCGCATGGTCGAGCTTCATTTGCGGGGCCGGGGCATCCAGGATCCACGCGTGCTCGCCGCGATGAGTCGGGTGCCGCGCCATCGGTTCGTACCGGAGGCGACGCGCGCGATGGCCTACGCTGATCGCCCCCTGCCGATCGGCCACGGGCAGACAATCAGCCAGCCTTACATCGTGGCCCTGATGACCGAACAGGCCCAACCGCGCGCCACTGACCGGTGCCTCGAGATCGGAACGGGCAGCGGATACCAGGCAGCGGTCCTCGCCGAACTGTGCCAGCGGGTCTACAGCATCGAGTACCTGGCACCTGTGGCGGAGGGTGGGGAGCGCAATCTTCGGGCCGCTGGCTACGGGGCGGACAAGGTAGAGCTGCGGGTTGGCGACGGCTACCGGGGATGGCCAGAGGCGGCTCCCTTCGACGTTATCCTGGTCACTGCTGCGCCGGAGCAGGTCCCACAACCCCTGCTCGACCAGCTGGCCGTGGGAGGGCGACTCGTCATCCCCGTCGGTGGACAAGCGTCAGCCCAGGAGCTCCAGCGGTGGACCCGCCGCCGCGCGGGAGGTGGGCAGGAAGCGTTCCAGCTTGAAGAGTTGATGCCGGTTCGGTTCGTGCCGTTCCTGGGTTCGGAAGCGAAATCGCCGTAGGCGAGCGAGACCAACGCTCGTTCATGGTGGGCAAGCAGGTGGTCGGTGCTGGGAACGGTCGCGTCGAGGAGTCGCGAGGGGGAAGCTTCCGAGGCGGCAAGCAGTACGATTCGATACCGTCGTAGCGACCTGATGGAAATGCGGAAAGCGGTTGGCGCCAGCCCCCAGCATGCTTAAATTCTTAGAGTCCCGAAGAGGGCCTGCCGCAACCATCCTGGCCGTACCCCCCTGCCCACTGGACAGGAATTGGTCTCTTGGTAGCGAAGGGCGCTACTGTAAGTATAGGTATGACATTTCGGCACATCATCGCAGTGGCCACGGTCGGAGCGGCCGCCCTGGTGCTGGCCGGAGCGGGGGACCCGGGTCGCGCTCCTCCGGCGCCCGTGGCCAGCGATCCGCTGTCGGTCTCGGACGGAGTCATGCCGCAGTGCGAGGTGGCACCGGAGGTGGGGACGGTCTTCGAGAGCGCTGGAGATCTGGAGCTGCCGCCGAGCGCTCCAGCACGTGCGACTGCCGAGTCCGACTCGCCGTGTCCCGATGGCATGGCGCACGTGGCGGGTGAGTACTGCACGGAGGTCAAACACGAGTGCCTGGAGTGGCTGGACGACAAGAGCCTCCCGTACGCGCGTTGCGCTCGCTATTCACGAGCGGCGCAGTGCGTTGGGCGTCGGATCCCGATGAGCTTCTGCATGGACCGGTTCGAGTACACACGACCCGGGGAGGAGTTGCCAGCCAACCACATGAGCTTCGACACCGGGCAGAAGCTCTGCCGAAGCTCGGGCAAGCGACTCTGCACGGAAAGTGAGTGGAACTTCGCCTGCGAGGGCGAGGAGCTACGCCCGTACCCGTATGGTTGGGAGCGGGAAGCGAAGTGCAATCAAGATCGACCAGACTTATTTGACCGGAAGTTGGTGGGGGGTCAGTTCCGCCAGGTTCTCAGGGATCACCGCGAACCAAGTCGAGCCGACTCGGAATGTGTCAGTCCTTTCGGGATCGTGAACATGGTGGGCAACTTGGATGAGCCGGTGCTGCGTGAGGCGACGCGCTTCAGTCCTCCGTTCCGGAATGCGTTGAAGGGTGGATGGTGGATGGCCGCGCGCAATCGCTGCCGTCCGGCCACCACCGCGCACGACGACTTCTACGAGGACGTCCAGGTTGGGGTTCGCTGCTGTGCCGATCTGGCAGGCGACACGGCACCGACGGGTTGAGTGGAACCTGAGTTGGGCGGTGATCGAAGCGAGTCGAGCGCCGGCGTCGCACTGGGTGCTTCTGGCGCGTTCCTTTCCCTACTCGTGACCACGCCCTAAGTACCGATACGGAATGCACAAACTGGGAATTCCTTGGGACGGTTCGGCTTCTGTCCTTGACCGCTCGCGCATTCCGCAGAGAATCGCTGAGTGCGAGTTGTTTTCGTGCCTGCGCTGGCGTTGGCATGGGTGGTTCTCTCGGCGTGCGAGCGGCCTCCCGCCCCCCACCTGGACCCAGCGGTCGCCGAAGAGGTGGCACCCGAGGTGAACGCGCCGCTAGCGCTGGTGCGTACCGTCACGGAGAACGGGCCCGTCGTGGCTCCGAGGGAACCCGGCGACTGTCCCGAAGGGATGTTGCTCGTCGAGGGCGAGTACTGTCCGCAGGTCCGACATCGGTGCCTCGACTATCTCGATCCACCAGGGCGCTACGAGGCGTTTCGCTGCGCGCGCTATGCGCAGCCTGCAGAGTGTCTCGGTGAGCGCGTGCATCTGCGGTTCTGCATCGACCGGGACGAGTATGTCGCCGAGGGAGAAGTCCTGCCCGCGAACTTCCAGAGCTGGACTCGCGCCCGGAAGTCGTGCGCGGCACTCGGCAAGCGGATTTGCATGGAGAGCGAGTGGAACTTCGCCTGTGAGGGCGAAGACATGCAGCCGTACCCCTACGGCTGGGAGCGCGATGCGACGGCGTGCAACGCGGACCACTCCGATATCGTCGACGACAAGGGTGAGCTGAAGGACCGCCGCGCCCGAGCCGACGAGTACCCGCGCTGCGTCAGTCCCTTCGGCGTGCGCAACCTCTCGGGCAACCTCGAGGAGTTCGTCACTCGTGACGACGCCAGACCTACCGCTCCCGCGATGAAGGGAGCGTACTGGCAGCCGGGTCGCAACCACTGCCGAGCAGCCCAGACCGCCCATGACGGGTACTACAACGGCATGGAGACCGGGTTCCGCTGCTGCGCAGATGTGGACGATTGAGGAGTAGCCTCCCCGGGCCTGGCGGGGCGTTCCCCGGTTGCGGCGAAGGAGTCCGGAAGGTGCCCAGCTAGCGCGATACCGGCTGCCGGACCGTCGAATGCGTCCCGGCGGCGTGAGTGTCCAACTCAGTCTGGAGAGCCGGAGAGCGTGATCGGCGCCCACAGGGCGCGGACTCGGACCCAGTCGCCCGCTCGACGGTATCCGGCGAGCCCGTACAGTACGTTCCACCAGTGCCCATCGGGCTGTTTCCCGTAGGAGAAGAGTGGGAATATGTGGATCTGCCAGTGGGTGCCGTGAGCTCCCTCGCGCTCGCGGTAGTAAACGTTACCGACCAGCTGCGAGGTGGTCTCCGGGTCGGTGAAGCGCCAGTAGAACGGGAAGCCAATCGTGGCCCGCTCCTCGCGCCCGACGAAGTCCCAAAGGAAGGGGGCCACGATGGTGTGAGACTGGTGCCCATTGCGACCCAAATAGAGGATGGGGTGGAGGTTCGTCGTCCAGCCTCGCAGGTGGGTCGAGTGCTGAACGAACGGCGTTACCCAGGTAGTCTCCTTGAGCGCGAAGCGCTCCTTGTGAGCGTAGAAAGGAAACAGGGCGTGCGTGGACTCGCGCGGACTCGTCTTCGAGTACCAGAAGGGCAAGACGAGGCGCTGCTTCATGCGCGTGTCGGGATCGTCGACCTTCCACACGAGGGGCGTGTACATGTCGACTGACGTTCGGCCTCGATAGCGAGCGTAGCCCCAGGTCACGAAGGTGTGGTCTGCGTCCTCGCCGCGAGCGGCGAGGAACAGTGGATTGACGAACAACCAGGCGTCGTCCTTGTGACCATAGTGAAAGAACGGGAGGATGGTCGTGTGCCGCTCGTTTTCGCCCCACAGGCTCCAGTAGACGGGCAGCAGGTGAAACATGTCGAAGTCGTGGAGCTTGCCGTCTTCGGACCGCTTCTGATGGCGGCGGAAGTACGGACCCCAGACATTCGTGTAGGACTGGTCGCGGTCGTTGTAGGAGTAGTGGTGAAGCAGTGGTGGGATCGTTTCGAATTTCTTCGTTGCGTCCTGTCCGAAGAAGTAGAACGGCGCCACGCCGAGCCGGAGCTTCTGGGCGGTTCGCGCGTCGCAGCTACCCCCACCTTCCCAGCGGCAGAACCCTGGGCCCGCGATGGACAGCCCCCGGTCCTCGTGGCGCTCCGTGTAGGTCAGCAGCGGGGGAACCAGCGTGTACCCGCCGCCGGGTCGCTTGCCGCGAGCGTAGAGGGGCAGCAGCCAGTCGTCGGTCTCTTTCCCGGCGCGGCGGTTGACGAAGGGGCCCACGATCGTGGTTCGCTCGGTGGCGCCAGCGGGCCCGTCCCGCAGGTTCCAGATGACCGGAAACAGTACGTCGTGGCGATGCTGATCGCTCCGGCGGTTGTAGTAAAGCGGCCCGAACATCGACGCGCGATCGACCTTGGTGGGGTCCGTGAGCGAGGGCTTGCGGCGTTCGATCCAGAGAGGAAATGCGGTCCGCAACCGATACTGCCTGGGCGGGCCCAGATAGCGCTGGTCGGGATCGAGAGAGGACCCGATGCGCTCGCTGACTTTCTCGCTCAGGCGCAGGGGGTTTTCGGGGAGGGTGGGCTCGGCCCCCTCGGGAATCATGCTGTCTCCGCCCCCAGCGGCGTGCAGCTCGGGTTCGCCTTCCTCGCCCGACGACTGCGGTGCGGGGCTGGCTGGGCGGCCACCGGGACGACCGCCGCCAGGCGGCCCGCCCATCCCAGGCCCGCCCATCCCAGGGCTAATGCCCGGGCCGTAAGGGTCCTGTGCGTGGGCGAGCGGCGCGACGAAGAGGACGGCGGCGACGCCAGCGGCGAACAGAGTCGAGGAGGATCTCACGCGCCGACCTCCGACCCCGCTGCAGGGACCTGGAGTGCCGCGGTGACCTCGGCGACGATGGCTGTCAGCGCTACGGTGCGCTGTTCGTGAGCTGCCAGGTCCTTGAGCTGCACTACACCTTGGTCGAGCTCGCTTTCCCCCAGCACCAGGCACAGCCGCGCCCCGGCCGAATCGGCGCGGCGCAGCATGCTCTTGAGTGAGTTGCCACGACCATCGAGATCCACGGTCACCCCGGCGCTGCGCAGCTCACGCGCCAGTTTCAGTGCCGCCGTTCGGGCTCGATCTCCGAGGGGAGCAACGAAGCAGAATGCGCGCGCGCCGGGCTGTTGCCCCGACATCGCGAGCAGGATGCGTTCGAGTCCCATGGCGAAGCCGATGGCGGGGACGTCGGGTCCGCCGAGGCCCCGGATCATCCCGTCGTAGCGGCCCCCACCGACGAGGGTGTTCTGAGCGCCGAGCTCACCCGAACTCGCGTTCACCTCGAACAGAGTGCGCGTGTAGTAGTCGAGCCCGCGCACGAGACTCGGCTGGACTTCGTATGGGGTTCCGAGCGCGTCCAGGCCACGACGCAGCTCGTCCCAGTGCTGTCTGTCATCCGGGGGCAAGATATCCACGATGGCGGGGGCGTCGACGACAACTGCGCGATCCCGCGGGTCCTTCGAGTCGAGGACTCGCAGAGGATTTGCCTCCAGGCGAGCTCGCGCGTGCTCGCTCAGCTCGGCGGCCCGGGGACGGAGAAACTGCAGCAAGGCGTCGCGGTAGGCGGAACGAGCGGCGGGGCCCCCGATGGAGTTCACGCAGACCTGGACGTCCGGGACGCCAAGGGTCCGGAAGAACGTCACCAGCATGTCGAGCATCTCCGCGTCGCACACGGGACCGGGGTCGCCGTAGATCTCGCAGCCCGCCTGGTAGAACTGGCGATACCGACCGCGCTGGGGTCGCTCGGCGCGGAACATGGGTCCGAGGTAGTACCAGCGGGATAGCGGCTCTCGGGAGTGGACCTTGTGCTCCACATAGGCGCGAGCCGCGCCGGCGGTTCCCTCTGGCCGCATCGAGAGTGATTCCTTCGAACGAGCGAAGGTGAACATCTCTTTTTCGACGACGTCGGTCGTCTCGCCAATCGAGCGCACGAACAGCTCGGTGTGCTCGAGGATGGGCGTTCTCGTCTCCGCGAAGCGGTGGCGCTCGACGACCTCCCGGAACGTCGCCTCGAGCTGGTGCCAGCGCTCGATCTCGTCGGGGAGGATGTCGTTCATCCCCTTTACGGCGCGGTAGTTCATACTAAGTGGATTTCCCAAGCCAGGACGGCACCTTGCCGAAGGGTGGCGAGCCCCGCGCTTATGCTCGGGGAAACCGCTTCGGTCAAGTCGCTGCGCGGTTGGCGCCGGGCAGACTCCCGCGTGGAGCCCGCTCGTGCAAGCGTGGAGCGTGGTAAAGGAGCTGGCGTGCGCGCAGCGGCCATCGACCTCGGCACGGTCCGCGTGGGACTGGCTCTCTCCGACGACCTGGGTCTGCTGGCTCACCCGCGCCCATTCCTGGACGGCCGTTCGCCCAAGGGGCTCCTGGCGGCGCTGAAGGAGCTGGCAGTCCGCGAGGAGATCGAGGTCTTCGTGGTGGGACTGCCCCGGGCCTTGAACGGACGCGAGGGCGGGCCGGCCCGCCGCGCCCGCGCTTTCGCGGACCAGCTCCAGCAGAGCACCGGCGTGCGCGTCGAGCTCGTGGATGAGTGGCTGACGACCCAGCAGGCGGGGGCGCGACTTCGTGAGGGAGGCCGGACGGCGAAGGAAGCACGGCAGAGGATCGACAGCGCGGCGGCGGCGGTTCTACTGCAGAGCTGGCTGGATGGACGGCGGAGGGACGATTGAACGCACGCACCGCGCCGCCCAGGAAGGCGCCGCGGCGCCAGACCAAGGCGCGGGTGCCACGGCGACCGGCACGGCGCTCGCGGGCTCCCACCTGGGCTGGCGCAGGGTGGCGCTGGGCCGTCCGGGGGGCAGCCATCGTGGCCGTTCTGGGGTTGTCTGTGCTGGTCGCGGCCGCCGCCTTTCGAGGTGCCAGGCGGACCAGCGAGCGCGATCGACGACGCGTCGTGGTGCCCGAGGGTTGGACCTCCGTCCACGTCGGTCGACGCCTCGCGGAGTTGGGGATCTGTCCCGAAGGTGCGTTCCTCGCTGCCAGCCGGGATCCGGAGCTGCTCGCCGAGTTCGGCATTGCCGGGCCGAGCGTGGAGGGGTACCTGTTTCCGGCCACTTACGACCTCGAGCCCGGCACTGATCCGGACGAGGTCTTGCGGGTGCTGGTCCGTGAGGGGCGCCGGCGCCTGAGCGCTCTCTTCGAGCGCCACGAGGCCGGATTCACTCGCCTTCACGACGAATTGGGGTGGGGAACGGGCGAGGTTCTCACCCTCGCCTCGATCGTCGAGAAAGAGGCGATCGCCGACGAGGAACGGCCGATCATCGCGCGCGTTTACCTGAACCGCCTGACCGATCCCGAGTTTCGCCCGGTGCGCCGCCTGCAGGCCGACCCCACCGCCGGCTATGGCTGCCTCGTTGCTCCCGGGCTCGCTCCCAGCTGCGCCGGCTACACCGGCCGCATCACCCCGGCGATGCTCCGCGACGCGAAGAACCCCTACAACACCTATCGGCACCCGGGCCTCCCGCCGGGACCCATCGCCAACCCGGGGGCCGCGTCGATCATCGCCGTCCTGGAGCCCGCGGACGTGGACTACCTGTACTTCGTCGCGTCTGGCGGCGGGCGCCACGTTTTCAGCCGAACCTACGCGGAGCACAAGGCGGCGATCCAACGCTTGCGCAAGTGACGCGCGCCATGCTTCCGGCCGCGGGGCGTTGCTGCTATTAGACCGCCGCCATGAATCCATTCGAGCAAGCCGTCCACACCGTCCAGTTCTTGTCCGCTGATGCCGTCGAGCAGGCCAACAGTGGCCATCCGGGGACCCCGATGGCGCTCGCCGGAATCGCCGTCGATATCTACACTCGGTACCTCCGCTACGTGCCCGAGGATCCGCAGTGGGCGAACCGCGATCGCTTCGTCCTGTCGTGCGGGCACGCCTCGATGCTGCAGTATGCGGTCCTTCACCTCGCCGGGTACGACGTGTCGCTGGACGACCTCAAGGCGTTCCGTCAGTGGGGCTCCAAGACCCCAGGCCACCCGGAAGTGGGGCACACCCCCGGTGTCGAGACCACGACCGGTCCCCTCGGGCAAGGCGTGGGCAACGCGGTTGGGCTGGCGCTCGCGAGCAAGATGATGGGAGCACGGGTCAACCGACCCGATGCGTCGCTCGTGGACTATCGCGTCTTCGCCATCGCGTCGGACGGTGATCTGATGGAGGGCGTGTCCGCCGAGGCGTCCAGCTTCGCCGGTCACCTGGGGCTCGACAATCTCGTTGTCGTCTATGACGACAACAAGATCACCATCGACGGCACCACCGACATCACCTTCAGCGAGGACGTGGGCAAGCGCTACGAGAGCTACGGATGGTTCGTCCAGCGCGTCGACGGTCACGACCCAGAGGCGGTTCGCGCCGCGCTGGACCGAGCGGTCGCCGAGCCGGCGCGCCCGTCGCTGATCGTTGCGCGCACCCACATCGCGGTGGGCGCACCCACCAAGCAGGATACTCCTGCCGCCCACGGAGCCCCGCTCGGTCGGAAGGAGATCGACGGCGCCAAGGGTGCCGTGAATTGGCCGCTGGAGCCGTTCCACGTTCCCGACGGCGCCTACGAGCCGTTCCGGGCGTGGGCCGCGACCAACCGTGAGATCTACGCCGCATGGCAGGCGCGCTGCGAGGGGCTGAGCGGCGAGCAGGCCGAACTCTGGAAGCAGCTGGGGCAGGTGACCGTTCCGGAGGATCTGTTCGCGCAGCTCGCGAAGTCGGCACCGACCAAGAGCGACGCGACCCGCTCCATTGGCTCCGTCGTCGAGCAGCATGTGGCCGCCCTGGTTCCGGCCCTGATCGCCGGCTCGGCGGATCTGAACGCCTCGTGCAAGACCGCCATCAAGGGGGCCTCGGACGTGGGGCGCGGGGAGTTCTCGGGGCGGAACCTGAACTACGGGATCCGGGAGCACGGCATGGGCTCGGTCATGAACGGACTCGCTCTCTCCGGGTTCTTCGTCCCCGTGGGGTCGACCTTCCTGATGTTCTCGGACTACATGCGCGGCGCCATCCGCCTCGCGGCGCTGATGAAGCAGCGCGCGGTGTACGTCTTCACCCACGACTCCATCTACGTGGGCGAGGACGGACCCACTCACCAGCCTGTCGAGCACGTCTGGGCGCTGCGCCTGATTCCGAACCTGGACGTGTACCGGCCAGCAGACGGGCTGGAGTCCGCGGCAGCCTGGGCTCACGCGCTCCAGCGCCCTGACGGCCCGACGGCGATCGTGTTGACCCGCCAGAATCTGCCCGTGCTCGAGCGCTCGGCGGACTTCGATCCGGCGACGGTCCTCCGTGGCGCCTACGTTCTCATCGATTCTCCCGACCCGGAGCTGGTGCTGGTGGCCAGTGGCAGCGAGGTGGGCGTGGCAGTCGAGGCGGAGGCCAAGCTGCGCGCCCAGGGCAAGCGAGTGCGGGTGGTCTCAGCGCCCTGCTGGGACGTCTTCCGCCGGTTGCCGATCGAGGAACAGCAAGCCGTGTTGGGCGAAGGTCTGCCCTGCGTTGCGATCGAGGCCGGCGTCACGGAGCCGTGGCGGGGACTGACGGGACCGGGAGGGCTCGCCGTTGGGATCGACCGGTTCGGGGCGTCGGCGCCCGGGGAGCGTGTCGCTACCGAGCTGGGACTGACGGCGGAGAGTGTGGTGGAACGGATCCTCGCCAGCTGAGAAGCTTCCATGTTGCGGTTTCGGGGTGACTCCTGAGAACGCCCCTCCGAAACCGCTTCGCTTGTCGGCGCCATCGGCCAGGGAGACGGTACAATCACCATGGTTCAGCGCTGCGACCCGAACCGGAGAGCGACCCCTTCACGGGTTGCTTGGCTCCTGAGCCAGTTGTGGGTACACAATAGGCACGAAAGGAGCGTTCTGCCCTGAGCCTCCCGATCATCCTCGTTCCTCATCCCCACGTGACGTGCGATCCCAACGTGCTGGGGGGAAGCCCATTCGTCAAAGGCTCCCGCGTGCCCGTCCGCCGTCTCTGGGCCTTCTACCGGAACGGAACGAAGGTCGAGACGCTGCTTCGCCGCTACCCACAGCTGGGCCCTGCGAAGGTGTTCGACGCCCTTGCCTTTGCCTACGACAACCCCGAGGTGATTGATGCTGACCTGCAGAGGGAGCAGGAGATGCTCAAGCGGATCGGGCAGAAGCTTCCCAAACGTAAGGGCGGTGGGGAGCAGATCGAGCTGCCTTTTTTGGGTGGCTCGGGCCGACGGTAGACGTCTCGTCGATGACCCCAAGGTGTTATTCGGCCAAGCGGCCACCGCTTTGGCCTTTACGCGCGGCGCCAGCCGATCGATACGGCCCGATGAAAGAGCCTCGGGGATAGCTCGAATGCCTGAGGAGGGCCGAGGGGCCCGCCCGAGGTGAAGTTGAAGCGGGCCCACGACAATGGCCCAAGTTGAGGAGGACTGAAGGATGCGAATCTATCGAACCATGGCCCCGGCACTCTTGCTGGTTGCAGCTCCACTCGTGACGAACTGTGGCAGCGGTGGCGGATTGCCCGGAATGCCCGGTGGCGGTGGCGGATGCCAGGCCGACCTGAGCGACCCGTCGGCCATCATGAGTGCGAACTTCGGACTCGACGCCGAGATCGAGGGCAAGCTGAAGGGTGCGCTCGCTGCGAGCGCCAACCTCAAGGCGATGGCAGCAGAGATCGAGGCTGAGCTTTCCGGCGCGTGCAAGAACATCGCGATGGATCTCGGCGCCGCCGAGGGCGATGTGACCGCCGCGGACGACAGCCCTGGCGCCAGCGTCAAGGCCGCCTGCGGAGCAGCTGCAAAGCTTATCGGCGAGTTCAAGGCCAAGGCCAGCGGCAAGATCTCGATCGACATCGGCGAGCCTTCTTGCTCGGCGTCGATGGAAGCGATGGCCAACTGTGCCGCCGAGTGTGACGCCAACATCGAGCCTGGCAGCGCCCAGGTGAGCTGTGAGGGCGGCGAGATCAGCGGCAAGTGCTCGGGTGAGTGCTCGGGCACCTGCACCGTCGAGGCGGGCGCCGAGTGCTCGGGTGAGTGCGGCGGTACCTGCAGCGGTAAGTGCGAGGCCAACTTCAGCGGCAAGTGCGGCGGCGAGTGCGAAGGCAAGTGCGACGGCAAGGACAGCGAAGGCAAGTGCGCAGGCACCTGCGAGGGTAGCTGCAGTGCCGACGGCGAGGGCTCCTGCGGCGGCAAGTGCGAGGGCAAGTGCGACGTCGGCTGCAAGGTCGAGGGCGCGGCGAGCTGCTCGGGCGAGTGCTCCGGCGGTTGCTCGGTCGAGATGGAAGCGCCGAAGTGCTCGGGCGAGGTCAAGCCGCCAGAGATGAGCGCCGAGTGCCAGGCCAACTGCGACGCCAAGCTCGAGGCCGAGCTCGAGTGCACGCCGCCGAGCGTGATGGTCAAGATCGAGGGTGCAGCGGACGCCGAGGCCGCTGAGAAGCTCGTTGCCACCCTGAAGGCCAACCTGCCGGCCTTCATGGCGGTCGCCAAGGGCCTGCCGGCGCGCGTCGAGAAGGTCGCTGCCAGCGTCAAGGCGAGCGTCGACGGCATCCAGGCCGTCGTGAAGGGTGCTGGCGCTGCCGGCCTCAAGGTCATGGGTTGCGTCGCGGGTGCGATCGACGCCCAGGCGAAGGCCAGCGCGAGCCTCAACGTGTCCGTCGAGGCGAGCGCATCGGTCAGCGGCGAAGCCAGCGCGGGCTGAGTCAGCGATACCGAGACGAGGGCGGTTCCGCGAGAGCGGGACCGCCCTTTTCTTTTTTTCTGCCTGGTCGCGAGGGGGGGCGAACTCGAGGGGATGGCCCTCCGTACAGCGAGGCCGAGAAGGCGTTTGGAGCGGATTCGATACAAAGGCTAGGAGACAGGCGACATGAAGCACCACTTCGTCACACTCGTTTCCCTGACGTGTCTTGGCGTGAGCGCCTGTGGCGCTGAGCCCGCGGATGAAGATCTTGACGTCCTCACTCGCGCCTACACCGAGGGGGCGCAGTGCAGTGAGGAGCCGCTCAAGGAAACCAAGGCGGCGCTCGCAGTGGCCATGGCGACCGAGATCGGATCCCTGGACGCGCTGTCTCTTCTCGACATCGATGAGGCGACGGGCACCGTCGTGTTGAACCAGACGGCTCTTGCTGCGTGTCTCGAGCGCGGCCATGCCGAGTGCCCGAACACGCGCATGCTGCTCAATCTCCAGAACCCAGCGATCAACGAGGTCGTCGAGCAGAACGCGTTCAACGCGACCGCGTATCGGCAGGATCTGCTCGCCTCGGTGCAGCGGCAGCGGGACTGGCTCCGCAATCTCGAGCTCAACGACCCCGACGCCCTACCCGAGGAACACGTGCTGATTCCCGCGGGCGTCTCGGATCTTGGCGCCTGCGGCCCACACTACCTCTTCGACGCCCTGAGCGCCGACCAGCTGGGTAGCCTTGCCGATGCCGACGATCTCCGCCATCACCTGGCGTTCTTCGGATATCCCGACAACGAATATCTGGCGTTTCGTACGTGGGGGAGCCGCATTGGGATCGATCCCACGGCGGAGCTCAATCCGATCGGTCCGGGACTGACTTGCCGGGTCGCCTGCTATGCCTACGACGGCAACCTGCGCAAGGCCGGCAAGTGCTGCATCTGCCAGGGTGAGGTGGGAATCTTCCAACCGGCCGCGTACGATCCGTACACGGTCCTGTGCAGGATCTACTAGCGGTCGGAGCTGTCGATGCCGTGACCCCTCGCCCGGTGAGGACCAGGGAGGGCGGGAAGGTTCCGGGGCCGGGGATCAGGAGGCGAGCACCTTGCTGATCCGCCCGATCGCCGCACCGTGACGCAGCGCCTCCTCGATCGATGTGGGCTGCGGGGGGCTGCGGCGCCGGACGGCTAAACCTCTGGCGAGCGCTTCGTGACAGCGCGCGCGGAAGCCGGCGTCACGCCGCGCCGCGGCGACGAGCGCGGCGTGGGCGCGCTCCTGCCAGTCGAGAGAACTGCAGACGAGCAGCACGTCACACCCGGCCGCGATGGCGCGGACCGCCGTCTCCTCGATCGGGAAGCGGTCGGCGAGGGCGCGCATCTCGAGGTCGTCCGAGAAGAGTACCCCGGAGAAGCCGAGCTCTTCGCGGAGCAGCTGGGTGCAGATCTTGGCGCTGAGGGTGGCGGGAACGCCGGGGTCCATGGCCGTGAACACGACGTGGGCGCTCATCAGCGAGGCGAGGTGAGCGGTTGCCGCCGCCTGGAACGGAGGCAGCTCGATCTCCCGCACGCTGCTCTGGGCGCGCGTGATGACCGGCAGATCGAGGTGGCTGTCCTGGCTGGTGTCTCCGTGCCCCGGGAAGTGCTTCCCGCAGGGCAGCACCCCGCCCGCCTCGAGTCCCGCGGCGAAGGCGAGTCCGAGTCGGCTGACCGCGGTGGGATCGGAGGAGAAGGAGCGGTCGCCGATGATCGGGTTGGCGGGGTTGCTGTCGACGTCGAGCACGGGCGCGAAGTCGAGGTTGTACCCCAGCGCGGCGAGCATCCGCCCGAGCGCGGTCGCCGCCTCCCGCGCCAGGTCCACCACCGCAGCGATGCCGAAGGCGCGCATGGGGGGCAGGGTCGGGACCGGGGCGGGGAGGCGAGTGACGCGCCCTCCCTCCTCGTCGATTCCCAGGAACGGGGGAAATTCTGGAGGAGCAGCGCGAATGACGGTCTGGTTCAGGCTCAGCGCGGTCTCCAGGTCGGGCAGATTCCGGCGGAACACGATGGTCCCCCCGCGCTCGCCAGCCGCCAGGCGCTCGAGCATGGGTTCGGGGATCCGGGTGCCGGGAAAGCCACCCACGATGAGTTGCCCACAGACTTGCTCGAGACTCGGCCGTGCCATGAGTCGTGGTTACCAGGACCGAGGACGCGCCGCATCCCCGGGAAGCTCGCCGGTCCCCGTGCGTAGGATTGGCGGGTCACCGCTGGGGAAGTAGGCTTCGAGAGGGAGCATGGGAATCGATCGGAGAACGCTCGCGCGCTGGGGACCCGCCTTCGGGGGGCCGGTCCTGGGGTCGCTGCTGATCACCGGATCGCTCGCCGTGGGGTTGCCGCTGGCGCTGGAAGGGGAGCGACGGGTGGCCGTGGCTCCGGCGTCCCCTGCAGAGCCGCCTCCCGTCGCGGCGCCCAGCGCTTCCGCTCCGTCCGACAGCGCCCCGGCGCGGGCGCAGCCAGTGGCGGTGGAGCCTCATCCGCGGCCCGTACCACCTCCCCCGCGCCGTCCGCCACCACGGGCCGTGGTGCCCGCCTCGGTGCGGCCCGACGCCGAAAGTGAGCAATGGTTCCGCGACGAGGAGGAGCGGCAGAAGGAGCTCACCTGGCAGCAGGGCAACATGTTCAAGCAGATGGTGGACGCTGTTCATGCCTACCACGGCGTCGACACGAGCCAGCTGACGTTCGAGGAGATCTCCGGGGGCCGGCGGATGCGCGGGCGGGAGAAGTTCCTCGCCCGGCAGCGGGCGCTCGAAAATGGGGCGGGAGGAGCGCCTCCCGAGGCAGAATCCGATTCGGACTGGAGTGACTACGTGGACGACGAGGCCCCCGATGCGGGCGGCAGCGAAGCCGGCGACAACGGCCCGGTGGAATCCACAGCGGAAGAAAGTACGCCGGTTGGGAAGTGATTGCCCCACGAGACGTACATCGGGTACGAATCGTCTGTGCCTGAATCGGCACGCAAACACCAAAGGATGGGGATGATGAAGCAGATCATGATGGTTGCCGCTACGCTCCTTTTCGCGATCGCGGCCGTGGGATGCAAGGACAAGTGCGAGAAGGCCTGCGACGAGATGAAGGACTGCCTGGGCGCGGCGGCTGACGGCTACGAATGCAAGAAGTGCAAGGACGCCGACGGCATGGACAAGAAGGAGGCGAAGGATGCGGCAAAGTGCATTCTTGACCTCAGCTGCGACGAGATCAAATCCGGCAAGGGCGAAGAGTGCGTTGCGGACGCCATGA
>JBNLDK010000014.1:0-12304 GCA_050304295.1 Polyangiaceae bacterium
TGTGAAGGCTGCAAGCACCGGCCCCATCGCCAGCACGCTACCGCCTGCCGTCGCGGCGAGGGTGAGTGCAGCCAGACCGCCGAGGAGCAGACCGAGGCTGCTTCCTACCGCCGTCCCCTCGAGGAGTCGGGTGGGACCCTCACCAGTACTGCCGCACGCAGCCCTCGACCTTCGCGGGCTAGTGCGCAAAGACGCCTCTCGACCCGACCCAGCAGTAGCGACATCGCCTCACGCTAGCAGCTAGGGGAGCGCGAACGAGCGTGAGCAGTATCCCCTCGAGCGCACCGACCGAATGCGCCGCGGAAGCCCCGGGTCCGCATGCCACGCAGCTGCGCCGCCAGTCGCCGAAATGCGCCGCCTGTCGCCGAAATGGACCGCCGCTACACATCGCGGCGGGAATGACCGCCAGCGTGAATGCTCCCGTCCCGCTCCGCGGGTTCTACCGCGGTTCAGCTCAGCGGTTAGCATCCTTCATCGGAACGGGCTCACCCGGCTCCTTCACCGGAGCTTTCGGCGGGCGTGGGGGGAACTCGGGCGTGTGCTCCGGCTTCCTGTCGGGGATGTCGGTGGGAGGGATGACCTCGTCCGGCTTGGCCGGCGGATCTTCGACGGGGACTTTTCTCTCGGGCATGAGCCGGAACGCTGCAGGGTTCGTGCCACGCTAGTCCGGGCTGCCTGGTGCAGCCAACCACCATCTAACCGCTTCAGTGCTTCACACTCGCGGCGAGCGATCAGTGACCGGGTGCCGCGTTCCATGAGGCCAGCTTCTGATTCAAGACACCGGATGTGGCCGGGCGTCTCGAGTCGCGCAGCGTGCTCCCTAGTCGGCGCTGCCGAGCCACCGACGCTCGGTGGACTTCAGCCGTCCAGACTCGACGACCTCGAGCAGAGCGACGTTCAGCTGCTGTCTGAGCTTGTCGTCCCGTCGGACAGCGAACCCGTACCCGAGCGGTTCGTACGAACGCGGTGACAGCCGAGCGTCGAGCTTCGGGTGCCGCTCGAGGTAGTACTGCAGCGCGGGCCGATCGAAGACCACCGCGTCGACCTCGCCCTCGACGAGCAGCGCGATCGCTGCGTCGATGTCGCTGGCGTCGACGAGACGGGCCCCGTGTTCGCGTGCGAACCGCGCCCCGGTCGAGTCGCGCACCACCGCCACCGAGCTGCCAGAGAGCTCCTCGGCCCGCTCGACGACCAGCGGGTCGAGGGAGGAGAGGGTGAGCGCCGTGGCGATTCCTGCCGTCAGCGAGCTGGCAGTCAACAATGCGATAACCATCCACACTCCAGCGACGATGCGCCCCGCCAGGGTGACCGGTACCCGATCTCCGTAGCCGACGGTCGTCATCGTGACGAGAGCAAACCAGATCCCGTTACCGATACCCGGAAGGGGCCGCTCCGGAAACTGGTCGGGGTTCTTGTGACGCTCGACACTCCAAAGCAAGAATCCCACGAGCAGCAGCACGCTGAGCAGCACCGCCAGCCCGGTCAAGAACGCCCACGAAAGAAACGGGGCGACGCGCGCCCACGGGCCCTTGCCCGACGCATTCGCAAGGATGCTCAATGGGGCCTCGAAATAGGGCTGGGTGAAATCGACCTGGCGGGCCCGAGCTGCGGTGATACTGATGGGACCGATGGCGACGTCAACTTCGCCAGCCCGCAAGTCGTCCAGCAGGTCCCCAACCGTGGGACTGGGCACCAGCTCGTAGGCGCGGTTGGCCTGGAGCGCGACGTCTTGCCAGATCTCGATGCAAAGCCCCCGCGGCTCCTCGCCGCCAATCACGAAAGGCGGAGAGCCCGCATAACCAACGCGAAGCTTCGCGACCCGGGATTCGGTCGATTCACGATTGGGGTCCGTCGCAGTGGCCGACTGCGATGGTGGAACACCACTCACCGGCTGGGCGATCGCGTGACCCGAGCACACGAGCACCACGAGCGCCGCTACCCAGCTCCAGCGCTGCATGCACAAACGACTAGTTCCAGCCGCCATCGATGGCAACCGGTCGCGTCAGCTGGAGCACGTGGACGAGTGCCGGCGCGAGGGCGCCCGTCAGTGCTCCGCGAACGAAACCTCGAGATCATCGGGGCCCAGCTCGAGCATGAACCGCTCCTGCACGTGCCCGCGCCCGTCCGTTACCTATCGACCGGTCGCGTGCTGACCATGGAGTTCGTGGACGGCGCGCCTGTCACGGACGCCGCTGCGCTCGGCGCGGACGAAGCGCATCAGCTCGCGGACAGGCTGTTCGTCGCGTACCTGGACCAGTTTCTCATTCATGGGGTATTCCACGCGGATCCCCACCCGGGCAACGTGCTCGTCACCCGGGATCGGCGCCTCGCCCTCATCGACCTCGGCATGATCGAGCACGTGGCGCCGCGCATGCGGGGAAACCTCCTGCAACTCGCCCTGATGATCGTCAATGGCGAGGGCGAACGCACCGCCGAGCTGGCGACGAAGTTGGGCAAGCCGCAACGCGACTACGACTACGCGACCTTCAAGCAGGAGCTCGGCGAACGCGTCGTCGCCTACCACGCCTCGGGTTCGGCAGGGCTCCAGTTCGGTCAGGTGCTGCTGGACGTCGCCAACGTCTGCGGCAAGTACGGAGTGACCATTCCGCCGTTGATTGCCATCGTCGGCAAGGCTTTGCTCAACCTCGACCAAACCGCGCGCCTGTTGGACCCGACGTTCGACTCGAAGCTGGTGTTCACCCGGGAGAAGAAACGCCTCGTCTCGCAGTTTGCGACCAGCACCACTCCCCTCGATGATCTGGTCGTCGAATCGATCGAGATGAAACAGCTTCTGCGGGACGCGCCGCGAAGACTCAATTCCCTACTGGAGAACCTGGCCCGCGACGACAAAGGGCTGAAGATCGACGCGATCGACGAACGCCAGCTGCTCAACGGCATCGAGAAGATCGCCAACCGCATCACCTACGGGCTCGTGATCGCCGCGTTGCTCGTGAGCGGCACGCTCATGATGCAGCTCGACGAGACGCTGACGTCGATCGTCGCCTGGGCGATGATCGTCATCGCCATGTCGGCGGTGGGTTTGGTCCTGCTCGCAATGTTCGTCAACCGCCACCGGGGGTAGCCTGCCTCGGCTCGAGCTGAAAAGGGGAGGCCGTAGCCCCGCCGCACGGGTGGTGCGGGCAAGCGGGGTCGCGGGGGGAGGGGAACCATCGCCCGCTTGGTGGCAGATGAGTCCGGCTGGACGGGGTGATCGAACGGGCTTCGCGATTCCGCGGGAAGGAAGGAAACCGTTCGACTCGCGACACCACCGCCGCAGTGACTCGTAGGTCCATGCATTGAGTAGGCGTTGGGGAGTCACCCAGCCCCGCTGTGCCGTCAACAATCCAGACCGTAGTCGATCCAGGTGCTCCACAGAGCGAGCCGAGGATGTCACTGCGACACACACCGCCCGATTTCGTTGAACCACTTCCGCTGGCGTATCGAGGCGCTCGAGAGTCCCGTCAACGACGCTCGGTCTATGCAGAGTGGCGCCTGGTCAGGAGCATCCAGACCCCAAGCAGGAGCACGGCCCCGACCACGCTGCCCAGAAACCCAGCTGGCTCGGGCTCCCACGTTCGGTTGTCGCTGAGCAGGTTGGCGAGGGTTCCTCCCAGCAAGGAGCCACCGACGCCGACCAGCATCGTACCCACACAGCCCAGTCGTTGCGGTCCGGGGACAATCGCGCGCGCCACCAAACCAACGACCAGGCCGAAAAGAGCAAACAAGAATAGCGCCATCGGATTCGTCCTTACGCGGGATTCGACCCTTCTTCCGCCGGCGGAACGAAGACGACGGGACGCGAGGCGTTTCGCAACACCGACCGCGTGGTGCTTCCCGTCAGTGTGCGCGTCAGAGCGCCGTGCCGACTCGCCCCCAGCACGATGAGCATCGCCTCCTCCTCGGCGGCCAGCTTGACGATTTGCTCGGCTGTCGGACCATCGACGTGTCGAGCCGAAACATCATACCCGAGAGCTCGCAGCGAGGCCGCGAGCTCTTCCAGTCGCCGTTGGTTGATCAGCACCTGCTTGAGCTGCAGCTCCCTGACCGACTCCGGTCCTGGCTCGTCTCCGACAAACGCCGGAGACGGTGGTTCGACGTGAGCGATGACCAATCGGGCGCGACCCGACTCGGCAATCTCCCGAATCGCGTCGAGCACGGCTTGATCTTCGGAGGTGAAGTCAACTGCTACGAGAATGGATTTCATGTCAGCAAACCAACGTTTCGTGTATCTGGTTACTCTACCCTGGCGAGGACCTCGTCCTGCTCTTGTGCAGGATGAAGGTCGCAGTAGGACTCGAGGGCCCTAGTCACGGACCGCCCTCCCCGCGACCAGCAAAGCCTCCTTCGACCGCAGCGCCCGTCGGAGCGCCGCCAGCGCCACCAGTCGGGGTGCGATCGAACGTCGTGGAGTCGACGGACAGATCCTCGTCGTCACTGCAGGCCGCAATGGCAGAGACCAGCGCGACGACCGAGCCGGTTCGAATGGTGGTGCGAAGGCTGGAACGGTGCATGCGAGATCGCCAAGCAACAACCACACCACGAGCGGCCGGGGCATTCCGCCTCATGTGGCTACTCGTCACGCCGTGTGTGCCTCATGCACTTGGCCTCGATCTTGTGCCTGTCCACGGAACGATGACGACCGCCTTCGATAGCGTCAATCCCACGACGATGAACCGAATCGAATCGCACGAGCTCCGCGATGCGACCGAGCTCGACGCGATCATCGAAAGGTGCCCAGCGTTACATCGGTGGCGCCAGAAAAGCTTCGCGCACCCGAGCTGCCGCCCTGCACCGAGTGGCCGTGCTCAAGAGCAACCTCTGGCCGAACTGATGGCCGCCGAAATGGGGTAGCCAATTCGTGCCGGCCGCGCGGAAGTCGCCAATTGCGCCTGGGTCTGTCGCCACTACGCGAACCACGGCGAGTGGTTGCTGGCGCCAGAGGAGATCGCAACGGACCACCCGAGGAGCTTCGTCACGTCAGCCACTGAAGACATCGAGCACCCTAGGCTTCGGCGTTGTTTGCGAACCCACGCCACCAGCTCCGTGGCATCATGCCACATCGAGACAGCACGCAACGCGACGCCACGAGGGCGCAATGCGTGAAGACCCCGCGGCAACCCCCGGGGGCTCCGTGTGCTACACAGGGAGTCGTCCAGCACCATGCACCCGCGCCAAGGTGGCCGGGACCCAACTCGGGCAGCAGCAGATGGTACCGCACACGACTGCTACCGCCGCGCGTTCCGCACGCATCGCATAGCCGTAGCGGGCGACGTTCTACGTCCTGTGCCCTTTCATGTCCGACCGTCTCGCCGATGTCCGCGAGGGAAGTCGTTCGCAGCATGGCTCATCGTTCCTTCGTCAGCGGATGCGCGCAGGTGCAGCGCGCAACAGCTCGAGTCGCAAGCGTGGCCAAACGCGACGGCCGATGCTTTGGGTCTCACACGACTGGCAGGTTGGCCAGGGACGGCGGTGTGCGCTGATTCTGATGATGCGCGCCTGCCAAAAACGCGACCTCGCGCGACATGCTGGTCGGCACGAATCGTGCGTTGGGAGCTGGTCGAAAGGAGGTCAACCTATGAGAACGAGTCTACCGACATCAGTCCTGACAGCAGCAGTCCTTCTGTCACTTTCCAGCTGCGCGAAGCGCCAGATAACGAACCCCACCGAGAAGTATCGTGGGACGCCGGTACGAGTGTCGCAATTCGGCGAATTCGCCACCTGGGACGCGAATGGCGACGGGGATCTGACCCGCAAAGAGTTTGCCAGTCGGCTTCACGAGGACCAGATGTACAACGACTTCGATGGCGACGGCGATGGTGAGCTCACGGACATCGAGTTCACGACCAGTCTGTACAAGGCGTGGGACCTCAACGGCGACGAGGTCGTCGATGTCTACGAGTACCGTTGGGGGAACGGGGCGTGGTTCGCCGACAACACCATGTTCGGCGTCTTCGAGGACTGGGACGACGATGGGGACCAGGAGCTGACGCTGATCAAACACGCCAACACACCCGCTGGAAACCAGTGGGACGCCGACGGCAACGGTGAGATCACCGACCTGGAGTTTCGGCGCGGACTGTGGAACGCCTGGGACCTCGACGGGGATGAAGTCGTGGACATCTACGAGTATCGCGGGCAGCAAGGCTCTTGACGTGAAGCCACCGACCACCTCGGACGCCGAGTCGACCCTGCGGACGCTGCATTTGCGACCTTCCGCGGGGTTTCGTTTGGCGTCCGAGAGCCCCGGCCCGGCACTTGCATCGTGCTCACCACATGAAGGAACTCACTAGACCACAGTACGAAGAACTGCTGGCGGAAGGCCGCGGTCCACACGTCACGATCTACTCACCCACCATCCAAGCCGGACCGCAGCGGCGCCAGAATGCGGTCAGGATCAAGAACGCGCTCGCCGAAGCCAAGGAGCGCGGACACGACATCATGCCGCGGAGTGGCGAACTCGAAGAATGTCTCGCGCAGCTTGGAGCCGCGTTCGAACAGAGCGCAACCGTGGGTCGAGGATCCGGACTGGCGGCGTTTGCTCGTCCGGGACTGACACGGCTGTATGCCACGCACACCCGTCCCGATCCACTGGTCATCGTAGGCGATCACTTCCATCTAACCCCGATGGTGGTCCCATTCAATGCGGCGCCCGAGCGCTTCCTCGTGCTGTCGCTGAACACCCGTCGTATCGAACTATACGACGGGGACGCACACTCATTGAAGGTGCGCGAACTGCCACCATCCGTGCCGCGGGCACTCGAGGACGTGGTGGGCGACGATGTCGAACAACAAGCGCTGCAAAACCGATCGTGGCGCGCCGTCAACGAGGGCACCGGCACCGCGCAGTTCCACGCTCACGGCGGTGGCAGGGACACGGAGAAGGCGGAGCGGCAGCGCTTCTTTGCTGTGCTGGCCCAAGCACTTCGACCGCTGCTGGATGCCACGACACCCCTGGTCGTCGCAGGTGTCGAGAGCCAGATTCCGTTGTTCCTGGCGGCGAGTCGCCTCGACAACCCCATCCACGTTGGAGTTCGAGGCAACCACGCGTACACCCCGCTGGACGAACTGCATCAAGCAGCACTCGAAACTCTGGGAAATGACCTCGCCCCCAACGGGCAGATTCCCCCAATCCAACCGTCGACGACCGCGAGCAATCTGCGGGAGGTGATGGCCGCCTCCTTCGACGGGCGCGTTCGTACACTGTCCGTGGATGTCGGGCGCCATGCCTGGGGACAGGTCGACCCCGAGCGGCGGAAGGTGACGATGCATCGATTCCGGCAGAACCACAGCGTCGATCTGGTCGACGTCGCGGTGCGCCAGACCCTGCTCACGGGAGGCGAGCTAAGGCGTATGACCGACCCTTCCGGCGCTGGCCCCGCCGCGGTCGCGACGCTGCGCTACTGAGCTTGTGTCCTCGAGCGCCCCGCATCAAAGCCGAGCGCGGCGCCGGTCGGACTCGGACTCGCGACGCGCGGGGGGCCAAATCGTCAAATGGTCCTGCAGGCCGAAGGGAAAGACTGCGCGCGCACAGGCTCGGGCGGAGTTCAGTGCTACGACGCTCCGCACTCGCCCGGATAGTTGCACCACGCCTCCTTCGACCACCACGTTCACGAGTCGTTCGTCAACGTCGGCGTCCCAGAAGAGGCACTCCTGGACGTCCTGCCGAAGCTCCCAGTCCATCCGCCTCAGCTCTCGCTGCTGCGGCGGCGCAGGCGCCTCCAGGAAATTGGAGATCTCGATGGGTCCCGCGAGACGGGACGCGACCCGCTCCGCTTCGTTTCTGTCGAACCTCGAGTTCACCTCTCCGAACAACTTGACCTTGCCGCGATGTGCAGTCACCTCGATGTCGTATCCGCTCAGATACGGATCTCGGTTTAGAGCCGCCTCCACGCGCTTCGCCAGATCGATATCAGCGTAGATAGCGAGGGGCTCCACCTTCAGGTAGTTGCGCACGTCGGACACGCCAACCCCGTTCGATGCCGTGTCGGCCGCCGCCCGCTTCGCCTGCAGACTCGTCACGACCCCGCGCAGGGTCACGACGCCGTTCTTTACGGTGATCTCGGGCACCGCCGGTCGAATGCGGTGGTCGCCATCGAACGCCGTCTTCAACGCCCTTTCGAGCTCTGCGTCGCTGGGCCACGTCACGTCAGCACCCTCGCGCTGCATCCGGTCGCCTTGAAGCGGGGCGACTTCGAGGCCGCTGTCATCCACCTTCTTCACTCCCGCGACCCACGCCTTCTGCCAGGCCCGGTAGCGCTGCGCGTCGCTGGACACGTTTCCGCCCAAATCGACCTTCCCATTGGCTACGTCGACCTCGATATGATCCGCGTCCAGTCGAGCGTCGAAGTCGAACCTCCGCGTGATGTCCGCCAGGATGTCGGAGTCAGCCCGCTTCTCTGCAAACCGTACCTGGATCCGATTGTCGACCGAGAGCACGCCAATGGTGGACTTCGCGGCCGCCGCCGCAGCCTGCTGCTCGGGATAGGACTCGACTTCTCCCCCGAGCCTGACTTGGCCGTCCTGCACGTTCACCTCGAACTCCGTCGACTGGAGATCCGCAGCGTTGCGCAAACTCGCCTCGACAGCCGCCTGGATTTGCGGGTCACTCCGAGGCGAGGGAGGTACCTGGATTCGGTCGACCACCGCGACGACACCTCGAGTCGCGCGAGCGATTTGCACGGCCGCGTCTTTGGCAAGCAAATGCGGCGCAAACCCGTCCAGGGTCACGGCACCTGCGTCGGTTTCTACTTCGATTCGTTGAGCAGGAACCGCGTCAGACGCAGCAAGCCGACGGTGAACGGCGGCGGTAATGAGGTCGTCGGTGACCGCGGGAGCGCGCGGTGCCGAGTCAGCTCGAGGTGGGGCATTCCCCTGGCGCGGCGAGGCGCCCGGATGAACCGCCTGGTTCTCGTTCTCCTTCTTGCTGCAACCAGTCGCCAGTGTGGCGACTAGTCCTAGTGAAATCACTGCGATAGAGCGTCGCATGGAATTATCCTCTCTCTCCTCTCTCTGTGGCTACGGCCCCGCATGGCTACAAGAACCGTGCCGGTGGACGTGCGTCGGAGCCCGGAAGGTGCCTTCAGTCAATCGAGGCAAGTTTCCCCGCCGTGGCACATGGCAACGCCGCGGCACCGAGCACGCAGGCTCCCCGAGCCCGTGCGCGGCGGGGTCCCCTTCCGGTCCGCACGGCACGCACCTTGCAGCGACCTGTTGGAAAGAGAACGACCGAAGGAAGTCCCATGATTCAACCAAAACCACCCACGCAAGAGTCGATTGACCAAGACATCGCGAAGATCGAGCGAGATCGTGCGAGTAGCAGGGCGCTGGTATTCACCGGCATCGTGGCGTTTGCAGTAGCGTTCGTCGCCGTCTCGTACCTGATGGTCACCGACACCACTCCGCGTGACGAGGCGGGCGCCCCCACCCCGATCACCGGGGAGGAGATCGCTCCCATCGTGAACGACTGATGCTCTCGACCAGGGAAGGATCACGGGAAGCGAGCGATTGAACTACAACCATGTCGCCATCCATCAGGAGATTATTCGGCCTTTTCGTCGCGTCAACGCTGACGACGGTCGCGGCGCTCGCAGCCCAGCCCACGTGCATCGAACTGGCGGCACACGTTCGACGAACAGCGTTCGGCTACGACCATCTGGTAACTGTCACCAACGGCTGCGGCACTCGCATGAAATGCTTCATCGAAACGGAGGCCGTTCCGGAGCAGGTGCGTGTCGTGCTCGATGCCGGAGCATCGCAGACCGTGGTGACGTTGCGCGGTTCTCCGTCACGAAGGATCAAGACGGTAGCGCACTGTGAACCCATGCCTCCGCCGAAGGAGAAACAGAAACAATGACCAGAAGCTTCAAACTCGATATCGAGACCATTCGTGCCCGCGCCATCCAGTCGCTCGCGGAAGGGGCCCTCACCAACAGTTACACCGCCCCTCGCGCCGAGGTGATAGACATACTGAACGAGGTGCTGGCTACTGAACTCGTCTGCAACCTCCGCTACCGCAGCAACCAGTTCGTCGCTCGGCGACTCGGCGCGCTCCGGATCGCTGAAGAATTTGCCCAGCATGCGGCGGAAGAGGCCGCTCACCTGGATCAAGTTGCCAACCGCATCGATCAACTCGGAGGTCTTCCAAACTTCAATCCTGCCGAGGTGGTGGCCCGATCGCACGCGCGCTACGCATCTCCCACGGTGTTGGAAACGGCGGTCCGCGAGAATCTCATCGCGGAGCGGATTGCCGTAGACACCTACTCCCAAATCATTCGATGGCTCGGCGACCGGGATCCCACGACACGGCGCATGATGGAGGACATCCTTGCCCAAGAGGAAGAACACGCCGCCGATCTCACAGATCTCTTGGAACGCGTGAAGCGCTTCGAGAACTGAGTGTAGGACGTGCCCGACACCCATCCCAAGCGACCTGGGCCCCCCTCTCCCCTTCACCGCCTCCTGTTCCGTGTCGCGCCACTGATCGCACTGGGGCTCGTGGGCTACATGTTGTTGACTGGCACGACGACGAAGAGCTCGCGCGTAACACCCCTAGTCTCGTACTCCGCCTTCAAGCAGGCGGTCTTGGACGGCGATGTGAAGTCCGTCGAACTCGTCGACCGGGAGATCAGGGGGAAGCTGACGGAAGCGCGAACACTGGGTGAACACCAGGACGTGTCGCGCTTCACGACCATCCGCCCTCCCATGGACGATCCCGAGCTACTGTCCCAGCTACAGGAAAGGGAGGTCGTGGTCGAGGCCACTCCGCCAAGTGCGCCGTGGGTCGCACTCTTGGTCGGTGCTCTACCGTGGATCCTCCTCATTGGATTCTTCTGGTTCATTAGCCGGCGCGCCACCCGCATGGGCGGCGCGGGGGGACCGCTCGGTAGCTTCGCCAGGTCGAAAGCGCGCCGGTACGAGAAGAAGGCTGGGGACACGACATTCGCGGACGTCGCCGGTCTGAAGAACGCCAAGCGGGAGCTGGTCGAGGTCGTCGACTACCTCAGGGACCCGACGCCCTACCTCAAGATCGGAGCGAAGGTACCGCGAGGCACACTGCTCATGGGACCTCCGGGCACTGGAAAGACCCTTCTCGCACGAGCCGTCGCCGGCGAAGCGGGAGTCGCGTTCTTCAGCGTATCCGCGTCGGAGTTCATCGAAATGTTCGTGGGCGTTGGCGCTTCGCGGGTCCGCGACCTGTTTGACCAGGCGCGACGGTCCGCCCCAGCGATCATCTACATCGACGAGATCGATGCCATCGGCCGCGCCCGCGGCACTGGACTCGGCGGCGGGCACGACGAACGCGAGCAGACGCTGAATCAGATCCTGTCCGAGATGGACGGGTTCACGCCCCACGAAGCCGTAATGGTGCTCGGCGGGACGAACCGTCCGGATGTCCTCGACCCGGCGCTCCTGCGCCCCGGTCGATTCGATCGCAAGGTGGCTCTGGAGCTTCCGCGACGCGACGCGCGTCGCGAGATCCTCGACGTTCATGCCAAGCACCTGCGACTCGAGCCGCAGGTGAATCTCGACGAGATCGCGGCCATGACGACCGGGTTCAGCGGAGCGGATCTGGAGAATCTCCTCAACGAAGCCGCCATGCTCGCTGCCCGGAGCTGCCGCGAGCGCGTCACGCATGACGACCTCGAGGCAGCGCGGAACCGCGCGATCCTCGGCATCGAACGCGACGAACTGCTGTCGGAATCCGAGAAGCGTCGGGTCGCCTGGCATGAGTCCGGGCACGCCGTCCTCGCAGCTACGCTCCCACACGCTGACCGGCTACGCCGTGTCACGATCATTCCGCACGGGCGCGCCCTGGGCGTTACGGAACAACAACCCGACGAGGACCGGTACAACGTCACGAGAACGCAGCTACTCGACCGCATCACCGTCGCCCTCGGCGGCCGCGCTGCAGAGCAGATCGCGTTCGAGGAGCGTTCGTCCGGTGCGGACGACGACCTGAAGCAAGCGACGAATCTCGCCAGGAAGATGGTGACCCGCTTCGGGATGAGCGACCGTCTCGGGCCGGCAAGTTTCCGCCAGGACGAAGACCAGGTCTTCCTCGGTCGCGAACTCGCCTCCAGAGGTGGTAGGGAGTTCAGCGAAAAGACCGCCGAGCTCATCGACGACGAGATCCGCGCTATCGTCGGCGACTGCGAACGCCGCGCCGTCGCGTGCCTGAGAGAACACGCTGCCGGCTTGGAGCAGCTGGCGTCCACGCTGGTCGAACGAGAAACACTGAACTCGGACGAAGTCGACAACCTCCTACGCGTGGCCGAGGCAGCCTGACGACTGACGACCAACCCGA
>JBNLDK010000015.1:0-11230 GCA_050304295.1 Polyangiaceae bacterium
CACGACCAACGGCGTCGTACGGCCTCGACAGCCTACGACCCCAGCGGATCAGAGCTACGGCGGCAGTGCGGGCGAGGGCCCGAGATCATGCGACGTCAGATTTGGTGGCGCTTGCGACGTCAATTCGGCCATCAACACGTACTCGACCTCCATCCGCAGCTCACCGTCATCGAGCTGAACCGTCTCGGCGACGACGAGCAGGCTGTCGGCGTCGTAATCGATGCGGCGTGCATGGTCGTTGGCGTCCATCACCGCGATGGGGGCCCCGTGGTCGTCGTAAGTGGTGCGCGCCGTGGGCACGAACTCGTCGTCCGTGTTGATGCGGCTCAGCGTCTGCGTCAGCAGACCCACGTCGAGTTCCCCCGACGGCAGGCCATCGTAGATGTACCGCTCCAGGGCGTAGCCCGGGGAGCCGAGTGCGCCGTACTGCTGCTTCCAGGCGGGCTTCTGCAGGATCCAGCGTCCGTTCGTGTGGTCCGGCGAGATGAACTCCGTGCGTTCGAACGCCTCGTCACCCAGGCACTGCGGGCCACACGGCTCGCCGAAGCCACCCTCCGTCCCACAGGCGGCGCAGCCGCCGCCCCCACGCCGGATCACCCCCCGGTTCTCGGTCAGCGTGCGATTGCCGTACCCATCGTACTCGTACTGCTCGGCTAGGGTCACCCACTCCGCTTCCGGGCGGCCCTCCTCGATGACGCGGGTCGTTCCTGCTTGGCAGATGAAGCGCACTGCTGGCTCCACCTCCGGCACCTCGCTCAGCTCACACGGGTGGTACTCACTGGTCGTCGTTTCCAGCGTGTGTTCCGGCGTTCCGCTGGACACTGTCTGCTCGAGGAGCAAGCCCTTGAAGTACGGATCGGGCTCCCCCTCGTCGTCGAAGCCGACGTTGAACGCGTACAGGTCTCGTCGGGTCTCGCTGGTCTCGTCTCCGGACGTGATGACCTCGACTGTCTCGAACCCACGAAACTGCTTTTCGACCCGATCGTAGTAGCCGTTGCGGTAGCTGAAGCTCTGCACCTGCTCCACCCCGGAACGCGCGTCTCGCGTCCGGATCCGATCCACGGTCAGCATCGGGTGCGGTAGCCGATGACGCCACGCCTCGGGTCCGCCGTCGCGCGCCATGTGCGTCGTCGTCGAGCCGTACTCGATCAGCGTCTCCTTACCCAACCCGTTGGTGATGTTGGAGAGCAGGTTGGGGCGCTCGGGGAAGAGCTCGAGGTAGGTGACCTGCCCCGAGCCGTCGATCCACACCACGTCCGTCGATCCGCTCCCGTTCATATCTGCGAAGCGCAGACTCGTCTCTCCTCCCAGCTCCGGGATCGGAAGCACCGTCGTGCCAACCAGGCTTTCCGGCTTCGCAAACTCGTTCCCGTTACGGTTCAGCGCAAAGATGACCTCGTTGCCCGCTACCCGCACCAGATCCGCCAGCCCGTCGCCGCTCAGGTCCACCAGCTGGTAGCCGAGTTCGACCCCCGCTGGCACACTCGCCATCTCCCGGCGCTCGCTCCACCGCCCGTGGCCAAAGCTGAGCCAGTACACCACCAGATCGGGCGCCACCCGCACCAAATCTTGCAGTCCGTCGCCGTTCATGTCCGCCAGCTGCAGACCGCCGTCGGCAAAGCCGGCCCCCACTCCTGCGACTCCCGCTTCCACGACCGTGAAGCCGCCGGCACAGTCGCTCTGCCAGTACCAGCTGCTGTCCTGGTCGCAGTGCAAGACGTCGATGCAGCCGTCGTTGTCGACGTCTACCGACCTCGCGTTGGCGTCCTCCGCAAAGTTCGGGATGCTCAACGAATCAACTGTCTCTTCTGGCAGCCAGTCGCCGGTCCCCTCGTTGAACAGCACCCGCTGCGACGCCGCATCGACCATGTCCGCGAAACCGTTGCCGTCGAGGTCCAGCATGGTCACGTTTCCCGCCCGGAGGTCCAGGCTCCCCCCCACGGACGGCTCGGCGACCACCAGCTCCTGCACCGTCCCTCCACCGCTCGTGCGCGGCTCGTTCAGGTAGATCGTGTGCCGCTCCGTCGACGTGTCGACGATGTCCGGCAAGCTATCCCCATTCAGATCGATCAGATCGGCCGCTCCAGTGGCGAAGTTCACCCCGCTGCCACCCTCGATCACGTGCACCTCGGGACGGGCGCAGGTGCCCAGCCCGCAGCTCTGTTCAGCGCCGCCCGTGTACCCGAAGCGGAAGACCACCGGATACGCACCCTCCGCGTCGTCGCGACCATAGGTCGTCACTCGCGCAAGGCGGGACAGCCCCGCATGCTCCTCGTACTCGAGCTCGTAGCGGCGTAGCTGCTCCCCGCGCGACCGGACCAGGATCTCGTGCAACCGCTGCGTCAGCACGGTCTCGAAGCCCGGCTTGCCGTCACTGATGTGGTCCGGCCGGTTCTCGTACCCGAGCGCCAGTTCGTACCGCGGGTCGTCCTCGTGCCACACGTACCCGACCCGGTGCAAAAGGGGTGTCCCGTCCACTTTCAGGTACTCGTACCGAGCTCGGTGTCCGAGTGGGTCCTCCATCTCAACCAGCTGATACCGGAAGACACCCGCCTCCCCCGCCAGCCGCGCCTCCGGCACCTGCACGCCGTCTGCGCCGGCTCCGAAGTACCCGACGCGACCGTCCGGGTAATCCGCGATCCAGAATCCTCCCCGGCCGTCTCCCGCCTCGTCGACCCAGCTGTAGCGGACGAAGCCGCTCTCGAATCGTGCTCGGTAGACGTTCGCTCGCTCGTCCACGCGCACCAGTTCGTCCGAGCCATTCGCGGCGAAGCGATCTTCGGTCGTGTAGTGGGGCAGCCCCTGCGATGTCATCCGCTCGATGCTCGGTGGCGCAAACGACCACCCCATCCCCACCACCGACGACGAGCTTCCAGAGCTGTACGCAATTCGCAACGACGGTGCGAGTCCGGGGTAACCGTTCGGCACCGCAATCGGCACTCCGTAGCTCATCAGCCCCATGCTCAGGTTGGGTTCGACATTCTCTCCCAGACCCTCCAGCGAACCCGGCCCCTGCGGCAGCTTGAGATGGGTGGGACCCACCGCCGACTGGTCATCGGCCCATGCCGGGCCCGCCAGTGTCCCCAGCCCCATCGAGGCCAGGACCATGGTCCACGTCGCAACCAGAAGCTGTGGTTTGCGCGTCATGGCAGCTCCACGCTCCCCTCTGCCAGCGGTTGGCCGAGTCGGTCGTAACAGGTCGCCGAGCTCAGCCTGACATGCTCCAGGTCCCCCTCCAGCCACACCGCCTCCTTGGAGAATCCTTCGTCCGCTTGCGTCACCATCGAGATCGCTAGCCGCGGCGGCCGCTGCACGTACGCCCCCAGGGTCGTCTCGCCAAAGGTCACCGCCGCCAGCGGCATCTCCCCCACGTCCAGAACCAGGTCGCAGCCCCGTGCCTCATCCGTGGTCACGACCAGCCCGACTCGTTCTTCGGGTCCATTCGGCGCGCCCCCGGCAGCAGCAGGCTCTCCGGGATCGCTCGCCGACCCGCCCCTCTGGCAAGCACCGAGCAACCCGCACAGCAGCACGCCCACCCCGGTCACGCAGACGAGACTACGGGGTCTCCCCGATGCCTGATGGTTCCGCGCGCAAGGTTCAAGGGGGGCATGGGTGATTGATCCATTCATGGCCGCTCCAGACACGCGAGGACGCCAAGCAAGCGCTGTGCCGAGGCATGAGGGTCGGGATCCCCAACATCGCCTGCTTTGCTGCGTTGCTTCGCGCGTCGGCGCGTCCCGCGGAACTGTTCAACTCCATCCAACCGCGCGAGGAACACGTCGCGAAACGCATCGAAGCCGTGCTGTCAGCGCAGACTCGGCGGCCTCGCTGCTGTCCGCCTCGGACGCCGCTCCGGACACTGCCGGACAGCCCTCAGACAAGCCTTGGACACTCACCGCGCGCGCGCAAGCAACGTGATGTCGCGCACCTAGTCGCATTCTCGTGCGGTGGCACGCGGCTTGCTGTGTCGGACATCTGCGCGTCCTCGTTCACCCGCGATCCGAGCGCGAAGAGCGGACGGCTCAACGGCACCAGCAGCGTGAGCGTGGATCCACCACAAGAGAAATCTGAGGAAGAGCATGATCAGACTGAAGCGAGCTACGTTCGTTGCACTTGTCCTCGTTACTGGGTGCGGGGGAGGCGGCGGCAGCCGGGCCGACCACTCGAGCGCTTCGGAAACGGGAGGTGCCGACAGCACCAGCGACCCTGACGAGGGCGGACCGGCGGAATTGCCTGCGTGTGACACGGGGACTCAGGGCTGTCCCTGCGACCGTGACGACTTCTGCAACATCGGGCTCACCTGTGAGAGCGACGTCTGCGTCCCCACCGGAGGGATGCTGGGTCAGGCCTGCTTCGCCAACCGCACTTGCCTGCCCGGAGGGCTCTGCCAAGACGGCGAGTGTATCGCGTGTTCCGCGGGTACCGCGGGTTGCGACTGCATGACCAACGGCACCTGCGTCGCTGGCCTCGCCTGCCGGTCTGGGATCTGCCAGGCAGATGAGCCGATTCACGACCCGGCACCCGAGAACCCAGCGTGTTACGTCCCATGTCGTCAAGGCACGATGTTGGAGGACGGGACCTTCGCCGAGTGCTCTTCCGAGGGGCTGCTCGCCGGTTGTCTGGAGGGACAACAGTGTGTTGGTGGCAGTTGTGTCGACGACGGAGAAGATCCACCCGAGTGCGCGTCCGACATCGACTGCCCCGACTACCAAGGCTGCATCGACAACCAGTGCGTCAGCAACTGCGAGTACGACTCCGAATGCGGCGGGGGGCGCAAGTGCCACCGAAAGGTGTGCCGAACGACGTGTGATTCGCTGGAGGAGGAACCCTGTCCGTCCGGCACGTACTGCTCGGTGCTGGATGGAGAGCGCGGGTTCTGCATGCCGCTGGCAGACCCGGGAACCGACGCCGACCCTGCTCGGGTCGTCGAGGGAAGCTTCGAGCTGACGCCCGATTCACTGCGCTTCACCGACACCCAGGCGACTCTCCAGATCGAGATCGAGAACACGGCCAAGCATGCCGTGACCTTCACGGTGAGCAAGAAGGCTCATGTCGAGTACGACGGTGCGGGGAGCAAGGAAGTCACCGAAGAGCCGCTTCCGTGGCTGGAGATTGGTGAGCCTGGCAGCACCAACAAGGTCGACAGCCTCGAGATCGAGGTGCTGGCCGAAAGCGCGGCGACCGTGGAGATCCGTTCGGCAGGCGACGACATGCCGCGGCTCTGGGACGGCACCCTCGAAGTCAGCAACGAGACCCTGGGAACCCGGGAGCTACGCCTCACGTATTCATCCGGCGGAGATGGGCGCTGGGCCGGCAAGATCTACTACTTCTCCCAGTTCGGCGACAAGAACCTGGGTACCCCTAACGTGGGCAACGCGTTCTTGCGGATGTGGCAGTCGTTCGAGAACGACAAGCTGACGCTGGACGAGTTCGAGGCCGTGGTCCAGGCCACGATCACGGGTAGCTGGAGCTGGGCCAGCACGCAGCGGGCCTGTGCAGAAGCGCATCCCGGACACGAAGCGTGTTACCTCTTCACCAGCGATGCTGGAGTGAACCCCTTCTCCAACGATCTCGACGCCGCACCGGTGCCGTCGGGCGTCGTGGAGTTGCCCATCGCCCTGGATCTGCAGACATCGGACGACCCGCGGCACCTGGTCGGGCGAATCGTTACGGACCGAGCGCTCCAGTACCCCGGGGATCCAAGCCTCGACCTGTTCTTCGCTGAGGACCCAACCGACCGGAGTGAGTGCTCCGGTGGCGCCTGCCTTGCTCGCCTGTCGGCGCTGGCGGGCCACGCGACCTTGGGCGGACGATACGCGGCCGAGTTGGGAGCCATGGGGCCGGAGCCCTGTAGCGACGAGTACGAGCTGGTCGCGTTCCCGTGGCTCTTGCCGGGGTTCACCAAGGGTACGTACCAGGAGAACGGCGTCCGGTACTTCGCAGAGTGCCGCCACGACGCGGTCCCCTTCGTCTCGGGCGACGAAGCCGCTCGCGCCCTGAACCAGAGCCTGACAGCGGGGAACCCGATCCCCGATGGGCGGCCTCGAGAGCGAACTCTCTCGCTCGTGACGGGTGCCCTGGTGAACCAGGAGCAGCTTCTCGTCGTGTTCCAGGAAACGTTCCCCGGTGAGTTCCTGGGAGCCGACGCCCCGGAGTTCGCCGCGTACGGACTCATGATGCTGCGTCGGTCTCCAGACGACCTGGTGGACGAGGACTTCGTCGGCAATCCGCCCCCCACGGTAGATGGCGCCGTGCACGCGGTGGATGACGCGGTGACGTGCGCACCGGAAACGATGGAGACCGTCTTCCCTGGTGAATCTCTGCGTCCTGAGTCCCTGGACGAGGACCAGGTCAGCTACCTGGTCAGGACGCTGCTCGACGGGAGTGCGACGAGCCAGGACGTGGTCGACCCCGCCGACGTCCACTACCTCTGCAACGGGAACTTCGATGGGGCGTGTCCGAGCGGCCATCGAGCGACCTACTTCACCATCGAGGCGGACGTCGCTCCCTCCGCGGCAGACTGCAATCAGCCCGTAACGCCCGTGGTGGATCTCGGCGACGGACACTGTCTGCACAACGGGACGACCATCGAGTGTCCGGAAACGACCGCTCCGGATGGTGAGCTCGTGCTCCAGGAGGCGGGCAGCTGCGACCTGACGGGCGCGCTGAACGACGCATGGGTGGTGAGCACGCAGCTCGACTGGACGTGCGACGCCCAGGACTCCTACTGCGACGTGAGCTCTCCCAATCCTCTCGACCACCGGACCTTCTATCGACTGGAGGAGGAGGTGCGGCCCTTCTCGTCCCTGCGTGCCGGGATCTCGAGCGCCTTCGCCTACCGCGTCCAGTTCGGCTCCCGCGACCACTCGAGCACGGTTGGCTTCGCGCCAAAGACCTGCGAACCCGGACGCGCCTACTGCTACGATCCAGCAGCAATCGAGAAGCTGCGCGACCGCATCGACTGCCTCTTCTGGGTGCATCGAAACAAGATGTCGCACCTGGTAGCCACCGATCTCGACGAGCGCGTCATCGACGAGCTCAGGCTGGCCCTCTCGTACGAGCAGGACGACTCGCTCCCTCCCGTCGTCCGGGACGGTTTCGAGAAGCTCAACGCCGAGCTCCTCGTGATGCTGGGGGACGAGGCGTACACCCAGGCCTTCCAGGCCCGCTTCGACCTGGCGGGGATGAACACTCGATCGTTCGAGGGAACCCGGTTCGAGCCGGGAGGCATCAACCTCTCGGGGATCGCCGGGTACGAGCTCTACAGCCTGTACCAGGCGGGCCAGTACTACCAGCAGGTGCTCGACCGATTCTACTCCCTGAGTCCCTTCATCTGGCGTGATCTCGACACGGCTCGCAGCAACCCCCAGCAGAGCTACGTGAGTCAAGAAGTCGTTACTTCGTATCTCGGTCGGGTGCTGCGCGCCTCCAGCCAGAAGAGCCGGGTCTGGAGTGAAGTGGGACGGCGCTATCAAGCCATCAACCGCCCGGACCTGGCCCGGTTGGCGGTCCAGCGCGCCTACAGCTCGGCCTACCTGGAATCCGTGGTGATCGCCCGCATGATGCGCTTGGTGCAAGACGTCAGTCCGGCGCAAAATCAGGCGCAGATCCGTGCCGTGCTCGACCAGAGCGCACTGACCTATCGGGCGTCGCTGCTCGACATGGAAGAGGTCTACCGAAGCTTCACCGACAGCGTGACCATGTTCGGGTTCGCTCCCGACTACATTCCCTTTCCGCTGGTGGATGGGGACACCGCGAACGCTATGGACGTGGCGCTCGGTGCCGCGGAGCAGGCGATGGCGGACGCCAAGGAGAAGGAGGCGAGAGCTCTCAGCTCCAGTCGCAGCTACAACACGGACTCGGTGCAGTTTCAGGCCGAGCTATCCAAGATCAGCAACAACTACGAGGGGCAGCTATCCGAGCTCTGCGGCACGATGCGGGCCGACAACCCGGCAGACCTGCGAGTGTATCCGGCGATCGCACAGTACGCGGATGTCAACGAGACCGCACGCCGATTGCAGGATCCTTGCGGCCGCTTGGAGACGGGGGCGATCTACGAAGCCACGAAAGCCGTGGAGCTAGCGCACTTCGACGTGCGCGCAGCGAGCACGACCGTGGACAACCTCATCGAGAGCATCGAGATCGAGGGGCGCCGGATTGACGACGTGTGTGATGAGCTGGACTCGCTGAGCAAGCTGAAGGTGTCTGACGCCGACCAGGCTAGCGACATCAATGAAGCGATTGGGCAGCTGAGAGCCGGTCAGCAGCTCAGCGAGAGACTTGCCGAGGCGGCGGCTCAGTTGGTGACGGGGTTTGGACTCCAGGAAACCGGCCCCGGCGGGACCAACACCATTGCCTTCCAGGCGCCGGTCGCGTTCGGCATTCGTGCCGGCAGCGCGGCCGTGTCGTACACCTATGACGAACTGGTCCTTGCGAGCGAACGGGATCTCGCTAGCCTCCAGCGCGACGGCATCGTCGATGACTTCGACAGCCAGTGCCGAATGCGAGAGATCGACTCGGTTGCCAAGATCGAAGAGCTCTGGCTGCAGGTGAAATCCGCCGAGCTGCAGATGTTCAAGGCGGTACGCGCCATGGAGCTACAGATGTCTCGGGTGAGTCAGCTTCGCAACCAGGCAACGCGCCTGACGGCCGAGCAGGGCGAGACCGAGCAGTATGCCATCGATCTCGAGGCGGCGCGCAACGATCCCAACGTCCGCATCTACAAGAACGATGCCGTGCTCAGCGCAGAGCGCTCTTTCGATGCAGCGCTGGCCGAGGCCTACAAGGCAACCCGCGTCTTCGAGTACTACACCAGCCAGAGCTACGCCGAGCGAGACGACCTGAGCCTGGTCCGCATGGTCGTCTACGGCGACTACAGCCTGGATTCATACCTGGCCGAGCTGCGCCAGGCGTACGGCGAGTTCAGGGAGTCTTATGGCAAGCCGGACGTGCGCATCGATATTCTTTCCGTGCGCGACGACATCCTGAACATCCCGCGATACGACAGGGCGGGCCACGTCCTGACTCAGGCCGAGCGAGTGGAGCGCTTCCGAAGTGCGCTCCAGGACCCGAGCTTGCTGGATGGCCAGGGCTATCGAGTCCTACCCTTCGCCACGACGCTCACCCGCATGTCTCCTCTGACCCGCAACCACAAGATCTTGTGGGTGGAGGCCGAGGTCATCGGCGCCGATGTCGGGGACACGCTCGGTCGCCTCTACCTCGTGCAACGCGGAACCGGTCTGGTGCGCTCGGTGGACGACGAGAAGCAGTACTACCGGTTGCCCTCACGCACCGCGGTGGTCGATCCGTTCTTCAACGGCGCACGACCGCTGGCCGGAGAAGTGTATCGCAACGACAGGCTCCGCGACCGCCCGGTCGTCAACACGGGCTGGGAGCTCGTGCTCAACCAACGCGACGAGGAAGTGAACCAGGACATCAACCTGGCGAGCCTGACCGACATTCGTCTGCACGTCTATTACACGGACTTCACGACCTACTGATTACATAGCAGAAGACAGGATCTATCATGAACTACAGCTCGAAGGCAGGTAGTGTAGGATTGGTGTGCGCTCTGGTGTGCGGGCTCGGCGCCGGCTGCGGACAGGGAAACGGAAGGGACGCCGGGGGAAATCATGCCGGTGGAAGCGCCGGATCGCATGGCGACTCGGTTCCGGGCCCCGAAGGCGGTGCGACCACAACGGGGGGCAGAGCAACTGAAACTCCGCCTAGCGCGGGCGGCGTGGTGGCACCCGGGGGCGCCGGAGGAGTGGGAGACTCGGTCGACGCTCCGGAGCACGGGATGTGCGAGTCGAGCTCACTGGTAACAGCGCGTTGTTCGTCCGAAGGGCGCGAATGCGTCGTGGAAGACGGGGAAGAGCAGTGTGGCGCCTGCGCTTCTGGATACGTTGAGGAGGGAGAGGTGTGTCGTGGGCTGCTCCCATGCACTGATGCACTGAGTGCGATCTGCGGCGAAGTGAACCGCCAGTGTGTTCAGGTGGAAGGCGCTGACGCGGAGTGTGGGACCTGCGTCTCGGGATTCGTCGAATATGCAGGCGCCTGCTATCGCGAGTGCGAAGACGATGAGTTCTTCGACGCGGTGGAGCGATCGTGTCGCCCGCTGGTTACCTGTGCCGAGTTCGATTGCCCATCGGGTGCGTACTGTGAGCAAACAGCGGGGCAAGCTCCACGGTGTGCGTGCCCAGACGGCCAGGCCCTGGGAGCCGATGGTTGCTTCGAGTGCGATGTCGTGCCCAGCTGTTGGAGTGAGGGAGAAACTGGCAGGCTGGTGACCTACGATGACGCCGCGCCAGCGCGCTGCCTGTGCGAGACCGCGCCTGGCTACTACCTGGACGCTTCGCAGACCGCGCAACCCTGCGACCAGGACGGCGACGGGTGGGTGGCGGAGGGCGCCAAGGCGGCGCTGGAGAGCGGCAACCCCATCGAGCGCGAGAATGCGCGATGTGCGCTGCGCAAGGTCGAATACGTCGTGTTGCGTGACGAGACTGGCGAGGAGGTGGCTACCGAGTCCGTCACGAGAGACTTTCCCACGGGGCTTCCCCTCTACGAATCGGCACGGAACGACGGCGACAGTAACGCAGATACCTTCGGTCTGGAGCACACCCCCTCCGGGACCGTGCTTCCTGCCGAGGTCGTCAACTCACTGACCAAGGCCTGCGCAGGTGGCGTTGGTGACGCGAATCACAACGGTGTTCCCGACGTCGCGGAAACCTCGTCCAGCAGCCCGACTGGAGTGAGCCAGGACCTGGAGCCATTCTACTCCGCCTACACGCGGCTTTCGTACTTTCTCGAGCTTCACGCGGGCTACTTCGTTGCGGATGGGACCAATCCGGAGATTGGCTACTACGTCATCCAGGAGCGCCCGCGGATCAGCACCGAGAAGTCCCGCGTGCCGTTCGTATACCCCGAGAGCGCCGGCGAGCACTGGCGCGTTTGTCCGCGCCGGCCGGACGTCGTGCCGCCGGACAGCTTGACGGGAAGGCACGAGGGAATGACGCACCACTCCCAGTTCAAGTGTGTTCTGGACGAATCCGCCGATGAGGACTGGACGCTGAACGACTGTCGATTGAACGTGTTCCCGCTCACGTCCGGTGATGGCGTTCCGCTCATGCTCGGTGATGCCCGTCGCAGCGTGAGCGACGACGGCCGAAAGAGCGATGGCCATCGTGGCGTGGCGGGGTTGCGCCACGACCAGGATGGCCATCGGTGGGGT
>JBNLDK010000016.1:0-8660 GCA_050304295.1 Polyangiaceae bacterium
CGGGATGGCCCATGCCTCGCTGGCACGACCTGCTCGCAGAGGTTCGCGTACGAGTGGGACGAGGTAGGCCGCTTGGTACGCGCACGGCGGTGGGACACCGACCAGGCCGGCGACATCACCCTGCCACTCCCGGCCGACGCCGACGCGGACGCCGAGCTGCGCTATCTGTACGACGCGGGCGATCAGCGCGTCCTGAAGACCGCCGTCGACCCCGACCCGCAACCCGGCGAGCTTGCCCAGACGCACACCGCCTACGTCTTCAACTCCCTCGAGCTCCGCCGCGCGCAGTTCATCGAGGCCGACAACGACTACGAGCTGAACGAGTGGACGGAGGTCCCGTACCTCTTCGCCAACGGCGTGCGCTTAGCCCGCGTCGTCTACCACGTCGGTCGGAACCAGTCCGAAGTCGGCATGCCGGAGCTGGACGACGAGATCGCCGACGGCCTGCACGTCCTGCTCGATCTCGGCGATCACCTGGGCTCGACGAGCGTGGTGCTCGATCTCGCGAGCGGGGAGCTCGTGGAGCGGAGCACGTTCTACGGGTACGGGGGGACGGAGAGCGACTATCGCCCCGGCAGGTGGGAAGGGTTCCGGAGCGATTATCGGTTTACCGGCAAGGAGGAGGACGTCGAGGTTGGGCTCATGTACTTCGGGAAGCGGTATTTGAACGCCCAGTTGGGGCGGTGGGTGAGTGCGGATCCGCTGGGGGTGCATGCGCTCGGCGGGGACATGAACCTCTACGCTTATGTGCACGGCGGGGTGCTCAAGGCGGTCGACCCTCTGGGGCTCGAAGATGATTCAGCGAAGCCGAACATAGAGAAACATACCGATCGCGATGCGAGCGGCATGACGGCGTGGGCCATGAACAATCTCCGGGCAGCGAGGCCGGACATCGTCTCGCCGTCGACGACCCCCGCCGAACGTGCTCAGGAACAGAAGACAGTTCTGAAGTCCGGCGACACCAAACCGGCACCGGCACCGGCACCGGCACCGGCACCGGCACCCAAGTACAGCGGGCCGTCGGTGGGGCAGTTCCGCACGCATCACGAACGGGACGTGGACGTGGGGGGGGGGCTTCTCGAAATGGTAATCGACCGGAAATCGTCTTGTAGCCCACCTTGGGCATGACCACGCAGATCGCCACCACCGTCGTTGCCCGCCACGTTCAGTCCCGGAGTCCGAGAAGGAAGGAGCAGGATGCCGTCATGGCTTTCCTGATCGAGAAGGGGATGGTGGAGGTATCGGTCGGGCAGAGAGGGATGACGCTGACGGTCTTCGGTGGGACGGAGGCGGAGATCAACAGGAACATCCGGTTGGACGTCGAGACGTGGGGTTGGGCCCGGTCGGTCGAGTGGAACGAGACGCAGGGGCTCTACTTCGTGACGCACGAGCGGGGGTTGAGCTTCGTCGATCCGACGAAGGTGGTGTTCGGGGACGGGGTGGGGTTGTTGAGGGTGGCGACGACGGGGTGAGCGAGACTCACTCGTCATCATCGACGTCGTCCATCCGCCAGCTCGACTCGACTTCGTCGGTGAGGGGGTTCGTGGTGATTTGCTCGACGAGGGTAAACACGTACCGCTTGCCGATGGTGACGCCTTCCAGGAGCTGAACCTGGCGGACCTTGCCGGTGAGGATGCCGTCCTCGCCCAGGTCGATCTCGAAGGTGCCCGTGCGTCGGTTGGCGGCGTTCAGAATCACGGGCTGGCTGATCGTGTCGCCGGCCTCGGGCTCCTTCACCGACTTGATGACGGGAAGGGCCTTCGCGGCGGACTCGGCCTTCACTTCCAGGTGGCGGACAGACGCCTCGTTGGGGCGGGCCAGGTTGATGTCGAGGTCGGCGCCGTCGTCCACGAGGAGCTGGAGCAGCTTCCCGTAGGAGGAGACCACGCGGCCCTTGAGGGCGTGGAACCGACCAGACAGCTCGTGGTGGTCGTCCCCCGCCGCGACGAGCCGCTCTAGCTCGTCGAACGCCAGCAGCCCGAGGTTGCTGGTGGGGATGGTGGTCTGCGGGGGTGATTCGAGTGCCAGCCGAGCGATGAAAGAGCCCGCCGCGAACGCCACCACGTCGAGGGTGTGCTCTAGGACGTCGTTCGGGATGATCCCTCGGGTCGTGGGCTTGCCGGATGCTGCCTGACCCAGGGCGGAGTAGAGCCCCTGGAACGACTGGAGCAGGTTGCCCACCACGCTCGCTCGCAGCCGGTGACCCCGAGTCGCCTCGCTCCTCACCCGGAGGTCGAGTACCGGGAGCCGGGTGGACTGGGCGGTGGCGACGAGTTCCACGGTCGCCAGCTCACCTTCCAGGCCATCGAGCCGGGCCTTGTTGGGCGCCCCGTAGGGCCCATCTCGCAGAGCCTCGGGTAGCCCGTCGATGTACGAGCGCAGATCGGCGATCTCGGATCTCAACCGATTCAGCTCGCCTCCGGCTACTTGAAGCCCTGCACTCTGGCCCATACGCGACCCTTCTCGTTCCCTGGTCTATCTCTACCGAACCACTCACGCGCAGTATCTGCGACCCCTTCCCGTAACTGCCTCGTATTCAGGGTGTTCTTCGGGCAGCACGAGCACCGGATAGGCGTCGCAGTTGAACTCGGGCTTCGCACCCGGGCCGGAAAGCAGCTCGTGCAGGCGTGTGTTTGTGGCGAAGTCCTCCATCCAGGCGCCAGCTGGGACCGCGTTGCGAGAGATGTTCAGCATCCGGATGCGGATGAATTATGCGATCTTGGAAGGGCCTGGCTGGTTGCCGGCAAGCGGAATGGGGCGTTTCAGATCACCAGAGTCGCACCGCGCCACCGCCAAGAATCATCCGCATGCAGCATGCACCCCGCGTAGCGAGTCTGCGTGCCTCAGTTTGTGGCGAAGGCGAGCTGGACGTTGAAGTAGGCCCTGGGCTCCCAGAGTTGACCCGCGGTGGGAGGGGCGAGGTGGGTGGCGGGATCCTCATTCGTCAGCCAGAAGTTCACGCGGGCTCGCGCCACCTTCACGGACGTGCTCGCGGCGGGGTAGAGGATCAGGCCGGCGGACGAGTCGTCGAGGGCGATGAGCTTCTGCTGCACGCCATCGAGGCCCTCGAAGGCGACGTGGTGCTCGAGCGAAAGCACCAGGTTCGGGTATTCGATTGTATCGAGGACGAGCGTGCCGCGCTTTCCGCACGATTCGATGAGCGCTGCCCGTAGCGTGGCGCCCTCGACGGCGAGCGGGATCCAGTTGGCCGTGTCGTCGCTGGAGCAGCATTGGCGCAGTCGCCGCACCTCCCCGTCGGCGGTCAACGGTCCGGGGCCGCGGTGCATGGCGACCTTGAAAGGCCAAGTCATGAATAGTATTTATGCTGTCGAGGAGGACTTGGCAACCACTGTCTACATCGAGCTACTTCCGGGTGAGATCGCCGCGGAGGATTGGCGAAGCGTTTACGCGGAGACGCTCGCGCTGGTGAGCGTGTTCGAGGGGCAGCTCGTTCGCCGTGGGGTGACGACCATGTGTGGAGCAAGCGTGCCCGCGTACGTGACCGCGCTCGAACACGCTGGCGATGACGGGACCCGGTGGAGCGCCTGCGGCGATCTCGCTTCGTTGCGCATGGCGGGTGACTTCACGCTGCGTCGTGACATGGCGGGGCTCGGCGAGACGAGCGCCGGCGAGGTTGGCGGGAGCGCGGCGGACCTCGTTCTGGAGGCGGTGCGGGACGGTGGCGCGCCGCTGCGGATGGGAGGGCGCACGGAAGGGGAGCCGTTCGAGCGCGCCGTGCTGGCGGCCTGCCTGTTGATCGAGACCCGCTTGCCCCGGCGGGCGATGGTGTGCGCGAGGGTGTCCGAAAACGACATCGCCCAGGCCCGCGCCTGGGCTGCGCCGCACGTGGGGCCGCTCGCGGTGCCGGTTCGGCACGCGCCGGGTGAGCTCGTTCGGCGGCTGGCCGCGCTCGGGTCTGGCGCGGCAGTGTGGGAGGGGTTCGCGAAGCTGTACCAGAGCGACGACCACGCGGTGCGGGCGTATCTGTCGGTGGTGCCCGCGGATGGGGTGCTCGAGGCGGTTCGCGAGGTGCTGGCCGCTGACGAACGAGGCGTGGTCGAGATCGCACTTTCCCATGTCGCGTCCGCGCTCGGCCAGCGCAGCGGAGTGACGGAGGCGCTGCGACTGCTGTGCATCGATCCGCGAGGTCCCCAGGTGGACGTGGCCCGCTTGCTGCGCGCCGTGGCGCTGGACCGCGGCGTTGGGGAGGCCGTGGCCAGCGCGGCGCAGAGCTCGCTGCCCGGGGCGCACCTGGTGCAGATGCTGCTCCGCTCGCTGTCGCCTCCGCCATACGTTTCGTGGAGCGAGCGGGAAGTAGCCGCGGCGCTCCCGCAGGTGTTTCCCGAACGCGCGGAGCGGCTGCTCGGTGCGTATCGAGAACAGGTGCGGCTAGTGGCTCGGATCGGTATTCCGCCCGGCGCCGGCGCCCGCGCCGAAGGGGCCGCCACCCTGGAGCGGTGGGACGAGCTGCAGCCATCCTTCCGCGCGCTCGCCGCCGGCGGCGACGGCGGACTGCCCCCTGGCGTGATGAGTGCGCTGTTCGAGCTCCACGCGCTGGCCATCGTGCGGAGCTGGCACCGGATCGAAGCCATGGAAGGTCACGACCACCGCTTCCCGCGAGACGACAACGCGGCATTTCGCACCAGCGTCGTCACCCTGATCGGAGCGCTGTGCACGCTCACGGAGCGTGCGTGGCACGATGTCGCGACGGCTGAGGCCAGCACCCTGCGCTGGCTGGCCGCCGCGGCGACCATCCATCTCGATCCGGTGGGTTCCCTGCTCTCGCGCGCGATGCTCGAGAACCCCGCAGTTCGAGCGCGCATCGTCGACAACGTCGCGCGGCTCGGTCTCCTCGAGCGGCCCACCCAGGAGGTGGCGCGGGAGGTCGAGCGTCGCAGCGTCGCGGTCTTCGCGGAGCACTTCGGCGCCGACGTGGTCGCCGCCCTCCAGAAGCAGCTTGCGTCCGGGGCGGTTGAATAGGTGGAAAACTGCTACCCATCGCTGGGTGTTGGGTAGGGCTGTGGTGCGCCACCGTCGGCTCGATGGACGAGGACGATCGCAAGCTCCTGCGCCGAGTCGGCCGCCGCATCGCGGAGCTGCGTGTGGAGGGTGGCGAAACCCAGGAGCAGTTCGCCGAGCGCTACGGCGCCAGCGTGAAGTACGTGCAGGCGGTCGAGGGCGGTCGCGAGAACCTGACGCTGCTGACCTTGCGCGACGTCGCCGCCACGCTCGAGGTCGACGTCGAAGAGCTCCTCGTCGCGCCGCGAAGCTTGCAGGCGCGCCGCGGCCGTCCGCCGAAGACGTGAGCACCCCTCAGAACAGCCACCCCAGCGAGATCTCGCCGTAGGGCTCGAGCTTCGGGATCCGATCCGTGTCCACGTCGAGGTCGTCCTGCAGCGCGGCGGCCTCGGCGGCGTTGAACGCGGCGGGGGCGTCGAGGGTCGAGTCCTTCAGCTTGTTGAAGGTGACCAGGCCGCCCACCACGATGCCCAGCCGCGGTCCCGCCTGTGCACCGTTGGGGCGGAAGCCGTAGCCGACGCCGAGGTGTCCGTGCACGTTGGTGGAGTTGCGCTCGTAGTCCGCGGTTTGCCCGGCGCTGTCGGTGGCGTCGGCGGAGATCCAGTAGCGGGCCAGTCCGAGGCCGACGTCGCCAATCGGAGCGTGCCGGTCCATGAACCAGATGCGGGCGCGGAGGGGTACGTTGAGCACCAGGTAGCGCCCGTCGGCTTCGGTGCCGGCGGGCGCGTCGTTCGCCTCCACCCCGCCAAAGCCGAGGCCCAGACCGAGGCTAGGCTCGAGCCAGCAGATCCCGGGCTGCACGGCGCCGGCGCCGATCACCCACGAGTTGGGCCCGATCGCGTTGAGGTGTCCGCCCCAGAGCCAGGGGCACTCCGCCTTGGGCTCGGGCTCGGGTTCGGGCTCGGGCTCGGGCTCGGGCTCGGGCTCGGGCTCGGGCTCGGGGTCAGGGTCTGGCAGGGTGTCGGCGCCTTCGGTGACCTCGAACACCACGCGGCGGTTCTTCGCCCACGCCTCCTCGCAGGGGCTGGTGTCCGCCGGTACCTGGTCGTCGCAGGCGGCGGGCTCTGGCACCTGCGGCTCGTCCTCTCCCTTGCCCACGGCGGTCAGTCGTTTCTCGTCGATGCCATGGGCGACGAGCCACTTCCGCACGCTGGCCGCGCGGCGGTCCGACAGGTCGCGATTGTAGGCGTCCGAGCCCCGCGAATCGGTGTGGCCCTCGATCTCGATCGAGACCTGGTCGTGCTTCTTGAGGAAGGTCTCGAACTCGTTCAGCGTCCCGGTGGTGGCCGTGTCTTCGCGCAGATCCGCCTTGTTGTACTCGAAGTTGATCACGCCCTCGTAGTCGAGCTTGCCCTCCTTGTAGACGATCGCTTGCGGCTCCGGCGCGGGCGCCGGCTCGGCGTCGGCGTCGGCGTCCGTGGACAGCTCCGCTTCCGCGCTGAAGTCGGATCCCCCTCCGGAATTCACCTTCCCCGAGGCCGAGGCGCTGAAGGAGCACCCGGTCCCTCCGAGGAGGGCGAGCACGACGACACTGGTTGCTGAATAGTTGGGCTGCATTGACTCTGTTCTCTCCACCTGCGCTGCGGTGCCGACCCGGCCCCCGCCGTCCACCGGCAGCGTACTCGACCTTCCGTGGCGGTGGCACTTCCTGGCGCGGTCCGCCGCGAGAGCATACGCCCGGCAGGTGGGGATCTTCCCCACCTGGCGTCCGACGGCCGGAAAGTCGGATTCCGCCAACGGGCTCAGTCGAACGAGACCGACAGGAGCAGGGAGGGCGCGTAGACGGTGTGCGTCCACTCGGCGTCCTCGTCGTCCTCGGCGCTGCCCCGCGCGATCATGAAGCGCCCGAGCGCCCCCACCGACAGCGTGTCCGCCACCCAGAAGTCGTACCCGAGGCCGAGCGCGGTGCTGATGCCCCCGCCCTTCTGAGCGGTGTCGAGGCGCAGGCCGTTCTCCAGCTCCCCATCACCGAGACCGAAGACGCCCCAGCCGAGCGCCAGCGAGGCGTGCAGGCCGCCGCTCGGCACCGGGTAGTAGTCGAGCATCGGACCCAGCATCCAGTAGCCACCGTGGTCGAACTCGATCTCGTCGATCTCGATCGTCGCCAGGCTCGTGCGCCACACGACGTCCCGCGCCCGGGGCGAGGGCACGTGGTTGAAGTAGAACCCCGCGCCGACGATCCCGCCGCGGAACAGCGCGTAGCCTGCCGAGAGCTCGCCCGACACCGCCGCACCGCCCACGGTGCCCTCGGTCTCCCCCGCCGCGCTGTCTCGCGTCGCCGCGTCGGCACCGTAGCCGGGGCCCAGCGCCCCGCGCACGTGCACGCCGTCGTGCACGCGGGGGGTCTGCGCCGTCGCGAGGCGGGGCGCAGCGACACTGCCGACGAGGAGCGCGAGCGCGGTGGCGATCCAGCGCATCCCTCTCGCTAACAGGGATCTTGGGGCGCGGGAAGCGCCGTCCGCCCTCGCCTCACTCGGTCGGGCCGCTCCCCCGGGCCTGGAAAGTTCTGGTCGCGACACACGATCGGCGGGAAATCTACGGGGCTCTGGGTGCTTGGCCGCTCCGCGTCCGCGCTCGTCTCGGGTACGCTCCCCGCGCGACGACGAAGAACGGAGGCGACGTGCGACGACGGGATTGGACGCGACTGGGTGGTCACATGGTCTGGATCGGGCTGCTGGTGCTCGGCTGTGGAGGGAGCCAGGCTCCGGCGAAGGATGCCAAGCAGAAGTTCGCCGAGGGCGACTTCAAGGCGGCGGCCAAGCTGTACGCCCAGGCCTGCGACGCGGGCGATGGGGCGTCGTGCACGCAGCTCGGGACGATGCTGCTCGAGGGCAAGGGTGTGGATCCCAACGAGGGTGAGGCGGTGGAGCGCTTCGCGCAGGCCTGCCAGGCGGGGGATCCGCGCGGCTGCCTCTCTGCGGGCCACGCCTACTCGCGCGGGGAAGGGATCGCGCGTGACGACGACCGCGCCACCGAGCTGTTCGATCAGGGGTGTCAGCGGAAGCACGTCGGGTCCTGCACCGAGTACGCGGTCTCTCTGTGGCGAGGTCGTGGCGTGGCGAAGGATGCCGCGCGCGCCAAGGAGATGCTGGCCGAGTACTGCCGGCGGGACAACGGGGTCGCGTGCTTCAACCTGGGTGTGCTGGTGCGCATGGGCGAACCCGGCGTCCCCAAGAATGCCGAGCACGCTCTCGCCATCCTCGACAAGGCGTGCAAGTTTGGCGCCCTCGAGGCCTGCGCCTATCTCGAGAAGCACCGCGCCGCCATGGAGCGCGAGGCGGAGGAGCCGGAAGAGGAGGACGCTGGCGCCACGGACGAGGCCGCCGACGGGGCCGCGAAGGACGACGCCGCGAAGGACGACGCTGCGAAGGACTGACCCGCGCATCGGCTGCCGCGGAGGCGGCGGCGGCGGCGGCTGGGGCAGCGGCTGCGGCTGCTGCGGCGGCTGGGGCGGCAGCGGCGGCGGCGGCGGCAGCAGCAGCAGAGGCAGCAGCGGCATCGGCAGCAGAGGCAGCAGCGGCATCGGCAGCAGCGGCATCGGCAGCAGCGGCATCGGCAGCAGCGGCATCGGCAGCAGCGGCATCGGCAGCAGCGGCGTCGGCAGCAGCGGCAGCTGGGGCAGCGGCGGAGGCAGCTTCGGC
>JBNLDK010000017.1:0-11425 GCA_050304295.1 Polyangiaceae bacterium
AGAGAACTCTTAATCCGTTGGTTGAAGGTTCAAGTCCTTCATGGCCCACCCTACCCGCTTCGGCGGGTTCTTTTTTTTGTTCAGGACTGGGAGCTAGGGGGCGGCGTGGGGGCGGGCCAGCAGCTCGCGTGCACCGGTGTCACTTCGGCACCGGGCTGCCGCTGGCAAGTCCTTCATGGCCCACCCGACCCGCTTCGGCGGGTTTCCTGGACTTGGAGCTGCTGAGCCGACGGGGGCGAGCCTGCTGCGTCGCTGCGTCGGCCTCACGCCCTCCCACTTCAGCGACGTCGTCCAGGCCTTGGTGTGGGGCGGGTCGCAAGCGTGAATCAGGGAACTCGCGTCGTCCGGAGTCACGGGCACCCTTCGTCAGAAGAACTCCACGTCGTCTATGCAAAGCTCGAAAAAGTCCAGAGGGTCGCTGATGCTGCCGTCGGCCCCGTAGGCTGGCTTGAAGATCCAATCGAACTCCAGAACCTCTGCAGGATCCCAATCCACGGCGAGCCCCCAGTCAGTTTCCTGGCGGAGCTCGCTGAAACGCACGGAGAATGTTTGCGGCGTTTCCGCGAGAGGTACCCCGACGCCGAAACCGTTGTAGCAATCGTCGCCGGCCACGCAGTCGCCACCGTATTGGGGTGCGACGACGGACGCTGTGTACACCTGGAAGCGCAAGGGGCGATCCGAAGCTCCCGATACGGTGAAGCGGATCCCCTTGTAGGCCGAGACATCGTACTTGCACTTCCGACCACAAGTGGAGGCGTTGACCAAGTTCAGGCTCAGCTGAGCACCCCACGAGGAGAATCCACTACCACTCGTGCAGGCCTGCTCGTCGGCGAACTCGATGGTGTAGTTCACGTCACAGACTTCGCCGGCCGGAGCTGGCGTCTGTACTCCGGTGCCGTCGTTGTAAGTATACCAGGAGCCGACACGACCATCGTTCGCGGGAACGAGGTGGTCGTTGTCACTGATGTCGTCGATCAAGGGCGAATCGCCGCTCGCAACGACCTGGCAACTCTCGTCCGAGTTCCCGCCGTTCGTCCCAGCGCCGCAATCACACTCGGACCAGGCACCGTCCTCGCAGATCTGTCCACCCTCGCACGCTCCCGCCCCGAAACAAGCTCTGGTATCTCCCGAGCGGCATTCGAGGATCGAGTTCTCGCTACAACCCAGCAGGACCCAAGCGCCCAGCAAGCCCACGCACCACGTCTTCCTCACCATCCCTCCTAACGCGCTCTCACTCCCACGGACCTCGACCAGACCGCTACTCGAGTATCGGAGACGAATCAATGCAAGTGTCGGGTCGTCGGAGATTCGGAGCGAACTTGGGAAATTCAGTACGTGGGGCAACGGACGCTATCTGGACGAGCGCTCCCGTCGCACCAGCGGACGGGGCTAATCGTTCCACGGTCCCCCGCGATCCGTCGTGGCAGTTGGTAGTCTTCTGCCTCGGTGCGCGGTGCTCCTGGTCATCACCCATCGTGGAGTGAGTCGATCGGTTCTCTGGCGTCCTCCTTTCTCCCACCGCTCCGCTCGAGCGGCAGCGGTCCACACGCACGCCGAAACACACGATCGCGACCAGGTCGCTTTCTTGGTATCGATTGGTCGTGCGGCTCGACTGGTCGCTCCCACCGCTGTCAAGAGAGATGGCTGGCACGCCGCGGGCGCCCGTCGGTGTCGCGCGCCCCCCTACCGGCTCTCCCCCACGCGGGGCAGCCGGGACAGGGTCCGGGCCTGCTCGACGGCGACCTTCTCGATGGCCTTCGATGCGGACCTCTCCCTGCTCTCGAGCTGGACGATCTCCGATTCCAGATCGTCCATGCGCCGAACCAGCCGGCGGAGCGTCTTGGGCTTGGCGCCGGACAGCGCCTCCACGGAGGCGCGGAGGCGCGCGACGTCGTGCTCGCGACGTTCGAGCTCGTGTCGAGCAGCGCGGCGCAGCGCCGCGAAGTGGGCCCTGCGGCGATCCAGCTCCAGGAGTGCTCCCAGCACCTTCCGCTGACCCGCCGGGAGCGTCTTCTCGCTGGTCATCGCCGCGAGCCAGGATCGGTCGAGGCTCGCGACCGGCTGCACCTCCATCACACCCAGCTCCACCACCAGGGTCGGCGCGCGGGTGGCGTGGGCGTCGACAGCGAACACTGCCTGCGCCAGGTCACGTTCCGAGTCGAACCCGAGTCGGTCAGCTCCCGTGACGCGCGCGTTGTCCTGGTAGTCGAGGTCGAGGTACACCATCCGGCCCGACGCGGAGCGGTTGACGAGCTCGTACTCGATGCGGAGCTGCTTCAGGGAGTGCACCCGGATTTCCCCCCCTGCAGCATCGAGTTCGAGGGAGCGCGGCTCGACAGTCTCGGTGAGCTGCGCTTGCTTCAGCTCGACGTCCAGGTCGTTGCCGAGCCGCAGGATACGCTCTTCCTGGGGCTTGGTCCGCGAGAGGAGTGACTCGCCAGCAAATCCGCCATCGGCAAAGACAGCGATGGTCCCTGCAGGCAGGGTCTGGTGCGAGCCATTCGTCACCCGCACGGCGGCCCGCGCCACCGAGTCCGCAGAGCGGAACCAGGCGATGCGCTCAGCCGCGAGAGTCACCGAGACGAACGGAACGATGGCCGAGCTGCGGGGTCCCAGATTCAGGGGCGTGGCCACGGAGTACTCGAAGAGCGACTCGGCCTCGAGTCCATCGGCCGGCGCCAGGCTCGCCAGGCTTCCCACCGAGACCACGGAGCTCGCAGCTTCTCCCGTCCCGCCCCCGTTGCCCAGGGTGCCGATGGTCCCCATGCCGATCCCCTCGCCACGTCCACCGCCCCCTTCGCCAATCCCCGAGAGGCCGAGTCCGCCGGCGCCAAAGGACTCGCCGATTTCGTCGCCCCACATGCGCCCGAGAGCGTCGGTGTCGTCGCCCCACATCCGATCCACCGTCTGATCGATGAGCTGCGGCACGGAAGAGAGACTCTCGTTCGGCGTCACCAGGGGACGCCGAACGTAGCGCGGAGCCGCAAGCGGGAAGAGGAACGAATCGGGCTGCCCGTTGACGAGCTCGAGCGCCACCCGCTGCCAGGCTTCGTCGGTGTCGTTGTGGATCAGCGCCCAGCCCTGCACCGTCGCCTTCTCGTCGGTCGTCAACACGAGCCGATAGGTGGAGCGCCACACCGGGGCCTCCGCCACGTAGCCCAGCGAGATGCGCCGACCGCCGCTGGCCGCAACCTCGAACCGTCGACGGCTGCGCGTGCCCCCCTCGGTCACCGCGTCGAGGGCCGCGTCGAATCGGGCACGGGTCGCAGGATCGAGCGGCCGCACGCCCACGATGTCACTGGCGATCAGGCGCCGCAGCTCGCCCGCCTCGGTGAGCACGACGACGGTCGACTCCCCGCGCAGCGTGCAGCCCTTGTCGGTCGTCTCGGTTCCGGGAATGCAGCGCAGAACTCCACTCGACTCGGCGCTGATCACGTCCGCGATGCGCCCACGGACAGCGCTCTGCACGGTTCGAATCTCGACGGCCGTACCTTCCAGGCTCTGGAGCAGGCGGGGCAGCGACAGCGATGCGTCCTCACCGGAGGGCAGTCCTGCCAGCGCCCGCCCGAGGGATTCGGTGACCAGGCTCGGGAAGGTGATCCCCGAGACCGTGCTCTTGCCGTCAGCGTCGAGGATCACCAGTGTCTTGAGCGCGTCGTCGACGTGCCCGATGGGCACGGGTAACCCCGTGGTGCCCCGCGGCAGGGGTCCGGACCGTTCGAAGTAGGCGACCCCGGTCTCGTAGAGGCGCACCTTCGTCAATGGCAGCGTGTCTTTCGTCTGGGCCGACGCTGTGACGGCGCAGGTGAGCAAGGCACTGATCGTCAGTGCGCCAGCGAGACATTTGGACATGGTTCATCCCTGGGCGAGAGCCGCTGATGGGTGTGTGACAAGCACCACGCGCGGAGGTTCCCAGCAGCCGATTCTGGCCCGCGTCGCCGCGTTCTCCCGCGCCGAACCCCGGGCCTGCGTGGCAGCTCACCCCTACCGCAAGAAGCGCCGAGGGCGCGCTGGCTCTTGGGATTGGGTGTGGCGAAACGCAACAACCGAGTCGCAGTGCCACGGCTCAGCTCGTCAATTCACCGACCTTCGCCCGAACGCAACACCGGCACACCCGTTGCAAAACGTTTCGGCATGACCACTCGAAGAGACTCCACACCCTCCGTCATCGTCGGTACGGACTTCAGTGAGAGCGCTCAGCACGCCCTCAACGCGGCGTTCGCGCTGGCAACCTCCCACCCCGAACTCACGCTGCACGTGGTCTCCGTTTCACCGGGACCCCCGTTCCCGGAGAACTTCGCGAGTCAGCAAGACGTGGACCGCTACCTGCGTGCGGAGGCAGCGCTGTCCGCCATGTTGCACGAGCACGTGCTGGAGAGGCGCGCCAGCTTCGAGCGCGTCTTCCGCCGACCGGTGGGCAAGGTCGCCTGCCATGCCCGCTTTGGAGATGCGGCAGAAGAGATCGTCAATCTCGCCGCAGGGCTGGACGCTGACATCATCGTTCTGGGAACTCACGGCCGGCAAGGTCTCGGCCGGGCTCTCCTCGGCTCAGTCGCCGAGAAGGTCGTTCGAACCGCAGGCTGCGCGGTGCAGGTGGTCCGTCCGAAGAACCACCCACACGTCGAGGGTCCAATCGAAGAGATCGAGCCTCCGCCCCGGAAGGGGCAAGGAGGAAGCCTCAAGACGCGCCACACCTACCACTACATCCCGCGCTCGGTGGTCGGCAGCAACATGCCGCTCGTCTACCACAACCCGATTCCAACCCGTTGACCGGAGTTCAGCCAATGAAGGAACAACCTTACGCGAACACCATCCGCGAGCTCAACAACCTGCTCGCGCGTCAGTACGCGCACCTCGCGGCAAACTCCGCAGCGCACGACCGTCTGTTCCGCGACGAGGCGCGCACTACGGCCAATGCCGTACAGCTGCGCCACCGGAAGCAAGTGCGCGAGCTGTCCGACGCCGTGCGAAGGCTCGGCGGGGTCCCGCGCCAGCAAGCCGACCTCGGTCGCCTGGTACCGCTCGGGCGCATCGTCTTCGCCAACATCAACGGGGACTCGCACCTGGTGCGGGCCATGCGCACCAACGCTCTTCACCTGCAAGTTGCCTACGAACGAGCGCGCGTCAGCGAGCTACCGGATCCGATCCTGTCCCTTCTCGCCAGACACGTGACGGAGCTCGCGCGGGAGCGTTCCTGGCTCGAACTCCGGCACCGCGAGGTCCAGACTCAACCCGCAAAAGCTTGACATGGAACACGATCGACTGTCCGGAGCGCTGGCATCTTTGGGGATTGGACCCCAGGACTACCGCGCGCTGCTCCTGCTCCCGTTGGTGTATGTCGCCTGGGCGAACGGAAAGATGTCACGTGTTGAGCGCGAGCACATCGTCGAGCTGGCGAGCGATCGTCTTCAGCTGGGGGCCGGCGCGCTCACCATCCTGCGGCGGTGGCTGGAAGAGCGCCCCTCCGAACGGTATTTCCGTGAAGGCCTGGCAGACCTCGTTGCGCTGCTGCGAGCCCCGGACGAGCCGACCGTTGCCTGTGATGACGTTCAGCAGTTGCTGGCCGACGCCGAGGCTATCGCCCGGGAAGCCGCCGCGCCCAGTCACCAGGACTGGTCGTTCGACGACTCGCAGCGTCGAGCACTGCTCGAGGTGAGCCGCCACCTCGCGATCGATACCGGTCGGCCTTGGAACGAGCTACTGGCCGAGCTCGGTACGACCGCGCCGGGACCAGCCCCGCGCCTCAACGCGATGCCGCAACCTCGCGCGCGACCGAAGACAGGAATCGCGACCGGGCTCCGACGCCTGCGAACCGCAGCTCGCCTGGCACGGCAGGAAACCGGCGGAGGCGACCCCGAGGGTGGCATCGTCTAGCACAAACGTTCGCAACCCCGCTCGGGTCTCCGCGGGCCCGACCTTGCGCATCTACTGAAGTGGTCACCCATCGACAACAGAAAGGAGCACGACAATGACCTACTCACGCATCATGGTGGGCATCGACTTTTCGGATACTTCGCTGCTCGCGCTCGAGCATGGGAAGGCACTTGCTCGTGAAGCGGACGGCGATCTCGAGATCCTGCATGTCCACGAGCCAGCGTTCGTCCCACCCGTCACGGCAGGAGTTCCGGCTCCGGTCGCGGGGGCCTACGACGCCGCCGACGCGCTCGCCGCCAACCAGCACGCCCTCCGGAAGCTACTCGAGGCCCACGGCCTTCTCGACACGGCCACCCCGATGGTGCGCTCCGGGGACCCAGCGCTGACCATCGCCGAGGCGGCGCTCGAGGAGCAGCGCGACCTGGTGGTCGTGGGAACACACGGACGCAGCGGACTCTCGCGCGTCGTCCTGGGCAGCGTGGCAGAGAAGGTCATCCGACACTCGCCGTGTCCAGTCCTCGTCGTTCCTCGAGCACCGGAGACCACTTCGCAGGCATGAATCCTCTTCCCTCGTCGGGGGCCATCTACCGCGAGCAACGCTGGCGTTGATCGCCAACGTGGACCAGTGACACTCGAGAGGAGTGGCACCTTTCGGAGGATGGGGGAGCTCTCGCCTACTTTTGGGTGCAGGGTTGCGCGCGGGCGCGGGTCGTCACATGCTCGCTCCAATCAGGGGAGCAGCAAACGAGGATGAGAGCTCGAGTCTTGGTAGTAGACGACGATCGCAGTCTTTGCGAGTTCGTCAGCGACGCACTCACGACGAGCGAGCTCGAGGTACGGTGGGCGACGACGGCAGCGGAGGCGGGAGAGCTGCTCGACGAGAATTCCTTCGACTTGGTACTGGTCGACGTGGTCCTGCAGGAGAGCAGCGGACTGGACTTGTGCCGCCGCATCGCGCGAGGCCACCCGGACGTACCCGTCATCGTCATGACTGCATATGGGAGCATGGACACGGCGGTCGGCGCGATTCGCGCGGGTGCCTACGACTTCGTGTCGAAGCCCTTCTCCATGGAAGCGCTCGGGCTCACGGTGGCGCGAGCGCTTCGCCACCAGGGACTCACGCGCGAAGTTCAGCGCCTGCGTGAAGACCGGAGCGGAAGTCCGGCACTCCTCGAGGCCATCGGGGAGAGTCCGGCCATGCGCGCCGTGGCGAACCTGATCGAACGGATCGCACCGTCCGATGCCAACGTGCTCATCACCGGCGAAAGCGGGACTGGCAAGGAGCTGGCTGCTCGCGCCATCCATCGACTGAGCCCGCGGGCTCGGGCTCCCTTCATTTCCGTCAACTGCGCCGCCCTCCCCGAATCCCTGCTCGAAAGCGAGCTGTTCGGACACGCCAAGGGCGCCTTCACCGACGCGCGCGGAGCGCGCCCTGGCCTGTTCCAGCACGCCGCCGGCGGTGTACTGCTCCTCGACGAGATCGGCGAGCTTCCGATGGCCATGCAACCCAAACTGCTGCGCGCTCTGCAAGAGCGCACGGTGCGCCCAGTCGGGAGCGATCAGGAAGTACCCGCAGACGTCCGCGTACTCGCTGCGACCAATCGCGACATCGATAGCGAGGTCGCTGAAGGACGCTTTCGAGAGGATCTCTACTACCGCATCAACATCGTCCGCGTCGAGATGCCCCCGCTGCGATCGCGTGGCAATGACGTGTTGATCCTCGCCCAGCACTTCCTCGAGCGCGCCGCCAGGCGCAGCGGCAAGCCCGTCGTCGGCCTCACCCCCGAGGCCGCGGAGAAGCTCTCGCAGTACGAGTTTCCCGGCAATGTACGAGAGCTCGAGAACTCCATCGAACGCGGCGTCGCTCTGGCTCGCTACGAGCACATCACCGTCGAGGATTTGCCCGACAGGGTGCGGTCGTTCAGCCAGCCTCCGGTGCTGGTCGAGTCCGGTGACCCCAGGGACCTCCTGCCCATGGACGAGGTCGAGCGGCGCTACATTGTGCGGGTGCTGCGTGCGGCCGGAGGAAACAAGACCCAGGCCGCACGCATCCTGGGCTTCGACCGGCGCACTCTCTACCGCAAGATGGACCGCTACGGCCTGGGCTGAATTCGGTCCTCGCGACCCTCGACAGCAGAGATCTCCGGCGAGAATCAGTCTCCAGCAATCCAGTCCAGCTCTTGAGCCAGGTCAGAGTGCAGGACACCGTCGCGAAGCTTCCGCTTGGCTCGCTCTTCGATCTGGCGTACTCGCTCGCGACTCACTCCCAGCGCCGCCCCCAACTCTGCAAGGCTCGACCGGTCTTCCCCCGAACACATCAGGCGTTCGCGAACGATCCACCGCTCGCGCTGGTCCAGCCACGCCAACGCATCGTGCACCAGAGCACTCGCCAGCGCCCGTCGCTCCTCCCCGAAGACCTGAGATTCGGCGTCTTGGCCGACGGCCGGAAGTCGCTCGCACAGGGGTGTCACCCCATCTGAAGGCTGGTCCAGCGACAGATCTCGTTGGTCGAGACCATGGAGCATCTTCAGGATTTCCTCGCGGGACTTCCCCATTCGTTCCGCTAGCTTCCCTGCGACATCCAGCTCGCCAAGGGCCAGCACTTTCGCCCGCTCACGCCGCAAGCGAAAGAAGTACCGGGAGCTGAGCGCTCCGGATCGATCCCGGACGATGGACCACGCTCGCAGCGCGTGCGTGACCATGTAGGCGCGAATCCAGTAGGCGGCGTAGGTCACGAAGCGGGTCTCGCGCTCGACGTCGAACCGCTCCAGCGCCTTCGCCAGGCCAGCGTTGCCTTCCGCGACCAGCTCCTCGATCCGAGGACCATAGCGGGAATACTTCCTCGCCAGGGCGCGGACGTTGTGCGCTTGGGCGGCAAGAAGCTCTCGCGCAGCATTTTCGCTGCGGTCGCGTTGCCACTCCTGCACCAGCTCGACCTCTCGCTCGCGAGACATTGGGGAAGGCGACTGAGGCCGCTTGCCGTGACTTCGTTGGTCGGGACTGGGAGCGCGGGGTCTGGGCCCCGCTATTGCTGTGCCCATCGCGGTTTCATCCTCCACTGACAATCGTGATCCTTGTCGCCACGAAGGTCGTTGGCACTTCAGATCTCGCTCAGGAGTGCGCAGCGTCCGCGCGCTGCTGAGCGAGATCCTGCGCCTGGTCGGCGCCGGTTGGCGTGGCGAAGACCCGGACTGCCATTGGTCGCAGCAAGGTGATGATCCGTTTGGCGCTTTCGGCCTCACGTGGGTCAATGGAGCGACGAAAGAGCGCGCTGCAGTCGATCCTCGGCGTCTTGGACGACCGGCTCGAGCCTCGGATTTTCAACTAGCGAGAACATCCGTCTTGGACTGGCCACCAACACCTCGACCTCGCCACCACCATCAATCTCCTGGACGACCACGTTGCATGGCAGAAGGAGCCCGATTTCTGGCTCCTCGCGGAGGGCCCAATGGGCCAGTTGCGGGTTGCAGGCCCCCAAGATCAGGTAAGGCCGGAAGTCCGCGCCCAGCTTCTTCCTGAGAGTGCCCTGCACGTCGATCTCCGTTAGCACCCCAAAACCTTCCCTGGCCAGCGCCGCCGCTACCTGCTCGCGTGCTTCGTCGATCGAGCTTGACTGGATTCGCTTCTGGTATCCGTAGTCCATCATCGTAACTCCTCTGGGGGGAGGGGGAGACCCCCGGCTGGAGCGAGGCGCTGCACAATGCGCGCCAGGAACATTCGCTGACTCTTGGGGCGGACAAGCGGCATTCTGCTTCGCATCCACCCGGGGACCCCCGGGGCGCTCTGCACCAATCGTGGCAATGTGCCGCGCTCACCGAGGATCCCGCTCGACGTTCCGGGCGAGCCAGGCCGCGGCTCACTCCGGCCGTGTCCACCTTGACCCCGTCCACAGTGGACGCGCGAGGAACCGACCGTGCAGCCTCGAGCGACTGCCGGTGAGAAGTGGGCAGATTGGCCACGAAGCACAGCCCGACGCAGTTTCCAGCCCGGCAGGATCTCCCGCGATTGGCGTGACTGCGTCCCGACTCCTCGGTAGAGGAGAGGAGTCGAACCTTCGAACCGACTATGTGGTGGCCGATGGTGTCGGCGAGCACAGCGATGGTGGTCGGGCAGCGGCGCTGGCCGTGGCCTCCGTCGTCGCCGAGCTGACGAATCGCCTCCCACTGCCGCGCTGGCGGATGGGCCACCACGCAAGTGGAAGAGGCTGTCCGCCGCCACCATCGAGATGAGGCAGCTGCTCCGGGACGCTCCGCGGCGAATCAACTCATGGCTGGCGAATCTGCCTCGGCGACAACGATCGCCTCCCGCCGCGGCGCGTTCGAGCGCCATCGGGTGGCACGGTCGGTGCAGCGCTGCTGGCGGCGCCGAAGACCGCGCCGAAAGGAGAAGCCCCTGATGAAGAAAGTCGCCACTCAGCTCGCCCAGCACCAGGACATCGCCTTCCTGCTGCTCCGCATTGGCATCGGTGTGATCATGATCGCCCACGGCACGATGAAGCTGTCCGACCCGAGCGGGACCGCCAACCAGTTCGCACAACTCGGGATCCCCGCGCCAGGCGTCGCCGTCGTCCTCGCCATCGGTGGCGAATTCTTCGGTGGGCTCGGGCTCCTGCTCGGAGCGCTGACGCGGATCGCCGCCCTCGGACCGGTTTGCACGATGGTGGTCGCCATCGCCGCGGTGCACGCTGGGAACGGACTGTTCGCTCAGAACGGCGGTTGGGAGTTCCCACTTCTGATCCTCCTCGCCTCGCTGACCTTCGTCTTTCGAGGCGCTGGGCACTACAGCCTCGATGCGTGGCTGCAACGACAACCGCCTCCCCAGCTTCGCCAGGCCAAGACCTATCATGACCCCGCGATCGGCTGACGCCTTCATCTCGTCTCCTCCTTGAATCACCATCAGCCTCTACAATGCGTGGGACGTCAACGGCGACGAGACAGTCGACGTCCATGCCAATGCCGGTTCGGCTCGAGCCGCTCGCGGACTTCCGAGTCGACGCTCACCGGGGTGAGGTACAGGTCGATCGGCATGCGCTGCGCTTTCGAGTAACCCTGACATCCGAGCTGTCTCGCCATCAGGAACTGCCCAGCTCCTTGGATCCCCGCGCGCAACCCTCTCCTCAATCGACACCTGGTGTGCACGCGCCTGTCTCATCCAGCTGATCGACGTGCAGGCAACGGGTTCCTGCATGCGGTCCCCCATGTACCTCGTCTCGGTCAGCATCCTGCTCACCGCCATCCTGACATGCTGGGCTTGCTCCATCGCGAGAAGCACGGGATCGCCAACATCGGCTTCGAGAGCTTTCTGGTTCTCGTGCTGTATATCGGTTCGGTGGCGCTGCCAACGCTGACGCAGTACGCCGCTGGGGCGGGTTGTCAGGGGACTGCACGACAAACCAGTTACTGACACCGAGAACCCAGGGCGATCCTCGCCAGCCAAGCAGGACTCGTGCCGTGTCGGCGGCTCGAGCCACTTCTCCGTGCAGCCCAGGTTGCGAGGCGGTGGGGTTCAGAGCGGAGGAGAATTGGCCTGGAGAACCGAGTGAGACGAGACG
>JBNLDK010000018.1:0-15570 GCA_050304295.1 Polyangiaceae bacterium
CCACCTCCTTCTTTCGGCAAAACGGAGGTGAGCCCCCTCGGAGCCCTTTTGGGCAAGATACCTGAGGGGGCTTCTTACTGGTCCATCACGTAGCGTGCTCGAAACGGGGGGCGATCCCATCAGGTTGCGCGACGCTGCTCAAGCACGTCTTCCCTGGCCTCATCCACGTCCCACGCCTTCGGCAAGCGCTCACGAAACGACCCGAACTGGAGAGCGACGTCGAGCGGAGACCGCTTCAGTCGCAGGTCGAGCCGTGTGTACCAGCCTGGAAAGCCAGCATCGTAGGCACGAGTCAAGCAACGCACTCCCACGATCGTGCTTCCGAGCACGTCCAGCGCGTCTGCCTCGACGAGGCTCGAGCGGTCTTCCGCCATCGCGCGAACGACACCGCCCTCGCTTCGCGACACCAGGAGCCTCGCGTGCAGCGCATCGAGAGCTGGCGCCCCAGCTGCCCACGCCGCAACCGTGCAGTGCGGTGAACTCGGGTCGATGGGGCTACACCCTCGCAGTTCCCGCGACGGGAAGAGGCCGTGACCCTGACGCTGGTCGCGAATGATCTCCCAGTGGCAGCAGCCGAGCTCGCCGGCAAGCATCAGGGAGAACCGAGCCACGAGCGTATCCCTGCCCTCCTCGATGAGGAGGCCCGTGAGCTTCCGGCCCACCAGAACGCCAGCTCGCTCAGGGTGGTAGAAATGGTCGACTCCGACGGCCCTCCGTTCCCCGATCCGCTCCTCGATCGCTTTCGCCATGACCAGGGAGGAATGGTAGTCCCTTCCAGCGGTGCTGGCACGCCTGCGTGTCACCCCTCGAAGGCTCGCAGCCCGAATCAGGAGGGCCCCACTCAGCCACGCCGCCACTCCAATCGGGGTTGCGCTACAATCGAACGCCTGATGCCGCCCGTCCGCTCTTGCGAGTTCGAACACCCGAAACGAATCCTGGATCTCATCGGAACGAGCATCGAGACGCTCGTGATCGACGAGCCGGAGCGCTATCGGCCCCTGATCGCCGAGGTGCTGGTCATCACCCCACCGCACATCCACTCACTCGAGGCATTCAATCGCGAAGCCGAGGCGGTTGATTTCGTGGTCGGTCGCGGCTCCCGCAACGACGGCAGGTTCCCCCTCCCGCAGGAGGTCAGACCTAGACGAACGGTCGTCTCGTCAGAGGAAGTGACCCGCGCCGAATCTTCTGTGGCGATCGTAGACGACTCCGTCCGCGGTTGCCTGGGGCGAGTCGTGACGTCGGTCACAGCCTTGGTCGAAGGCTATCCTCGCGAGGTAGAGGAGGGATGGCTGGCGCGATTCGACCTAGCCCTCACTGGGTCTGAGGGAGCATCGACCCTGTGCATTGGAATCTGGCGGAGGGACCGCTGCTACTCCCCCATGATCAGGCTGGCCGCGGACGAAGAAACGGGGGGACGCCTGGGGGAGGAGTTCCTGGACTCGTAAGTCAAGCGGCACCTAGCCGCGCGGCGCCATATCCGCATCGCGCAGGTGGAGGCAGCCCGGGTAAGGCCACATGGCAGCGACCGCTGTGCGGACCACGCCGGGATGCTTGGAAGGCAAGGGGCACGGAAGTTCATCCCTCCAGTATTGCTCGAAGCCCGAGCGCTTGATCCCGGGGCCCCTGGCGTCGAGTAAGCTGATCCGAACGGGGTCGCGAACCGGCACGCCGAATTCCTCGAGCACGTCGTTCCCGTTGCGAGTGACGAGAACGGTGCTCTTCGCGGAAGCGATCAGCTCGCGCTCGCGGTCGGAGCACTCGAGCGTTGGAGGCAATCGGATGAGCTTCTCTTGATCGAACTCGGCCTTGTCCCAGTGGTCACGAATGCTGGCGAAGCTCTCGTCTTCAACGTCGTGGATGAAGTTCACCCCGTTTGGCGGACACCCCAAGAAGCGCGAGAATGCGCGAGGAGTGTCCCATGTCATCGAGGAAGAGGAAGCAGCGTAGGCCGCGAAGGAAGTTCACCGAGGAGTTCAAGGCAGACGTCGTTCGGCTCTGCCAGACCGAGGGCGAGAGCATCGCGGGGGTGTGCCGTCGCCTGGACCTGACAGAGTCGGCCGTTCGAGCCTGGGTGGACCAAGCAAAGGTCGACGAGGTTGGTGGTACAGACGAACGTCTGACAACCGACGAGCGGGAGGAACTTGCCCGGCTGCGGCGCGAGAACAAGCGCCTGCAGATGGAGCGTGACATCCTAAAAAGAGCGACGGCCTTCTTCGTGAAGGAGAACTCGTGAGGTTCGAGTTCATCCACGTGGAGAAGGCCGTCTTCCCGGTAACGGTGCTCTGCCAGGTGCTCGACGTATCGCGGTCGGGCTACTACGACTGGACCAGGCGTGGCCCCTCGGCACGACGGGAGCGAGAGGCCGAGCTCGCGCTGAAGGTCGAAGCTGTTCACCGCGAGTCGCGCAGCACGTACGGCAGCCCTCGCGTTTGCGCCAGACTTCGACAGAAGGGCGAGGTCGTGTCACCGAAGACGGTCGCGAAGGTCATGCGGAAAAACGGTCTCGTTGCCCGGCGCAAGAAGAAGTTCCGTGCCACGACGGACAGCCGCAACACCAAGCGGATCGCACCGAACGTGCTGAAGCGCGACTTCACGGCACAGCACCCCGACCAGGTGTGGGTGACCGACGTCACCGCCCTGTGGACGCTCGCCGGCTGGTGCTTCCTGGCGGCCATCATCGACCTGTTCTCTCGACGTGTCGTCGGGTGGGCTATCGGCGAATCCAATGACACCGCGCTGGCACTGGACGCGCTGCAACGAGCCGTGGACCACAGAAGTCCGGCACCTGGGCTACTGCACCATTCCGACCGCGGCAGCCCCTATGGCTCCGACGACTACGTGGCTGCTCTCGAGCGTCACGGAATCGGCCGCAGCATGAGCCGGAAAGGTGACTGCTGGGATAACGCCGTTGCCGAGAGCTTCTTCGCCAGCCTCGAGCACGAATGCGTGCGCGACCAGGTCTTCTCCAGCCCAGCTGCCGCCACCCGCGTGGTCGCGAGCTACATCGACAACTTCTACAACCCCGAGCGCCTCCATTCGACGCTCGGCTACTTCAGCCCCATCGAGTTCGAATTGCGTTCCGCTCTCCATCAGGAAGCGGCATAGTCAACCTGTCCGTCGTACGGGGTGAATTCCAGGATGACCATCACGGAATCGCGCATACGACGACAGCACCGACGGAGGTAGAAATCCGGGAAGGCGCGTTGCTCGTCGGTGAGGATGGTGCAATCGCGCAGGGCGCCCACGATGGCGAGCCGAAGCGACCCGTAGTGGCACCACCTCATGATGCTGAAGAGACGTCGCACTGAGGCGACGTCCTTCTCCACAGCGCGCGCAGCCGTCCGCACGATTTCCTCATGCCACTGACGCTGGTCTCGAAAGCGGTCGTCGCCATCCGGGTACCAGGCTACCGCCATCACTCCCCCTCGCTCGACGGAACGTCGCGCCGATGGAGCACGCCCTTCGTGTCAACCCAGTGGATGCGGGTCGCGCGTTCGATCACTCGCATGAACGGAACCTCCTGGACCACTGGGTGGCTGGCCCATAGCGGTGCATCCTCCTCGGGCACGGACTGCGCCGCCGTCAAGATGGCGGCGAGAAGCGCCTGCCGGAACTCGTCGGGAGAGCCGGGCAAGCAGTAGTGGACATGGGGGCCAGCGAGCACGCGAAGGCTCGCAGGGCGCTCGTCGTCCGCCTTCATGTACACGAAGGCCATGCTCCCCTTCACGAGAGAGTAGAGTTCCTCCTCCTCCGGCAGGTCCAGGTAGGTGTTGAGGACGATCAGCGGAACGGCGCTCGCAGTGAGTCGCTCTTGCACCCAGGCACGCAACGGTCGGATGGCGCGGGCGCTGTGCAACAGCACGCATCGCCAGGCGGGCAGGCCCGTGCTCGCCTGGAACGCCCTGACGATGGCCTCTCCCAGCGTGGGGTCGGTCACGTCCATCAAGAGGCTGCAATCCAACGCGACCAGCGCATCCGCCGCGGCCCCTACAGGCCGTCCTTCCCGATCGGGACTCTTGCAGTAGTGCAACTCGCCAGGTGCCAGCGCCATCCCGGCTTCAGTGTGGCGCGGGGCCGAGCGTCTGTCCACGAGCGGACGCAACCGCGTTGAACTCCGCGCGGTTTAACTCGAAACGGCGCGGACTCCGAGCAGGCGGAAGAGGCGCAAGTCGTGGTATCATCATCTCGTGAGCTCGAAACGGCCACGCACGATCAGCACCGACGGCTACGACATCACCGACCTTCCGGAGAATGCGGTCGCAGCGGCGTACGAGGGCCGAGGGGTGCTCTATCGGCACCGAGACGTTCCCGCGCGGACGGAGGAGGAACGCGCGGAGGCGCTGCGTGCGATTCGAGAGCGCAACGAGCGGGAGATCGCGGAGAACGAGGCACTCCAGGAGTTCATACGCCAGGTCGAGGGGATCCGAACATGAAGCCGTTGCGAGCACAAGTGGAGCGACTGTCCAACGCCGTCGCCAGCGCCATCGCCTACCGGGACGTTGCTCTTTCAGTGGAGGCCTCACTTGAGGAGTTGCTGGAAGAAATCAATGCATACCCAGACGCAGATTACGCCCTGGCGCTCGCTAGAGCGCTTCTGGGCGCCCAAACGGAAGTGAAACGAGCGGCGGCGCACGACCTTCTTGCGCGGCTCCCCGATCGTTTGGGTGGGAACAGCGCAGCAACTCCATACGTATTGTCGGAGCGATATGTTGTGCTCGGAACCATCGGGGCAGGAACGCACGGCGAAGTCGTGGACGGCATCGACGTTCACAATGACAACAAGTCCGTTGCCATCAAGGTTGTGCTTGCTGCGACCGGTATGCCTGCCCTCAAGTCTGCCGATCGTGACCAGCAAGCACTCCGAAGGCTGTGTCATCGGGCTATCCCCAAATATCTGGACAGCTTCGAGGTAGAAGGGAAGTTCTGCACGGTAATGGAAAGAGTTGAGGGGGTCTCGATCGCCGAGCTCCTGCGAAATCGACACGGTTTCCACCAAGGCGACGTCGTCGACTTCCTTTGCCAGATCGCCTCGGTGCTCGATTGCATGCACAAGGTCGGCTTGTTCCATCGCGACATCGCACCACAGAATGTGCTTCTTCGGACGGACGGAACCTACGCGCTCGTGGACTTCGGCGCTGCGGTAACGCCTGAGCAGCCGGGCGGTTCGACCTGCTTCGGGAGTCAGGGGTGCGTCGCGCCGGAGGTGTTCCTCCAAGGCACCGTCTTGCCGGAAGGAGACGTGTATAGCATGGCGGCTACGGCGCTGCTTATGCTGAGCCGGCGTGAGGCGGACGACCTCCCTCTCGTCAATCACAGTCGAATCGACGTGGACGCGGCTCTCAGCGGGATGGACGCGGCAGAACCGCTGAAGGCGGCGCTTCGACGGATGCTTGGTCCTGACCCTGGATCACGCATCCGTGCGGCGGACCGAGGACTGCCACTCGGGCAGGTCATGAAGCGACTAGAAGCCGAAATCGCTAACCACTCGAATGGCGATCTCGTGCTGGAGAGAACGGGGGGTCTCGAACCGACCTATCGCACGGAACGCGAGGGCACGCGACTCGCGGCACAGGAGTGGCGTGCCGCAAGGTGGTTCCCGTTGCAGCTCATGTCAGTGAAACGCGCGAGAGAACTGTGCACCGAATTCGTTCTGCATAGTCCGGTACGCAAGTTGCCGCCTCGAAGAACAGCCAAACTTGCGAGGCGCGCTGGACTCTATCGATGCCAACAGACTCTAAGGAGTGCGGTTGATGGCGGAAACGCACGGGAGGTAGCCAAACTCGATCCATTTGGGATCAGCGAGCCCTTCGAAGGGGAGACGATCCTGGGAGCAGCGGTCGAGAAAAGAGATGTCCGCGTTGTTAGAGCGTTGCTGAAGAGGGGGGCGGACCCAAACGGGACCCACCTGAAGTCCGAACAGCCAGTGCTCTGCCTCGCAGCTGCGCAGGGGGACGTCGCTTCTGCTGAAGAATTGGTTACTTACGGAGCTTCAGTCAACGCAACGAACAAGGACGGCAACTCGCCCTTCTGGGTCGCCCTTGCCACCTACTTGATACTGCCATCGCCAGCCTACTTCAGCAGCAGTCCCGAAGATCTTGAGGCGAAACACAGCCACATCAGGGTTGCCAGGTTCCTTCACGAAATGGACGACAACGTCATCGACTCGAAGAACGGGGACGGAGTGACACCCCTGATTGCGGCTGGGACGCGAGGCGACACTTCTCTTGTCATGTGGCTTCTTTCTCGTGGCGCAGATCCACGGGTACCGGACGACCGCGGCCGGAGGCCCCTTGAAAGGGCGGACCGCCGCGCGAGGGGTCTGCTGGAGTCGGGACTCCAGTGCTATACGAAGTTCTCTCAAGGCGCGGAGTTGATCATGAGAGGCGACCCTTTGCACAACGACCTCCTTGACGGTCCGCATCTGGCGCTCAGGTCGAAAAGGGGCGCAACGCTTCTAATGTTCGCAGCGCGCTACAACAACCCGGAGGCGGCAAGGCAGCTGCTCGCCAGGAAGGAGACCAGCGTCGACGCTGTGAAGAACGACAGGTGGTCAGCACTGATGCTCGCTGCCCGCTTCGGTCACGATGGGGTAGTTCAGCTCCTTGTTGACGCTGATGCGGACCGCGAGAACTCAGACCGTTCGGGTCGCACCGCTCTCATGTATGCGGCCCAATACGGCCACGAGGCGATTGTGCAGTTGCTCGTCGATCACGGAGCGTTGGCTCGAGCGAAAGACTGCCACGGGCGGACGGCCGAGGATTATGCGAAGTCGAACAGTCACCCAAGAATCGCCCGCTTGCTTCGGGAGAAAGCCGGTCGCTGATGGCGCCCCAAGGTGCTCGCGCGTCACGCGCTGGGCGGTCACCATGCGCTCCCGCTCACGGACTCGACGCCGCCGCTTCGCCAAGTCCGTGTCCACTCAGTCCGCCAAATCCGTGTCCACCCGTGTCCCCTCATGTCCACTCCTGTCCGTCCCAGTTTGCCAGCCGAATTTCCGCAACCAGAGTGAATCACGCCGCTTTCTCCGTTCGGGGTCAACGGACTTCGAATCCGTAGGTCGCTGGTTCGAATCCAGCGGGGCGCGCTAATCAAGCCAGCGAGGTCGCTGGCTTTTTTGGTTTGTGGGGGTGGGGGCGCACCAAGAACCCGCACCAAGTGCCGCACCAAACGCTACGGAAGGTTCGGCTGACGGGGGCTCACCAGTTGCCCCAAACAACAAATCGGCAGAACGACGGTTCGTGCGCCTGTTCCCTCGCATAGCCAACCGCGGACAGCACGCGTGCCCACTCGCTTTCGCCCAAGTCTGGAGCGTCAGCGCTCTTCAGCGCCATCAGGACCTCTTCGAGACTGGCAAAGGTGTGTCCGTGATCGCCCTCCCCGTAGCGTTGGATGTGCTCCTCATTGGCCGCGACGTCCTGACGAACCACCCGAGTGCAATCTTCAGGGACACCCCGTCCCGCGTACAGCCCGGGCTCCACAGCGTTTTTCCCGAGACCGAACAAACGCTGCGACACGTCATCCCCACCGAGATCGAATGGATCGAGGCACAGCAGGGGCTGCCACTCGCTGATGTCTGGCAGCATCTCATCTGGAGGCGTTCTGCTCACCTCCACCCAACCGGTCACATCGTACGGCACTGCCCCTCCTGCTCTCCCGAGGGCCAGAAGCCTATCAGATCACGGTTCAAGCAAGTCTCGTCACTACGTTTCCCTACTCGGCGGCCTTCTCGTCACCTTCCGCCGGTGCGGCCCGCAGCTCGGGGATGGCCTCGTCCAGCGGCACGAAGTCGCCCAGATTCAACTCGCGGTGCCCGCGCGCCCAGCGCTTGTACCTGTTGATCATCGTGCTCGACAGGTGGCCCGTGCGGTCGGCCACCCACGATTCGGTCTTGCCGTTCGCCAACGAGACCGTCACGAATGAAGCCCGCAAATCGTGCGCCCTCAACCAGATGCGCTTGCCGTCCATGGCGAAGAGCTGTGGGCGCTGGACTCCCGCCTTCTGAACGTGGTCTCGGAGATTCTCTGCGAGGTCGTAGCGGTCCAGCACCTGACCGTCTTCGCCGCGGAACACGAATGCCTTGGGACTCCGTTTTCGCATGAACCGGTCACGCCACCGGATCAACGCACGCGTCGTGCCCGGGTGGAGCGCCCAGTCCTTGGCGCGGTCGTTCTTCGTCTCGTCGAGGTGGGCTGACCCGTGCTCAAGGTCTAGTTCGTACAGCTGGAGGTTCAACAGCTCGCCGATACGAGCACCCTCGCGCGCCAGGCAACCGTAGAAGAGACGTTCGACCAGGGGTACGCCTGCGCACTCCATCAGCTTGGCTTCTTCGTCGGGGTAGAGGTAGGTCTTCGCCTTCTCCGGCGGGTTGGGCGGTACGAACCCCTTCGGGAGTGGCTGGACGCTCAAGAGCTTGGCGGGGAAGACGGCAAGCTGGAGCGTCCGGTGAATCACCTGGGCAACCTGACGTGCCGATGCATCGCTCAGCTTGCTGGGCGGTGGCAAGGCCGCCATGACCCGCTCCGCGAACTCCAGCCCTGCTGGCGGCTCGAACTCTTGAATCGGCACGTCGCCGATGATGTCGTAGACGTGGATGCGAAGGCGAGCGGCATCGTCGGTGGCTGACTTCTTGACCTTGACGTAGCGGGGGTAGAGCTTGGACAACTCGCCACTGGTCCACAAGATCGCAAACTCCTGGAAGGTGATGTCGGTGGAGATCTTCCCGTTGCGCTCGATGACGGGACGTCGGAGCAAACCATCGTTGACGAGGCGCTCACGCTCGTCGAGCCATGCGACGCAGTACCGCCGCACATCGCCCTTGTCCTGGAACTTTCGCGGCACGCGGTGGATGCGCCAGTCGCTAGCGCGGCGGCGGTACTTCATCACCCACTGCCCGCCCGACCGCTGGTAGGCGATCCAGCCCTTGCCCTTGATCGTCTCGCCCTTGGCCATCACTTGTTCCGACGGCGGCGAGCGTCAATGCGAGCCTGACTCTCGATCTCGCCTTCTTGCGGGCTACCCAGGTCCAGCAACCACTCGTCAGCCTCCTTGACCGGGATCCGAAGAGCCTTCCCCTTCCCGATCGTCGGCAGGCCCGCCTCGATGAGCTGGTCCAGGTAGCGGACGGAGTAGTCGCACCTCTTGGCGTACCTGGCCTTTTTCATCGCGAAGGGTGAGTCGGGAAGCTCGCCATCCTTCAGGGCAGCCACCTTCTCTTCGACCACGCGCTCGACAGTGGCGATCTGGAGCTGGTGACCGCGGAGGGCCTCGACCGTCTCGACGGCAGTGGACGCCGTGGCGGGCACCGCCACCCGTACGGGTCTCTTTCCCGTGCTGTGGAACCTCACCTCTTCCTCGGCGGTGAGGTCGGCGGGGAAGGTGACAGTGTAGCTGGTTCCGATCGACGGGGCTGGCGATGAGGCGGAGTTGGGCATTTCGACCCATGTACGGACTGACCCTTGGAAACGTTCGGGCTAAGTTCAGGAAGGCACCAAAAACCTGTTCCGCCCCCCAGAAACAGCCAGCTCGACCATACCCCCACCACCACGAGCACGCGCTCAGCAGGCAGCTGGAGCCCTCATGCGAGCACCTACACCCGCGCACACCGGGGGGCTGCACGAGGTCAGAGCGTCATGCCCGGTGGGCACGATGCACCGCGGTGACCGCGGTCACCGTGTCGAGGACGGTCACCAGGGCTACCCGGCGCTACCGAGGCTCTGGCCAGATCGCCGAAACCCGCAGGCCCATGCCATACCAGCCGTGCGTCTTCCTGGGGTCCAGGGTGACGTCCACGCAGGGGAGTTCCCTTGGGCAGTGCTCCTGTTGCTCCTCGTACTTGCCCCACGTCGCGCTTGCCATCGCGCCCAGTCGAAGCGGACCGATGATGCGCACATCTGCGCCGACCCGAAGTTCTGGATAGGACCAGCCAATGAGGGAGTACCCGACCTCCCACGGGCCAGGCAGCGGACCCGCATTCGGGTCGGTTGAGACGACGCGGGGGAGTTTCGCATCGAACCTCACACGCTCGCGGGTGAAGCCCACGCTTGCCCAGGGGTCAATGGTTGCCGCTGGGAGAACGTGAAGGGTCAGCGCGGCACCTAGCCGAGTGGAGCGGACGGAGCAGGTTTCGATGTCGTCCTCCCTGGCTAGATCGCAAATCCCATCGTCTCGCACGGGGCTCGCCGCCCAACCGGGAGCGTAGATTCCCCGAAACGACAGACCCACGTACCTGAAGATCCGCACTCCGGGCTCGAACTCTATGGGCGCCAGCGCGCGGACGCGCCGCTTCAGGAGGTGGTCCGCATCGACGCTGCCTGATGGGAAGGTCGCGCCCGCGGAAACGGCGATCTCGGGGAGCACTGGCAGTACGCGATCAGCGTCGCGCTCCTGTGCCGTCGCGGTACTTGCGACCAGGATAGCGAGCGTCGCGGCAGCCAGCATCCACAGGTGCGTGAGACCCGTTGGCCGCGGGGGTCCGGGGTTCATGCTTCCCGCCGGAAGAACGGCTTGCCAGCGCATACGATACTCATCATTCGAGCGATGATTTCCCAGGTCTCGTCGTCGAGTTCGAGGTGGATCTCCAGACGCGCGCAACCAGCTTCGTCCACGCTGCCAGGTTCAAACGTGCAAAGTAGCAGAGTGCGCGATAGGTGGAGGTCCTGAATCCCGTCGTACAGGGTCGCTCGTTGGATCTCCCGAACGGTGCAGACACCATCGTCGTCTTCGGAACTTCGCGAGAAGTTCCAGCCCTCACCATCCTCGCTGTCGGGGTCACCGGCCTCGAACGCTACACCGTGGACGCGGAAGGTCTCGGTGAAGTTCTCCACCCAGGTGGATACGCGCTCGGCGGTGAACGAGATGGTCGTCATTAGCATCCCCGACGCTGCATCGGTCGGTCCGAAGCAGATGGCGAAGCATACCGGATACTGGTCAGTTTGGGTCGTTGTCCTGTCCAGGCGTCGCGGCAGATGGCATCGTGCCACGCTCCAGCCCGCAGGAGCTGCACTTGGCAAGCGACGGGCGCCAGAGCGTCCAGTAGCGCCCCTTGCACCGCGGGCACCGGATCGTACCGATGCTGCCAAGCCACCACGCCGCGAGCAGGGCGATCGGGACGATGACCCCACCCGCTGTGATCGCGAATCCGGCGATGACGCCCACCCCCAGAATCCACGGCCAGCCCCGAACACCAGTGTCGAGGCGCTCCCAGGCTAGCTCGTACTCCCGTCGCTCCAGCGCGGCACGACGGGCGTCGGTTGGCTCCGGGGTGCCGCGGTAGGCATCGGCATCATCGGCTGCGACTCGCGCCTTGCCGTCGCCCGGCTTGGTTGGGACCCCGTCCCTCCATCGGATGATCAGTACGATCACGCCAGCAGCCATCAGCGCGACGAACAACCCCGCCGCCGTGCAGTTCATGGCCTCGCTGATGCCCTCGGCCAGGATGCGGGCTTTCTGGCTGGGGTCGACACTCTCGCCCCCAACCGCTCCGAATGCCTTGATGAGTCCAACGACGGTGCCGCAGAGCCCCAGGGTGAAGGCCGTCAGGGCGACGTACAGAACCGGGGTGGAGAAGCGGTTGTTGCGACGCGCCGGGTGGGCTTGTCGTGTCGGCCGATCAGTTTGTCTGTCCTCGCCCACGCCTGCGCGTCGAAGTCTACCCGATCAAGTGGACGGTCGAGTGAGGTTCGTGCAGCGGGGCCGTTGGCCTTCCCGGCTGGGGCTGTAGTAGACTGCTGCACGCCGGAGCTGAGTGGTGATGTCGTCATGAGGCAGCCTCGGTTGAGTCGCTCGAACACGCGCCATGAGGATAGGACCTCAGACATTCATCGCGAGCGCACTCGATTGGTTCGCGAATCGACCTGACGTCCACGCTGTGGCTCTGGTCGGTTCCCACGCACGAGGAGGCGCGAGGCCGAACTCCGACATTGACCTCGTGGTCGTCGTCCAAGATCCCGAAACCTATCTAAACGACACTGGCTGGACCTCCGTGTTTGGGAACGTCGCCAACTCCAGCGTCGAGAACTGGGGAGACGTCACGTCGCTCCGGGCCTTCTACTCTGACGGACCAGAAGTCGAGTTCGGCTTCACGACGGACGCTTGGTGCTATCTGCCACCCGACCCGGGCACACGCGCGGTCGTCCAAGCAGGATGCGTCGTCCTGTTCGACCGCGCCCAGACGCTCTCGGCCCTGGTTGAGGCGTGTCGCCGGGGCGCTGGCGATTCCCCGACGGACTGAGGCGACGCCGCCTTGTCCCGACGGTTTGGTAGCACGCTGCACTCCCGTACCAGGTCGCTGCGTGGATTCGGGTTCTGCTTCTCGTTAGACTGTCGGGCACCGCAGCTGATCTCGATGTTTCGACATACTGAGGGCTGCCCCTGGGACCGCTGCCGCTCACAGTGCGGTTCCACTGGCGGGCGGTGCGGTGGTCCTCGGCACCACGAGCCGAGGTTCCACGCGGGCACGGTCAGCTTTCGTTGGCGACAACGTACGTCCTCGGGCTGACCCGACGCACATGGAAGCCCGATGGCGGGTGGGCTGGGGGCTTGGCATACACGATCACGGCGTGGCGGCCGTGACCCCAGTGGAGGCGCACCTGCGTTGGCTTCGACGCCGCGTCCACGCGCAGGATGACCTGCAAGCTGTGGCGCCAGGAGCCCCCCAGCTTGTGGAAACGTGCGGGCAGGCGTTCGACGGGGACCTCGCGTCCAACGTCGAACTCCGCGTTGGGAAGGGTGGCGGCTGAAGTCTCGTACTCGCGCATGATTTCGTAGGAGACGGCTTCCAGCTCGCGATAGAGACCGTCTCGTTCAAGATCGTTGGCCGCATCGTTGACGTCCTGGGTCGCGCCAGGCTCACCGGTGACAAAGCGCAAGACCTGCTCGGGGACCGAGGAGTACGGCGAGCCCGTCACCATGTATCGCCAAGGCTCTGGGGGCGGGTAGAGGATCGCGACAGCGATCCAGACCGCGACCGGAACGAGGGTCGTGCTGACCCCCAACCAGACAAACGATCGGTAGGCAGCCCTCTGCGTCGCAATCCAGGATGGGGGCGCCCCGTCTCCAACCTTGTCCGCCGGACGCGGCTCGTCCCCGACGTGGAGCCCGCAGTTCCAGCACTCCTTCGGACGCTGAACTCCCCAGAGTAATGACATCCGGGCGAACTCCATCTCGCACCGCGGACACCGAAATGACCTCGGCCCCAACGCGAGGAAGGCGACGGAGACGCCGATCAGGCTGGCACACGCCGCTGGACTCACCGGCAACAGAACGCAGCCGACCATGGGCAACACGCGGGCGAGCCAGAACGCCACCCGATGTGCTCGGTAGCGTCGCCAGGCCCCCCCGTACCGCAGCCGGCCTTGCGGTTCGCGGTATGGATGCTGCGCGGCCCCGGTAGCGTCCACGAGCCAATGATAGCCAGGATGGGGAGCTGAGTCAGGGAACCGATACGAATCCGGGTCTTGAAGGGGCAAGCAGCCGACCAGTTCGAGGTCAGCGCAGACCTCAGCGTTCAGCGTTCTCGCGGAAGTTCGTCGATGAGCTGGGGAAGGGGGCGGGCTGGAAGCGAGTCCTGTTCGGTGCGCTCGGGAAGCGTTGGATCGTCCCGCCTCGCCTTCTCGTACGCCCGGAGTGTTACCCGCTCCCCTTTGACGAAGTACCGGGGGAAACCGCGCCGCATGCGCCCGGCATCGTTCCACTCACGGGCAATGCCGTGCTCGACTCCCTTGAAGTACCAGGCCTCGCTGTAGACGGTCCCATCGGGGTTCCACCAGCGCTCGGGTCCGTGTCGCTGGCCCGCAACGAAGTACCGCTCTTCCGCTAGTGCGAAGGCACCCGCGCAATTGCAGCATCCCCACCAGAGGTCGGCGCCCGTCCCGTTGACGAATCGCTTCCGAATGACGAGGCGCCCCGTGGCGTCCCACTGCTCCTGCCACCCAATTTGCAGGCCGTGGCGATACCGGGCGCGATACATCAGCCGCCCATCGGGAAACTCCTGGCGCTCGACACCGTGCTGCCGACCCTGGGCGTCGTAGTGCGTCTCCCAGTCGATGGCGCCGGTCGAGTGGTAGTAGACGCGAGCAACGAGCTTCTCTCCGACGAAGTAGTCGACGCAGCCGTCGCCATCGCGCTCGACAGCGCCTCGGGGAATCGAGCGAGGCCGACGACGTTTCATGTCGCGCACTTCATCCGACTTCTCGTTGGTTCCGTCGGCTTCCCTTCACTCGCCACGACGCTCCCTCTCGTCATCGTCATCGGTGAACCAGAGCCCGCTGAGGTGCATTCGCAGGCTGTCAGTGCTCCGTCCCTGGAACAGCCGTGCTGCCCCGACGAGCCCGAACGCGGCGAAGACGCACGACACGACGTCGCCTCCACTGTCGTGGGCACAGTCTAGGACCTGGGCGATTAGACCCGGGACCGCCTCAAGGGGATCGTCGCGCACGAGAACGTACGCGAAGTCCACGTCCCTGGTCGTCAGATCGTCGAAGGACATCACGGCCATGGTGCCACACGAGGCGCCGTTGAGAACACGGCGGTTCCGATTCATTCGCGCTGGGGTACGATGACCCCCAACGTGGGGACGACACCAACGGAGCCGACGCTGCTGATCCGTGGGTCGGCAGGGATGCTGGCCAGTGCCATCGCGCAGTTGCTGTTCCTCGTGGTTGGGCTGCAACTCTTGGACGGCAAGGTCGGGTGGCATCACGCCGGGGTTCTCCTGCTGTTCAGTGTCGCAACTGACCTCCCGCTCGTGTACGGCGGGTGGACGCTCAGCCGCATCGCCAGGCTACCCAGGATCGCGCGGTGGTCACTTCGCGTCGGCCTTGTCTCCAGCGTTGCCCTCACTATCGCCCTCTACACGGTCATGCGACCCGACCTGTGGGGCGCACAGACAAGCCTTCAGACCATGCTGGCATTCTTCAGGACCGCCCGGTGGCACTCCGTCTTCGGAGCCGCCGCCCAAACCCTGACGTTGGTGCCAGTGTACTTCCTTCTGGCCACGGCGGGATCGAGGTGGCTCAGGTTCGCGATGGGACCCGCCGTGTTGCTCTTCGCCTTCAACGGAGTCTTCCTCGTGCTCCAGGTGGTGCTCATCGAAACGAATCCGGCGATGCGTTTCTACGACGTCATCGACTGGCCACTGTCACATGTGGTTCCGGTTGCGAACGCCGTGTGCTTCCTGGCGGCACTGGTGGTGGGCGTGCGACAAGCGCCAGCAGAGGGGAAGCCAATCGGATGATGCCGCTCCTGGGGTGGCTCCGTGAATCCCGGGCTTTGCCTCCGGACCACCGTATTGAGGTCGGCCCCTCTTGGTTCAGGCCGGGGCTGGGGTAGACTGCGCCGCGCCGCGCTGAGCGGCAGGTGCCGTCATGCGAACTCTCGCGCTTCCACCTCCGGACATTCACTTTGCTGCACTGAAAGTGCTCCACCGGTGCATGCGGATGATCTTAAGGGCGCGCTGAAAATGCCTCGCAACGCGCGGTTGGGACTACGCGTAGCGGGAGAAAGTTAGTACCGGGATCCCTGCTTCAAACCCAAACCGCCCGCCGTATGCGGGTGATCGGAGGATCCCGG
>JBNLDK010000019.1:0-13391 GCA_050304295.1 Polyangiaceae bacterium
CGCGCGCTGGCGCTCGCGGGGGGAGCTCCGTCGCCTCATCGACGTGGCGCAGATACCGGGCGACGTTGACGGGCTCGGTGCTCACCGCGCGCAGCTTCATCGGTGAACCGCACCGGAGGCACTTTTCGAGGTCCACCTGGAAGAGCGCGCGTGGCCCCACCCCCGCTTGCCGGCAACCAGGCAGACCCTTCCGAGAACGCAAGAATCATCCGCATGCAACAGACGGACATTTCGCGAGACATGGCAGCATGGTGCCCCATGTGGCCACAATGTGTCAGGCGCGCCAGTCGCGATCGCAGGGGGACCTCGCGTCACGTGCGGTATTTGGGGCGTCTGGGCGGATCGATGCGCTCCACGAGGCCAGAAAATTGGCATCAGGCGCTCATTTCGCAGGATCTGGACACGCAACTTCAGCCCATCCGGCGACAAAAAATGGCGTCAGGTTCGCATTTTGCGCGGCACGGGCGCACGGGTGTGGCCAAATCACCCGACCCCGATACAGGCCGTCGAAATGACTGGGGTACAGGGTATGCTCCGTCACCTTCCCGTGACGACCCGCAATGCGAATCACGCTTGGATATCCCTTCTCGCCACGCACCCGGAAGGGCAGTGTCGTGGACAAGTCAACCACTGGATGCACGTGCTGCAGCCATTCAAACACGAACAACCTAAAAATTAGATGGAGTTTTCAATGACCGCACCACCCACCCAGCACGCAAAACTCGTCGCCTGGGTCAACGAAGTGGCTGAACTATGCAAACCCGACGCCGTTGAATGGTGTGATGGCACCACCAATGAGTACGATCGAATGATCCAGTTGCTCGTTGACGCCGGACTGGCCACCCCCCTGGCAAAGAGACCCAATAGCGTTCTGTTCCGCAGCGATCCCAGCGACGTGGCTCGCGTGGAGAGCCAGACCTTCATCGCTTCCCAGACCAAGGAAGCCGCGGGTCCCACCAACAATTGGATCGACCCCACCGAACTGAAGACCACCATGAGGAAGCTCTATGATGGTTGCATGAAGGGTCGCACGATGTACGTGATCCCCTTCTCGATGGGTCCCGTCGGCTCTCCCATCGCCAAGATCGGCATCGAGATTACTGACAGCGCTTACGTGGTGGCCAACATGCACATCATGACCCGCGTCGGGAGCAAGGTGCTCGAAGTCCTGGGTACCGACGGCGAGTACATCCCGTGCATCCACTCCGTGGGCAAGCCACTGGCGGAGGGCGAGGAGGATGGGGGCAAGTGGCCCTGCGCACCGCTGAAGGACAAGTACATCAGTCACTTCCCGGAAACCCGAGAGATCTGGTCGTACGGCTCCGGCTACGGCGGCAACGCGCTGCTGGGGAAGAAGTGCCTGGCCCTGCGGATCGCTTCCGTTCAGGCTCGGGACGAAGGTTGGCTGGCCGAGCACATGCTCATCCTCAAGTTGACCAATCCCGAGGGCAAGGTGAAGCACGTTGCCGGCGCCTTCCCGAGTGCCTGTGGCAAGACCAACCTCGCCATGCTCATTCCCACCCTCCCCGGCTGGAAGGTCGAGACGGTTGGTGACGATATCGCATGGATGAAGTTCGGTGCGGATGGTCGTCTGTACGCCATCAATCCGGAAGCTGGATTCTTCGGAGTGGCTCCTGGCACCAACGAGGAGTCGAATCCCAACGCGATGCGTTCGATCGACAAGGACACCATCTTCACCAATGTTGCCCTGACAGAGGATGGGGACGTGTGGTGGGAGCAGATTGGCTACGACGCCCCCGGCACGCTCATCGACTGGAAGGGGAACAAGTGGGAACAGGCAACCGCAGAAGCTCCTGCCGCGCATCCCAACGCCCGTTTCACCGCCAGGGCATCCAACTGCCCGGCCATCGCTGACAACTGGGAAGATCCAGCAGGTGTTCCGATCGATGCATTCCTGTTCGGCGGACGCCGACCTTCCACGATTCCGCTGGTTCACCAGGCGACGAGTTGGAACCACGGTGTCTTCATGGGATCCATTGTAGGCTCAGAAATCACCGCAGCCGCTCTCGACCTCAAGGCTGGAACCATTCGGCGTGACCCCATGGCGATGCTGCCCTTCTGCGGCTACAACATGGGTGAGTACTTCCAGCATTGGGTCAACCTGGGCACGAAGGCGAACGCCGACAAGCTGCCCAAGATCTTCTTCGTCAACTGGTTCCGCAAGACCCGAGAAGGCAAGTGGCTGTGGCCCGGGTACGGCGAGAATTCGCGCGTTCTGGCCTGGATCTTCGACCAGTGCGACGGCGTCGCCGGGAAGTCTGTCGAGACGCCCATCGGTATCATGCCCACTGTCGAGGGGATTACCCGTCCCGACGGCGTATCCGAGGAGGACATGAAGGAGCTGCTCGCAGTCGACGTCGAGGGATGGAAGGGAGAGCTGGCTGACGTTGAAGCCAATCACTACCCGAAGTTCGGCGACAAGCTGCCGAAGGAACTCAAGGATCAGATCGCTGCTCTCAAGACCCGCCTAGGCTGAGGGCGTTGAGCACACACAGGCGGGTTCCCACACCTGTCTAGCGAAGGATTCAAGCCGTCCGTTGATTCGTCAGCGGGCGGCTTGGCTTTTCTGGCTCGTGATACTCCGTGCGCTCAGATCCCACCATCGAGCACAGGCATGTTCTCGTATTGGGTAGGCGGTGATTCCACAGCTCCACAGCAGTGAGGAACCGAATCTACCAGTAGTGAGCCGCCCAGATTTCCCGTTCGGCTTCCGTCCAGACGGCAATCGACTGCCCATTGTGCGCAACCGCAATCGCGACTTCAGCACCTTCGGCCGAAAGGGATGTCGCGGCACCCCAACCTCCATTCGACGAGTACCGATTCGCACCAACACCATCCGACGAACTCCAAACGACGTACGCGCTGACGGGCTCGGTGATCACCGCGCACAGCTTCATCGGTGAACCGCACCGGAGGCACTTTTCGAGGTCCACCTGGAAGACCCGTTTCATCAAGCTCTGCCCACGGGCGCCAACGACAACTATCGCAACGGCGACGGACTTCCCGGAGAGGTTCCAGCGGGGACGCAAAGTAGCCTCCAGTATTGGGGACTACGCCCCGTTGCACAACGCCCCCCTGCACCCACAAACGCACCCATCGGCGATCCCGTTGGGCCGAAATGGGCGCGTTTCGGAACGGGTTGCGACGATTCAGCGACGATTCGCAAACCTGGGACCAGACCTCACGTCACACCCGATCTCGTCGAGCGACAAAGGACTCATCGAATCAGTGTGCGGGCCGCTACACTCTGGCCAATGCCGTTCGACATCCGGGATCGACACGACGACACGAGAAACGCACTGGTCGGTTGCTTCGGCTTGCCCGTGAGGCGATGTGCCGTCCTACTCCCTGCTTGTCTGAGCTGGGTCGGGTGCTGTGGAAGCGGTACCGCTGGCCAATCTAGGGTTGTGGAAGTGACCACCTCCGACGTCATGGTCGAGCCGGAAACGGATGAGGTGGCGAACGTCCACGAGGCAGCAACTCTCAGCTCAGCACCGCCCGAGACCCGCGCCGGCCCACTGGCGGTACGAGCGGCGGTGTATCGAGTTGAGGAAAGCGTCGACGCCCGACTGTACGCCGAGCTTACCAACATTGGAGACACGCCGATCACCGTCGACCTGTACGACCTGATCCGATCCATCGACGTCCGTCGCGACGACGGCGAGACGGGTGAAGCGTTCGGAACGACGAGACCGCACCGCTGCCTACACGCCGAGTGCGTCTTTCTCGCCCCTCAGAATTCGGTCTTCTTCGTCCTCCCGCTGGAAGAAGCGGGGGATGCCATTTCGGTACGCCTCGGCTTGGCCATTCCGCTCCACGACCCGAAGGCTGAGGCTAACAAGATTCGCGAGATCATGCTGGTGGAAGAGGTCGGGGTGACGCTCGATCTGCCTGTCGAACGGCAGACGCACCCGCTCTGGCCACCTTTCGCCGACCCTCGTTCACAGGGGTTGTGACGGAGCCCGCAATGCTGCATCCCGGCTCTAGGCGGCTCTCGACCAATTCCCCATCGCGACCGCGGTGGTGGTTCGTTTTCGTCGCTCTTCGGCGCGGGTGGCGACGCTTCCGTGGGCAGATATGCTGACCTCGCCTATAGCTGAACGACAATCTCTCCTCACACACCACCGACTGAGAAGAGCCGCGGATGGCAACGTCATCATCGTTCCCGCCGTGCTGGACCTACGACGGAACCCAGTGACGAACGTGACGACGCTGGATGATGAGCGTCGTGGCAAGAGCCCGCGCTAAACCAGACGGGAATCGTCTCGCCAGTTCCGGCACCTCTGCACCCGAAATCCGGCGCGTCTGCGCTACCACGACGCGAGCGGCATCGCTGCAATCCTCAACGATCCCTGTGCTGGCTGCATAGCGCGTCCGCCGCAGGATCGTTGAGGACTCCGAGAACCGCAACCCTTGAACTGGCAGCGGGCATGAGCGAGATCGAGGCCGTGTTCGCCGCCATCGCAGCGCGAGTTCGCACCGCCGTCGCGCGAGCCGCGACCGCCACGCGCACTGCCGTACACGAGGCCTTGCGACCAGCTCCGATGGTGACCGGACTGGTCACCGACCTGTTCCGCAGTCGCGATGAGCTGCTTGCCGAGAAAGCGATGCTGCGCCAGCAGCTCATCGTGGCAAAGCGGAAAGTGAAGCAGCCGGCATTCCGGCCACTTGAGCGCTGCCTGATAGTCGCGCTGTCGAGCGTCGTGAAGAGCTGGCAGAGCGCCCGCCTGCTGGTGAAGCCGGACACCGTTCTGCGCTGGCACCGCGAGGGCTTCCGGTTGCTGTGGAAGCGGAAGTCGAAGGCCACGAAGAAGCGCATGGCCCGCATTTCGACCGAGACCATCGAGCTCATCCGCGACATGGCGGCACGGAACAATACCTGGGGCGCGGAAAGAATCCGAGGCGAGCTGCTCAAGCTCGGCATCAGCGTGGCGAAGCGCACCATCCAGCGTCACATCCTGGCAGTGCGCCCGCCAGGTGACGGTCAGTCGTGGCGGACGTTTCTTCGCAACCACACCGTCTGGGCCGTGGACTTCGCTCAGGTCTACGACGTCTGGTTCCGGCCTTTGTTCGCGTTCTTCGTGATCGACGTGAACGCGAAGGAAGTGGTCCACGTCGCAGTGACCAGGGCGCCGACGGAGGCTTGGACGGCGCAGCAGCTTCGGCAGCTGACGCCGTTCGGCGATGGCCCCGAGCTCATCATCCGAGACAACGACCACAGGTTCGGGGCTGCGTTCGATCGAGTTGCCCGTGGCGCTGGCATTCGAGTCTTGAAGACTGCGATCGAGGCTCCGCTCATGAACTCGACGTGCGAGCGCTTCATTGGCAGCGCCCGGCGTGAGTGTTTAGACCACGTCATCGTCCTGAGCGAGGCCCACTTGAAGGCCGTGCTGTCCGAGTACGTCGCGTACTTCAACGCGAGTCGGCCGCATCAAGGCATCGAACAGCGCGTTCCAGTTTCGAGCGGAGAGGCAGTCTCCGCCGAGGACGGAAAGGTGGTCGCGTTGCCGGTGCTCGGTGGCCTGCATCACGACTATCGGAGGGCGGCGTAATCTGCGGATGGTGCTGGTAGCCAGCACACCGCCGCCGGCGGCTCGTCTCGGGTTCGAGCTACTGGGTGCTCGCATGATGCCACCAGCTGGAGAGCCTGGCTGCCAGCGTCGGGCGGAGCCAGGCAACGAAGAACAGCACGCTCAGCGCCAGGGCTACGGGCAGACCGGCCAGCGTCGAGACGTCGGCGACTCGCAGGTCGGAGATCAGGACTGCGTCGGCGGGGGAGCTGGGACTGTAGTAGACGCGCGGTCGGCTACCGACGGGAAAGCGCTCGATCAGGTCGCGGGCTCCGGAGCAGTCGCTGAAGAGTGTTGGCGTGGTACTCCGGTACGGTTTCCCCTCCACGGTGTAGACGAACTCGATATCGGCGCAGACGGTCTTGGTGGTGGTGCCGCTGGAGCCGGGCCGGTCGCTTCCCGACGTGGCCTCGGACTTGTGGAGCACCGAGGTGACCACCTCTCCGTCTGTCGTCTCCCACGTCTGCGTGGCGAGCACCCTCACGGCGCGCGGGCCCAGTAGCGCGCCACCAGCGAGCGTCAACCCCAGGGAGACGAGACACGCGATGAGCGCCCAGCTGGCCCGCTTGCTGGCAATGTTGTCTACCATGGGTCGCTCGGCTTCCGTCATCTGCCCAGGATTGACGGTTGTCGCGACGGGGTCAACGCTCTCGGGGGGGACCGGAGCCAACGCGCAGCGGTGAGTGAGGACATTCTGGACGAAAGTCGACGAAGTATCGACGTGGTTGAAATCACGGAGCAATTGGCGTTGAGGGTGGTAACGGGGGAGGTTCACCCGGGGGGCTGAGACCGGAGTTACAGCTGAGGTTTCGGTTGGTGCGGATGCGTTGGAGGCGGGCGGAGCGGCGCTGTTCAGCCAGCAAGACGGGGATGCTGTTTCCGGCGCCGGCGAAGACCTCGTCGGGGGTCTGTCCCTACTCCGGAAGTACGGCGGGTCGCGCGCTGGCGCTCGCGGGGGAGCTCCGTCGCCTCATCGACGTGGCGCAGATACCCGGCGACGTTGACGGGCTCGGTGATCACCGCGCGCAGCTTCATCGGTGAACCGCACCGGAGGCACTTTTCGAGGTCCACCTGGAAGATCGCGGCGAGTTTTCGGACCTTACGGGAGATTCTTGGCCGTTCGTTTGTCCTTGGTGCTGATCCAGAGCCCCGGTTCCAGTTGCGCAGGGATCAGGGCAGGCGGGTCGCGGAGAAGCCGAAGTTCGCACCGGTGCCGGGATAGGTGGTGCGCTGTTCCGTGGTGCAGCCGGCGCCGTCGAAGTTGCCGGTAAAGCGGAGCGCCAGCGTGCCGGTCGCCACCGCCGGCGTCAGTAACTCGTCCAGCACGCCCGAGATGACGACGCGCGCCTCCATGGCGCACGCCTGGTAGTCGACGGCGTCGGTGCCGTAGATCGTGAACGCGCCGTTGTTGCCGCGAACCAGGCCGCCTGCCACCGTGATGTCGAACGCTTCGAGCGTCGCGGTGCCCGACAACGTGCCGTCGAACTGTTCGGCGATCTGCACCGTGACCACCTCTGCGTTGCCGACGTCCCAGAGCGCGTTGCTGGTGAAGACGACGTTGCCAGTGCCCGTGTACGAGCCGATGAGGACGGGCGCCTCGGTCTCGGTGCTGCAGGTGACGTCTTGTGCTTCGCACAGCGCGCCGAACCCCGGAAATGGCTCACCCTGCAAGGACAGTTCGTCTTCTCGGCAGTAGCCCTCCTGGCAAAAGAAGTTCTCGCCGGCAAGTTGGCAGTTGGCGTTCTCGACGCAGGGCAGGTCGCAGAATGCCACGGCGGCGACGTCGGGACACAAGGCGTCGGCCGGGCGCGCGTCGACTTGCACACAGAGCGCGCTCGAGCCCATGTCGCGGCACGCTTCCGCCGTCTCGCACGTGCGGGTGCACACACCACAGATGCACTCGAGCGGACCGCAGCCGTCGTCGCACTCGAGCAGGAAGTGGGACTCGCTGCCCGTGGTGGGCCCCGCGTCGGGCGAGCAGGCGCATCCGACGACGAGGAGCACCGGGGTGACGGTCATGAAAGTGCCCCAGCTCATGCAGGCTCTCCGTCTTGCGGGATGACACACTGGCCGGCGTAGCTCGTCACCTGCTCGAAGTGCACTGGCAGCCCCACTTCGGCGTTGTAGGCTTCGACATCCGCACGCAGCGCGGACATGCGCGTCCGGTAGTCAGCGAGAGTGCGGACGACCTTTTCGACCAGCGGATGCTCGGGCCACAGATCGAACGTGTAGGTGCTGCCGCCCACGACGTCGGCGGGGTCGAGCTCGCCGATGGGCAACGAGGTGGTCTCGCCCCGCAACCGACAGCAGATGGTCTGGACGACGGCCTGGAAGTGGTCGAACACGCTGGCCTCGAAGCCTGCTGTGGTGCCGCGCCCGACCACGAAGGTCGTTGCGAAGTAGCGCGCGCCCTGTGGCGTGGTCTCCAGCTGGATCCGGCCCGCTGTCGCGAGTCGGGTCAGGGTTGCGTCGAGCTCGGGGGCGACAGGTCCGGCGAGCGCCTCGAGCTCGTCGTGCCCGATGGGCCCCATGCGGTAGACGAGCGCCCAGATGAGCTCGTCGAGCCCTTCCGCGCCCCGTGCTCGCGCCAGCGCGCCGAGCTCGTCCTCGCCAGCGGCGCGGTACACAGAGCCCGTTCCCGTCCCCGAGGCGAAGACGAGTCCGCTCGTCGTCAGGTCGTGCAGCACCGCGCGTACCTGCACCTCCTCGTCGCGGTAGAAGCGTTCCAGGATCTGCCCGCGTGTGACCGCGCCGCTTTCGTGCAGGTAGGTGAGCACCGCCTCCCACAGCGACTGTCCGAGCTCGGTGGAGCTCTCGCTCAGGCGCTGGATGCGGCGCAGGTACGAGCGCAAGCCCATTCCGAACATGTCCGCGCTGACCTTGCGGCTGATGCCCTGGCGTTCGAGTTCGCGCACGAGGTCGAGGAAGACCTGGTCAGCGACCTGCGCCAGCGGTGCGCGCACGCCGCCGGTCGTGGCGAGTTGCGCGACGAGTACAGTGGTCTGGCGAACCAGCGCGGCGACCAGGAGCGGGACCGTCATGTTGGCATCATGGCACGCGGGTGGCTGTGTAGGAGAAGGTGGCGCCGGTGCCCGGGTAGTCGGCAATCTGCTCCGGGGTGCAGTCGTCGCCGGTGACGTTGTCGGTGCCCACGAGCGTGAGCTCGCCGCTCAGGGTGACCGGGGTAGTCGCGTCATCTGTGATGCCAGTGATCACGGCGCGAGCCTCGAGGGTGCAGCCGTCGGTCTGTCCCGCATCGTCGCCGCTCGAAGTGGTCGGAGGCGCCCCGCCACTGGCGCTGATCTCGATGTCGGAGCCGCCGGTCTGTACCGAGTCGACGCCGTAAATCGTGAACTGTGTTCCTTCGCCGCGGATCTCCGCAGACTCCACCACGAGCTCGAAGGACTCCATGGTGAACGTGCCCGTGACGCGGCCGTCGCCGGCGTCGACGATCGTCGCCGAGAAGGTTTCCGAGTTGCCGACGCCCCACAGCTCGCTCGTGGTCGAGATCGTTTCCCCGGATCCAGTGTAGTTGCCGGTGATGGTGGGCGGCGTGGTCCTCGCGTTGCACGCCGTCGTGACGGTCTCGCAAATGGAGACGAAACCGGACGGCACCTGGGGCTCGGCTGGCGTTCCGGTCGGGCTGGAGTCGTCGCCGCATCCTGTTGCCGCGGAGAGGATCGAGGTGAGGGCGAGCAGGGTCGCCAGCGCAGGCGCAGAGGCAAGATGCATCGGTCTTCCTTTCGCTACCGTGTCCTATACGGTGCCGAGAAGCTACACGTGGTCTGCCGAGCCCGAGGAGTGACGAGATCGTCATCCCCTCCACCGCTCCGGCCGAGTTTTCAGCGGCCGTCCCGGCCCGCTGCTCAGTCGGTGTCCAATCCCAGCTAGGTGGCTCGCCCCACGCGCCGCGCGGCAACGACATCACTCGTGCAGCGTACTCGTGTGCCTCGTCGCAGATGCGCTCGACGAGCACGGCCCGGCGTCTCCGGATCGCAGCGTTGTTGTGGGCGGTCTTCTCGAGAAAGGTTCTCAGCTGCCGTGTGAGTTCACGAACGACCCGCTGACGGCCGAAACTCCGCTCGAACACCGATTCAACACCAAGCGGCAGCCGGAGGGGGGACGCATTCCAAACTGGAGGGAGAGACGCAAGCAGCCAGTTCTCACCGTGTCGCTCACTGTTGAGTTGGCTGATGTTCTGTGGCTTGGTTCCACCCAGCTCGGGGTCAGGGCACTGCCCGCGACGGCCAGCCGGCGACGTTGCTCGTCGGTGAACGGGATGCGTTGCTCGACACCATCACCTGACTCAGAACTCGCAGAACTGCCGCGGTCCGGAGTAACTCGCAAGCAACTGGACTAAGTTCGCCATTCTCTGCCGGCGTCAGTGTGAGCTCGAGATCCCACTCCGCGGTGTCGTGCGGCACGAGTGACCCGACACCGCTCCAGAGCCGCAGCGTGCCATCCTCCGAGAGCTCCATGGCGGGCCCCGTTCCAGCAGCGCCTCCGCGGGCCGTCCAGAGCACGTAGGCACTCGGCGACTCGAGAACGCACCGCGAGCCGTCGAAGCAGTAGTCGGTGCGGCAACGACAGATCTGAACCTCGTGGCTGTACTCAGGGGCGCAACCGCACGGGCCGGTGGCACAGCTGCTGGGGAAGTCACCCGAGGACTCGCAGCACGACCCGGTCGCCACGATGCCGCCGGAATCTTGGCAGCTCTGCGCGGCGTCGGTGCCGCCGCCGGCGGCTCCCGCGTTCCCGCCGTCGCCGCTGGCTCCCCCCGTTGGCTCGGAGCCGGCGACGCCTCCGCTTCCCCTTCGTTGCCGCTGCTGCCGCCGGTTTGGGGCTGACCCGCGCTGCCCCCTGGCGCCGCTCGCGCAGCTTCATCGGTGAACCGCACCGGAGGCACTTTTCGAGGTCCACCTGGACCCGGCGTGGACGAGTGCAGCAAGCTGCACGAGTCCAGGGAGGGCTACGGCCCGAGCCGAGCGAGGGAGCGCCGAAGGCGCAGAGAAGACCCGTTTCATCAGCTCTGCCCACGGGCGCCAACGACAGCGCGAGCCACCTGGCGCGGGAGCCGCGTCTTCAGGGTCGGCGTCGGGGTTCTCCCTCGAGCGCGGCGGCACGATGCGCGAGCGCAACCGGCTCGCCGACGCCAGCACGCCCGCGTAGCGCACCGTGTGAAACTTCGGCGGCGGCACCGTGGCCACCAGCCGACACAAGAGCGACAACGGGTCGAGCTGCACCGCGGCAGACGGGGCGCGAGCGGGCCATCCGGGTCCCGGACTCGCGTTCCGGCGGTGGTGTGGCGCTCGCGTCGCTCGTCGTGGGCGTAGGGTTCGACACCGCGACAGTCGACCTCAGGCGGGGCGATCGATCAAGCTCGGGATTTCGTCGAAGTCTAGGGTCCCCACCGGGCGTTTCGTCGCTGAACGACCGCGGAGCGCGCGACGCGCCTGACCCGGTCTGCTAGGTTCCTACCTCGTGGAGGCCGTCGTCGATCCGATCGAGCGTGTTCTCGCCTTCCTGGCGCGGTTCGTTTCCCTCGATGAGGGGGAGCGGAAGCTGGTGCGGATGCTTTCGCGAATCGAGCGGTACCCGAGAGGGACGCGGCTGCTCGCGGAGGGCGAGGTGGCGCGCGAGACCTGGCTCGTGATCGAGGGGTGCCTGCGGGTGTTCCGGCGGGTGGATGGCGCCGAGCGGACGGTGGCGCTGCACACCGAGTTTCACGTCGCCCTGCCGCCGACCTATGGCACTCCCGCTCCTTCGCCAGTGACGTTCGAGTGTCTGGACGACGTCGTGGCCATCGCCACCACGCGCGAGGAAGAGATGCGGGGCCTGACCGAGTACCCGGCGTTCGAGTCCGTGTGCCGCGTGATGGGGGACGTCTGGATGGCTCGGATGCAGGAGACCCACATCGACGCCATGACCCGCACAGCCAAGGAGCGCTACCTCGATCTCGTCACGCGCCGCCCCGAGCTCCTGCAGCGGGTACCGCAGTACCACATCGCGAGCTTGCTCGGCATCCAGCCCGAGACCCTCAGCCGCATTCGCCGCGAACTCGCCCGCGGTCCAGCCGGTCGTTGATCGAAATCAAGAACGTCCGGCCACGAGTTGCCCGACACTGACGGCCGACCCTAGCTTCAAATCATGCATCGCTCGGTTGGTTCGATCCTCGCTTCGACCCTGGCGCTCACCCTGCTGCTGGGCGTTTCAGCACCCACCCGGGCCGAGACGGTGACCGACGACCAGTGGTCGGTCGGCACCTCGGCGTGGATGCTCGCCAACCTGGTCCCCGATCCTCCCCAATTCTACTACCTGGAAATCGGCCGCCGGATCGCCCCGCGCGACGGGCTTGTCGTCGCTGCCATGACCTGGAGGTACCGTTCGCCGCTCGGGATCCCCGTGTGGGCTTCCGCGAGCGACGCCGACGAATACCCCGGCTTCGTGCGTTCGGTCGGGGTTGGCCTGGGCTGGCACCACGATCTTTACCGCGGACTGAATGCGAGTGTGCACTCGTTCCACCTCTTGCAGCGCTATCACGAGGACGACCAGTCGCACTCGACAGGCTACCAGTTGCTCCTGGAGACCCGGCTGGGCTGGCGCTGGTCGCCGCGCGCGTCTGGTTTCTGGATCGAGCCGTCGTTGGGCTTCAACTGGTGGCCCGTCGAGGTGGGCCGCCCCGCCTCGTTCGTCGCCGCGGACGACCGCTGGCCGTCCTACTTCCTCTTCGACCCCTGGCTGAACCTAGGGTGGCAATGGTGAGCACGGGGCAGATGGTCAAGCGCGATTGTCGAACGCTTCGTGTCCGCCCCCCACCGCGCTGGTACAACAACTCGGAAGCTCGCTTCTGTGCGTCGACGCGACTTTCCGCAGGTCAGCGCAGCGGTCGCTTGAAGCACCACGAGGCATCCGGATTGCCCAATGCCTCCCAGCCGTCAGCTCCCAGCGAGTCCGCCAACTCGGAGAACTTCTGGGGCGTCACCCCCGTGACCCGCTCGCAGTGGTACTCCCACCGCGTGATCCCTGAGCGCGCTTCGGCTAGCGCCCCGGGATCTTCCATCTGCGCCTCCGCCACCTGACTTCCCTGCATGGTGCCGACGGCACAGCCAACGATGAACACGACTGCGAACGAGAGACCGAGCAAGAACTGACGCATGATTCCTCCAGCGTCAGCGGTATCGCGCCCGCCCGCCCGCGTCCACCCCGGTCCAGGCTCGTCGTCTTCGACGCGAGCAGGATGCGGACGACGATGCTGATCGCGCCGCGGGCAAGTCCTGCGCCCACGTGCGCGAGAAGAGGGCGGACGAAGACCCGCGGATCTTCTGTGTCGCTCCGGAAGATCTGCGCAGGATCGCCATTGGCGAGACGAAGCAGGTTCTCTCTTCTCGCTCACGGGCCGGGGGGGTTCAAACGCCCCCTTCCCTGAACCCAGCTCGCTACGGCTCGCTACGACCCGAGATCCGAGTCCCCGTTTCCCACCACATCTGGAGATAGTGCAAGGCGCCAGCCGTCGCCGGCCAACGTCACGCACACCACCGGGCGGCGAACCGCCACCGCACCCTGTCCCACGCTGCCCGCGCGCACACACGTGCCCTGACGCCCCACCCAGCGCTCGGACGGCCCGCGCTTGCTCACGCCACTGGAAACAGCTGCTCGTCGAGCTTGCGGCGGACCACCTGACTCCGGAAGTACGGCGGGTCGCGCGCTGGCGCTCGCGGGGGGAGCTCCGTCGCCTCATCGACGTGGCGCAGATACCGGGCGACGTTGACGGGCTCGGTGCTCACCGCGCGCAGCTTCATC
>JBNLDK010000020.1:0-23660 GCA_050304295.1 Polyangiaceae bacterium
GGTTGGGGTCTGGGTCGGGGATTGGGGTTGGGGTCGGGGTCGGGGATTGGGGTCTGGGTCGGGGTCTGGGATTGGGGTCTGGGTCGGGGATTGGGGTTGGGGTCGGGGTCGGGGATTGGGGTCTGGGTCGGGGTCTGGGTCGGGGTCGGGGGCTGGGTGAGGAGTGTGGATCTGGGAGCCTACCCCGGTGTGCCTCGCCCTCGGCGTGCGTCAAGGCCGCTCGCTTCGCTCGCGCCCCTCTGGGGTTGGCCTGCGGCCAAGCCTTGACTCACGCCGAGGGCGAGGCGGTGGGGGGGGCATGCTCCAGATCCAGACTCTCGTCATCCAGTTCACTTCCTCCCTCCAACCGCAGCTGTCTGCCGTCGAAGCTCGCGATGCGAGGTTCGCCGATCAGTTGCGGCGCTCGTTGCTGTCGGTGGGGCTCAATTTGGGCGAAGGCTATGGCGCCTCGGGCGGTGCCAAGCGCAGGGCCTACCGCGTCGCGCTCGGCGAGGCGGCTGAGCTGGAAATGGGCCTCGAAATGGCGATCGCTCTTGGCTACTGCTCGCTTGGCGGCGAGCAGCGCGAAGCGTTGCAGCGAATCCTCGCCACCCTTCAGAAACTCGCTCGGCCTATTCCCTCCGCTCACCCGTGTTGAGCTCGTCACCTTGCGGGGCTCACCCAGGGCGAGAGCCCCGCAAGGCTCCTTCGTCAGCTCAATCTGTTCGCGGGATCATCATCCATTGCCCCAGTTCGGTTCGACACAACCGAACCGGGGGATTGGTCGCTGAGGGGGGGCTTTCTCCACCAGGCAGTCTTCCGCGAATCGAACCGCTCGGGAAGGTCTCTCCCAGGAAGGCCAGTCCTGGCACGGAAGTGAGCGCGTCGAGCTCTCGTTTTGCACCTGGTCCGCGTCGCGCCGTCGCTCCTCGGTTGTTCTAGCAGAGTGTGGGGGTCGAGTGGCGTGCGGCGAGTTCAGTCGGCGCAGCAGCGGAAGCCGGTGAAGGCGTCGGCGAAGTCGCGGTCCAGCGAGGTGACGGTGCCGCACTCGGAGCGCGCGGCGGGGTCGCGCATCGAGCCGCCGCGCACGTTGCACTGATCGCTGGCCCCGCTCCTGGCGTTGCACTCGTCGACCCACTCGGCAACATTACCGCTGAGATCGCTGACGCCGTCCGCGGTGTCGCAGGTGAGCAGCGCGTTCACCGCGACGGTCACGCAGTCGCCGCTGTCGCAGCCGGTGTCCGGGCGCGCGAAACCGTTGCAGGCGTCGGCGGAGAACTCGTTGCCGTAGGGGTAGGCGTGGTCGTTGCTGCCTGCGCAGGCGCCGTACCACTCGCTGATGTCGGGGTCGGTGGCGCGGCTCTTCTCGCCGGCGCACAGGCGCTTGCCCGCCCAGACGCAGAACGCCTCGGCGTCGCAGAAGTCGACGCACACGATCGGGTGGTCGTCGTCGTCGGAGATGGTCACGCTGGCCGCCGTCTCGCAGGAGGTGGTGGTGAAGTCGTCGTTGAAGCCGCTGCAGTACGACGACTGCACGGCGGGTCGGGGATCGGTTTCCAGGAACGCGGCGTACTGCGCCCGGGTGACCTCGGTCGCGTCGATGAAGTAGCAGCTGCCGTCGGGGCGCTGGCGCTGCACCATCTCGGGGCCCGCGGTCCCGGGCGTGGCCCCGCCGTTGGGACAGGTGGGGGCGCCGCCGGTGCTCGGTCTTCCGCCGGTGCTCGCGCCACCTTGCGAGCTGCCGCCGCTGGAGGTCGAGCTGGCGGCCTCGAAGTCCTCGAAGCCGCCGATCAGCTCGCAGCCGCTGGCGCCCACGGCGAGCGCCATGAGCGTGATGCAGAGCGCCCTCTCCCGCCCTCCGTTCCCGCTCATCGGAACGCTCCGGAAAGCGTGGCGGTCCCCGCGCGCGGTCCCACTTGCAGGTCGAACCGGAAGGCGGAGTCCGATTTCCGTGCCCGCTGGCGATGCGTGGCGATCAGGATGCCGCCGACGGCCATCCCCACCACGCCGAGCCCGACGCCCACGTCCGCGACCAGGGCCCGGTTCCCCGCCTCGTCGCGGAGCGACATCGCGGTTTCGGAGCAGTCGGTGTGGCTCTTGCACGCGTCCTCGGCTTCCGCGTAGGAGTTCAGCGCCTTCACCCCGAAGACCGCGCCGACGCCGGTGAGCACGACCGCGGTCCCGCCGATGACGTAGCCCGCGATGGGGGGGGAAGAGCGATCGGTTTCCGGTGGGGTGTCGGGTGTCTTGTCGCGCGGGAGGGGCTCCGGCTCCGGGTCGGCGCCAGCAACCCCGGGATCGGTGGGCGTGGGGTCGGCGGACTGGGCTGCCGGCGCGAGCGGGGGCACGCGCACGGTCTGGTGGTCGCTGCCCGGGTCCACGGTGACGGTCTGCTCCCAGGGCTCGTAGCCCGGGGCGGTGGCCGACAGCGTGTACTCGCCCGGGTCGATCGGGATCCTCGCGCCGAGCTCGGCGGGCCGGACCGGCTCCCCGTTGCGCTTCACCTCGAGCCCAGCTGGGGCCTGGGGTGCGTCGAGCGTGAGGTAGCTCAGCTGAGGCTCGAGCGCGTCGGCGCGCTGCTGAGCGGCCATGGCGCGATCGTCGCGTCCCTGGGCCTTCGCCAGCCGCGCGGCGCTGAGGTACTCCGCCCAGGCGCTGGCGGTCTTGCCCTGCTGCTCATGGCAGCTGGCCAGGTTGAGCAGGGTGCCCGACGACGGATCGAGGCGCTGGCTCTCGGCGAGCTTGCGGCAGGCCTCGGCGGTCTGTCCCGCCTCCAGCAGCTTCCGCCCCTCGTTGAAGAGCGCCTCGGCGGCCGCCATGTTCGTGCCCTCCGCGTGGGCCCGGACGGTGCCGAGCAGACACGCTGCGGCGAGCGCGATCCCAACAGTGAAGTGAGTGGTGCGATGGAGCATGGTTTCTATGCAGCCTCGACTCGGGCAGGGCGCCGCCGGCGACGCGCGATCCAGAGCGCGAGCCCGGCGAGGACCAGGGGCATGGCAGGGCGCTGGGAGGGCGCCGGGACGCGGCAGCCGCAACCGCCGCTGTCCTTGGAGCCACCGCTGGTGGGGCCCTTGGCGGCGTCACCAGCGCTGCCGGGTGGGGTCCCCTGGCCGCCGGTGGCATCCGCGCCGCCGCGTGGGCCGGTGCCGCCGCGGTTGTTCGTGCCGCCCGTGCTCGTCGGGTCGGGCTCCTCCTCGACGCAGGCGGAGTCCTCGCACAAGTAGCCGTCCGCGCAGCCCGAGTTGGCCGTGCACTGCTCCCGACAGTTTCCAGCCTGGCAGCGGTACGGGCGGCAGTCGGTCTCGGCGCCGCTGGGCGTGATCACGGTGAATGCATCGCTGCAGGTCCTTCCGGTGATCGCGCACTCGCCGCTCTCCACCTCGCACGCGGCGCCAGTGGCGCAGTCGTTGTCCGTGCTGCACGACGAGCGGCAAGCCCCCGCGTCGCAGGCGAAGGGGAGGCACGGGTCGGTCGTCGGGAGGGTGCAGGTGCCGTTGCCGTCGCAGGTGCCCGCGGGCTGCAGGACGTCGCCCTCGCAGGTCGCCTCGCGACATTCCGTGCCCCCTCGGGGGTACCGACAGGCGGTGGCGTCGGCGCCATCGCAGCGGCCCTGGCAGGCGCCCTCGCCGTCGCAGGGCTCACGGGACCCCACCGGTGCGCCCGTGTGGGGCACGCAGGCGCCGCTGGCGTCGCAGGCCTCGCACTGACCGGTGCAGGCCCCGTCGCAGCACACGCCATCGGTGCAGAAGCCGGACAGGCACTCGGCGTTGCGCGCGCACGCTTCGCCGAGGTCGAGCTGGGTGAGGCACTCACCGTCGATGCAGAAGTAGTCCGCCACACAGTCGGCGTGGGTGACGCAGGGTTCCGCGCAGGTGTTGCCGCTGCAGACGTAGGGCGAACAGGCGCGGCCGGCGGACGAGACGACGCAGGTGCCGCCGCCGTCGCACACGTTGCCGGTCTGGGCGCCATCGACGCAGGTGGTGGCTCCACAGGCCTGGCGCGAGCCGTACCAGGCGCAGTTCCCGTTGGCGTCGCAGGTTCCGGTCTGGCCGCAGCTGGTCGGCTCGTCGGCGCGGCACGCGGCGCGCGGGCTGTTCGTTCCCTCCCGAACGGGGCCGCACACGCCATCCTGGGCGTCGCTCTCCTTGAGGGCGGCGGCGCAGGCCTCGCAGCTGTTGTTGCAGGCCGTGTCGCAGCAGAAGCCATCGACGCAGTGGCCGAGCACGCACTCGTTGGCCCCGGCGCAGGCGTCCCCGACGTTCTTCTTCGGTTCGCAGCTGTCCCCGTTGCAGTAGTGGTCCGCGACGCAGTCGGCGTCGGTGCCGCAGGGGTCGGCGCAGGCGCCGGCCGCCGTCGCGCACTGGTACGGCGCGCAGGTGTCGCCGCTGGCGGACGTCTGACAGGTGCCGAGGCCGTCGCACTCACGGGGCCGCCGCTCGTTGCCGACACACACGTTAGCGCCGCAGGTCGTGCCGACGGGGTGCAGCTGGCAGCTGCCAGTGCCGTCGCAGAGGCCGTTGGTGAGGCACGTGGCCTCGGGCTGCGCGGTGCAGCTGCCGCGTGGGCTCGCCTCACCCGCGGTGGACGGACCGCAGACGCCGTCGGCGAGGCCCGACTGCTTGAGCGCGGCCGAGCAGGCCTCGCAGGTGCCGTTACACGGACCGTCGCAGCACACCCCGTCGACGCAGTGGCGGCCCTGGCACTGGTTGTCCGCCGTGCAGGCGTCGCCCAGCCCGCCCTGGGCGCTGCAGGTGCCGCTCGCGCAGTAGAAGCCGGAGACGCAGTCATCGTCGTTGACACAGCCGGAGTTGCAGCTGCCTCCCGAGCAGAGGGAGGGCGCGCAGTCGGTCCCGTCGGTGTCGGTGACGCACTGGCCGCTGCCGTTGCAGCTCCTGCGGTGGGACTCGTTGTTCTGGCAGACGGGGGAGTCGCACTCCTCGCCGAAGGCCGTCACCGCGCAGGAGCCGGTGGGCCCGCAGAGCCCCGTCGTGCCGCAGTCGGTGCCGGAGACGGCGCAGGCGCCGCGCGGGCTGGGGTTGTCCGCGCGGGCGGGACCGCAGCTGCCGTCGGCGGCGCCGGACTCCTTGAGCGCGGCGGAGCAGGCCATGCAGACCCCGTTGCAGGCGGTGTCGCAGCAGAAGCCATCGACGCAGAAGTTGGTGGAGCACTCGCTGTTGACGGTGCAGGGCGTGCCAGGATCGACGATCGGGCTACAGGTGCCCGAGTTGCAGAAGTAGTCGGCGATGCAGTCGGTGCTCGTGGTGCAGGGACTGGCGCAGCTGCCGCCCGCGCAGGCATACGGGCTGCAGGGAGTGGACTCGCCGGGGTGCGGGGAGCAGGTCCCCGTGCCATCGCAGACCTGCTCGCGCACCTCCCCCGTCACACAGACGTCGGCGGCGCAGCGGGTGCCAAAAGCATGGAGCGCGCAGCCACCGAGGGTGCCGTCACACATGCCCGTGGTGCCGCAGGTGGACGCGGCCTCTGTGGCGCAACCGGCGCCTCGGGGTGAGGGAGAGCCGGCGCGAGCGGCGCCGCAGGTGCCGTCGCCGGTGCCCGACTGCTTGAGGGCCGCGGAGCAGGCCTCGCAGGTGCCGTCGCAGGCCTCGTTGCAGCAGCGGCCGTCGACGCAGTGGGTCGAGGTGCACTCGTTGCCCGCGGAGCAGGCGGCCCCGTTGGGCTTGAGGCTCACGCACTGGGTGCCGCTGCAGTACGCGCCCGGGGCGCAGTGGTCGTCGTTGCCGCAGGCGGTGCGGCAGCTCGCGGCGTCGAGGCAGGCGAAGGCTCCGGAGCACGCGGTGTGTGTGGGCGCGCAGTTGCCGAAGGACTCGCAGCGCGAGGTCGTCAGCTGGCTGTCCGAGCACTCGGGAGCTGCGCAGACCGTCGACACGGGGTAGGCGCGGCAGGCCCCGCTGCCGTTGCAGGAGCCGTCGGTGCCGCAGGCGCCCGGGCCGTTGTCGGGGCACTCGTTGCTCGGGTCGGTGCCGTTCGCGATGTCGCCGCACACGCCGTTTCCGCCCGAGCCCTTCAGCGCGGCGGAGCAGGCCTCGCAGGTGCCGTTGCAGGTCGTGTTGCAGCAGTAGCCATCGACGCACCCGCCCGCCGAGGAGCATAGCTCACAGCCGGCAACGCGGCACTCGGTGGTGGGATTGCAGGCCTGGCCCTGGGGCTTCTTGCTGACACAGGACGAGCTGGCGTTGCAGTAGTGGGTGCTCGCGCAGTCGCCGTTGTTGCTGCAGGCCGTCGGGCAGGCGCTCGACGCGAACTCGCAGACGTGCCCGCCGCAGGTGCTGGGTGCGTAGTTGGCCGAGTCCGGCGCGTTCTGGCAGGTGCCGTCGGTCGCGCCGCTCCAGCCCAGCGAGCCGCCGTCGCAGCGGTTGCAGTTGCCGGAGCAGGCGGAGTTGCAGCAGACGCCATCGACGCAGTGGCCCGCGGCGCAGTCCCCGCTGGAGACGCAGGAGGCGCCGAGATCCAGCGCGCAGCCGTTGACGCCACAGGCGCAATTCGGACCGCTGCAGCCCGCTGCCACGCTGGGGCACGTGTCGTCGGTGCCGCTCGTCACGGGGGTGCAGGTGCCCGCGTCTGCGGTGCCGTTGCACGTCTCGCAGACGCCGCACTCCGCGGTGAGACAGCACACCCCGTCGACGCAGTGCCCGGTGTCGCAGTCGCCATCCGCGGTGCAGTCGCCCCCGCGCGTGTGGTAGGTCCAGACGGGGTTGGGGGTGGCGGCGTTGGGGGCGGCGATGATCGCCGTCACCCGGTTGCGCGCGGCGTCGTACGCCATGGCGTGGCTGCTGGCCCCACCGATGGCGGTGCCGGGGATCTGGGTCCACTGGGAGCCGTCCCACTCCCAGGTGTCGTCGAGATCGGACGTGTTGAACCCGCCGAAGAGTATGACCCGCCGAGTGTTCTGATCGTAGACCAGGCGATGGCCAGTGCGGGGGGTGGGTCCGCACGCTCCAGTTTCGCATTCCCGGGTCCAGCCGCTGCCGTTCCAGGTCCAGGTGTCGCCGACAATGGTGCTTGGCGCTATCTGAGTCCCGCCGAACAGGATGACTTCGTCGTTGTCTTCGTCATAGGCCATTGCGTGCGAACGCCGTGCTGTGGGGGTGTTGTCGGCGCAGCCTGGCGATGCCATGCACACCTGAGTCCAAGAACCGTTGTAGGTCCACGTGTCGTTGCTGGCGCCGCTGCCGGAGAACAACACCATCTCGTTGTTTACAGAATCGAACGCCACTGCTGTTTGAGAACGCGGGCTCGGACCGCAGTTTGTGCACGTCGAGGTCCAAACGCTGCCGGCGGTGGGCAGCTCCCATGTGTCGTTGAGCAACCCGCTTCCTCGACCTCCAAACATGACCACGACGTTGCGGGTACTGTCGAAAGCCATCGCATGGTCACGGCGAGCCGGAGGACCACAGGTGTCCACGCAGCGAGGGACCCAGGTTGAGCCGTTCCAATCCTGGGTGTCACCCAGAACTGCGGTGGTCGCGAGATTCGCGCCGCCAAACATCACGAGCCTCTGCGCGGTGGAGTCGTATACAGCGTCCATCCTGTAGCGGCTCGTGGGGCCACTGGCCGGCGTGACGTCTTCCCAGATCGCCGTCTCGAGCGACTGGGTGAGCACTCCCGGGGAGCTCGCCCTGTCCGACGTGCTGCCCGAAGACCCCGCGGGTTCGACGCCGCAGGAGGCAGTCAACCCGAGGCCCAGCAACAGCAGCGTGGTCGCAAGGTGTACGGATTGCGCAAGAATACCGCTGGAACGATACGCCATGGTGTCCCCTTTGGGGCCGGAACGGCCACCCCACCCCTGCGAATATCAGAATCCCGTCGGTGTGGCCATGGTGTCGTACGGCGGCGCTCGGTGTGACGACGCGGTTCTCTCGAATTCGGTGCGTTCTTTGGGGGTCGGGTTTCTTCCTATGAACTGCTCGCATGCGGCGTGCCTGCTCTGTCCGACGGCGGATTCTGCGAGTCGGACTTGACCCCAGGTTCTGTAGACATTCCCGGTTCGCATCCAAACAGGCGGTCAGGGAACAACCCCCAAACTCGCGACATTCTTGACTCCGCGACCTCACCCAGTGACCCTGCCGCCGGGTCTGGGGCGTCCGATCACTAGCCGTAGCGGTGGCGACTGCCCGTTGATCACCATTGCAGGCGGGAAGGCTGGAGGATCCATCATCGTGGCAAGCAAGAAAGCAGTGAAGAAACCTGGCACCAGGCAGCGGCGACCGGCGGCTCGTGAGGTGGCGGTGGTGGTGCCCCCCAAGGCGCCAACGCTCTTTCCCACGGAGCTCTGGACGGGAAGGGACGCCCTCCGACTGGTTCCGCAGCGACTGCTCGTGAGCTTCAAGAAGGCGATCGACGAGAAGGAGCTCCGCGCCTGGCTCGACCGGCTGGGGCTCGAGCTCGAAGACGGGCTCGACCGGGAGACCCAGAAGGCCCACCGGATCACGCACCGGGAGCACCGCGTGTGGGTTCGCACCGGGAGGGGTGAGCCCGTGGGCGTCGAGCTGCTGCGCGCGCTCCACGGCGTGAAGTCGGTGGCGTCGGTGGCGCCCGTCTATCATCGACGCCGCATCCGGGGCTTGCCTGGACTCGTCGCCCCGCGACCCGAAACCCTGCTGCTCCAGCTTCAGCGGGCGGACAAGCTCCTGCTGCGCGCGCTGGCGGAGCTGGGCCTTCGCGAAGATCGGAAGCGCGCCAAGCTGACGCGACCGTTCCGCTCCTTCACAACCAAGGACGTGATTGAAGGGGCGGCGTATCGCGTGGGTCCGGAGCTCTTGGCGCGGTTCGGGCACCTGCGCGGGAGCCTGCACTACGACCTGGTCGCCATGGTCGACTCCTTCGCGGCGTTCAGTCCAGCGGATCCGACGGACTACCTCTACGACGACACTGCCGACGACACCGAGAATCCCGGGATGCAGTGGGACATGAAGCGCATGGGGGCGCGCTATGCCTGGGGGGAGACGACGGGGGCGGGGGCCAGCGTGTTTCTCTTCGATCGCGGCGTGAAGCTCGACCACTCGGACCTCGCTGGCTGGACGCAGCTTGAGCTTTTCGATGGGTTCTTCGATACCGTCCCGGGTTTTCCAGCCCCCGCAGACAATCATGGCACGATGCTGGCTGGAATCCTCGGTGGCACGCACAATGATGGTGCATTGAGCATGGCGGGCTGGGCTCCCGCTGCGACCCGGACGGCGCTTAGGAAGCAGGTTGGGGTCGACCCCTTCGATGTGAGCACCCTGACCTTGGTGGAAGCCATCAACTACGCGGGGGCAGCCAGTCAGGCGGTCCTGGCGGTGGGACTGGCGGCGGGGGACGCGCAGTTCGTCGATGCCGCGGTCGCCATCGCGCTCGGTGCCAACCCGAACCTCCTCGTCTGTGTGGCCGCGGGCAACGACGAGACGGATGGCGAGACCATCGACTACCTGTCGGCGACGGGACTTCCTGCCGTGCCCACCAATCTGATGATCTGCGGCGCTTCCCGGCAAACCGACCCGATCATCCGCAACGGCCGCTACCTATCCTGGGCCGGAGTGGCTCTCCCCGGTTCGCGCACCGGCCCCGAGCTCTCCGTCGTGGCCCCGGGGGACGCGATCATCACGACCGACACGTCGCTGCCCGATCCGGGTTACACCACGGCGCGCGGTACCTCGCTCTCCACCGCGCACGTGGCGGGGCTCGCCACGCTGGTCCGCGCGAAGTACCCCACGCTGACCGCGGCGCAGGTCAAGCAGCAGATCGAGCAGACCGCGGCCAAGACCGGGGACGATCGGGCGCTGGGGGTGCGGTACACGGTGGCGCCGGGCACCAACAACCTGCGCAACGACCAGATGGGCTTCGGTCGCGCCGACGCCTCCGCGGTGCTCGTCACCACCGCCACGGAGACCGACGCTGCCACCGCCGGCACCAACTGTGCGCGCGTCTACATCAAGGACAACCAGACCGATCCGGGCGCCGAGCCCTCCACCGGCAGCCTCGTCAGTCAGTGCGACATCATCGTGTCGACCAGTGACGCGATCGCGGGCACGGCGGGCACGGTTGTCCCGGGGGTCTTTGCAGTGGGGAGCCCCGAGGATCTCGAGTTCACCAACCAGGCCCTCGCCGGCTCGGCCTCCAGCACGATCCAGGGGGGAGCGCCCAACTGGATCTTCGTGCGCGTCTCCAACATGGGGCCCGAGCGGGCGCGCGGCGTGCGGGTGAATGCCCTGCTCGCGGCCTGCGCCACGGGCTTCGTCTACCCCGACGCCTGGGACGCGGCGACGGGCGCGACGCACGTGATGGCCGTGAACGACCCCGTCGGCTCCACCCCACCCGCGGGCGATTTCTCTTACACGGCGGAGCTGCCCGAGGGCTCGGTCTTCATCGCGCGGCTCCAGGTCCCCGCGACCGCCGACTTCACCGGCTTTGGCACCAGCACCGTCCAGGTGCACGCCTGTGCGCTGGGGCGGGTCGTCGCTGCCAACGACATCAACTTCACGCGGGCCACGCCGGGGACCAGCGCCCAGCGGTTGTTCAACAACATCGCGCAACGCAACATGAACGTGATCTTCTGAGCTTTGAGGCATTCAGCATGACTATCAAGACATTCTCCTTCTCCTCGGGAGACCAGGCCGATCGGGTGCACGGGCTCGAGCTGATCATCGACCGGAGCGCGCTGCCCGAAGACATGAAGCTGAGCCTCTGGCTCGACGACGATGGGACCGAGATCCCGGGGCTGGAGCGCGTGCGCCGCGACGTGCGGGGCCGGTTGACGGGCAACCCCGCGGCCAGCTGCTCCAGCTTCGTCCTGCTGGACCGCGCGCGCGTCGCGGCGAACCTGGGGAGTCGCTCGGGGGTGCTCACGCTCGAGAAGGGAACGCGGTTTGACGCCTACGGCGGTGCGTACCAGACGCCCATGAAGGTCCGGGGCGGCGCGATCGCGGTGCAGGAGGGACGGCGCCTCGCCGCCATTCGGGAGCGGCAGGCAGTGCTCACCGTCGACCGCAAGCCGGGCGAGGTGCACGTCTTCACCCTGGTCGCCGAGAAGCCCCCCAGCGCGCAGCCAGGCGCCCGCTACTTCGTCGAGGTCACGCAGCGCAGCGGCGGGGTCGTCGCGGGCGCGGTCGCCTGCGAGTTCGTCTTCGACTGACGGCGCGCGGCGCCTCGCGTGGTGATCACGTCGGGTCGTCGCGGGAGTTCCGGAAATGCGCCGATCCCATACCGCTTGCGGATGCGCCCTCTGTTTCGCGCTGGCCTGCGGTGGCCAGTCCGGCGCGGACACCGAGGGCCGCGCCGTCGATGGGTCTGGGGGGACCGAACCAGCAACGACCAGCTCCGGGGCGACATTCTCCACGGGCGGCGCGCCGAACCCGGAGACCGGGGGGGCGAGCGCCCTCGGGGGCTCATCGGCGAACGCCGGAGCCCCCGCCGTGGGGGGCGAGCCGACAACCGGTGGAGCGCCGAGCACCGGCGGCCTCGTACCCACCGGGGGCTCGGTCGGCGCCAGCGGCGGCGGTTCCCCGGACACCGGCGGTGCGCCGAGTGCCGGTGGCGTGGGGACGGCGGGCACGGAAGGGATCTCCGGCGGAGGGTCGGGCGTGGGGGGCGCCGAGACGACCGGTGGGGCTGCTGGGACGGCTGGGACCCCAGGCGGTCTCCCGCGGTTCGTGGGGAACACCACGACCCGCTACCGGGCCACCCCAGCGGGCCTGGAGTTCGCTGACTACTGGGATCAGATGACGGTGGAGAACGCTGGCCAATGGCCAGCGGTTCAACCGTCGGTGAGTGGGGCGTTCAACTGGTCCACCCTGGACGCGATCTACGACTACACCGAGGCCCACGGCATCCTCTTCAAGGAGCAGGCGTTCGTCGCGGGCTTTGCGCAGCCCTCGGGCGTCACCTCCGAAGCGGACGTGATCCAGTGGATCCGTTCCTTCTGCGAGCGCTATCCGAACACGGCGCTGATCGACGTCGTCACGGAACCCCCACCGCACAGCCAGCCCAACTTCGTGGACGTCATGGGGGGAGGGACCAATGGGGACTGGCAGTGGATCACCAACGCCTTCCTGTGGGCGCGAGAGCACTGTCCCGGGGCCGTTCTGATCCTCAGCGACTACAACAACATCGAGTGGCCCACCGAGAACGAGCGCTTCATCGAGCTGGTGAACGTCGTGCTGGACCACGGTGCGCCCATCGACGCGGTGGGGGCGGAGGCGCACGACATCGACCAGGAGGGTGTTACTCCCGAGATCGTGGCGGAGCTGCTGCAGAAGTTGCATCAGTCCACCGGTCTCCCTGTCTACGTGACGGAGATGGACATCGGCCTGCTCGACGATCAGGAACAGCTCGCTGCCTACCAGCAGTACTTTCCCCTGTTCCGGGACGCGGACTTCGTGCCGGGGATCACGATCTGGGGCTGGATCGACGGCGCAACGTGGAGGGAGGCTACCGGGCTGGTGAGAGAGGGCGAGCCCCGCCCGGCGATGACCTGGTTGATGAACGAGCTCGGACGCCCGGTCCCGTAGTGCCGGCGGAGAGCGGGTGGCGCCCCCTGCGTCGAGCGATGCACAGCGTGACCGCCAGAAGGGCGAGGGGCACGAGGGGTCGGCGCTGCGGAGTGGCGGGGATGCGGCAGCCGCAGCCGCCGCTGTCCTTGGAGCCGCCACTGCTCGCGCCGTCGGCGCTGTCGCCCGCAGTGCCAGTGGGCGCGCCGCCGGAATTGGCTGCGCCACCGGAACTGGGGGCGCCACCGGAATTGGGGGCGCCACCGGAACTGGGCGCGCCCCCAACGGTGGTGGTGCCGCCGTTGTTGGGAGCGCCGCCGGAGGTGGAGCTTGTCCCGGCGGTGGGGCTGGCGCCGCCGCGATGCTCCGCGCCGCCACGGGGGGAGGCGCCGCCGGAAGTGGGAGCACCGCCAACGGTGGTGGCGCCGCCGTTGTTGGGAACGCCGCCGCCATTGGGAGCGCCGCCCGCGGTTCCCGCGCCGCCGCGCGCGTCGGTACCGCCCGTGCCGGGCGTTGGCTCGACGCACCGGGAGTTCACGCAGACGTAGCCCTCCGTGCAACCGGACTCGGGCGTGCACTGCCGCGGCACGCAGGTGCCGTCCTGGCAGAAGTGATCGGTGACGCAGTCGTCGTCGCGGCTGCAGTCGGCGCCACAGCTGCCGGCAGAGCAGAGGAAGGGGGTGCAATCTTCACCGGTGGGGTCGGAGACGCACTCGCCGCTGCCGTCGCAGCGGCGGGGGTAGGCGGTGTTGTCCTGACAGACGGGGGATCCACAAGGCGCGCCGAGGGGCGCCACCGCGCAGGAGCCGGCGGGGTCGCAGAGGCCCGTCGTGCCGCAATCGGTCCCGGCGGCGGTGCAGGTGCCGCGGGGGCTCGGGTCGCCGGCGCGGGCTGGCCCGCAGGTGCCGTCGTCGGCGCCGGACTCCTTGAGGGCGGCGGAGCAGGCCTCGCAGAGCCCGTCACAAGGCGCGTTGCAGCAGCGGCCGTCGACGCAGTGGAGCGAGGTGCACTCGTCGCTGGCGGAGCAGGGGTTGCCGTCGGCCAGAGGCGTGCCGATGAGCACGCGCATCTCGCGCTGCGCGAGGTTGTTGAAGGAGCGCGTGGCGTCGGTGCCGGGTGTGGCGCGGGTGAAGTTGACGTCGTTGGCGGCGACGACGCGCGCGAGGGCGCAGGCGGGGACCTGGACGGAGCTGGTGCCGAAGCCGGTGAAGTCGGCGGAGGCGGGCACCTGGAGCCGCGCGATGAAGACGGAGCCCACGGGCAGCTCTGCCGTGTAGGAGAAATCGCCCGCGGGTGGGGTGGAGCCGACGGGGTCGTTCGCCGCGACCACGTGGGTGGCGTCCGTGGAGGCGTCCCAGGCATCGGGATAGGGTGGGTCGGGGGTACAAGCCGCGAGCAGGGCATTCACCCGCACGCCGCGCGCGCGCTCGGGTCCCAGGTTGCGGACGCGCACGAAGAGCCAGCTGGGGACGCCCGCCTGGATGGTGCTGGAGGCGGAGCCGGCGAGGGCCTGGGTGGTGAACTCGAGATCTGCGGCGCTGCCGACCGCGAACACGCCCGGCGCGATGGTGCCCGCGGAGCCGGCGATCGCGTCGGTGCTTGCCACGATGATGTCGCTCTGCTCGAGGAGGCTGCCGGTGGAGGGCTCGGCGCCGGAGTCGTCCTGGTGGTCGCGGATGATGACGCGGGCGCGGTTGGCGTCCGCGGGAGTGTCGGCGTCCGTCTCGGTGGCGGGGGTGACGAGCACCGCGGCGGCATCCGCGCGACCGAAGCCCATCTGGTCGTTGCGCAGGTTGTGGGTGCCCGGCGCCACCGTGTACCGCACGCCCAGCGCCCGATCGTCGCCGGTCTTGGCCGCGGTCTGCTCGATCTGCTGCTTGACCTGCGCCGCGGTCAGCGTGGGGTACTTCGCGCGGACCAGCGCGGCGAGCCCGGCCACGTGCGCGGTGGAGAGCGAGGTGCCGCGCGCCGTGGCGTAGCCCGGATTGGGCAGCGAGGTGTCCGTCGTGATGATCGCGTCCCCCGGGGCCACGACGGAGAGCTCGGGGCCAGTGCGGGAGCCGGCGAGGCCGGCTCCACCCCAGGACAGGCGACGCCCGTGGCGCAGGATCGGATCCGTCTGTTGCGAGGCGCCACAGACCATCAGATTCGCGGGCACGGCAGCGAGTCCCGTCGCCGAAAGGTAGTCGATGGTCTCTCCGGCTGTCTCGTCGTTCCCGGCGGCGACACAGACGAGGAGGTTGGGGTTGGCACCCAGCGCTGCGGTGACTGTGGCATCGATGAACTGCGCGTCCCCGGCCGCCAGCCCCACCGCCAGGACCGCCTGCCCGGAAGTCGCCGCGTAGTTGATGGCTTCCACCAAGGTCAGGGTGCTCACATCGAACGGGTCGACCCCAACTTGCTTCCTTAGCGCCGTCCGGGTCGCAGCGGGAGCCCAGCCCGCCATGCTGGTTCCGCCGTCGTTGTGCGTGGCGCCGAGGATGCCAGCCATCGTCGTACCGTGATCGTCCGCTGGATTCGGAAACCCTGGGTTGGGATCGTCGATGAAGTAGAAGAGGTCGAACTGCGTCCAGCCTCTGAGATCCGAGTGGTCCAGCTTCACTCCTCGATCGAACAGAAACACGTTGGCCCCGGCTCCCGTCGTCTCACCCCAGGCATAGCGCGCCCCCATGCGCTTCATGTCCCACTGCGTCCCCAGGTACTCGCTGTCGTCGGCGGTGTCGTTGTATAGGAAGTCGGATACAATCGGCGGACCGAACGTCGCAAACGAGTCGACCATGGCGATCAGGTCGTAGTGCAGGCTCCCCCGCAGGTGCCCGAACCGCGCCAAGAGCTCCGGGCCCACGCGATACGCCGCCCCCTCTCGCGCGTCTCGGGTGGTGAAGGAGCGGAACGGTCGTGTCAGACTCGCGCGCTCGAGGTCTTCCTGGAGCCCGAGCTCGCCCAGCGCGCCGACCACGCGCTGGCTGGCGTGCGGTAAGCGCAGCAGTACCCGGTCGGGCCGCACGGCGACGACACCGCGCAACCCCGCGATGCGACCTCGGTGATAGACGGGCGCCACCGAGTCCACCGCGTTCAGCTCGTGGAGCGCGCGCAGCAGCGCGGAGTCCACGGGTTGTTCCCGCCGCGTGCGAAGCCACGCGCGGTGGGGTCGGTGCGTGATCCGGTAGGTCCGCTGAGTGTCCCGGTCGCGGCCATCCTCGAGCTCGAGCTCGAGCGGGTCGAGCCAGGCGCGGAGCTGGCGCGCATCGACCGGCCGCCGGAAGGTGACGAGCAGGCGCTGCGGCACGAGCTCGAGGGTGTCGCCCCCGGTCGCGAGCTCCGCGGGGAAGAGCGGGGGGGCCTCGACGCAGCGCTCCGCCTCGATGTCGCGCGCTGGGTTGCCGTCGCCAGTGAAGGAGCCGTGATGATCGGGGGTAGCGACGCGGTCGGTGACGCCGTGGTGGGGCGCGGTGCTGGCCAAAGCGTGGCGGCTCACCCCGCCGAGGGTCGCCCCGAGGAGCTGGGTCCATGGGTGGCCACCTGGCTCCCCGGTCTTGGCGAGCGCAGTGCTGTGCGCCCCCGCGGGTGCGACGCCGCAGGCCGCGGTCGCCCCGAGACCGAGCAGCAGCAGGAAGGTCGCGAGGTGGACGAGGTACGCAAGCATGCCGCCGGATCGATCCGCCATGGTTTCCCCTGTGGGGCGGAACGGCCACCCCCGCCCAGCGCATAACAGAATCCCCCGGGCGTGGCCATGGGGCCGTCTCCTGGCGGACCCACGCCGCCGCGACTCTCGCGCCGCACCGGCGTGAGCAGTCACCCGCCGAGGGGAGCTGCGAAAACTGGCGTCTGCAGGCAAACTGCGCCAGGTGACTCCGGTGAGATCGACTGGCTCCGCCTTGCCCTTGGCGACGCTCGCCGTCGTGCTCGCCGCGAGCTGTCAGGCGCAGGATCTCGCCGAGCCCCAGGCGCCACCGGGGCCCTCGCCGGTGGTGTCCATTCCGGTGCCGCCCCGGGCCGCCCCCGAGGCCTCCCCGGATCCAGCCCCCCGAGCGTGGGCGTGCGCTTGGCAGGAACGGGACGGGACGGTGACCGGGTCCGGAGGCGAGGCTTTCGGGCGCGACAGCACCTGGTCGGGTCCGATTGGGGCGAGCCCGCTGGATCTGGACGGGGACGAGTATGCCGACCACGTCGTGAACCTGGGCGCGTGCGGCAACTGGGGAGACTGCGTTCGCGTCGTGTTGGTGGGCTGCGGGAACGATCGGTACCACGCGGTGTGGGGGCCCGAGTACGCCCTGGGTCTGACGGTGGTGCCGGGTCGGCATTGGTTGCTCGTCGAGGATCATCGCGGCGCGAGCGCCGGGTGCGACCCAGCGTCGGCCACACTGCTGCAGGCGGTCGTCTCGCCAGCGCCCCAGGCTCTGGTGACCTGGCGGTCCATCGAGTCCTGCGGCCTCGAGCGGTTCCTCGCCTCGTGGCGGGACGAGTGCCCCGAGCTTCCCAGCGCCTGCCCACCTGGTTCGCAACTAGGCGCGATCCTGGAAGAGCGGTTCCAGGCAGCGCACCGCGCCCTGCCCTAGACGGACTCGGCTTCTCCTCGCCTACCGCGCCGGCGCCCCGCTCCCGGCAAGTCGCGGCCAATCGTGGCGGTCTTGTTGCTGCATGGCGAGTGGCGCGAAACGATGCTAGTCGTGGGTTCGAAAGCGAGGTGACGCGTGGACCCCGTCCTTCTGTTCCTGCTCGGTTTTGCGGCCGTCTTCATTGTGGGAATTGCGGGCGAGGTCGTCTTCGAACGCACTGGCGTTCCCGATGTCGTCTGGTTGATGGTCGTCGGCATCCTGCTGGGGCCCGTCCTGGGGGTGGTGAAGCGTGACGACCTCCTGGCCATCGGCCCGTACTTCGGGGCCATCACGCTGGTGGTGGTGCTGTTCGAGGGCGGCTCCAAACTTCGCTTGAGCGAGGTCTCGCGCGCGCTCCCGCGGTCGTCGCTGCTGGCGGTCTCAGGCTTCGTCCTCAACGTCGCGGTCGTTGCCGTCGCGTCGATGGGGGCCCGAGCGCTGGGATTGGTCCCAGCTTCGTGGGGGTGGCTCCACGGCGTGATCCTGGGCGCGATTCTCGGGGGTTCGAGCTCTGTCGTCATCATGCCGGCGCTCGCCAAGGCGAAGCTGCCCGCACGAATCGGGTCGCTGGTGAGTGTCGAGTCGGCGTTGACCGACGTCCTCTGTGTCGTGGTTACGGTGGCGTGCATTCGCATCGCCGTCTCGGGCTCGTCGGACCCCGCGATGGCCGGAGTGATCCTCGCCAAGTCGTTCGGTATCGGACTGGGCGTCGGCTTGGTCGTTGGCATGCTGTGGCTACTCTTCCTTCGAGCGCTGAAGGACAGCCCCCACGCGTATGCGGCAACGCTCTCGATCCTCTTGGTTCTTTATGTGGTGGTCCAGCTGTTCGAGGGGAACTCGGCGCTGGCGATCCTCGCCGCCGCGATCGTGGTGGGCAATGCGCCCGCGCTGGCAGACTCCGTGGGACTTCGGCAAGACGCGATGCTGAGCACTGGAGTGCAGGACACCCACGCGCAGATCACCTTCATCGTGAAGTCGTTCTTCTTCACGTTCATTGGTGCCATGCTCGGTCCACCATGGGCATTGGTCGCCCTCGGACTGGCGTTCGCGGTCTTGCTGCTCGTCGCCCGGGTTCCGGCGGTCCTGCTCAGCACGGCGAAGAGTGGAATGTCGGGTCCAGAGCGCAGCATCGTGACCGCGATGATGCCTCGCGGTATGGCAGCGGGCGTGCTCGCTCTCATGCCCTACGGCGCGGGCATGGACGGAACCGAGCAGCTTCCCGTGGTGGTGTTTGGCGCCGTCCTCTTCACGATCGTGTTCTTCGCCCTCGGACTGCCGCTGGCGAGACGCAAGCTCGTTCCCGCCGGAGTGAACAGCGAGGACGGACCATCGGCATCAACGGGGGCGGAGACCGCTGGTGTCGTGGGGGCGGTCCCTTCGGTAGAGGCAACGGTGGAGAGCGCGGGGCCACCACCGGCGGACGCGGAGGTGGCAACCGGGTCGGCCGCTCCGGGCACTGCGGAAGCGCCAGCCGCGCCTACCGATCCCTTGCAGTCGGGGTCCTCGTAGCAGAGGCTAGATCCCCTACCCCGAAGCGCCAGGGTGCGGTGGTGGAGACGATGCCGCTCGAGCTCAGCGACGATGGCGTCGCTATCGGCGAAGCCGGGAGCCTGACGCGGCGCTCATCGGCACAGTGCCCCCCTCCAAGGTTTCCCACCAGGCGCTACGCCGGGGCGCGCTCACCCCGATGAGGGCTTCTTCTCGCAGGCTGCCACCACATTCTTCCCCACCCCGCGCCGAGCGCACTTGCCGCCGGGACACCACGCGCCTGGAGGCAGCACGCTGCACGCGAGCTCACCTTTCAGAGGCTCAATGGGCACATTCAGGATGCGTTCGACCTCGTCGCAGCCCTGGTGCTGAGTGGCGCAGAGGCGCGCCAGCACCCACGCCGCCTTGTGCTTGTCCTGGGGCATCCCGTTGCCCTGCTCGAGGTCGCGCGCCAGTTCCCGGACGGCGTCGGCGTTCAGCTGTTGCCCCGCCATTCCCTGAGGCGAGGACGTCGGCCAGCGCTGCGTCGCCAGCACCATGAAGTCGAACGCTCGGTCGAGATCGCGGGGCGCACCGCGACCAGTTCGGTACGCTTCCGCCACGACCCGACACGCTTGCACCGACTCGCGCTCGCAAACGAGTGTGTTCAGTGTCAGCTTGCAGTCGTCCGCAAGCTCCGTGTTGCTTCGCACGAAGTCCGCGCAATCCTCGAGCACCAGGCACGCGAGCGCGCGCTGCTTGGGCGACGCTCCCATCCGGTTGCAGGCGTTGGGGTTGCCCAGCACGCAGGCTCGTACGAGCGCCTCCGGCGGCGCCCCGGTCAGATCGCAGCTTTGTCCGAATCCCGCATCGCACGCCGCCCCCGCGCGGCGATCTTCGAGGGGGGCGTCCAGCACGCGGCCTTGCTCGTAGTACTTGGTGGCCACGTCGCGCTTGCCCTGCGACGCCCAGGTGGAGCCCGCTGCACGGCAGGCTGCAGCGTCTCCCGCCTGGCACCCAAGATCCTGCACCCAGAGCCGTGCACGGCTCTGGCCACGCGGAGCTGGCTGGTCCTTGGCGAGCTCGTCCAGCAGCGCCTGGAACCCGATGCCCTGGTGTTCGAGGTTCACTATCGAGCCCTCTCGGCCGAGGTCGGCAACGAGCTCGCGACACGCTGCCGCATCGCCCCCCTGACATCGCTTCAGGTTGAGGTCCAGGTAGCGCTGAGCCAGCAATCGCTGTCGCCGGGAGCCCCCAGGTGCCTCGCCGCGACGAACCTGAACGGCCAGCTGATGGCAGCCGTGCGCAACTCCGGCCGCACACGCCCGCTCGAGGAGGGCTTGCTTCCGCTTCGGGTTGGGTTCGTGGGCGGCCAGCTCGGCACAGCCGTCGAGTCGGCCCCCTTCGCAGGCGCGACGCAGCACGTCGCGCGTGAGCTCGTCAGCGGTGGCGAGCTCGTCAGCGGTGGCGAGCGCGCTGGCGGTGGCGGGCGTGGCCTCGTGTGCCGTCGCCACCAGGAGGCAGGCGTCGAGGTTTCCCGTCTTGCAGCGCGGAAGCAGCAGGTCGATCACCTGCCCGGTGAAGCCGAAGATGGGCGTCTGCGGGATCTGGTCGCCGTCGAGCAGGGCACGACCGAGCTCGACGCAGCCCGCGTCGTCGCCGGCATGGCAGGCACGCCACGAACGGACGAGCCGTTCCACGACCAGAGCGGGCAGCGTCAGCTGCACCTTCGGTATGGGCAGCGTCGGGCAGTGCATTCGGAGCGCGCGGGCTCGTGGGGAGAGCCACTCCACCTCGAGGGTTCTGACGTCTCCACCTAGCTCGGAAAGGTCCCGTGCGACGGGCGGCTGGCTCGCCGCACCCGCATCGGCAGCCTCGATCGGATGCTCGTCGACCCATCGCCTCTGGCAGCCTACGATCAGGACCATGCCGAGGGCGGACAAGAGACCGCCTACTTGCCTTGCGACTCCCAGACTCATGACGTGCACCACAGATCCAATCCACAGTGCCTACCACTTGCGGTGGCGGCGAGAAACATCCCCAGACTTTCGACTCGGCCATCGCACGACCGACCCCGGCCCGGCGCGTGGTACCTTGGTCCCGGTGACATGGAAGGTGAACATCAAGAACAGGTGCTGACTCGGCGACGCTGCCCCCACGAGAGCCTCGGAGCTTGGAGGTTCTTCCGGATGAGCGAGTTTGTCGCCCCAGCCATGCTGGGACTGCTGTTGTGCTCTACGGGTTGCCGTGACGAAGGTTGCGAGGACTTCGGCGGGTGCCCCTCAATCGACAGCGAAGCCAGTGCCGGTGACTACCGGGTCGAACTCGAACCGACCTCGAGCATGGTGGCCTATCAAGTAGGGGACCAGCTGGAAGGCGGCTCGTTGCTTCGCGCCGAAGTGGTGATGGCAGCTGAGGGTGGCGACTACAGCCCATCATCCCCGTTCAGGGCCACGATCAGGAGGCTCCGGATCTCGCTTGCCGATCTGGTCATCACGACGAGAGATGGCGACGATGTGGCCGTCGAAGGCCCGGAGGTGTCGTTGGAGGGACCGATTGAGGTTCAGAACGAGGGTGCTGGCTTCTCGATTCCGACGGGCACGCTCGCGCAGACGTGTGCCTCGGTGGGGGGCCGCCGCCAGCACCAACGGTCACGCATCGCCGAACCCGGCGAGGTTCAGGTGTTCTTCACCGACCCCCAGTCCTTCACCCTCGACATCAGCTTCGACCTCGTGGTTCGCGCGGACGACGACGAGTGCTCCGAACTCCGGGTCGAGACATCGGTCCATGCGAGTGGGTCGACCCCGTTTGAACAGGTTTCCGAGGAGTGAACGCAGGGGCATGACCACGACCCTCACCGCGATCGTCGCGGTCCCTGTTCTGGGTTGCGGTCAGCAGAAAGAAGAGAGTGACCGACTGTGCCCGCCTCGCGGCGCGTACCGACGTCATCCGCAAGTGCGGGCAATCGATCGCAACGAGCGATCAAGCAAGCGGTGATCGTCGGGGGCGAACTTGGAATACCCCGTCGTGAGCCCGCGCGCGGTGCGCGCTGGACGCAAATGAGTCGCGGCGAGTGTCTCGAGAAGCGTCGACTTCGGTGTTGATCGAGTGCCGCGATGGAGTGAAGGTCCGGGCCGGGTCTACGTCGAGGGGGTACTCGCGGGGGCGAGCGCGTCGAGCACTGAGGCGACGGCGGCGTTTGGCCTTCGCGGGCCCAGGAAGGAGCCTATTCGTGCCTACCACCGTGCCGTACTGGAAGCTGCGCCGGCTGGCGCCGCGTGCCACTCGTGTTGCCGAGCGCCGCTCGGGTGAGTCCACCGCGCTCACCGTCTGCCGCACCACCCTGGTGCCGGCGGCCACCGCCTACATCAAAGTGTACGACGAGGCGCAGCGCTACGAGCCGCAGCTCCGTCGCGAGATGAGCGAGGGGCGGAGCGCCGTCTCCCGGCTCGAGAGCGGCCTCCGCGAGTGGCTGCCGCTGATCGTGCGGGACGTGCCCGACTTCGACCGCACCAGGTTCGCGGACTCGCGCGTTCCCGACGACCTGCTCAACGACGGCGAGCGCCTGCTGGAGACCGCCGAGGGCGCCACCGACGCCGCGGGCCAGCCGCTGGCCTACGCCGACCAGCTGATCTCCTCGCTCGGTTCGGTCTACGAGGCGGCGCGCAAGGAGTGGACGGAAGCCGAAGCGGCCGACTCGACCTACCAGCAACTGCTCGCCTCCGTCCGCCAGCGCGGCGGCGCGCTGCACGAGGAGCTGAAGGCGTTTCGCCGCACGCTCGCCGTCGTGGCCGGTCGCAACGACAAGGACTACCAGAAGCTCCGCGTGGAGCGCGCCGCCGTCCCCGACGAGGAAGACGACGATCCCCAGGCGCCCGCGCCCGAGGTGGTCCCGCCCGCGCGTGCGAATCCATAACTGCCTGATTTTTCCCAAGAACACCCAAGGGGGGAGGCCCCCGCCACGATGCGGGGGTGCCGCCGCCACGATGCGGGGGTGCCCCCGCCACGATGCGGGGGTGCCCCCGATCGTTTCCCCGGGCCGCTCGCCGCAAGCTCCCGTGTCGCGCGCAATGAGTCCCGATCGCCGCGCACACCGCGGGGGGCCGCGCGCTTTCCAACCCGGGCGCGCGCCTCCCCAGCAGTCCGCCCCGCCCGCCCCTCACTCCCGCTCCCCCGATCGGTAGCTTGCCCCGCGCCCGACCCCCAACGGGTGCGCGGCCGTGGCGACGCGGGTGGGTGGCCCCAGCGATGCGGGTGGGCCCTCGCACCGATGCGGGTGGGCCCTCGGCGCAGGCTCTGGGTGCCGTCCACCCGGAGCGGGTACGCGGTTTTCGTTTCCCCCGCGCGCCGCCCCAGCGATGCCGGGTGTGCCCTTCCCGTTTCCCCGGGGTGTCGATCGAACGCGGGGGGCGCGCTCGCCCAGCGTCCACAGCGCGCTGGCGCCGCGAATCGGAGCCGGCCGGAGCGCGAAACTAACGCCCAGATCCGGGGGCGACGGCGCGTCGGGGCGTGAGCGGCAAAGTGGCCGATCGGTGGCAGGGGACGGGCGAACATCGAACCCGCGCTGGGCCAACGAGCGGGGCGGATCGGCCACCGCACGACTTCGATCGGCCAACGCGAAAGGAGGGGTTTCCTAAACCGTTGGTCGGAGTTCACTGCGCCTAGCGGCGCTCCCTCGCTGTGCCATGCTGACTTGCAATGAGCTTGGGATACGGTGGGATCCCAGAACCGATCCAGAGACGGATCGCACCTCCCGTGAAGACACGATCTACTGCGTTGAGGTCATCGAAGACTAGGACAAGTCCACCCGTTCCCGCCACAGGCCCCCATCAGTAGAACATGGAACAGGACACCGTCATGCCACCGCCCCAGAACCCCACTCCGACCCCAACGGCGGTAGGGCAGAGCTCTCGGAGGCATCCCACGTCGAGCAGTCCCGCCGCGCAAGGGTTGTCGACGCATTCGAACAGGCTCCAGTCCAGTGTCAGGTGCTCTAGGCACACCTGCCCCGCATCGCAGTAGTAGTTCTGGTCAGTGTTGCCATCACCGCAGAAGAACCTCTCGCAGGGCTGGATCGACGTTGCCCCCCACGCGCCATGCGAGGTGCAGGAGTACTCGGTAACGCCATAGCTGG
>JBNLDK010000021.1:0-7656 GCA_050304295.1 Polyangiaceae bacterium
AAGACCCTGTTGATGGCGGCAGGCTCGCCAGCGAAGCCCACGCCGGGCAACCATCGGTGGCTCGAGCAAGCGCTGGCTCACCCGGACGGCCTCGATGCACTGACCGCCGAGCGCGTGGAGCAATGCCAGCGCATGCACCTCGTGGCGCAGAAGGTTCCCCAGGCCGGAAAGCTTGACTCCGGCTGCCGAGGGGAGCGCTTGCGAATCCAAAGTCGCCTGGAGAGGTCTTGGCGCGCGGTCCAAGCGGTCGCCGATTGTGCCCAAGTCCCGTCGAATCGCGGCTTCGCCCAACGAGTGATGCTGTAGGATCCCCACGTGGCCTGTGGTTCTGGTCCCCGTCCGACTGACGTGCCTTCATCGTTTCGTCGCCTGGCACTGGCGTGCTCGGTCGGTCTGGGACTGGTGTTGGGTTGTCGGTCGCGGTCGGCGCCAGAAGTCGAGCACGTTCCCGCGACCGTTGAAGTACCTCCAGTGTCAGATCCCGCATTGCCAACGTCGGCCCCACCTGATGACAAGCCGGAGTGCATTTTCGATGACGACGACTACCCGGGGGACGAGCTGGCGATCGAATGCTGTCGTTCGGGCAGCGCACCCGCGTGCGTGCACCAGATGCTCATCATCGAGGCAGGCAGCCCGCGAGTCATGAGCCAGGTGCCGGACGGAGGCCCGATCTTCGACCACGTCCCGAACGAAATGCGCAACGCACTGACCGACGAATGCGAGCGCGGCGACGTCGACGCCTGCGCCGCTGTCCTGCTGGAAGCAGGGCCCATCGATGACAGCCGCCAGGAGTTGCTCGACGTCTGCAGACGCGGTTCGTCGTTCGGGTGCTGGATGCTGGGAAACCGATTTCCGTCGGCGGGAAACGGGCAGCTCGACAGTCTCCGGCAGGGCTGTGAGCTGAAGACCCTGGGCTGGGGGGCGGCGTGCCAGGACTACGCGCGGCTTCTGGTGCGCCTGACCGACGACGAAGACAGGTACGAGAAAGCGGCTCGACTTCTGGAGCAGGCGTGCAGCCACTACCCCCCAGCGTGTCCAGATCTGGCCGGTGAGTACCTGCGGGGTGGTCGAGGCGTACGCCGCAATCCGTCGAAGGCTTACGAGCTGTACACGCGAGCCTGTGAGGTCCGCGTGGAGCGAGCTTGTAAAGGAAAGCACGACATGGAGCGCATGGGAGACGTCCCGCACTCGGAGTGATCCCGTGATGTCCGGCGAACGCACGCGAGGATACGGGTGACGCGGCGGAAAGGCATTCCTGCGGAAATGCGTTCCAACCGAGATCGGGTCCGCAGGCCACGCCACGAGTTTACAGAACTACGAGTTGTGCGCACTTGCTGAGACATTGGTCGGATGATTTGAGCCGCTGACGAGCAGGTCGGGGCGGCTCGCGCTGCCCTCGGCGAACAGCGCGTCGAGCACGCGCCCCTGCGCGATGGGCTGCAGGTGGTGCGGCTTCCAACGCTGCCCCTTGGGCTCCATCCGGTCGTCGACGGGTGCCCGAAGGGGTAGATGTCCGCCAAGATGGGATAGAACGTGTAGCCGTAGGGCGCCACGATGGGCGCGCAGTCCGGGATGCCCATGAAGGCGACGCTGTGCCCCGCCGCCACGAGCGTCTGAGCCAGGCTGATGCAGGGAAGCCAGTGACCGTGCTCGCGGTACAGATCAGGCCATGGGGATGCCCCCCGCGCTGTGTCGTCGGAGTACGGCCGCAGGTGCTCGCTTCGCTGCGCGCCGGCGGGGCCCGCCTTATCCGTGCTCAGGCGCCTGCGGCGCCTTGCGCGCGGCCGGGGGACCCAGCGCCGGGCGCTTCGCTTGGCGGGACTCGGGGTGCGGTGGGGAGCTTGGCGCGGAGCGGGCGTCCTTGTTTGTTGCTGAGCAGTGTGACTGCCAGAAGAGGGTGGCATGATCTTGGCGGTCAGAGGCATACGCAGGTTGTGTTCTACATGTGATACCACAGAACCATAAAAGAGACAGTTGTGCCGAGCGCGCCTATTACCGGCATAACTAGCGATTTCTGTCTTGGTCTGCCCGCGAGCCAACCTGCGACTCCTACCGCTACACCTAGCCACCCAACCGGTCCAAGGCGAAGCCAGATTCGCTTGAACACAGTGTCGTCCTGTCGCTTTCCTTCGGCGGAGACAACTGTCCCGCGATAGTCGCAGCAACTTGAATTGCACTGTGACCCGGCATCGACATAGAAAGAATCGTCCTCGTTCCGACGGAATACTTCGAACCCGGTGACTGTTGCCACCACTTCAGATGGAGCTGCGCAGTGAAGTGTTTCGTTGCATACTTCGTAAGCGCTCCCGGTCTCCAGGCGGACAATTCTGAGGCATCCCGGCCTTGGTGCGAGAGATACTAAGAATGCAGGCGAGCGGAATTGCTCTTGATTCGTACTGTCTGGGAATACTCGCGCGTTCACCGGATAAGTGCGTGTCTGCAACATAGGGCTTCGCGTAGCTGCAGCCACGAGAGCACTGCCGAGGAATATGGCTGCCGAACCACGCGTAGCAATGCGGTGGAAGTCGCGTCTGAATTCTCGTCTTGGCATCGGGATCAAGGGCGTAACGAGCGGTAGGCTAATCGCGAGTGGGGTGCTTCTGTTCCTGGACCTTCTTGAATTGGTCGAGGAACTGCTTTAGCTCTTGCGCGTCTTTGTAGAACGGGTCCGTCTTCTTGACCGCACCAAGGTCGTATTCCGTGAGCATGACTGTGAGCCAACGGGCTGACTCCTCACGTGAGGCAAACTGGTTGTTGGCCATTCGTTCGCCAAACCTGTACCCGATCCAGGTGAGTAGCAAGTCCTGGTAGCTGTTCCCTCGCTGGGTGTCGTCAATCTGAATGGCATCGAGTCTACCTTTGAGGAAGTTCTCGACATCGGTACTGGTCGCCAGCACAGGTGCGGCCAGCGTTGATGTGAGGCCCCAGCCTGAAAAGGATCGGTCAGCAATGAGCTCGTGCCCAATCATTGCTTTCTGGTACGCAAGCGACTCTGCCGAGTGCTGGACTTGAAGCTCGACTGTTGTGTTTCCTGATAGCAGGTCACGGAGTGCTCCTAGGTACGGGTGCTCGGTTCGGAAGGCTGCGTCCTCACGTTGACGGGATTCAATGTAGTTCTTCCCCTCTTGAGCGGAAAGGCATTCCAACCGAGATCAGGTCTCCAGGCCACGCCACGAGTTTACAGAACTACGAGTTATGCGCAGTTGCTGAGACATTGGTCGGATGATTTGCCATCTCCCGCTCGCCATGGAGGCATCCCCCATGACGATTTCCTGAACGACCTCGTGACGGACGACGCAAGTAGCCGACACAGTCGCGGACGCGATGGGTCACGAGCTCAACTACCCGCCGCCTGCGCTCGGTTCCGGTACTTCCACGCGAGCAACGTTTCCGTTGGCGAGGTCGCACCAGTAGATCCAGCCGTCGAAGACCTCGAGATCCGAAGGTTCGTTGAGACCGCCGAAGAGGATCTCGACTGGACCGCCGGCGACCGCCGCACGAGCGAGGTCCGTGTCGCCATCGTGGCTGAAGCTGTTGCCTTCTCCCTGGAACCAGTAGACGAATCCTTCGTGCACGGCAACCAGATCGGGGAGCTTCTTGTTCGAGTGGGCGATGAGCTCCGCTTCGCCGCCAGCCAGCGGCGCCCGCAGAATCACAGTTTCCAGACTACCGTCGTTCAGCACCGTGGACATATAGACGAAGTCACCCGACACGATGTGCTGTCGGATGACATGCGCCCACTCGGGCTTCCAGTCTGACGCACAGATAACAACACGAGGTTCGGCGGCTGATTCGCGGAATTCAAGCACGCAATCGTCGAAGTCAACGTAGAGATACTCTTCAACGTATTGGAGCCCTTGGTAGAAGATCCCAACCACCTCTGGCTCCACCAAGAGGCGTTCCGTGCTGCCGACGCTCAGTGAATATTCCTCAAGCGCATACTGACCGTCAACATCTTCGCCACCACGACAGCTGTAGGCAACGCTGTCACCGCTGACGGTAATCTCGTTGCAATCACGATCCACGACTAGTGTCTCCGGGCCGCCCGTGCCGTCCTTTCGCACCCGGCCAATGCCCTCGGGCAGCCCGCCGAGGCTGCCCGTCGCCCAATACAGGTAGGCCTCGTCGCTCGCGAGATGGGTATGCAGGTTGAGTCCCAGGTCGACTACCTTCTCGTACCCATCCACCCCAGGAACGATACGATGGATGTCCTGGGCCCCCCAGCCGTCGTAGGTCACGTACACGCCGTCGGCATCGACTTCCAGTGCGGAGCAGTAGACGAAGCCTTCTCCCAGCAACTCGTAGGGCGGTGGTGACGGCCTGTTCGATTGGCTGCAAGCGCATAGACAAGAGGCCGCCAGCAACGTGGCGGCCTCCTTCGACAGGCTCGTCGGCTTCAGCATGAACCTCCCTGGCAGAAGGTTACGGTGAAGTTCTCGAGACGGCAACTGTCCTTGTCGCCCCACTCCGGGTTCTCCAAGTTCATTGTCGGCAGATTCACACTTCCACCCGCGGGAAGATTGTCGTGGTGCCACGTCGCTTCCGCATCCTTGTCCCCTTGCTGCTCCCAAAGCTGGTGGGTCACATCGGTTCGCAGCTCGACGCCGTCGACCAGCGTGAACTTCATGTCGAGGTGCGCCCTTACGTCGGGGGTTCCGTTGGCCTCCGTGCAGCGCAGCTTGACGATTGGTTGGGCATCGCTCGTCCAGGCAAAGTATACGTTGCTGTTTCCGGTCGATTCACGGACCTCCCCAGGGTCTCCGACTTCCACCAGTCCGGGGGGAAGGATGGGAACCGTCACGTCGAAACGACAGTGCTCGTACTGCATCTTGAGCTTGTTCGTCATCTCCGCCTCCACCCGCATGCTCCCCGTGATTCGCACGGTGTGCAACCAAGCCTCGATGATGTCATCAGTGGGTAGCTCGAGCAGGATGTCAGGGGCGCTGGCTCGTTCTCCCGGAGCTACCCCAACGGTGACGAAGTTTGACGCAGTCGCGTATCCCAGGCTTGGATCGCTGGGGTCGTACGGAATCGAAGCATAGGCCATGACAACCACCGAGGAGCCTGCCGGCACACCCACGAACTCGTAGTACCCGGCAGAATCCGTAGTGGCCACTCGCCCGGCAACGACCACCTGAGCTTCCTCGATGGGAGTGGTGGCGTGGGTCAGGGGGTCGAGTTGGTACACGTACCCCTCGACGCTCCCTTTGTCAGCGCTCTGTCGCCATCGGTGCTTCGGGACCGCGATGGCTTCTTCCACGATTAGGATCTCGGCGAAGCCAAACAGCCCCCCATCCTGTACTCCGCGCCAGTGCAGCATCGAGTCCGGGCTCGCTGCGTGGCCCTCGCCAGTGTCGCGCCACAAGTCGTCGTTGTTAACGCAGTTGCCGACCGCGAAGCAGTTCAGGGCCTGATTCACGGCCTTGTTTCCACCTAGGCCCCTTTCGTACCATCTCAGGTCCTCGGTGAGAGTATCGAAAGTGGCTTCCCCGGCCCGGAGTCGCTCCTCGCGGGTGTGCGGAAAGGCATTCCAACCGAGATCAGGTCTCCAGGCCACGCCACGAGTTTACAGAAGTAGTAGTCCGTTTTCGACGACGCGCGCTTGAAACCCGGCAGCGTGCGATGGCGCGTCTCGCGCGTTGCGAAGAAGGACGGTTGGACGAAACGCTGTGTGGCGGCGCCCAGCTATGGGTTCACGATGGAGGGCGGGAGCGGAGTCGCGATGCGCCGAGGGGAGCGTGGCGTGGGCGTCGAGCGCCGCGGCCGGTCTCGGTCGCTCGGCAGGAGCTGAGGGAGCCGTCCGGCGGTCGAGCGGGGGAGCGATCCGCAGCGTACGGATGGACGTCGGCGCTGGCGCAACCACTGAGGCGCATCGAGATGGGCATCACGCGGCCCTCATCGTCGGGTCGGCGGTGGGTGGCGCGCGGGCTGAGGCGAGCGGGAGCCGCCGCAGCGTGAGCGTCCGACAGCGCGGACAAAGGCGGAGCTCGACGCCGGTGAGCGCGAGCATGAGGTCGCGCCAGTCGTCGGCGGGCCGACGACGCAGCCGACGGGGCACGAAGCCTCGCTCCCCACGCAACAGTCCGCGGGCAGCAGCGAGCTTGGTCCCCACGTTGCGCGATGCGAGCAGGCCGTAGTGGCGGATGCGGACGTAGCCGGGGGGCATCACGTGTTGCAAGAAGCGCCGGAGGAAGTCGGTCGGGTGCAGGGTGGCCCTCTTGCCGTGCTTGGTCGCGAAGGTCACGTGGTCGTCGTCGACGTCGAGCAAGCGGTGGTTGCTGATTGCGATGCGGTGGGTGTAGCGACCGAGGTAGCGGAAGACGTGCTCGGGGCCGCCGAAGGGCGGCTCACAGTAGGCGACCCAGCGGTGATGGTAGAGGCGGTCGCGTAGCGCGGGCCAGTCGTCGGGCGTGGCGATGGCGCCGTCGTCGAGCAGCGCCTGCAAGCCCGCGAGCAGCTTGCCGCGAAACAGCGCGCCGGCGACGTGCACGGGAAAGAGGAAGTCGCGCGGCGTGGCGAGCCAGCGCTCGCCGTCGGACGCCAGCCCGCCACCCGTGACGACGGCGTGCAGGTGCGGGTGGAAGCGCAGCTCGCGCGTCCAGGTGTGCAGGATGGCGGTGATGCCGAGCTGGGCGCCGAGCCACTTCGGATCGCGGCCGAGCGTGAGCAGGGCATCGGTGGCCGAAGCGAAGAGCAGATCGTAGAGCGCGGTCGGGTGCTGGCGGCAGAGCGGATGCAGCTCGCTCGGCACGGTGAAGACGACGTGGAAGTGGTGGGTCGGCAAGATCCGCTCGAGGCGCCGCTCGAGCCAGCGGTGCTGGGCAAGCGCCTGGCATTTCGGGCAGTGGCGGTTGCGACAGGAGTTGTAGGCGGGGCGCTTGAAGTCGCACTCCACGCACTTGTCCAGGTGTCCCCCGAGGGCAGGCGTGCGACAGCGCGAGACGTCACGCAGCACACGGGCTTGCTCGGGGGACGGCGGGTGGCTTCGGGCGAGCTGCTCGCCGTGAGCGCGCACCAGCTCGGCGAGCTCGAAGCGAGGGCGACGCCCGGAGCCGTGGTGGCACCGCACGTCGGACACGAGGCGAGGCGGTCAGCCGAGTCGAGTCGCCTGGTCCGTGCCGAGCGCGTCGAGCGGGCTGGGCGCTCGCGCCAGCCGCTCCTGGCTGAGGTGGAGGTACTGCGTCGTGCTCGACACGTTGCGGTGTCCGAGCAGGACCTGCACGGTGCGCAGGTCGGCACCGAGATCGAGCAGATGCACGGCGAAAGAGTGGCGCAGCGCGTGCGGGTGCACGTGCTTCTTGAGGCCAAGCTCGGTGGCTGCGCGGCTCAGCACTCTGGCGACCGCGGCACGCGTGAGCGGCTTGGTGATCGGGCGCCCCGGAAAGAGCCACGGCCCCGGCGGACGTCGAGCTCGGTAGTGAGCGCGCAGTGCCTCCAGCACTGCGGGACTGAGCCGCGCATAGCGGTCTCCGGTCTTGGCATCCGTAATGCGTAGTCGCATGCGCTTGGAGTCGACATCGTGGATGCGCAGGGTGCAGAGCTCGGTCACCCGTAGGCCCGCGCCGTACAGCGTGGCGATGAGCGCCCGGTGCGTCGGCGACGCGATGTGATCGAGCAACGCTTGCACCTCGCTCCCACTGAGAATGGTCGGGACGG
>JBNLDK010000022.1:0-20492 GCA_050304295.1 Polyangiaceae bacterium
AACGATCTGCCCGCCTTCGACCCGACCCAAGCTATCGGGATCCAGATCCAGGCCGCCGCCGGTGTGGCGTTCGACATCTGGATCGACGAGGTCCGATTCTACGACTAAATGAGCGAGCGCAATTGTCGATCACTTCTCACCGAGCCCCCATTTGGGTGAGGGCTCGGTGAGAAGCTCCGTTCGTCAAGTTCGCTCGACACATTCAATGTCTGTTTCTGAGGGGTCTGTCCCAGCCCCTCCCCCGCCGCTTCGCACCCCCACTCGCCCTCCCACCCGGTCATGACCGGGTGGGGCCCGCGGGCGGCGGGGCCCCGGGTCCCCCTCCCCAATCGTAAAATGACCTCATAATGAGGTGCTCGAGAATCGCGCTCGGTCATTTGGAGCACTCTTCGGCGCGTCGATCCTGGCCACTGCAATGCGTGATGGTCCCGCGAACAGATTGAGCAGAGAAAAGGAGCCTTGCGGGGCGGTCGCCCTGGGGTAATCCCCGCCAGGCGACGAGCTCTGTGAGCTCTGGAATTGGGCGCCACCTCGCTACCGTAGGATGGCGGCCAATGTGGATGAGGAGCCGTCGAGCAGACCTCGAACCTGAGCCGCTTCCGTTCAAGGGCGAAGACCCGGGAATCGCCACGTTGGCGATGCACACCCCGACAGTCTGCGGTAGGATCGAGGTGATAGTCTCTGTCCGTGGGCTTGGTCGCCCAGACACGTGTCATGCAGTCCCGTTCCCTATGTCGCGGTGTGCTTCTGCTGAGCTCGCTGGCCAGTGTGTACGCCTGCAACGTCTACACGGAGGATCTCCTCGCCGACGGGTCTGGCAACGCGAACACTGGTGGGTCTGCGACAGGCGGCGCGCCGACGGGCGGCTGGGCGACGGGAGGCCAGCCAACGGGAGGCGAGGAGACCGGGGGATCGCCCGGGGGCAGATCACCCACGGGTGGCACGAGCGCGTCGGGAGGCTCCGGGGGCGACACGGGCGGCAGTCCTCCCACCGGCAGCACCACCGCTGCCGCCGGTCACGGCGGTGACGAAGGGGCGGCCGGGAGCGGCACCGGCGGGGAAGCAGGCGCAACGGCTGGAGACACCGGAGGGGGGCCAGCGGGTGGCACTGCTGGGCAAGCTCCCGTAGCCGAGTGCGGCGATGGCACCACCGATCCTGGTGAGGAGTGCGACGATCTCGGCGAGAGCGCTACCTGCGATATCGATTGCACGGTCGCAGAGTGTGGCGATGGGGTCACCAACTCGACCGCTGGCGAGGACTGCGACGACGCCGGCGAGAGCGGCACCTGCGACGAGGATTGCACGGTCGTGGAGTGTGGAGACGACGTCATCAACCCGACCGCCGGCGAGGAGTGCGAACCTGCCCTCGAGAGCGACTGCACCACGGACGACTGTACGTACAGCCACTGGCACTACCTGGCGAACCGCTTCAGCTTCGGGGGCAGCGGTACGAATGTCGTGGACTCGGTCGGCGATACTGGTGACGGGATTGTCTACAACACCTCACTCACCGGCACGGGGAAGCTGGTCTTGGCGGGCGGAAGCTCTGATCAGTATGCGTCACTGCCCAATGGCCTCGCTTCGCGCCAGACCAACGCGACCTTCGAAGTTTGGGTCGACTGGCCCGGGGTCAGCGGGGATGCGGAGTGGTGGCAGCGTATCTTCGACTTCGGCAATTCCGACGCGGGCGAGGCACAGCAAGGCGCGGAAGGAGCGAGCTATCTCTTTCTCTCGCCTCACGCTTGGGAAGACCACATGCGCGTTGCCTTCTCCCCTGGAGGCAAGGACGTCGAGTCCGCCCTGATCGAGGTGGATCCTTTGCCCGGCGGGAACAATCGCCACGTGGCAGTCGTGGTGGACGACGACCAAGACACCATCGCCCTGTACGTGCAGGGGGCGCTCGCTGGCTCGGCCCCGTTCACCGATCACCTCTCCGACCTCGACGACGTCAACAACTGGATTGGACGCTCGCAGTACAGTATCGACGTCGATTTCAAGGGCAGCGTCGACGAGTTCCGGATCTACAGCATCGCACTCTCTGCCGAACAGGTCATGGCCAGCTTCCTCGCGGGCCCCAATCCGTGAGTAGCAACTCGGCCGGAGGTGAGGGCTTTGGAGTCTTTGCCCCTCACCCAAGGAGGGGTAAGGACGGCGATGTCAGTCAGTGCCAGTGATCGGCACTGTAGGTAGAGCGCTCTCACGGATCTCTGGGATCGCAGGCCCTGCACCACGGAGGAGGCGCGCCGATTCCCGTTGCCGGGCCTGCCTCGCGGGGGGAGGATCCAAGCATGGGGAAAGTCAGTGGCATGGCCATGGCGCTCATCGTCTGCCTCGCAGGCTGCGCGCAAGCTGGTTCCGGTCCCGCCGATCCGTCGGATGTCGGGACCGAGTCTACGGATCTCGGTGACACCGACGACGAAGCGTTGGCTCCCAGTGGGACCTACGACGAAGTCGAGCAGACCTGGGCCGAGGAGGACACTGCAGACGGCGAGGGCGACACCGAGGAGGGGGCGGCTCGCGAGAGCGACCAGTCGGTCTCTGACGCGACTGCGCCGCAGCCGGTCAAGAAGGCATGCCCCGACCTGGAGGAGACGACCTGCAAGGTCACCGTCGGATGCGCGTGGAACACAGTCGAGAAGTGCATCGACGAATAGGGGGGGAGCTCGCCAACCCGCGGGCTCAGGCTCGCACGACCGGAACCTGACGGCGCTTCAGGAAGGTCGACGTTGGCTACGACGCCGACGCCGACGCCGCGCGCCGGGGAGCAGCAGCGTGGCGAAAAGGGCCAGCGCCGAGCCGCGGCCGGGTCCCGCCTGCCCCGGTGTGCTGCACCCGCAACCACCGTCCTTGGAGCGGCCTCCTCCGGCCGCGTCGGTATTCCCGGCTCCATCCAATCCACCAACCGCCGGCGAAGCCCCGGTGCCGCTGGCGGTGGCCCCGACGCCCGAGCCCCCGGACGGCACGGCTCCCGCGCCGGTGCCACCCGCGGAGAAGGAGCTGCCACCGCTCGGGGAGCCCCCAGCGCCCACCGTTCCGCCAGCTCCGGAGCCTCCGGAGCCGCCCGATAGCCCCGGCGTCCCTGAGCCGCCCCCAACCGTTGCCAGACCACCAGTCCCCGTGTCTCCCCCCGACGTTGATGCCCCGCCAGTGGCTCCCCCCGTGCCTCCTGTGCCGCCACCGACACACAGATCCCCAGCATCCTCCACGACCTGGGCGAAGGGGGTGGAGTCAATGCCCGAGAACTCGATGTCGTCGAGCTCCCAGCCATGGTCCGACATGGCCTCGTCAGTCCCGATGCGGAAACGCAACCGAACCGTCTCGTCCGCCAGACTCGTGCCAAAGTCGAGCCGCACCTGCTCGAAGTCCGGCCACTGAGAGCTGGTACCAGCGTAGGCGGGGCGACCACCCAGCACATTGCCGGACAGCGTGCTCACGTTTCCGTCGTAGCCCGGGTTCGCGTAGGTGGACACGTCTTCCCAGGTCACCCCATCATCGCGACTGATCTCGACGACAGCGGCGTCCCAGTCTTCGCCGTCGCTCTGTTCGAACTGGTGACGATGCGAGAAGACGACCACGAATGGAGTCGTCGCACTCACCGGCAGCGGCGGTGAGACCAGCGCCGTGTCCGACTGCGCTGGATAGTCGGCCCCGTGCCAGAAGAAGTCGCTGGCGTCGACCGTGTCCCGCGTCCAGATCTGATCCGCGTCGTTGCCCTCCGGCGTCCAGAGGCTCTCCTCGCTTTCCACGTCGTCCGTTGCCGAGCTAGCCTCGACCTCGTCGGTGTTGGCACGCAAGGTGTCCGATCCAAGCAGGGTCGTCTCGCAGGCTTGGGGGACCGCCACCGAGATCTCCAAGTCCAGGGTCTGGATGCCCGCGGCCGTGTCCTGCATGGCGACCGGCACCTGAGCGGTTCGCGTCTCGAACGCGGGAATCGATTCCACCTGGACCGAGGCCCCTTCGGGGAAGCTCAGCCCCGACGACGACGTCGTCACGCTGACGCTCACCGCGGTGGCCTCTGCCGGGCCCGCATTGGTGAGCTCCACCGTCACCCACCCCTGCTCCCCGCGGTCGAGCACGCCATCATCGTCGCTCCCACATCCGGCAGCGTCCCGAAGTCCGATCGGGCCCAGTTCGACGCGAGGACTGAGATCGTAGCTCTCGACGACTCCGGCAAAACTGGTCGAGTCACGAGGGGGGGACACGGCGCAGGTTCCGGCTCCCCGCTCGGCAAAGGCGCGGGCCAAGACGATCGAGTCACCGACATCGTTGGCAGCGGCGGCCGTGAGCAGAGCATCGCGCACCTCCAGAAAGGTGGGCTCCGGTGGCGCGAGCTGGAGCCCGAGCACCACATAGTCGGACATGAGACGCCTGACTTGCTCGAAGCTGCGACCAGACCCCGGCGCGGCTTCGACCAGCGCCCCGTAGGCGTGGAAGAGCATGGTCGCCCAGATCTCTCCCGCGTTGTGCACTTCCGAGTTCTCGCTGGGGCTCGGCATCACGGGCGCTTCGGTCGGCAAAGCCTCCCCATCCGACACGTGACGGAAGGTGAAAGCGTTGACGTCGAAGTTGCGCGAATACGGTCCGCGCCGAAGCCCGAAGTAGGAGTCTGGATTGGTTGCCTCCCCGGCATACGTCCCCATCGGGAACGCCCCGGAGAGGTCATCGTTCGCTCGAACCATCATGTGCAGGGCGATGAAGTCTCCCCAGCCCTCACTCATGGCTCCGCACATGGCAGTCTCGCAGGGTGCCAGACGCAGATGCAGGTAGTGCCCCCATTCATGCGCGACGAGCCCCCCGTCCAGGCTGCCTGAACGCTCGACTCCGTTCGCGCGCTGCAGCCGCGCCTCGACGCCGCCCGAGGCAGCGCTCGCTTGCAGGCTGTCCCCAGCCCCCATCGTGATGGACAGCGTCGGAATGGAGATGGTCCCGCTGCTGCCAGCCATCGCTGGTGGGGCGCCATCCTCGTTGTTGGCAATGATGACGCCAATCGCGCCCGCGTTCTGCGCGTTTTGCGCCTTGACGACGAAGTCGCACGATCCGCGACGGACCAGGGCTATCTGACCAGCCAGGTTCCCGGCCACCGCCTCGCATGCGTCACTGCTGGTGCCCACGCCATCATTGGCCAGGGTCACGCGACCAGTCACGTCGAACTGCTGCGGCCCAAACTCGGCCCAGTTGGCGGCCAGCACGCCCCCGGGATCGAGTTCGACCGCGCTCCGCTGCGGCGCTGTCCAGAGATACATCTGCATGCGCGGCGAGCTACCGTCCGCGGGCGTGGTCATGTTGGCGTTGTCGCGATTTCCATCGGGTGACAACGCGCCATCCTGGGCCTCGGCCAGCAAGGGATCGCCGCCCACACCACCGCGACCAAAATTGTCGAGCTGGGCGTTACCCGCCGCTTCGTCGAACCCGGAATCGTAGTACCAGTCGTGGAGCCAGTTGGTGGTGTAGAAGAGCTGCGTCACGGCCGCCATGACCTGGCTGGAGCTAGCCAGGGGGCCCGCCGTGGTGTCATACCGATGATCGAAGGTACCAGCTGAGGTGACGCTGGCGCGAACGTCCCCATTGCTGTAGCCGTCGGGCGCATTCTGATCGGCATAGGCGTCGACGTTGTTTCCGGTGGAGCTGGTGGCGCCGACGGCCAGCCAGGGATCTGGAGTCCCCTGCGGGCTGGTGTTCAGACCCTCCACCGTGATGAGGGTCGACGTCGTGAAGCCCGGCAACCTGCCATCCGGCGTGCCGGTGGGATGCGGGGTGAAGTTCTCGGTGGGACCGTCCTGAGGCGTCAGTGTACCCGTCGAATCGGCCCAGACGCGATAGCTGTGAGCGTTCGATTGGAGGTTGAGATCCTTCAGCAACGCGCCGTCCTCGGCCGAAAGGACGTAGCGATGAGCCAGGTGGCCCCGCTCACCCTGCAAGCTCGAGAGGATCTCCACCACGTATGCGGGGACCAGGCCGTCCCCACGTGGAAGATAGGCCGCCTTCACGCGAGCGGGCTCCAGCAGCCGCAAGCCACCCCTCGAAACCGCAGACCCCGGGTCCAGATCGAATCGGAGGTAGCCCCCGTCGTCCTCGCCTTGCGCGACCCAGTCCGCCGCACCGAGCTCTACCGGGCGCTGGTACTCGAGCGCCGCGACCAAGGCATCACGAGGGTCCTTCTCGAAGGAGCCGACGACTCGCCCCACCGCGCGCGGGCTGCCACCGATGGCCACCAGCTCCAGGTTGCGACGCATGAGTACCTTCACGTCGCTCCCCAGCACCTCGAGGCCATCTCGACGTTGTCGCAGCGCTACCAGGATCGGGCCGTGCCCCCGGTCGTTGACGAACCGCACCGACGCCTGAGCCAGGTCCTGTTCCGTCGTGCGATAGCGCGCTCCTTGTCGGGCCAGGTGCGCGCGCGCCGCCGCCGGGGCCGTGGCGCCGGGTCGCGCGGGTTGCCGGTTGGTGGCCCGCAGCAGGGTCGGCACTTGGCGCTGTCGGTCCGTCGCGAGCGCCACTACCCGTGGCGAACCCGTCGGCTCAGCAGAGGGAGTCGACTCGTCGCCAGCATTCACGACGACGAGGGAGTCGGAGGGAGCGCTCGAATCGGACCCGCACCCGACTACGCAGAACGGAAGGAGTGCACCAACGGACGCGTAGAGCCTGCAACGAGAGCGCATGGGGCACACAGCATGGGCGAATGGCGCCAGGCGTCAATGCTCGGGAGCAACTCGTCGACGTCGCGCACCGAATCACGGAAATTCCCGCATCTCGTCCTGTCCCAGCCGGCGCCGATCCCGCGCAAATGGGGGTCGAAGACCGCGGCAGCCACCACACTCAGTCGCCGCGCTTGCGTCGGTTCGAGTGGGTGATCTTCTCGGGCTCGCCAACCGCCCGACGAATCGACTCGCGACCGAACCGCTCTCGAATGGCGTCCAGCGCGGTTCCCAGTGCGTCCGACTTGGCCCGTTCGCTGAACAGATCCAGCTGCCGCGCGTCTCGGCGCTCGAGACCAGACACCGAAATCCCTACCAGTCGAACCGCCTCGGCAATACGCGCCTCGTCCCACAACCCCACGGCCACGCTTCGGATCATCGCGCCGTCATCGGTCGCCTCGTGCATCGTCTTGCTGCGGGTCAAAAGTGGGTACACGGGCTCCTCGTGTCCGTCGCGCCCCACCCGGCGACCCCGACGCTGTCCGAGCTTGACGCGCAGAGTGATGGTGCGTCCGCGATATCCCAGCCTGCGCAAGCGTCGCGCGACGGATTCGGCGTGAGACGTCAGGGCTGCCGTCACCACGCCCCGCTCCTGCACATCGTGCTCGAACGTGTTCTCCTCACCGACCGACCGTGGTTCACGGTGCGCCACCACCGGCCGGTCGTCGATCCCCGAGGCGAGTCGTCGTAGCTCTTCGGCACGGTCCCCCACCGCCTCGCGCAAGCGCTCGGGAGCCGCGGTGCGCAAGTCGACGAAACGATGGTACCCGGCCTCCTGCAACCGGCGACCCAGCACCGGCCCTACTCCCCAGAGCTTTCTCACGGGCAGCGGGTCCAGCAGCCAGCGCACCGCCTCGACAGGCACCAGCAGGAGCCCGTCGGGCTTGGAGAACGAGCAGGCGATCTTGGCGACGAGCTTGTTGGGGGCAACGGCGACGCTCACTGGAAGCGCGGTGACCTCGCGAACGCGGCGCTTGACGTATTTCGCCACGGCGAGCGGCCCCCCGAACAGCCCAACCGACCCGGTGACGTCGAGGAACGCCTCGTCCAGCGCCAAGGGCTCGATCTCGGGGGTCACCTCGGCGAAGACCGCGTGCACTTGGTCGGACACCGCTCCGTAGGTCTCCATCGAAGACCCGACAAAAGCCGCGTGGGGACAGAGCTCGCGAGCCCGAAACCCGGGCATGGCCGAGTGAACGCCGAACACCCGGGCCTCGTAGGACGCCGCTGCCACCACCCCGCGCGGTGAGTTCGCGCCCACGATCACCGGCCGGCCACGCAGCTCCGGATGGTCGCGCTGTTCGATGGACGCGTAGAAGGCGTCCATGTCCGCGTGCAAGATCCAGCGAGACGTCACTTCGACGAGTATGGCCCGCGAAGCCAGCGAAGCGCGAGTCCCCGGTACATCTTCGGGTTGCGGCCTTCGGTGACCAACTCGAGCAGGTCGCCGTGTCCGACGCTCAGAACTGAGAGAAGAACTGCCAGATCGCCTGAGGTTCCTCGTTCCAGGGGGCGTGGCCGCCGGAGAACTCGCACCAAATAGTGGGAGCGTCGCAGCCCTGATACTCCACGCACGGACTGGGACTGACCGGCTGGGTGTCGGTCCCACAGTTGTTGCGGCTGAGATACTGGTCGCGAGCGGCTCGCCCGCGATCCGGTGAAACGACGGCATCGGTATTGCCGTGGAACGCCATGATGGGGATCGGATCGGTGAACGTGTCGTCGTGGGGGATGACCTGCAGATCGCCAGAGCAGGGGGCAACGGCTCGGAACACGTCGAACTCGAAGGGAACCGTGTAGGACATCATACCCCCAAAACTGAATCCCGTGGAGAAGATGCGGTCCTGGTCGATGCACAGGTTCGCGTAGAGATTGTCGAGCATGTTCTGCAAGAAGTGCATGTCGATGTCGTTGACGTTCCACCAACCCCTGCCGGAGGCTTCTCCGTTGCTTCCGTCGAGCCCATCGGGAGCGACGAAGATGGCGGAACCACTCGCGAGCGACTTCAGCCCGTTGTAGTCGCCCCCCACGACCTGGTTGGCGTTGCCTCCCAGCGGATGCCAGACGAAGACCAGTGTGTACTCCGTGTTCGCGTCGTAGTTGGTCGGAACGTCCACGACGTACATCCGCTGGGTCCCGTCGATGTCCACGTTGATCGTTCCACTCGAGAGGGGGTCACTCGAGCCACATCCCGGGGTGCCCGTACTCGGCGCCCCCCCCGTCCCCACCGCGCCAGTCCCACCAGTGGGGGCGCCACCAGTCGCCGCCCCCCCAGCGCCCGCGCCACCCGTAGCGTCTCCACCGGTCGCCGCGCCACCCGTGGGCGCGCCGCCCGTGGGCGCTCCGCCCGTCGCCATCCCGCCCGTGGGCGCCCCGCCGGTGGGCACGCCGCCGGTCGCCGCGCCACCCGTGGGCGCCACCCCGCCGGTGGGCGCCACCCCGCCGGTGGGGCCACCGCCGAGGGGTGCGCCGCCGGTGGCGACGCCACCCGTGACTGATCCGCCAGCACCGGTGCCGCCCGTCGGTGCCCCACCCGTGCTGTTCGTGTTCTCGTCACCATCGGATCCGGAACCACATCCCAGCCACAGCGGGGCGGTGAGCGCGACCAGGAACAATCGCGGGAGCGCGGTCCTGACTCTGGATGGAGTTCTCGTCGTTTCGGTACTGTCCAACAGCAACATGCTCGCCTCCCAAGCGGAATCTGCGCCCACCAACGGGCTTGGCGGCGCTCACGAAAGTGTGCGGTTGGTGTACCAGACTCGCGCGATGCAATCGAGGCACCATCGCCCTCCACCCCGCTTCCCAACGCGCCTCGATACGCTCAACGTGGAGTATGTACCGTATTGCTTTCATCGCGCGTGGGGGGGGACAGAAATGCCCCCCCATGCGCGAACCCAACCTCGACCCTGGCCCGGCCATCGCGGTCGCAGTCGAGGGTCTCGCGCACCAGCTCCGCCAGCTGCGCGAACTCGTACGGCTTGCCGAGCCAGCGAATGCCGAGCTCGCGCGCCACTCGGCCGCACGGAGTGCGGTGATGTCGGACCCAATGCCGTTGATCTGCAACAGCTCTCCGTCGTCCCCGTACTGGAGATCGATCGTCCATAGCATGCGCCGGGCCACCCCCGACCAACTCACCTTGCGGTTCCGCAGCGAGCAACGCTTGCGTGGATCGCCAATGTGGACCAGTGCCACTTGAGAGAGGTGGCATTCTTCGGAGACTCTTCCCTCACCCAAGGATGGGCGAAGTCGGAGCATTCAATCAGCGCAAGTGATTGGCACTGTGGTGTCTGACGTGAGTCTGTCTCGAGGCCACCCCGTCGCGAGTCGAACACGGAGCACCCCGCACCAGCGTCGGGCGCGATCCCGAAGACCTTCTGGGCCGCATGGTTGACGAACAGGAACACACCGGCGCCGTCAACCGGAGTCATCAGGGCGACCGTTCGCTCGACGAAGCCGCGGCAGCGGACAAGCTCGCTCTCGGCAGGGATGTCACCCGGCTTCATTCCGTTCTGGGCTCCCCTCTGGCATCCGCAAGAGGGAGCATCTCAGGGCCCCTCGGGCAGCTCGCCCGGCCCGCAAGCCGTGCGCGATTCTGGGGGCCGGAGTCGGAGCCAAGTGCCCCAAGTCAGGCCTGAGCGTCCGGGGACCATCGCGGGCGCTCGAAGCGCGTTGGGCTTCTCATGGGACGGCTCTCGGCTGCCAAGCCGAAATGCAAGGATCGGACTGCGTGGACCCACCATTTGCGCCTGCTCGACCAGGAACACCGCGACTAAGCTCGTGGTTGCGTCAACTGTCCGTCGCGCGGCGACACGCCCGAGTTTGACCCGGGTGGAGGGCGTCGCTCGTCTTGCCTGGATCCCGTCGTGGCGGATCCGTGATCATGAGCGAAATTGAGTTTTCTCGGCTCACTTTGCTACGTCGCGTCCAAACAGCTAGAGTGCGAAGAGGAGGATCGGAAGTCATGGCTCGGTGGAGAATCTTTAGCGCGCTGGCGGTGACGGGGCTCACGGCGGTCATGGCCGTCACTGCCTGTGGTGGTGGTGACGACGACGACGACGACAAAGGTGGCAGTGGAGGCAACACCTACAATTTCAACGGTAGTGGTGGTTCCGGAGACATTCCCAAGGAATGTTTGACCCCAGCCGACGACGCGGGCTGCGTCGGGCAAGCCTACGAGGGCGAGAACAAGCCGCTCGACATCTTCGTGATGTTCGACATCTCCTGCTCGATGAGCTGCAGCGTGGACGACCGAGGGTGCTGCGATCAGTACAGCTCGCCGCCGGGCTCCCGGATCGTGCCCGTCCGAGAAGCGATGGAAACCTTCCTCCGTGACCCCGCCAGCGCAGGAATCAGCGTCGGCCTCGGATTCTTTGGGGACCACGACGCCACCATGTCCGAGAGCGAGCGGAACAGCGACGAGCTGTGCAGCGTCGAGAACCACTCGGACGCCACGGTACCAATCGCTCCCCTACCTGGCAACGCTGACGCCATGGTGGAAGGCCTCAACTCGATCCAACCGCAAGGGGGCACCCCTACTCAGTGGGCGATCCGTGGCGCCTGCCAGCACGTCAACGACTGGGCCGACGAGAACCCCGGCCGCAAGACTGTCATTCTTCTCGTCACCGATGGAATTCCCGAGCACTCGTGTTCGGCGACCTTCGAGTCCGCTACCAACGCCGCTCGCGACTGCTACAGCGGTGGCAGCGGTCCCGAGACCTACGTGCTGGGGATCGACTCGAACAACAACGGGATCGGCAGCTCACGCGAGCAGCTCGACGGCATCGCCCGGGCTGGCGGCACCGAACAGGCCTACCTGACGAACACCGACGACATCGCCGGCTCCATGCTCGAAGCGCTCAACGCGATTCGCACCGACGCTGCCATCCCGTGCGATCTGCGGATCCCGCCTCCGCCTGGCGGACAGGATCTGAACCCCGGCCTGATCAATCTCGGCATCTGTGACTCGACGCTGTCCCCGATCTTGGCACCGCGCGTCGACGATGAAGGCGCCTGCGGCGATCATGACGGGTGGTACTACGACGATCCGAACGCCCCCGAAACGATTCACCTCTGCGACGTGACCTGCAACACGGTCAGCGTCCCGGGCTCGACGCTGTTCTTCAGCGTGGGCTGCGAGACGATCGTCGAGATCCAGTAGGCACCTTCCGGGGAGGGGCTCCGCCAGAGGCGGAGCCTCGTCTCTGTATCGGAACGTCCACGAGTTCGCGTTCGTCGCCATCGGACTCGGGCCATCCGGAGCGGAACGCGGCCACCAGGCCCCACCGCTCCAGTTGCGCTGCGGAGCACGGTCCGGGAAGTCGCTCGAGCCCGCGCTGGCACACGTCGAGCGCTCGCTCGATCGCTTCCAGCGCTCGCCAAGGTCGTCCCCGCGACGTCTCCCCAGCCACGAGGACGTTGCCCAGGTAGGCGAGCTCGTCGAGCATGCGGGCGTGACGCGAAGGCGAGAGGTCCGCGAGTTCGACGAGCCATTCGCGCAGGTCGCCCGCCCGCGACGCTCCGTCCGGAGTCGGGCCGAGCGCCGCCGATTTCGAACTCTGCGGTTGCGTTGCCAGCACCGCGCGCCAGTCGGTTCCAATCGCAGACGGATCCGGGGACGCCAGGGCGCCCGAATTCAGGAGCTTCCGGGACTGAACCCGGGAAACCGGGCCGGCACCCCGTCGCCCAGTGGCACCCGCTGTGGCAGACGGGCCTGGCAAGCGCAGCTCGCGAAAGTAGGCACTCGTGAGGGGATCCTCGATGGCCAGCTCGCTCACTGCCGAACGCTGGCTGGCGAGCTTCAGGAAGGCACGCGCGGCGGCAGGCGCCACATACCCCAGCGCCGCCCGACGATCCTCGCGCTCGGCAGCCGCGTCGATCTCGAGCACGTCCAGCTCCGTGAGCAGCTCGTACAGTCCCCCGGCATCGTCGAGCTGCTCGTGGGCCACCCCCCATGCACGGTGCAGGATCCTCTCCAGCAGATCGCCATGGCGAGCGTCCAGGCCAAGGAGCACCGTCACCAATGCGTCCCAGCCCTCGGGCTCACGGGCCACCAGAAAGTACTCGGCCAGCTCCTGGTGTTGGCACGAGTCGAGGGCCTTCTCGACAAGCTCGCCGTCGCCCTGGTCAGTGGCGGCAGCCGCAACCTCGACGAGATCGAGCACCAGCGCCAGGCGCGACACCGCCAGGGTGAGTAGGTCCTCGGAGAGCTCCGCGCAGCGGTCCGCCGCGAAGTCCTCGCCAGCCTCCAGCATCACCTCGAGCCAGGTGAGGAACCGCTCCGGCGCAAAGGTCTCGTCGGCCCCCGGAGCGCTCGCATCCCAGAGCACTTCGTCCAACAGCTCGGTCAGCTGGTCGGTGGTCAAGAGCGCGATCAGCTCACTTCCGTCTTCGAGACCTACCCGCTGAACCAGGTCCACAACGGCAGGTCCAGGCAGCGCCTGCACCTGCCGAACGAGGTCGGGAGCATCCAGCAACACGGCCAGCAGCGAGGCAGTCGATTGGTGAGCGATCGCGGCGCGCGTCATGCGCCCACGATGGGACCGCGCGACGGCCAGAACCAGTCTTCAAATGGTGTCGAGAGTGCGGGATACTATTGTTGGGCTCGCACGAACCGACCCCGTGCCAGAAACACCACAGCAGTCCCGCGCCCGCCACCAGCCTCAGCTCTCTGGGCTTGCGTTGACGGGGACGGACTCAGCGGCCGTGCCCTACAGGCCACCCGAGCGCCGGTCTCGCAACATCCGCACCTTGTACGACTGGGTCTGGGCCGCGACCTTGCGGCCGCTAGCGTCCCGCCCAGGATGGTAGCCCCGCCGCATCGCGCAGCGACGTGCCGAGTCGCCAAACCCGTAGCCGTTCGGTGACTCGAAGAGGACATCCACGGAGACCGGTCGTCCCTTCTCCGAGACATGAACGATGATCGAGACGTGGCCGTCATCGATCCCGGCCTGCTTGGCAGCGTCGGGAAACCGACACTGGTTCCAGCTGCCGTTCTTGGGCCAGGGGCGACGGACCACCTCCGGCAGCGCCGGGCGGCTAGGCGGAGTCGGAGGGGGGACCCAGGTGGCATCCGGTTCGTCACCACCACCGCGACCCCGCACCGCGCTCTTCGAGGTTCCCCCCCGAGCCGACTCCCCGCCGGCGAAACGGTCCCCTTCGCCGCTGACCACCGAGAAGGTGTCCACGTCCGCCTCGGTGGTCAGCGTCTCCCCCACTTCCGCCAGCTCTTCGTTCTCACCGGTCTCGGCGTCGCTTTCCGCCGGCGCGGGCTGCTGCGGCAGCGGCGGGACCGGAACCGGGGATGCCCTCTCCGGAGGGGGCTCGGGCTCCGGCGGATCGAGCTCGGGCTCCGGCGGCGCGGGCTCGGGCTCCGGCGGCGCGGCGGGATGGGTATCGACGAAGACCAGTTGCTGTTGCGACTGGGCAGAAGCAACCGGAGTTCCGCCCCCGAACCAAGCCACCAGAGCTGCCACCAGCACCAGCGAACCGTGGATCAGACACGTGCCACACAGGCCAATGGCGAACCCAATCCACGCCTGGTGACGCTCCGGGCGGTAGCTCTGGTCGAGGGGATGCATCGCGGAAAACTGGCGCATCATCGTGGGAGATCGCCGACAATCGGTCAACCACGACAGGGGGAATTCCGGCGGCACCGACTGCGAACCACCGCAACCGACTCGTACGACTCTCGACCAGGAACCAGGTGTCGTATCATCGAGGCACCCGCCCACGCGGACCCCGTCATCGCTTCGCAACACCGGAGGAACCCGATGAGTTTCGCGAGTATCGACCCGTCGAATGGCCTGCAGTGGGCGACGCACCCTGCTCACGATCCAGGCCAGGTCGAGGCGATCCTGGCCGAGTCGGCCCGCGCGTGCGCTAGCTGGCGGATGATCCGGTTCGGCGAACGGGCCGTCCTCTTGCGCGCCGTCGCGGCTGAGCTCCGGCAGCGGTCCGAGCCGCTCAGCGTGCTGATGGCGAGGGAGATGGGGAAACCGGTGACCGAAGGGCGGGCCGAGGTCCACAAGTGCGCCTGGGTCTGCGAGCACTACGCCGACCATGGCGCCGAGTTCCTCGCCCCGGAGGAAGTCGCCACTGACGCGAACCGGAGCTTCGTCAGCTACCAGCCGCTCGGCGCAATCCTGGCCATCATGCCGTGGAACTTCCCACTGTGGCAGGTCTTCCGGGCGGCTGCCCCCGCGCTCATGGCCGGCAACGGGATCTTGCTCAAGCACGCCCCGAACGTGATGGGGTGCGCACTGGAGATCGAACGCCTGGTTGCCACCGCCGGACTGCCCAGGGGGCTGCTCGGAGTGCTGTGCGTCGATGTCGAGACCACAGGGCGGGTGCTCGCGGATCCGCGGGTCGCCGCCGTCACGTTGACCGGCAGTGTCTCCGCCGGTCGGGCAATCGCCGCCCGAGCGGGCGAGCTGCTCAAAAAGAGCGTGCTCGAACTCGGCGGCAGTGACCCCTACCTGGTCCTGGCCGACGCAGATGTGGAACTCGCAGCGCGGGTGTGCGCGCAGAGCCGGCTGCTCAACGCGGGGCAGAGTTGCATCGCAGCCAAGCGCTTCATCGTCGTCGACGCGGTGCGAGAGCCGTTCGAGTCGGCGCTCGTCGAGCACCTCCGGAGCTACACCGTGGGTCACCCGCTGCAAGAAGCGACGCAGGTCGGTCCGCTGGCACGGGCCGACCTGCGCGACCGGTTGCACGAGCAGGTACAGGCAACCTTGCGAGCCGGGGCGCGCGCACGGCTCGGCTGCCAGCTGCCCGCGGGCCCAGGATGGTTCTACCCCCCCAGCCTTCTGACCGATGTCCCGCCGAACAGTCCCGCCGCGCGGGAGGAGCTCTTCGGCCCCGTCGCCACGCTCCTCGCGGTGCCGGACGAAGCCGCGGCAATCCGCGCTGCCAACGACACGCCCTATGGCCTCGGCGCGGCGGTCTTCACTCGCGATGTCAGGCGCGGCGAACGCATCGCCGAAGAAGAGCTGGAGGCAGGATGCTGCGCGGTGAACGCTTTCGTGAAGTCCGATCCCCGCCTGCCCTTCGGCGGGATCAAGGCCAGCGGCTACGGGCGCGAACTCGGGGCGCTCGGGATCCGCGAATTCGTCAACGCGAAGACCATCTACCGGGCCAGCAGCGCGCAACGTTTGCATTGATCGGCGGCAAATACGGAGAATTCAATCAGCGCAACTGATGGGCGCTGCCAGGGCAGCCCCACCAGCCGCTTCCGAAGGCGTGCGCTGGTCGAGCACGCGCCACCACCGTCGTCCTTGTGCAAACGCCGAGACTCAAGTTTTTCAGGGTCGTTGGCGCACCGCTCCCGATTCGCACGCCAGTGGGGCGCGACGAGCAGCGACCGCGCACCTTTTCCCGTCACGGGCCCCAACTACGCTCGAGAGCCGTGCTAGAGCACGGCTCAGCAGGGCAACCGAGATGAGCAGTAGAGTTCTTGGATTCCGGAGTGGCAAGGCATGGTTGGTGTTGGCGGCGGCGTGGAGCGCGGTCGCTTGCTCCGGCGGTGGGAGCAACGAGTTCGCCACAGGAGGATTCGGCACTGGTGGCAGCGGCGCCACCGGGACAGGCTCGGGCGGGAGCGGTGCTGGCGGTGGCGGAGTCGAGAGTGGCGGCACTCCGAGCACAGGCGCCACCGGAGCCCTCTCCGGAACTGGGGCGACAGCCAGCGGCGGGAGCGAAACGGTCGGCAATCCCCTGACCCGCGGGCAGACGATGAACTGCGAGACCGTGACGCCGGGGGCGGAGGCGCTCCGGATCGAGGCGGAGTGCGCTCATGGGGTCGGATGCCCAAGCGGAGTGACCGGCGGTCAGTCGGGCACCCAGCTCGAGAACGGAAACAGCACCGTTGGGTTCATGGAGGAGGGCGACTGGCTCCAGTTCGACGGGGTCACGCTCGACGGCATCACCAACCTCGAGCTGAGCTACGCCAAGGAGGTCGCCGGGGGACAGGTGGAGGTGCGCATCGATAGTCCGACCGGTACCCTGCTCGGCTCCCAGTCGCTCGCCACAACGGGCGGGTGGAACACCTGGCAGCAGACCAATATCTCACTGGATGGCGCGGCGGGCACCCACGCGCTGTATCTGGTGACGACTGGCTCGAACGAAGGGATCGCCAACCTGGACTTTCTCCATCTCTCGGGTGGAGCCTCCAGCGGGGGCACTGCGTCAGCCTTTCATCTCAACCACCTCGGCTTCGCCACCCTGGGACCGAAGCACGCGGTGGTGGAGGGGTCCCCGGGGCTGGATCGCTTCCACGTCGTCAACGCCAGCGGACAGTCCGTGTGGTGTGGCGACCTGGTCGGCCAGAGCTTCTCCGCCTGGGGGAGCAACAGCACCTTCTACTCGGTAGACTTCACCGAACTCACGGAGCCGGGAACCTATCGCCTGCAGGTGGGAGGGTCGACCAGCGAAGCGTTCGAAGTCGGAGACGCCCACCTGTTCGAAGCAACGTTCGGGAACGTGCTGGGCTACTTCAATGGCGCGCGAGCCGACGACCCCAACGTGTGGAGCGCCGATCAAGCCGTTCCGTTCACCGGTGGCAGCGGCACCCGCGACGTCCGCGGGGGCTGGTATGACGCCTCCGGTGATATCTCGAAGTACCTGACCCACCTGAGCTACGCGAACTACATGAACCCGCAGCAGATCCCGCTGGTCGCCTGGGCACTCGCGTGGGTGTCCGACGCTGGAGAGCAACTGTTGACAGCAAGCGGTCACGCGGAGGCCGTGCGGAACGAAGCTCTGTGGGGTGCCGACTACCTGCTCCGCGTGCTCGATCCGGGGGGGTACTTCTACATCAACGTCTTCGATGGCTGGAGCGGAGACGTCGGTTCTCGCTCGATCTGCGCCTTCGTGGGCGAGAACGGATCGCGTACGGGAGACTACCAATCGGCGATGCGCGAGGGCGGAGGGATGAGCATCGCAGCGCTCGCCCGGATCGCGAACTGGGGACGGGATGGCGACTTCGCCAGCACCGAATACCTCGCCGGCGCCAAGGCGGCCTTCGCCCATCTCGACACCAGCGGCGCTCAGTACGCTGACGACGGCATCGAGAACGTCATCGACGACTACACGGGACTGCTGGCGGCCAGCGAACTGTTCGGGGCGACCGACGACACGACATATCTCGAAGCCGCCCGCCGCCGCGCCGCTTCGCTCATTGGACGCCTCGCGCCCAGCGGGTACTTCATCGCCGACGGTGGCTCGCGCCCCTTCTGGCACGGCTCCGACGCCGGGCTTCCGGTCGTCGCGCTGGCGCGCTACGTCGAGGTGGAAACGGACCCTGCGCAGCGCTCCACTGCCCAGACCGCCATCCGGACCCACCTCGACTACCTCCAAGACGTGACCAGCGAGGTGGTCAACCCGTACGGCTACGCGCGCCAGCACACCAGCAACGGCACCGCGAGCTTCTTCATGCCGCACGAAAACGAAACAGGATACTGGTGGCAGGGTGAAAATGCCCGCCTGGGGTCCCTCGCTGCCGCCGCCATGCTCGGCGCAGGCGCGATCGGCGCGACGGGTAGCGAGTACCTCGACCTATTGCGCTTCGCGGGGCACCAGGTCGACTGGGTGCTGGGCAACAATCCCTACGACGTCTGCTTCCTCCGGGGCGCGGGAAGAAACAATCCCCCTCCGTACAGCGGCGAGAAGCCTGAGGTGGGCAGCCTGACCGGTGGGATCGCCAACGGCATCACCAGTGACGGGAGCAGTGGCATCGCCTGGATGGCTGGTGGCGAAGACTGGCAGCAGTGGCGCTGGGTCGAGCAATGGCTTCCCCACGCCGCGTGGTACATCGTGGCCATCACCGCGATGGAGCGATAGCGGGCAACGGTGGATCGTCCTGGGCGCGCAGGCAACTGGCATCGTGGGTCTTCCGGTACCTGAGCATTAGCCAGAAGTCCCGACGCTTCCGGTTGGAGCTGGCAAGCGGGGCTGGGGCCCCTGCGCGCCAGTCGCGCCCGTAATGGGGCGCGGGTCCCAGCACGGGTCCCGCGGCGACGGGCCCCGCCCGGCCATGGCCGGTTGGGCAAGCGCCCCCCCTGGAAGCCTGGCTGACCTGGTAGCCGCGCTGCGGGACCCCACGCGTACCTTGGCCAGCGGTGGGTCAGGGCAGCGCTGGGGTCCCGGTCGGCCCCCTGACCCGTCGACCGATAAAGTATTCGACAATCGCGCTCCCTCATCTAGATCGCGCGGGTGTCCCAACCCGTCCCCACACACCTGCGACATCCGCATACCGTCACCTTCGACTGTTGGTCGACGCTGCTGTTTCACCCCACCTCGGGCGCGGCCAAGTCGGAGCGCGCCGAGGAGCTGGCTGCACTGCTCGGGACGCCTCTCGAACCCACACGTAGCGCGCTGCGTGATGCCTGGCGCCGGCACCAGCTCGAATGGCACCGGCGCCGGGTGTTCGGCGCGCGCGAGATGGTCGAATTCACCCTGCGAGCCCTCGCCCTGCCGTCGCCCCCGGATCGGGTCGACGCGATCGTGACAGCACTGGAACCGTCAATCCTCCGACTCGACGTGCAACCGGTCGACGGGGGTCGCGAGGCGCTCGCGGCGCTCGCGACCGCAGGGGTCCGCCGCGCGCTCGTGTGCGACACCGGGTTCTCCTCTGGGCGTGTCGTCCGCCAGCTGCTCGATCGCCACGGTCTGCTCGAGCTTCTGGAGGTGACGATCTTCTCGGACGAGGTTGGCGTGCCGAAGCCGCACCCTGCAGCGTTCGCAGCGGCACTGGAGGGGCTCGGCGTCGATCGGGTCGGCGCCGTCCACGTGGGAGATCTGCGGCGCAGCGACGTCGCCGGCGCGCGCGCCTTCGGAATGGGCAGCGTACGGCTCACGGCCCACCACGACGACTGTGGACAAGGGGGAGGCGCCGGAGTCATCGACTGCGCGGCCGCGGGATGCGAGCCCCTCTGCCCTCGACCCGAGGCCGACGCCGTCGCCCGTTCCTATCCGGAACTGCTCTCCATCCTGGGTTGGGCGTCGTCGGGATGACGAGAACGTCCTCCACCGACCACGCCCAGCCCTGTCGCGAACCGAACCGGGACGCTCAGCGTCGCCGACGACGCCTGGCCACGACTCCGCCCAGGAGCGAGAGAGCAACCAGTGCTCCGAGCGGCGAAGAGGTCCGCCGCGGCACGGCGCAGCCACAGCCGCCCTTGTCGTCAGACGATGAGCCCTTGCTGGTTGCGTCCGTGCCTCCCGTCGCGAGGCCGCCCGTGCCGTAGCCGCCCGTGGCCTGGGTGCCACCGATCGCCTGAGCGCCGCCGGTCGTCGCGCTACCCCCGGTGGCCACGGCTCCACCCGTGGCCTGGGAGCCACCGGTCGTCTGCGCGCCGCCGGTCGTCGCGCTGCCACCAGTCGCCTGCTCGCCGCCAGTCGCCTGCGCACCACCAGTCATCGAGGTACCGCCGGTGGGCACGGCGCCGCCCGTCTCGGGGCCGAGACCGCCTGTTCCGGGCGACACGCCTCCGGTAGCTGGCGCGCCCGCTTCACCCGCAGATCCGGCTGTCCCAGCCGCGCCGAGGCCCGAGACCCCGCCACCGCCGGCAACTCCTGGGCTCCCAGCGCTGCTGGTGAAGCCAGCCGCACCAGCGGTCCCCGAGCCCGCGCCGCCCGCTGGCACGCCACCCGTCGGCGCTCCGCCCGTCGGCGCTCCACCCGTCGGCGCTCCGCCCGTCGGCGCTCCACCCGTCGGCGCTCCGCCCGTCGGCGCTCCGCCCGTCGGCGCTCCGCCCGTCGGCGCTCCGCCCGTCGGCGCTCCGCCCGTCGGCGCTCCGCCCG
>JBNLDK010000023.1:0-8435 GCA_050304295.1 Polyangiaceae bacterium
ACGCGCCACCGCGGCCAGACCCAGCAAGGACAGCAAGTGCAGCCCCCAGTAGCCAGGGGAGCCGGGGACACCGCAACCGCACCCACCATCGTCGTCGCCGGACCCATCGGCAGCGTCCTCGGCGGGGCCACCGGTATTCCCCCCGCCGGCGCCCGAAGAACGCCCTCCGGTACCCGTGGAGCTCCCTCCAGCCGTGCCCATCGATCCGCCGCCGGCCCCGAAAGCAAACGCTCCGAGGTCGGGGTCCCCTGCGTCCTCTCGAGTCACAGAATTGCCCAGGCCGGCAAACTGCATATCAGCCGGGTGCCCATCCGCACCGCTCGCCAGCTCGCCCCCCGCATCGATCGCCGCCGATCCCTCGAGCAAGGCGAAGTCTTCGGGCGCGTCCGCGAAACCCGGATCGCTGCCCTCAATCAGGTTGTCCAAGCCGCGGAATGTGGCGTCGCTGCTCCCCTGACGGTACCCGTCCGAAATCCAGTTCACCCCTAGCTCCAGCACCGCCTGGGACGAGTCATCGGGGTCGAGGAGCTCCAGGCTCGACGTGCTGGAGAAGAACACGTTGTTCCTGACGTCCGCCGTGGCCGGCGCGTTGAGGAAGAAGAGCGTGGCGTTGTCACTCCGATCCGAGAAGACGGTGTTGTGATGGAAGTAGAGCATGGTCCGAGGCGTCATGCCGTTGTCCTGCCCGAAATGGACAACCTGAGACTGCCCGGTGTCCTCGTGCTTCAACAGCACGTTCCCATAGACGAACGTTGGATCGTCCTGATGATCCCAGTCGCCATCCTCGGCCTCCACGAGGTCGAGCACGCGATTCCCACCCTCAATCCAGTTGTAGCGAATGACGACACCAGCTGAACGGTCCTTCAGGTTTCCACCGCCCGCCCCCGACCGGAGCGGCAACATGACGTTGTACTGAAAGACGATCCCGTTCGACTCGGTGTAGATGTTGTGCTCGTAGATGCTGCCTTCGTTGCCGTTGTCGTGAACGAGGCTGCCCTCCAGCAGGACGTCCGATGCCCCGACCCACGTGAAGAAACCATTCCCATTGTGGTGAATGTTCAGGTTTCGAAACGTGAGATGAGCACCGTTGGGGGCGTAGACACCGGATGCATTGTCGGGAAACCCATTCTCCTCGTTCGCGTTGCGAAGCTCCAGGTTCTCGACGGTCAACCACTCGGCACCGTCCACGTGGATCAGGCCGCGGTCGTGAGCTCCATACCCACTCTCAGCTCCCTCACCATCGATCACGGGCAGCTCGCCGTTCGGACCCCGGACCCCGCGGACGACGATCGGCTCGGCTTCGGTACCGGCAAACTCGAGCCCAAACGTTTCGCGATAGGGCTCCTCGCGGTAGTGGATCTGGATCACGTCTCCCGCAGCCAGACTGTCGAGCGGCACATCCAGGATGTTCTCGTAGGTCTGATCGGGGCCAACGTCGTAGTTCTCCGCCAACGCTGCGGACGCACCAAGACCAATCGACAGGACCGCGCAAGTTCCCAGAAGCGCGCTTTCACTGCGTATCATGTTCCCTCCAATCTGATACGTTTCTGGCACCGGAGAGGGGTCCGCCTAGGACCCGCCCCCACCGTCACCCCGACTCAGTTCTCCCAGCGTCTTTAGCAGATGACCCGCCACCCAGCGGGCACCGAGTTCGTTCAGGTGCTTCCCATCAGAAGCGTATTCAGCTGCCAGCGACGGATACTCGGCACCACCTTCCCGGAACCGCACCGGACTTCCGTCGACACGGGTCGCCTCGACCGCGGCAAGATCGAAGAATGGGTCGCGACCGGCGTATTCCTTGCGAAGCAGCTCGTTGAAGCGGTGGCGAGCGATGTTTGCGCCAACCCCCCAGAGCTCGCGACCTAGTAGCTTCTTCAGTCTAGCCTTTGCCCCTCCCTGGACCACGACCAGCGGCACGGTGACATGAACGAACCGCGTGTCGGGGTAGCTCTTGTGCAGGCGCTCCATAGTGGACTTGTAATCATCGAACACATCCTCGAAGTCGGTCTCCTCGGTGATGTCGACATAGCAGAACTTGAAGAACGCAATGTCTACCTGGTCGCCCACCCCACCCTCGAGGGTGGCCGCGAAGTCGGCGATCTTCTTGAGCGGGTGGTGATTCTCCCCGTTCTTGCTGTGCGCCAGGGTTCCCTCCACAATTTCGGCACTCGTCTTCGTCTCGAGGATCTTGAGGCCCCCCCCCGGACGTTCGTCGAGCCACATCTTCATGCCGTCCATGATGTTGTAGCCGACCGACTGGTGACCGAAGTACACGGACTGGCTCCGCAGCGCTTCAATAGTACTGTCGGAGACGAGATCCTTCGGAATCATAGGTTCCTGCTTCGTTGTTGCACATCCGCCGACGACCAAGACCACCAGGACGACCAGCTGCGAGAGCGCGAATCGCGAGCACCAAACTCGTGAGCGCCGGGTTCGCTGGCCGAACCAATATCTCTTCCGCTGCATGTCGACCGTTTCGTAGTCCCGCAGCCCGGTGGTGACAAGGCAGCACCTCCAATGAGCGGTAGGATCCGTCGGTCCATCACTGCCCAGCCGTGGGTGTCGCCGAAGACCGAGCCGCAACAGTTCGTAGACCAGGTTGTATTCCGCCAAATCGGCGAGCACGATCTTGGATCGCTGCGTGCCCAATCGGTTCCAATGAACTCGAACGATTCTCTGGTGTCCGACCGCTAGACTCCCACGGCCCGGAGTAACCCTCTGCCCGCACGACGCCAAGTCTCCCGGTCGAACGGCCACTCGCCCAACGCACGCACGTAGCTCTGCAATGCTCGAGCATGCTGGCCGGAGTCGTCGAGTTCGATGCCCTCGTCCTTCGCAATCAGTGCGCGGGCGCGACGACGGGTGCGGCGATCAAAAGCCTCTGGCCACCGGATCACCGCCGCTTCGAGTACCCTAGTCTGGTTCGCCTGCATCCTGGCAGCATTGCTGAAGCTACCAGTCCCGTGCTTGTGGATGCTCACCAGCACCTCCGGGACGTTCTGGATGAGGTGGTTTGCCGCCACGCGGAGCCACATGTCCCAGTCCTCAGCGGCGGTGAGCGTCTCATCAAAGAATCCAACTTCGTCCAGAACCTGGCGCCGAACCAAGACCCCAGAACCGGACCCTCCGACCCACGACTGGCGCACGGCGAGCGTGCGAAGCGCGGAGATCCCGCGACCCGGCGACGCGAAGTGGACTTCCCGCTTCCGACCCGTTCCCTCGTCGACGACCTCGATCCCACAGCCGACCGCCATCACCTCGGAACGGTCCCGCAAGACTTGCACCTGACGTTCGATCTTGGACGGCCACCAGGCGTCGTCGGCGTCGAGCAAGGCGATGGCTTCTCCCCGGCTCGCCCGAATGCCAGCATTCCTCGCGGCAGATAGGCCCTGATTCCTCTGTCGCAGCGTGTGCACCCGCTCACTGAAGCGAGCCAGAACCTCCACTGTGTTGTCCGTCGACCCGTCGTCGACCACGGTGCACTCCAGATTCCCATACGTCTGCGCGAGGACGCTCTCGACAGCACGGGGAACGAACCGCGCATAGTTGTAGGTAGGAATGACGACGGAGACCAGCATCTCATAATATCCAGTCAAACAGAGCCCAGGCGCGGTACTCGCACCGGCACTTGTCGCGAGCTCGTCGCTTTGCAGGGTTCACGTGAGACCGGCACCCCACAAAGCAGCCGCGCCGCGCCAAGCTGCACGCGAGACTGTCATCCATTGCTCCATAGCGCCAGGTGATCCGGAGCGTCGCTCGCTGTTGTTCGGTCCCAGACAACCGGATTCTGGATTAGCATGCACCTCCTACCGGAGCAAGACGTACCCCGACCAGCGACGGGCCGCCCCGGGGAGAGCTCGGCACCAGTGAGCCTTGGGACCGCACGAACGGCAGCGCGTTCAGGTCTCCGCTGTCACCAGTGCGGCCTACCAGCGATGGCGCTCCATCAGCAGTCGTTCGTAGAGATCTTCGTGGACTCGAGTCATCGCACTCTCGCTGAATCTCTTCTCGAAGTCCGCGCGATTCCGCTCCCCAATCTGGCGGCGCCATTCCGCATCGCGAATCAGCGCGCAGAGCGCTTCAGCCAGTGCTCCGGCATCACCCGGCGCCACTACGGAACCGTTGACGCCATCCTCAACCACCTCTGGATTTCCCCCCACGCGAGTACAGACGATGGGTTTTCCAATAGCCATCGCCTCCAGCAGCGCCAGAGGCAACCCCTCCCACAACGACGGAAGAACGTAGACGTCTAGTGCGGAAATGATCCGGGGCATGTCGCGTCGATACCCCAGGAAGACGAACCGGTCCCCTAGTGCGGCGGCGCGCTGCTCGAGACTGGCGCGCAGCGCGCCGTCCCCGGCCACCACGAACCGCGCCGCCGGCTCCCTCGCCAGAACCTGGCTCGCAGCTTCGATCAGGTGCTCGATTCCCTTCTGCTTGGACAGGACAACGCCAGTCCCCACGAGAACCTCGTCGTGACCCACGCCGAGCTCCTGTCTGACAGCATCGCCTTCACCGGCCTGGAACCGGTCGCCGTCGATACCGTTGTGGATGACCGTGATGGGCAATCGAACCCGAAGCTGCTCGCGGAGGGTGCGTTCGAGATCGTGAGACACGGCGACGATATGGTGCGCAATCCGGGCGTAGTACCTGAACTTCGCCCGGCTCGCCGGCGAGGCGCTGTAGACTTGGTTGTGCTCGGAGTAAAGGACGATGGGGCCACCCAGGCGCGTGCGCGATGCCAGACCGCCGTACAGCAGCGGGGCCAGGTTGTGGGCATGCACGATATCGATGTGACGCTCCGCGAGGAAGCGGCGGAGCTGCCATAGGCTGCTTGCATCCACTGCGATGGGTCCCATGCGGACCGGACGCTTGGTCAGCACAAGGCGATTGGCGTCGTCAATCGCCGCATCGTCGAAGAGCTTGCCAGGGCCATCGAGACAGACGAGGTAGGGCTCGAAGCGCACGCGATCCAGGCAATCCAGCAGGCTCAGGACAACCTTCTCCAGACCACCGACATCCAGGTTGTTCACGACCATGCAAACGCGCGCGCGCACTTCTTGCTCCTTGCAGCAGGCTCCTCCGCCTAGATATCAATTTCGCCTTCGGCGATCGACCAACTGTCGCGACGATGAGCGGTCGCCTCCTCGGCCCGCACGATCAGGGGACGGGTAGAGGTGCGTCGAATGAATCCCAGTCGTTCGAATCGACACGGGGTCAGCCCAGCGTAGACGATGCTGGACGCTCGGACGCCTTCCTTGCGGAGAGCGAGAAGATACTGGGCAAACAGAGCAGTTGCCTCCCAGGAGCCGCCACGCCAGCAGGCATCCTCGACGTTCGCCACGTTGTTGCGAATGCTGTAGACGATGTACCCCCTGAGCGCCCCCGATTCCCTGGCTGCCCCCGAGTGACTCGACGCGAAGATACGATACGACCGCGTCGGGTGCTTGGCGTACCGCCAGTCGAGGTAGGCTCGATCCCGCAGCAGCCACACCCCATCACCGCGAATCACCGTTCTCGCCAGTTCGTCAAACCGCTCGTCGGGGGACGACAACACCTCGGCGTGGCCTCGCGAACCAAGTGCGAACGCCTGATCGAGCGCGCGGAGTCCAATGTCGACTCCGAGCGCCGCCCCTCGCGAAGCGAACGGCGCAAGAGACTTCGGGATGCGCTGTCCATAAGGGCTACGGCTCAGCAACGACTCGACATCCTGCCTCGATCGCAGCGGCCGAAGGTACTCGGTCGCCGTGTCGACGGTCTCGTAGCGGAGACGACGGAAGATCGGCGAAGCCATCTCGTTGGGATAGGCGAAGACCAGCTCGAACTCACTGCGAGTATCCTCCAGAAGGCGGCGCTGAAGAGTTACGGCTGGTCCGGCAAAACGATGCTTCGGCACGAGAACGAAGTCGATCAGCATTCCGGCACGCACGCGTCTCCCGGCGACGTACGCGATGCGCGGCGTCAAGGAAGCGCACCCAACGATCTGGTCCCCATGGCGGACAACCCAAGTGCTGGCGGGTGCCATAGGATTGTCGTGATAGAGCCATGCGGAGCGGCGCTTCGCGACGGCGGGAATCGAGGCATCACTCATCCCACCGGTACTCCAGAGCCGCTCCGCCAGCACTGGAGCCTCCGCGGGGGAGGCCCGCTCCGCCACGTACTTCGGCGGTTGAACCTTCGGGACAGGACCTAGATCCGGGGTCTGCTTGGTGTCTGACATGGCTGAGGGATTGCTCGACTCACGGCTCGTCGGTGCCAGGTACCGTCTGTCTACCGCGTTTCGAGCCCGGAAGCACCGCGGTGCTCGATCGTGTGAGAATACAGGGCAACGGCCTGCTGCGCCACCGCCTGGATCGAGAACACGCTGCGAGCGCGCTCGCGACCGGCAATGCCGAGCTTCCGCCGGCGAGTTGGGTCCTCGAGTAGCCCCAAGATCGCCTGCGCTAGCGCCTCGGGGTCCTCCGGCGGCACGAGCAAGCCACTGCTACCATCTTCGACGATCTCGGGGACACCACCCGCACGGGCACCGACAACTGGCGTTCCCCAGCGCATCGCCTCCAAGAAGATCAGTCCGAACGACTCGTAAAGTGACGGGGCCGCGAACACTGTGGCGCGACGAAGCCAGGACTCCACCTCGTCGTCCGGCAGCCGCCCGAGAAGAGAGATCCGGTCGCGCTCGCCATCCGAGAACTCCTGCTGCAGGTACTCGGCATGGGTCCGACCGCCAGGACAATGCGGACGGTCGGCGCCAATCAAGACGAAGCGAGCGCTCGGCATCGTGCGCAGCACGATACGTGCGGCGTGGAGCAGGTCGAGTGTCCCCTTGCGCCGCTCCAAGCGCCCCAGATAGACGACAGTGTGTGGGTCGCGCTCGGGTGCCACCGTGTCATCCACCGGCTGAATGCCATGCGGCACGATGCGGATTCGAGCCGGCGAAATCCCAAGCTCTTTCGCCATGGTCGCCTGGTGCGCTTTCGAGTGCGTCACGATCGTGTCGGCCGCCAGCACGGTGGCTCGCTCACGCCAGGCGTCCATCCGGCGCACCCAGGTGGCTGGCACTCCATCGATCCTGATGGTCTCGAGTGTTGAAGTGTGCAACCGAACCACGAGGGGGACCGGCCGCGGAAAGGCAAAGCCCAGCGCGAGCCCCTCCCAGTTCGGGAACTCGACGACGTCCAGATTGTGGCGCCGCACGAGGGAGCGCATCGCACGTCCGATGTGCAGCACGGCACCGGCGCCCGGCAAGAATCGATCTACCCCCGGTAGATGCGGAGCCGAGACGAGGTGTAGGCGAACGCCATCCTCGACCAATTCGCGTTCGGCCCCCGGCACCAGCACGTGGATCTCGTGACCTGCCTCACCAAGCGCGTGCGAGATGTTGCGCACGTAGGTCCCGATTCCTCCCTCGCCGGCAACGCCCGGGTAGTTGGGAGTGTAGAAACCAATCCGAAGCGACTGGTTGGCCTGGCGACCACGGCTAACTCGGTACACGGTCGAATCCTACACTGGGGCAGGGTTCGGTTGAACCGCACCGCGCCAGAAATGGATTGCCCCTGACCGGATAGACGCCGACGCGGGGGCCCGAGTCGCGGACACCTTGGCAGTTGCGGCGCGTCTTGCTCCTGTCTCCCCCTGCAGTGACCCCCGCATCGTGCGGGCACCTCGCCGCGCAGCGAACCCACCACTCACTGTGAACTCGAACGTCATCGCGCTGCCCGAACGAGCCTGCTGCTGGAAGACTCACTCGGCCTCTCCCTATTCAAACGTCGAGTCACTTGCTCGACATTGGCGCAGGCACCAACCCGCAGCAACAGGCCGCGAACTCCCTGCCGAGCCGGGTGACACTCGGGTGCACGGCTAGCGTTTCGGCTTCGCTCAGCTAGAGTGGCCGCTTGGAGGGAAGGATGATTCTACGCAGCGTGGCCACGTGCGCGGGCCTGGCCTTGTGTCTTTCGGCAGCGGCGTGCTCGAAGGGGAAGGCGAGTCGCAGCGGCACCAATGGAATGGCGGGTTCCAACGGTGCCGGAGCCGGCTCTCCAGGGGGAGCCAGCACTGGCGGGCGGACCACAGGCGCCGGTGGCAGCCGCGGTGGATCCGAGGCGGCCGGCGCTCCAGCAACGAGTGGAGGGGCCGGCACCGGAGGAGCCGGCACTGGAGGCTCGGGGGGGGGCACCCCAACTGGGGGGACGGGCCCTAGCACCGGCGGGCGGAGCAACACCGGCGGCTTCATCCCCGTGGGAGGGGCGCGGCCAACAACCCCCTTCCATCTACACATCTCGGAGGAGCGCTTTTCGGAAATCGAGGCGGCGGTGGCGGACAACACTCCGGAGTGGGAGCTGCTCAAGTCGACGGTCGACTCCTACATGGACGACTCGAACCCGGGGCGGAATCACGCCTCCAATTCCGCCCTGGTCTACCTCTTCACCGGAGATCCT
>JBNLDK010000024.1:0-58913 GCA_050304295.1 Polyangiaceae bacterium
GGCCGGAGGCGATGGCGCCCTTGTACTCTTTCGGTGGAAGCCCCAAGTGCCCCTCCAACGACATCCGAAACATCGACTCGATTTCGGCGCCATTGATCGGGAACTCTTGGCGGGGCTCCAGCAGACGGTCACCACGAGCCTCGAACGCGACGGCTTCGGCCGCGAGCTTCTTCAACACGTCCTGCGCGGCGGCAAGGGCGGTTTCGCCACGCCCCTCCGTTGGCCGGTCGTGCAGACCCTTCAGCCAGCCACCGCAGACGAAGCCGTTGCTGGTTTCCGCTGGCTTCTCCAGTCGGATCTCGCCCGGCGTGCTGGTGCTGTCGATCTCGTAGACGACCGACATGAAGCCGAGGGGGCGATCGTCGGTCACGGTTCCGCTAGTTTCTCCAGATCCCGCACCGCAGTCGCCAATGCTTCGACGTTTCCGATGGACGGGCAAACGATGTCGGCTTGCTCGAATTCAGGCTCAAAGCCGTGGACGACCGCGCCGGCGTTCTCCCCAGATAGGCGCAGGGCGAGGTACTCGTACTGGCCGCTCCCGACGGAATGGAGGATCGGGATGTGCTGATCCCAGAACGACCTGATCTGCTCGATCAGGTCCGCGTCGCCCTCGGCCGAATCCAGGCTCATGCGCTCCCACTCGTCCCACTTGAACGCCTTGTCCGACTCGCCCCTGAAGTCGGCGGCAGAGAGGAACCACATCTGGTGCTTCTCGCTCCAGCACTCGTCGAATGCAGAGACGAACTCAACGTAGTCCTCTGCGAGGTGGGGGTAGCGCTGGGAAACGACGGTGCCCAAGTCGATGCTCCCCGGTTCGCGACGCACGATCGTCCACCCCCTCTCCTCCAGCACGTCGAGCAGCGTGATCATCTCGCCTCCGGCCCCCGAATCTTGTGCAGCCCTTTGTGCAAACCGCTGTGCATGATGCACAAAAAACGAGCCCGCCTGGCTCGTAACCCCTCGAAAAAACTGGCGCCCCCGGGAAGACTCGAACTTCCGACCAACGGTTTAGGAAACCGCTGCTCTATCCACTGAGCTACGGGGGCAAGTGGGAGAAAGGCAGTGGTTCTGTCACGGGTCGGTCGGGACCGCAAGGGGCTCGGGGGGGGCGGGGCCGGGTTCCGGTGGGTGGTGTGCGGAGATGCGCCGGTGCGGGGCGAACGAGCCTTCTGCATGGCCATCGCGCGGCCCCCGAGTGCAGGTTCGAAGGCGGTGTGTCTGGTGGCGACCAGTGCCACCCGCCGGGGCACTACTTGGTGGCGGGTGGCGGAATGCTCAGGATGCTGTTCCAGTGCGGAGGTGCGGCGGACTCCCGGATCGGGAGGAAGACCGAGAACGTGCTCCCGGCTCCTGGTTGCGACTCGACCACGATCCCGCCCCCGTGGTCGAGAACAATGGCCTTCGCGACGGCCAGCCCGAGCCCCGACCCCTCGCTTCGGTTGCTCGTGACGAACGGCTGGAACATCGTCCCCCGCACTTCTTCCTGGATGCCGCACCCGGTGTCCGAGACCTCGATCACGCAGTACGCGCCGGCCTCGATCGCCCCCGTGTCGGTCATGATGGGGACGCGGATCCGCGTGTGGATGACCACCGCCTCGATCACTCCACCGGTGTCGGACATCGACTTGGCGGCGTTCGTGTAGAGGTTCGCCAGTACCCGTGAGAGCCCGAGCTCGTCACCGACGACCTCGATGGTTGGATCGTCAGCGGCGAACTCGATGTCGATGCCTGGGGGCCAGGCGGCGCGGAGCGTCGCTGCGACGTGGCGGACGAGGGGGACGATCGGAACGGGTCGAGCTTCCTCCGGCGGCTGACCCAGCTGGGTCAGCGAAGCGATGAGTTTTCGAGAGTACGCGCAGGCGAGGCGCGCCTCGATGATGGCCTCGTCGGTGCCGAGAGCCTTGTTTCCCAGCGAATCGAGGTTCATGGAAATCGCGGAGAGGGCATTCCCCAGGTCGTGGACCGCAGCCGCGACGGCGGAGCCCATCGTCACCAGCCGACGCTCGTGCGCCACGTGGGGAGGGGGTGGGGTAGGGTGGCGCGGTGGAGGTCCTTCGGTGCTGGCTTCCGTCGCCACGAGCACCACCGCCTGGACGTCCTCGGGGTTGACCAGCGGGTGGTACTCGATATCCACCAGGCGCGGCAGACCATCGAGCGATGGCAGCGGCGCGACGTCTCGATGGGTGCGTCCCGAGAAGCAGCGTTCCAGCGCGGGCACGGAGAACCGCTCGTAGAGCTCGGGGCCGAGGGATTCCGCCACTCGATGCCCGAGCAACTCCTGTTGCGGAACACCCAGCAGCTTGGCGTAGGCGCCGCTGACGAACCGGTAGGAGTGGTCGCGGTCGATGATCGCGATCGCCTCCTCTTTTTTTGCCTTTGATGGTTCCGTCATGCCGGACCGGATTTTACCACCAGCGATCGGTGGGTTGGCGCCTGGACGTGCATTTGGTGTGTGGGTGTGCGCTCGTGGCGAAAACCGCCGGGGCGCATTGACCAGCTGGTCTGGATCTGAATCAGGGTGTGCTTGTCTCGCGGGGCGACACCTGGGGGGCGACGCGCGTGGTCCAGGTCAGGTCGCGGAGCGCTGGTGGAGCAAGGGAGGTATCAACCGCCCCCTGCTTCCCTCTCACACTCCCGGTACTGGTCCTCGAAGCAGTGGGGGCACAGTCCGTGGCTGCTGCGGCGACCGGTGGTGCTCCAGATGAAGCTCTCGACCGTCACCCACTCGCCCTGCGGTGCCTTCAGCTTCTTGCACACACAGCACAGGGAGTAGTAGCGACGCGGTGAAAGCACGGCGACGGTCAGCCGACGCAGCAGGCCGGCCCCGTTTCCGTGCATCCAGAGCTCGACGATCCGCCCGTCGCGGAACCGGAACCAGGTCATGCCGGAGAGATCCACGGGCGGCTTCGCCGGAGTCACCTCGACGCCCTCTCCGGCGTGGGTCCCGTGGGCATGCCACCGCGCAACGACGTCGTCTTCATTCGCGACGATCTCGCAGATGTCGATCGCCAGGATCGAGACGTTGGCGGGCGTTTCATCGAAGAATTCGCCCTCGCTTCCCGCCGCCGCGCCGCGGGTCGGGTGGTCGTGGTGGACCACCAGACCAGGCGCGAAGAGATCCCGGACCGCGTCGGTGTGCTTGGCGCTTCCAACCTCGGCGAGGAGGCGCTTCACCACCGCCACGTTCCTCAGTTCCCGCTCCGTGAGGGCACGCATGCCCACGACGACTATCGCACTTCGGTCGTCGCGGCCACGGTCTTCGCCACTGGATGCGCACGAGGTTTTCACATCGGGACGCCGAACGCGTGGAGAGTCATCGCGTGCAGGTTCCGGCTTTCGCAAATCGCATAGTGCGCTGCGACCGACGCGGGGGAGAATGTTCGTATGACGCTGGTTGATGCCATCGGGTACCTGGGCGGACTCTGCGTTGCCGCCTGCTTTCTTCCTCAGGTCGTGCGCACTTGGAGGACGGGATCGGCGGAGGACGTGTCGATGCCGATGCTGCTCCTCAACCTTGGCGCCGCCGCGCTCTGCGAGCTGTACGCCTGCCTGCTGGGGCTCACGCCCATCGTGGTGACGAACGCGCTCTTCGGTCTCTCGGTGGCGGTGGAGATCGCGCTGAAGTGGCACTTCGATGCGAGACGACGAGATGGACGCGACGCACCCCGACTCCGCACCAGCGAGCCCTGAACCGGCCGGTGTTGCGCGCGCCGACGAGGCACGCGAGGAGGGGCCGCGGAGCCCGTCAGCGAGATTCGAGTCCGAGGCGACGACGGAGCCCCATTTTGCCCACGTGATGACCGGCTGGGAGCTCGAGGTGACCTGCCTCGACCGCCAGCTGCCTCGTTCGGAGCAGTACCAGGTCGTGTACGACGACCTCTGCGTGGCGAGCTTCACGGAGGGGACGACGGTGCTCAACGACTATCAGCTTCCGGACGAGTGCACGATGATTGCCATCACCCCCCCGCACGGCAACGAGATCTGCTGGTGTGGGACGGAGATGCCCGGGAACGTCGCCGCGATCGCCAGCTGTGGACGCGACTACAGCTCCGTCTTCCGGGGACCGACCGCCGCCGTGAACATCGTCGTGGCGAACGCGCTCCTGGACGAGCTAGGGTTGCTGCACGTCTGCCGAGCGGTCGACGCGAAAGGGCAGCGTCGCTTCGTGCCGCTGCTGGATCCGGGTTGTGCGCTGCGAGCGGGCATCACGTCGGCATGTCGCGCATTCGAGCGCGAGTCTCTGGTGTCCCTCGACCCGAGCGCGGCGCGGTGGCTCCGGGCGATGGTGCTCGACGGTGTCGCGCGGATCATCCAGACTGCGGCGGAGGTTTACGGGCTGCACACGGGCCGGGGAAGAAACGAGCGCTATGCGCTGGTGAGGCGGGCCATTTGCCGCATCGACGGGAACCTCGGGACGCCTGTCGCGGTCGCCGAGCTCGCGCGCCAGCTGGGCGTCAGCACGCGCGTCCTGCAGTACGCATTTCAGCAGGTGATGGGGATCTCTCCGTACGAGTACGCGCTGCAGCGGCGGCTTCAGGCCGTCCGCCGCCGGCTGCAAGCCGGGCTGCGCCCAGGCGTGATCACGAATGCTGCGCTAGCCCACGGCTTCACCGACTTGAGCCGGTTCGATCAGCAGTACCGCCGGGCCTTCGCCGAGTTGCCCTCGGACACGATCCGCCGGGCCATGGCGCTCCAGCCCCGTTCCCCGGGTTGCTAGTTCCGAGCTCGAGGGCGTCGCTCGGACGAGGGCGTCTCCGGGTTGCCTCCGGCCCTCCACCCCGGGTGGGAGGGGGCAGAGAGGGTCGGATCGCGCAAAATGCTGCGGGATTGCTCGGGTTTTTTGCGGGCGCGAGGGGGAGGGGAGACAGAGACGAGGGCGCCGCCGGAGGCGGGGCCCCGCTGCCGGGAGGGCTCTTCGAGCGGTGAGCGAGGGGGCCGGGCGTTGCCTGCGGCGCGGGAAGGCGGTACGCAGTGGGCGCTTCGACGATGGCGGCTCCGAACCGTTGTTGCCGCTGGTGCGGCTCCGATCACTTCGTGCAAACTGGCATGGTGGAGTGGAACGTGCGCGCGCAAAGCGGCGAGCTGCGGCACACGCGCGCGGTCACCGGCTCGCTGGTGGCGTGCGTGAAGTGCGGGCTGGTGGAGACGTTCCTCGACGACCCTCTGGAGCTGGCCAGCTTGCCCGAGGCCTCGGAGGTGCGCGTGCCCGGCTCGCGCAACGGTGGGTATCGCGATTCCTTGCCCTCCAGCGAGTCCCCCGCGGGGATGGGGTGGCAGGTGGTCCTGGTGCACGCTGGCGAGCAGCCCATCGGGGTCATTTCTCAGCTCCGCAAGGAGCTCCCGATGAGCTTCGCCAGCGCGCGGGAATCGATCAGCCGGCTCCCCTGGGTGCTGACGCGAACCTCGAACCGTCGCATGGCCGATCATCTGAGCGAGATGCTCGCCGAGCTCGGGGCGCAGGTCCGGATCGAGCCGACCCAGCTGTGAATCCGGGTGGGGCGCGCTGCGCTGAAGGGGGGCGACACCGTCTCGCGCCGGCGACCCGGGGGTGGTAGAACCGAGCGGTTCCCCCCCGCACCGAAAGGATCATCGCGTGTTCACGGACCTGCTTGGCATCCTGCGCAATAGCGAGCTGGAGAACAAGCTCGCGGCCGATCTGGCCCAGATGATCGACGATGCGACGGCGCTGGTCGTCACCGGTGGCGAGTTCTTCTGGGGCAAGGAGGTCACCCAGGAGGGGCGCCTCAAGCTGTACGGTGCGGCCGAGGAGGTCGCGGATCGCCACCGTGCGATCCGCAACCTGTTCCTCGTCCACTCGCCGCTCGCCACCTCGACCGACCGCGCGCACTTCCTCGGGATGATCAACCTGATTCGCGAGGTGGAGCGGCTCGTCGAGCGGGCCAAGAACCTGGTCGAGCTGGCGCGCATGGGGGGGGCCTCGCTGCCGGACGACGATCTGGTGCGCGAGCTGCGTGTGCTGCGACGTGCGGTGGAGGCGCAGCTGAGCGACGTGCCGGCGGCGGTCAAGGCGAACGATGCGCGGCGGGCCCAGCAGCTCGAGGAGCAGGGCCGCCAGACCATCCAGCGGCTCGATCTGGTCGTCGAGCGGGCGGCGCAGAGCGACTACTCGGCGGCACACGCCATCCAGGTGGGGCTCGGCGCGCGGGCCTATGCGCGCATTCAGCGCCAGCTCTTGAACGTGGTCCAGAGCCTCATCACCCCCCTGCATCTCGTCGACTTCTTCGAGGAGCGGGGACCGGACGAGTCGGTGCCCCCGCCCGGGGTGCGGTGATGGTGCTCGTCGGTGCCGGGCGCTGGGCGAGGGTCGCGCTGGCGCGGCGCCTGAGGCTCGGCACCGCTGTGGCGCTGCTGTTGAGCGGTGTGGGCTGTGGCTCGGCCGACGAGGACGATGCCAGCAACGTGGCGCCCTTTCCGGGAACGGTGACGGAGTTTGCCGTCGATCGGGCGGGCTGTCTCGACACCGAGCTGACCCTGGAGGGGCTGACCCCCGCCTGTCGACTCGTCGAGGCGATCGCGCCGGAGGCGGCGCTGAGTTGCCTGGTCAACGGCCGCGCGCCACTCGACGGGCCGGCGGATGCCTCGCTCGAGGCGGAGCTGCGCACACGCCTCGAGACCCAGATGGTGTGCAGCGGGGGGGCCTGCCACGACTACCTCTTCTGCGAGATGGTGCGGCTGGCGGGGAAGGCCGACGCGATCGCGACCTGCGCGGCCGACCCCACGGTGACCAGCCCGCTCTACTGCGCGTGCCTCAACGTGGCGGACACCCTCAGCGGACCCTCGGGATACTGCTATCTGGATCCCGCTGCCGACATCGGTCAGCCCGGTGCAACGGCGTGTGACACGGGGCCCGCCTTGCGCTTTCTCGAGAGCGCGGCCGTTCCGCTGCCCGCGCCCAGCTCCCCGCGTCTCTTCGAGGTGTGCGAGTAGGGGGGGCCGCAGCGCTACCGAGCCAGCACCAGACTGGCCGCGTTGCCGCCGAACCCGACCGAGTTGACCATCACGGAGCGGACCTGCCGGGCGTGGTTGGTGAAGGGAACGGGGTAGGGGTATTCGACCCAGTGCTGGGTACGGAGGATGCACAGGGCGTACTCGATGGCGAGCACTCCGGCGGCCCCCAGCGTGTGGCCGAGCAGCCACTTGTTCGAGGTCAGGATGGGAAGACTGCGATCGCCGAACAGTCGCCGGATCGCGTTGAGCTCGGCGCGATCCCCGAGGGCGGTGCCGGGGGTGTGGGTGACGATGCAATCGACCGTCTCGAGCCCGCTCAGGGCCAGCGCCTGGCGCATCGCCCGGCGGAGCGAGTCGCCTTCCTCGCTGAGGGACGTGTTCGTCTCGATCGGCTCGACGGAGAACCCCGCGCCCACGATTCGCGCCAGGGGCGTGCCTGGTGGAGTGCCGCGCTCGGACCGCGAGCGATCCTCACGGCGCTCCACCTCGTCCTCGTCCAGGTATTCCAGCGCGACGACGCCGGCGCCCTCGCCGAGCACCATCGTGTTGCGGCGTCCCGCGTCCGCCGCACACGGGCGACAGGGGTAGGGGGACTCGGGGTCGCGGCTGTAGATGCGCAGCGCGCGCATCTGCGCGACGGTGAAGTCGGTGAGCGGTGCTTCGGCGCCCCCCGCCACGAAGCGTCGCGCCATGCGGCTGCGGATCCACGCCAGGGCGGACCCGATGGCGTAGGTGGAGGTGCTGCAGGTGCTGGACATCTCGCCGGAGGGGCCGCTGGTCCCGAGCTCCTGCGCGACCCAGTTGCTGATGTTGCCCAGCGTCGTCGTGGGCGAGGTCAGCGGGTGCATCTTGCCCTCGGGATGGCGGAGAAACTCTGCGTGATGCTTCTCGAGCAAGCCAGTGGCGCCGCGCGACGACCCGATCAGGACGCCCCCGGAGTCGCTGCTCCGCCAGCCAGCACGCTGGAAGGCACGCCGCGCCGCGTACAGCGCCAGGTGCACCGTGCGATCCAGCTCCGCGTAGCGGGGGTGCTCGTGCAGGAACTGTCCAAGGGCGCGCTCCGCGCCGTCGGACAGCGCGCCCACGGGTGTTGGCTTGCCGTTGTAGTCGCGGGGGCGCAGCCGCGGCTCGCCGGCGCGGTACGCCTCCCGCACCGTCTGGGTGTCCCACCCCATGGCGGAGATGGACCCGAACCCGGTGATGTAGATCCCTTCCGGTCGCGGCTCGTGCATGGGCCCGTTCAGTACTCCTGGATGCGCAGGCCAGGGCGCATCACGACGCTCGTGTCCTCCACTGGCGCGCCGCGCACATCGAGCGTGACCAGCTTCTTGAGGTTCTTGAGCGGTGAGAGGTCCTTCACCTGAGTGTTCTTCAGCACCAGAACCCGCAGCTCTACCAGCTTGGCCAGGGGTCGGACGTCCTGGACCGGAGTGTCGTCGAGGAGGAGCTCCGTCAGTTTCGTCATGCCCTGGAGCGGGGTCAGATCACGGATCTGCGTGTGCGCGAGATCCATGCGGTCCATCTTGGTCATTCCCGCCAGTGGCTTCAAGTCCTGGATCGGGTTGAGCGAAGCGCGCAGACTCTCGAGCTGGGTCGCCCCGGCGATCGGAGAAAGATCGTCGATCCGGCCCCGCCCCAGAAACAGCTCGCGCAGGTGGGTCATCGGGTGGAAAAGGCAGAGGTCGAGCTCGTCGAGCTCGAGCTGCGACAGGTTGAGCGATCGCAACTGTGCCAGATCCGCCTGGGTGACAGGGCCGGAGGGCTTCTGCGCCTTGAGGCGGACGGCCGCCTCGAACTCGGGGCTGGGGAACTCGACGGTGGCGGTCTGCGGGCAGTCCTCCAGCTTCTTCTTCGGTTTTTTTGCCGGGGCGGAGGGCTGGGGGGCGGCGGCCGAGGCCGCCGCGGCCGTGGTTCGAGCCGGATCACCCGGGGGGGGCGCCGGGGCCGGCTTCTTCTCCTCGCAGGCGACCGCGGCGACGAGGAGCAGGGTGCCAGCGATGCTCCGGGGGCGGTACGAGGTCATGCGGACACGATATCAGGTTGGACCCGGCGCAGCCATCGGCCCCTCCCCGGCGGCGCGCTCCGGTTTGACATTCCCCCCTCCCTGCTCAAAGGTTGGCCGCAAGCACGCTGTCGAAGTCCCATGCCCCTGTACACTCTCTTGCTCACCACTGTCCTCGTCGCTGCTCCGCTTCCCCAGTTTCCGGTCGAGCAGTATCAGCTGGAAAACGGGCTCACGGTCCTTCTCGCCCCCGATGATCGCCTGCCGGTGACCGCCGTGGAGGTCCGCTATCTGGTCGGTTCCGGCCACGAGCAGGCGGGGCGCACGGGGTTTGCGCACCTGTTCGAGCACCTGATGTTCCAAGGGACCGCGTCGTACAACAACGAGTACTTCGCGCCCTTCGAGCCGATCGGTGGCGTGGTCAACGGCACCACCAGTCGCGACCGCACGAACTACTACGAGCGCGTGCCGAGCAACTACCTCGAGCTCTCGCTGTGGATGCAGTCGGACCGAATGGAGGCGTTCCTGCCGGCGCTGAGCCAGGACAAGCTCAAGAACCAGCAGGACGTCGTGCTCAACGAGCGGCGCCAGCGCTACATCGACGAGCCCTACGGCATGGCCTGGCAGTACATGGCCGAAGAGCTCTGGCCGGTGGGACACCCCTATCATCACACGACGATCGGCGACCCCAGGGACATCGAGAACGCGACCCTCGACGACGTCCGCGCGTTCTACCGGCAGTACTACGTTCCGGCGAACGCGGTGGTGACGATCGTGGGCGACTTTGCCACGCCACGCGCGAAGGAGCTGGTCCAGACGTACTTCGGTCACCTGCCAGGCGGACAGCGAGCGCCGGACCCCAAGGGCGGCATTCCGCGGCTCAGCGCGCCGATCCACGTCCAGCAGACGGATGACGTGAAGCTCCCGCGCATGTACCTGGCCTGGCCGACGCCGCCGCTCTACGCCCCGGGCGATGCGGAGCTCGACATCCTGTCCAGCGTGCTGACTCGCGGAAAGACAAGCCGCCTCTTCCAGCCGCTCGTCTACGAGAAGAAGGTCGCCAAGGACGTCGCCTCGTTCCAGGCTTCCCAGAAGCTTGCCAGCTACTTCGTGGTGATGGTGACGGCGGCTCCCGGAACGACCATCGAGGAGCTGCACCGGGAGACGATGGCGGCCCTGCGAGACGCCCTGGCCCAGCCGATCACGGAGACCGAGCTCAACGCCGCGGTCAACCACTTCAAGAAGGGCTACTTCTCGCGGATGGAGAGCGCGATCGAGCGGGCGGGGCTCTTCAGCACTTACTACCACCACGCGGGACAGGCGAACTACCTGGCCCAGGACGTCGAGCGCTACACGCAAGCGACGACAGACAGCGTGCTGAAGGAGTCGCGGCAGTGGCTGGATCTCGACCAGCTCCTGCGCATCGACATCGTCCCGGGCGTCAAGGCCGGGGGCGCCGAGTGAAGGCCGCGACGGAGACGACGATGAGCCACACCATTGTTCGACTGGGCCTCGGGGTGCTGGGTCTGGCGGGTCTGTTGGGCTGTGCCAGAAGTGAGCCTCCGCCGGTCACGGCCCGTCCCCCCATCCCGGCGCCGGCGCCAGAGGAGAGCCCCTTGCCCGATCGTTCCCAGTTGCCCGCCCCCGCCCCCGCTCCCGACTGGACGCCGCCGGCCCCGCAGATCTCCCAACTGGCGAACGGCGCGCGGGTCTGGTTCGTTGAACAGGGGCCGACCCCGCTGGTCACCGTGATGGTGGTGTTCCCCCACGGCGCTGCCACCGACCCACCCGGCAAGGCGGGGCTGACCGAGCTGACTGCGGACATGCTCGACGAAGGGCTCCCGGGTCTGAGCGCGCTCGATATCGCCGACGAGCTCAAGAACCTCGCGACCGACTACGGCCCCCAGGCGGATGTCGACAACACGACCTTCTACATGAACATGATGGTCGACACGCTGGAGCCGTCGGTGGCGCTCCTGGGGCGCTTCCTCCGCGAGGCTACCCTGCCGCGGGAGGAGTTCACGCGCCGCAAGGAACACCGGCTCGCGGTCGCCCTCGCGGGGGAGTCCGAGCCCGACACGGCGCGCTCGGTGGTGCTGCGCCGGGCCCTGTTCGGCAAGGGGTACAATGGTTGGCTGTCGCGGGGGACGCGCGACACGCTGAGTCGGATCACGCTGGGCGACGTCCAGCGTCACTACGCGGCCCTGATCGCGCCGGAAGGCATGGAGATCGTGGTCGTGGGAGGGACCCGGGCCGAGGTCGTGCTGCCGGTGCTGGAGAAACACCTGGGCAGCTGGAAGGGCCAGCCGCGCGTCCAGCCTGCCGCCGTGGAGCAGGTGCCGACACGCCACGCGGTGCACCTGGTGGATTTCCCCGGGGCGGCGCAGTCCGCGCTGGTGGTCGCGACCCCGTCTCCGGGATACGAGGACCCCGACTACTTCCCCTCGCTCGTCTTCAACCGCAGCTGGGGCGGCGCGTTCACCAGTCGCGTCAACATGAACCTGCGCGAGGACAAGGGCTACACCTACGGCTCGCGGAGTCTGTTCCAGCGCTACCGCGACAATGGCATGTTCGTGATGGTCGCGAAGGTGAAGACCGACACCACGCGCGCCAGCATCGACGAGGTGTTCAAGGAGATCGGCGATGTTTGCGCTTCCCGCCCGCTCACTGCGGCGGAGCGGGACGAGGCGGTGGGTGGGCTGCTGCTGGGCTTCCCGGGTCGGTTCCAGACGATCAACAACGTGGCCCAGGCTTTCGCCGCCATCCCGATGTACGGTCGACCTGCAGACTGGTACGTGCGCTGGCCGGACCGCCTGCGGGGGGTCACTCTGGAGGCGGCCAACGCGGTGGCGCAGAAGTACTGTGACCCACGCGCCTACGAGGTCGTGCTGGTCGGGGATCGCGCTCGGGTGGAACCCACCCTCGAGGGACTCGACATGCCGATCCTGACGTACGACGCGCAGGGGAACCCAGCGAAGTAGGCACCGGCACCGCCACCGGGATCGGCTGCGCGAGCGGTCACCGCTCGAGCAGGCGTCGTGCCGCCGCGACGACGGACGTGACCGAAGGCAGGACGTGCTCGGCGGCAGGGCCGAGCGGGATCGGGGAGTCCGCGGCGGTGACGCGGGCGAATCGGCAGGGGGTACCGGCGTCGAGCACCGCGGCGGCCAGACCTTCCGAGACACCGCCGGCGGGGCGCCCGTCGTCGACGACCAGCAAGCGACCCGTCTCGGTCGCGTGGGCGAGCACCGCGGCGCTGGGGAGCGGCACCAGCCAGCGCAGGTCCAGGACGCGCGCGTGGATGCCGTGGTTCGCGCGGAGCTGGTGAGCGGCCTGCAAGCAGCGTCGGACGCCGAGCCCGAAGGTGGCGATGCACAGGTCATCGTGGTCGGGCTCGTACACACGCGGCTCCAGCCAGGGGGCGTGGCGCGGGGAGGTGGGGGCCATCCAGAGGCCGTCACCGGGCGCGTGCAGATCGCGCTCGTGGTAAAGCGCTGTCGGCTCGACGATGACGACCACGCGACGTGCTTCGCGGGCGAGGCGCCAGGCCGCGCTGAACAGGGCCCCCGCGTCGTCAGCGCGGGCGGGCATCGCGACGACGATGCCGGGGATGTCGCGCAGGACTGCGAGGGAGCCCTCGTTGTGGAAGGGGCCGCCGGGGCCGCGGGGGTGAGGCATGCCGGCGATACGCACCACCATCGGGTTGTCGTAGGCGCCGCGCGACAGGAAGGGCAGCAGGGCCGCCTCTCCGCGGAGCTGGTCCTCGGCATTGTGGAGGAAGGCCAGGTACTGGATCTCGGCGACGGGCAGGAGATCGAGCATCGCGGTTCCGAGCGCGAGTCCGAGAATGTGCTGTTCGTCGAGGAGGGTGTTGAAGACCCGTGCCGGGCCAGCGCGATCGAGCAGACCGCGGGTGACGCCGAACGCGCCGCCCTTCTTCGCCACGTCCTCGCCGAAGATCAGCAGATCGGGTTGCTGCTCGAGGGCGGTGGCGAGCGCCGCGTTGATGCCCTGGGCGAGCGTCAGGAGCGGTCCGGACGGGGTGGGCTCGGGGCTCGGTTCGCGCAGCGCCGCGGGGACCGCGCGAGCGATCGTGCTCGCGATCTCCGCGCTGGTCGTGAGGGGCGGGGCGTCGGCAGTAGCGGCGACCGCCGCGGCGACCCGCGTGGCGACCGCCGCCTCGAGGCGCTCGACCTCGGAGGCGGGGACCAGCCCCGTGCCGATGCAGGCCTCGACCGAGCGCCGCACAGGATCCAGTGCCTCGGCCGCGGCGATCTCGCTGGCGGTGCGGTAGACCGTGTCGGTGTCGCTGCCAGCGTGCCCGAGGAGCCGCGCGCACTCGAGGTGGAGGATGGCAGGCCGGCGTTCGGTCCGGCACCAGGAGACCGCGCGCTGGGCGGCCTCCCAGGTCTTGAAGAGATCCCAGCTCGGGGCGCGGAAGTAGCGGATGTGGGGCAGGGCGCGGAGGCGTGTCTCGACCCAGTCGCGGGGCGTGCGGACGCTGATCCCCAGCCCGTTGTCCTCGCAGACGAGGAGCAGCGGTAGGGGGAACTGGCGGTGCACGGCCCAGCCCACGGCGTTGACGGCGCCTTGCCACGTACTGTGGTTGATGGACGCATCGCCGAAGCTTGCGAGCACCAGGCGGTCCTCCGTGCCGGGGGACGGCGCCGTGTCGAGGTCCAGGCGCCGCCGCTGCTCGAGCCCAAAGGCCAGCCCCACGGCGCGGGGCAGGTGGGACGCGATGGTGCTGGTCTGGGGAATGATGCCGAGATCACGTCCCCCGAACAGCTTGTGGCGACCCCCGGACGTGGGCTCGTCGCGACTGGCCTGGAGCGAGAGGGCGAGGTCTCGGACGATGTCGCGGCCGGGTACCTGGCGGGCGCGCTCGATGACGAGCGCGGCCGAGCGGTAGTGGACGAGGGTCGGATCATCGGGGCGAGTGAGGCGCCCCAGGACGACGTTGCCTTCGTGCCCGGCGCTGGTGATCGTGTAGTGACCGCGGTCCCGAGCGCGCAGCTCGAGCGCGGCGAGATCCAGGTGGCGGGCCATCAGCTGCGACTCGAGCAGGTCACGCGCCAGCTGCGATGTCAGCCAGCACGGGCGCTCGAACGAACCGGTCACCGGGTTCGCGATGGCGGCTCGGATCCGCTCGACCGACCGACGGGCGCGCTCGATGGACATGGCGGGGGGGGTATACGCGGCACGGGAGCGCTTGAAAACCGCCGATCGAGTCCCGCGCGCGGATGTCGGGGCATGTAGGTTGTCACATTTGGTCGCGCTGTTGCCACTCAAGACAACGACAGATCGTCGCCACCCGACGTAAGGTCGACGTGGGGACCGCGTTTAACGGATGCGCCGCTGGAGCGCGCTGGAACACCGCATTGCCGGAGGGACTGGAGCCATGAATCGAATCGTTCGCCGTTGTACCTGGGCCGGAGCGCTCACTCTCGTCGCCGTCGCCTGTGGCCGCGGCAACGTTCAGCCGCCGCCCACGACCCCGGCAACGGTCGCGACGGGCGAGCCCACGGACGGTGGTCCGCCGCCGCACGTCTTCCAGGCGCGCCAGCATCCGCCCCACGCGCATCCGGCGCCCCCCGCGCCCCCGAATCTCAATGCTTTGCCCGCGCTCGTCGACCAGATCGATCGCTGCTACGGCGGCGGCCCGCGCGTGGCGCGCGGACCGGTGCCAGCCGGCGGGTTGATGTCGAATTCGGCCCCGCCTCGCGCCTCCGCACCCGCGACTGGGGGCGCCGCACTGGGCGCTTCCGGGCTCCGGCTCGATGGCAGCGTTCGCCCCGGCGGACTGGGTGCGGGCGCTCCGACGCCTCGCCCGAGGGCCCAGCCCGCGCCCCCGCTGCCGATGGCGGATGCCGCGCCGCCCATGGAGGCGAGCGCTGCGGCGCCGTCGGCGCCGTCCTCGCGCGCTGACCGCAAGGCGGAGAAGAAGGCGGCGCGAAAAGAAAAGGAGTCGCGGCAGGAAATGGCCGAGGCCGCGGCGGCGCCCGAGTACGCGGCGGAGGCCTACGAAGAGGAGGCCTACGAAGAGGAGGCGATGATCGCCGAGGGCGAGCCGGAGTTTCCCGCTGACGAGTACCACGACTGGGGGCAAGCCATCTATCTGTCGAACGACGACACGATGAGCCTCTCGAGTGCTCAGCGTGTCATTTATGCGATCGACAACTTCCTGCCGCTGCCGCCCGAGCACATTCGTCCGCACGAACTCCTCAACTACTTCTCCTTCGACGTGGCCGACGTCGACGCGAGCAGCGACTTCAGCGTGCTCCCCGGGATCATTCCACGCCCCAACGATCCGGGCATCTACAGTCTCGGTCTGGCGGTTCGCGGCTGGCCGGTCGACAAGGGGACCCGTCGCAACGCTCAGCTCTCGATCGTCGTTGACCGATCCGGATCGATGTCCGCCGAGGGGCGAATGGAGTACCTCAAGCGGGGGCTGCTGCAGATGACCGATCAGCTGAAGCGGGGCGACATCGTCAACCTCACGCTGTTCGATCACTCGGTCTGTGTGCCCGTGCAAAACTTCGTCGTTGGACGTGACGACATGAACGTGCTGCGGACGGCGATTCACCGCATGCGTCCCCTGGGTTCGACGGATCTGCACGCCGGCCTGCGCACGGGCTACGACCTGGCCGACAAGGCGTACCAGCCCACCTACACGAACCGCGTGGTGATGATCACCGACGCGCTGACCAACACCGGCATGACCGACGAGCGGCTGATCGCGATGGTCGGGCAGTACTACGACTCGCGACGCATCCGCCTGAGCGGGGTCGGGGTGGGGCGCGAGTTCAACGACGCGCTGCTCGACCAGCTCACCGAGCGGGGGCGTGGCGCCTACGTCTTTCTGGGTAGCGAGGCCGAGGTGGACGCGGTGTTTGGGTCGCGTTTCGTCTCGTTGATCGAGACCACCGCGACCGATGTTCACTTCCGCCTGCACCTGCCGCCCTCGCTGCGGATGAATGTCTTCTATGGCGAGGAGAGCAGCGTGCACAAGGAGGATGTCCAGTCGATCCACTACTTTGCCAACACCTCGCAGCTGTTCTTGCAGGACGTGATGGCGCGCGGAGGCGAGCTGCGTCCGCAGGATCAGATCATGCTGACGATCGAGTACGAACACCCGGAGACCGGCACCGAGCAGGTCGAGGAGTACGCCTTCACGCTGGGTGAGATGCAGGCCGGACAGCGCAACGTGATGAAGGGTCTGGTGCTGATGCGGTTCATCGACGGACTCGCCTGGATGTCCCGGCGGGAGTACCAGGGTCCGGGCGGGTACTACGGACGGCCGGGCTCGCCCGGGACCTGGAGCGATCCGGAGGCCTTCGGTGAGTGCCGGACTGGTCGCGAGCAGCTGGGCCAGATGGCGCAGGGGATCGACGACGATCCCGAGGTGCGACGGGTTCTGGCGCTGTGGGACCGGTACTGCGCGCGCTTCGAGCAGGCGCGAAACCCGGTGCGGCGCGAGCCAGGCCAACGCGATGCCTGGCCCAGTGCCAGCGAGTAGCCGGCGCGTGAGGTTCCCTTTGACGAGCCGCTTCCCTTCAGGGGGAGGCGGCTCGTACCGGTTGGCCGGCGCGGCAAAAACGCGACCGTGTACGCATTGCGTGCTACGGCTCGCCCGTGCAGTCGTATCGGCACTCGATTCTGGCACTGACCCTCGCTCTCGGGGTGGCGGCGCCGGCGACCGCCCAGCCCAGCGCGGCCAGTGATGACTCGACGGTCGCGCTGGCTCCATCCCTGGAGCGCTGGCGGCTCGACGACGGGTTGCGGGTGGTGCTCGACGCGCGCCCCGAGAGCACGATCGTCTCGGTCTGTTCGGTGTGGGATGTCGGGTGGCGCGACGAGAGCGATGGCGAGCTGGGCTACGCGCGAATCGTCGAACAGCTGGCGCGACGCGGCGAGGAGGTGGAGCCGCGCGTCGCGCAGCGCGGCGGCTCGACGTGGAGTCGCACCGACGCGGACCGCACCAGCTTCTGCACGACGGTGCCCGCGTCGGAGCTGCCGCTCGCGGTGTGGGCCGAGGCGAGCCGCCTGCAGCCGCTCCGAGCCACGCCCGTGCTTCTCGAGCGTGAGCGCGATCGCGCGATCTCGCGGCTGCTGGCGGTGGGCAGCGACGCCCCCCGTGAGCGGGGGCGCGAGCTGCTGTTCTCGCTGGCCTTCCAGGGCTGGTGGCGCGCGGAACGGGCGCCAGACGTGTCGCTGCAGGAGCTGTCCGCCGACGAGCTCGACGCCATCGGGCGTTTCCATCAGCGGTACTATCGGCCTGACAACGTCGTCTTCAGCTTCTCGGGCCGTCTCGACGGCGCTGCGGTGCGGGCCCAGCTCGAGCAGCATGTCGACGTGGCGCGTCCTGGCAGTGCCATTCCGCGCTACGCGCCCCCGGACCCCGCGCCCCGGCAGACGAGTGAACGCTTTGCCGCGCGCGAGGACGACGGTCTCGGCACGCCGCTCGTGCTGTTCGCCTACGGCATCCCAGGACCGGGAGTAGCCGACCATCGCGCTCTTCAGCTGGCGGCCGAGATCCTCGGCGGCGGACCCGCGTCCACGTTGCACGAGCAGCTCGTGGTCCGGCAGCGACAGGCCCGAAGCGTGAACGCCTGGACCACCAGCCACCGAGGCGCGGGGGCGCTGATCATCGAGGTGAGCTTCGCCAAGGCGGCGACGATGAAGCACGTCGAGCTGGTGCTCGGCCAGCAGCTGCGGCGACTCCGCGTTGCGGGGCCGACTCAGCAGGAGCTCGCCCGGGCGCGGGCCGGACTGACAGCCCAGCTTCTCGAGCGTGTGCAGACCAGCCAGCAACGTGCTCACTTGTTCGGCGAGTGGGAGCTCGTCACGGGCAACGCCGGACTGGTGGCGAGGGAGCCCGCCGCCTACGCCAACATCACCCCCGGGCAGGTGCGCCAGGCACTCCGGGAGCACGTGGACGCGACGGTGCCGTCGATCGTCGAGGTGCACCCGCCGGGCTGGTACACGCCGGGTGACGCCAAGCCGCCTCCGCGCGTGCACATCGTTGACAGTGGCGAGACCCTGATTGGCATTGCGAGTCGGTATGGCGTCTCCGTCAGCGAGCTGACCCGGGAGAACGGGATCCAGCGGTCCAAGCCCATCTTCCCTGGGCAGACCCTCAAGCTGCCGAAGGGGGCCAAGGACTCGGGGGCGCCCAAGCCGACCTCGAAGCGCACTCCGCCGAAGCCCCGGGAGCATCTCGTCAAGAAGGGCGAGACCCTGAGCGGAATCGCGCACGGCAACGGAGTCACCACGACTGCGCTGGCTCGGGCCAACGGACTCGATCCAAAACGTCCGATCCGCGTCGGGCAGAAGCTCGTGATCCCACCCAAGGTGGAAGACAAGACGCCGGCGGAGAAGTCGACGCCGACCCGAGCGCCGAGCACTGGGACGACTGCCTCCACCTCACCTGGCAAGAAGCCGCATGCTGCCGAACAGACCCCGAAGGCGCCTCCGGTGGCTCGCGTGCACACCGTTCAGAAGGGTCAGACCTTGAGCGGGATCGCGCAGGCGAACGGTGTCTCCACTGCCGAGCTGGCCCGTCTCAACGGGATCGATCCGAAGCGTCCGATCCGCGTTGGTCAGAAGCTCAAGATCCCGCCCTCGAAGCGCGAGCGCTGACCGACCATCGGGCCTCGAGTTTGTGCCGCGGGAGCCGTGCCCAATAAAGGAATGTTGGGATCTCCAAACTAACTGTTTGCTCGAGTGGGATCTTCCGACCGAGGATTTGCTCTAGTGGCTTGTCCAACCGGCCAGACGTTGTGGCGTGGCACCCGACCGAGAAGCCCGCGAAAGTGAACAAGAACCGTGCAATTGCCGGGGATTGTTGGAAGTTTCAAAGGGCGTGACGAGCCGCGGCGTCGGGCGTCGTGGAGAGGAATGTTCCGTAGCGTCTGAGTACTTTCTGGCGACGCCTTCGAAAATCAGCAACACCGGGCTTGGCTCCCCGAGATTTGGTGTTATCCTGCTTCGCACCTTTCGCCCAACGGCGAGAAGGGGGAGGAATGGCCGAAAGCCCTGGCCTGCGGTCCGCGACTGGTCTGCGGGTGCGTTTTGTCGACGATCCGGACGGCTCATTGTCGGTGCTGGAGATCGAGATCCCACGTGACCAGCAAGTGCTGGGTGAAGTTCATCAGGCGCTATTCGGAGTTGGCGTTCAGATCACGAACATCGAGCTTCACGTGCACAGTGAGCGCATCGTGGAGCGACTGCGCCTGGTGGAGCAGGACGGCTCCCCGGTGTGTCGCGACCGCCACCTCGAGGTGCAGACCACGGTACTCGAGGTCGTGCAGAAGCGGCTGGTCGAATCCGTCCGTCCACCCGGGGACGTGGCGATCGCGGAGGAGGTCGGCGAGCTCGACCTCGGCGCGCTGAACTGAGGGTGGTTGCTCGACTCGGCACCCAGGCCCCAGAGTTCGTGGTTCTGGAGTTGCCGTTCCACGAGGCGTGACGCCGGCCCCGCGTGCGACGTATGCTGGCGCGCATGGCCGACACCCTCTTCACGAAGATCATCGCCGGTGAGATCCCCTGCCACAAGGTCTACGAGGACGACCAGGTGCTGGCCTTCCTCGACATCGGGCCGCTCAGCGCGGGCCACACGCTGGTGATTCCGAAGGAGCCGGCGGAGACCCTCGACCAGCTGTCCGACGAGGCGAGTGCGGCGATCGGACGGGTCCTACCCCGACTGTGCCGGGCCGTGAAGGCGGCGACCGGCTGCGACGACTACAACATCCTGCAGAACAACGGCGCGTCCGCCCATCAGGCCGTCTTCCACGTGCACTTCCACATCATCCCCAAGCCCGACCCCGAGCAGGGGCTCGGAGTGGGGTGGCCGGCGGGCAAGCTCGACCCGGAGACGGGCCGTGAGCTCGCGGCTCGTGTCGCGGCGGCGATCGATAGCTGAGCGGCCTTTCGTCCCGTCACCGACGCGAAATGGGGGCGCGGCCCGTGCCCGGAAAAGCGTTCTGGCCGATCTGGCGCCCAGGTGTTAGAGCCGTCCGGCGTGAAGGGCGAGAGCCAGCAACCAACGCTCGCGGTCGAGACGCGGAACTTGGCGAAGACGTATCGCGGCAAGATCCAGGCGCTGGCCGGGGTGGATCTGCGAGTCCCAGCCGGGGCAGCCTTCGGCTTGCTGGGTCCCAACGGTGCCGGCAAGAGCACGCTGGTCAAGACGTTGCTCTCGATCGTGCGGCCCACGTCGGGGGCCGCCACGCTGTTCGGACTGGACATCTCGACGCCCGCGGCGCGGCGTGCCGTCGGGTATCTGCCCGAGGGGCATCGCTTCCCGCGGTACCTGACGGGGCGGGGCGTGCTCGAGTACTTCGGACGACTCGGTGGGCTGAGCGGTGAGGAGCTCGAGAGCCAGATCGAGGACAAGCTGGCCCTTGTCGGGATGACCGACTGGGCGTCGACTCGGGTCACTCGCTACTCGAAGGGCATGCAGCAACGGATCGGCCTCGCGCAGGCGATGCTGGGCAATCCTCGCCTGGTGTTTCTGGACGAACCCACGGACGGGGTCGATCCCATTGGTCGCCATCAGATGCGCGAGGTGATCCAGGAGCTGTGCGCGGGCGGCACCACGGTGTTTCTCAACTCGCACCTGCTCCTCGAGGTCGAGCAGATCTGCGATCACGTGGCGATCATGCACCAGGGCAGGGTCCTGCAGCAGGGTACCGTTGACGAGGTCCGGGGCGCGGTGCGCGAGGAGCACGCACTGGTCAACGTGCGCTTCGGTACCGGCAAGATCAGCGCGGAGGCGCGGGAGGCCGTGGCGGCGATTGGTGGGGTGGGTGACGCCGAGGGAGGCCTGGTCGTGGGGTTGCAGAAGGAGGACGACATCTCGAAGGTGATCGACGTGCTCCGGGAGCACGACGTGAAGATCTTCGCCATCGAGCCGACGCGGGTGAACCTCGAGGAGGCCTTCATCAACCTGATCGACCAGCAGGAAGACCAGAGCGTCGGAGGGCAGCGGGAAGAATGAATACCTTCCTCGCGATGCTGGCGGACACCTGGCGACAGGCCAAGCAGCAGATCGTTTTTCCGCTCTGCATGGCCCTGATGGGACTCTTCGCGCTCGTCTGGGCGATGCTCGTCGCGGTGGTGCCGACGCCGAACGGCGAGTACGTGCTCTTCTTCTTCAACTTCGACGAGGCCCCGATGGGCTTCGATGCCAGCTGGGACCTCGAGTGCGAGCGTGTGCTCGTCGGTGACAAGCGTCAGGAGATGACGCGCGGGCCGCGCCAGGAGACCCAGGAGGCGGCGGTCCAGGTCCAGGAAGCTGCCCAGAAACTCGCGATGGCTCGCGTCCAGAAGGTGGCGGAGTCCGTGGACGAGCAGCTCTCGAAGGAGCTGAAGGAGGCCGAGTCTCGCTTCAAGGAGAAGGAGGCCACGCTTCGGGCCCGCGAAAAAGAGGTGGACGACGAGATCCGGGCCGTCGTCGAGCAGCGCTCCCCTGGACTGTCGAGGGTGCACAAGGGGGTGCAGGTGTGGCTCTCGTGGGGCATCTACGGCCTCGTCTACCTGTCCATCCTGGGATTCATCGCGGCGGGGTCGGGGTTCTACCCATCGATGCTCGCGTCCGGGGCGGTGGATCTGCTCGTGTCGAAACCGGTGCGGCGCTACGAGATCTTCTTCGCCAAGTACCTCAGCGGGCTCTTGTTGATGTCCGCGGCGCTGCTGGCTGCGCTGATGTTGATGTTCGTCGGCGTCGGCTTCAAGACCGGCGTCTGGCACCTGAGGGTGTTCGCGGCGATGCCCGTTCTGGTCTTCATCATCGCGCTCATCTACGCAGTCGTGCTGTGCGTGGGGGTGGTCACGCGCAGCACTCCGCTGGCGATCGTGATCGGCTTCTCCTACTACATGGTGGTCGAGATCTTCGTCTGGGGACTGCAGCAGATCGGTCCCGAGGCGTGGGCGCCTCTGGCGAAGATCGGGGAGACGATGCGCTGGACGTTCCCCGGCTTCGGACGCCTCAACGCGGCGGCGGGGGCTGCCGTGTGGAACCTGCCGATCCTCGACTGGCAGCCGCTGATCGTCGGAACCGTGTGGCTCGTGGTGCTGCTCACCGCGGCCTACTTGTGGTTCGAGCGCGCGGATTTCTAGAACACCGATTTGTTGTTTCAGAAACAGCCGGAAGGTGTCGGGCAGACGAGCCCTCACAGCGTAGTGCCCAGCCCTCACCCGGCTGGGGGCCGGGCACGAAGCGATCGAGGATCGCGCTCGCTCATTTAGACGAGCGGCAATCCGGCCTCGAGCCGGGGGAAACCCCACATCTCCGGTTCGGGCACGAGCTCGACGCCGAACCGTGTCGCGACCCCTCGCCGCAGGCGCCACGCGAAGCGAATCACGTCGGCGGCGAGCGCCCCGGCGTGGGCGACGATCGCCAGGGTATGCCGGGTGGAGAGTCCGACGGGACCGTCCGTGGTCCCCTTGGCGAACCCGGCTCGCTCGATCAACCAGGCCGCGGGGATCTTCACCCGCCCGTCCGCGAGCTCGTAGTGCGGGATCTCGCCCTCGACCCGGGCCGCGACCGTCGCGAAGGCGGTGGGCGAGACGATCGGGTTGACGAAGAACGACCCGCAGCTGCGCCCGTTCGGATCCTGTGGATCCTCGAGCATCGACTTGTCACGGCGGACCGCGAGCACTCCCTCGCGTGCTTCGGCCAGGGTCGGGTCGGGGGTGCCCAGCGCGGCGAAGTGGCGCTGCAGCTCGGGGTAGCGGAGGGTCGGCGAGCCGCCAGGGGTGAGTCGAAACGAGACGTCGACGACCACGTGGCGATCGCGCAGGTCGCGCTTGAAGGCGCTGTCGCGGTAGCCGAACGCGCAGTCGCGCGCGCTCAGCGTCTCGGTTTCGAGCGTGGTGCGGTCGAGCACGGTGACGCGGCTGACGAGCTCGCCGATCTCGCGACCGTACGCGCCAACGTTCTGGATCGGGCTCGCGCCGACGCGACCTGGGATCCCGCTCAGGCACTCGAGTCCTGCCCATCCTTCCCGCACGGTGTGCGCGACGAGCTCGTCCCACGGTTCCCCGGCGCCAACCGTCAGCTCGATGGCGTCCGCGGTTCTTCTCGCGGTGAGTCCGCGCAACCCCACGTGGATGACGAGCGCGTCCACGCCCGCGTCGGCGACGACGAGGTTGCTGCCCCCACCCAGCACCCGCACCGGGCGCTGGTGGGCCCGCGCCCAGCGGAGCGCTTCGGTGAGATCTTCGAGCGTCGTGGCTGCCACGAGCTGAGCCGCGGGGCCGCCCACACGCAGCGAGGTGAGCGGGGCCAGAGGGACACTTTCGCGCAGCTGCACGCCACCCCTCATAGCATCGTTTCGGGACTCACCTCGGGCGGACGGCGCGGAGTCCTGGCTTCGGGCGGCGGAGTACACTGACCCGACGCGCGAGCGCTGACGAGCTGCCGTGGTCGCTGCCCCAGCGGCGGCGGGCGGCCGCGGCCAGTGCTTGCTGGATCGCTGGGCTGGCTGTCGGGATGGCCGCCTGGGGGCCCAGCGCATCCATCAGCGCCTCGGCGAGGGCACCGACCTGTTCGACCAGCGGGGCCCCGCTGTCGAGCAGGACGAGGCGGCGGCCCCGCAGCAGGCACAGTCCACCGGCGGACCTGCCAGGGCGGGCGAACGGTGCGCTTCGCACTTCGAGATCGTGGGCTTGGGCGAGCTCCAGGAGCTCTTTCAGCTGGTCCCCGGGGGGCACGTTCCGATTATCGCGCGGTCCAGGCCTCTCGTCCGGTGTTTCAGTGTGAGCGGACACGCATTACCGGATGACGCACGAAGGTGTTGCTGGCCCCGGGGCCGTGGTATCAACGCCCGCTGAAGTGCCGTCCGGATCGGTGGCGGGAGCAAATGAGTGCTTCCCCGGTGCGACGGCCTGGAGCGCGAGAACCCATGTTCTCCCCCTACGGAAAGCAGACTCTAGATGACGTTCACCGAAGCCGCGGCGCAGGTTCTGCGCCTCGTTGGCAAGCCGCTGCACTACAAGGAAATCACTGACGTAGCGATCGAGAAGAACCTCCTCAGCCATGTGGGCAAGAGCCCCGAGGTCACCATGGGTGCCCGTCTGGCTGCCTTGGTCAAAAAGGGTGAGAAGGACAACCCTCTGGTGCGCGTGAAGCCGGGCGTCTTCGCGCTGAAGGAGTGGGACCAGAAGACGGTGGACACCGGTCTGGCGGACCGCACGCCGGCGCTCGAGATCCTGGCCACCAAGGGCGACACCGAGCCCGTGGTCGAGGAGCGCGTTCCGCTCGATGCGGAGGAACCGAACGAGGAGGAAGTGGATTCCGCGGCCGAGTCCGAGGAGGACGAGGAAGTCCCGCCGCCTGACGAGGACGAGCAGGAGCGGGCGCAGATGGCGGCGGCAGCCAACGATATCTTCGAACCCGAGGAGGACGACGACGAGCCCATCTTCGGGGCGCCGCCCAGTGATGACGACGATGGCGACCGCGATGACGATGACGGTGACGGTCGGGGGCGTCGACGGCGCCGACGGCGCCGTCGCGGGCGCGGCGAGCGAGACGAGAAGTCGGGTGACGATCTTCCCTCCTACACGGTCTCCGACGCGCCGGCAGCAGCGAGCTCGCTGGATGACGATGAGCCGCGCGAGGGCCGCGAGCCCCGGGAAGGTCGCGAGCCGCGTGAGGGCCGCGAACCCCGTGAGGGCCGCGAACCGCGCGAGCCGCGCGAGCCACGCGAGCCGCGCGAGGCCCGCGAGGGACGTGGCAGGCGTGGTCGGGACCGAGACCGAGACCGAGATCGAGATCGGGACCGAGATCGGGATCGGGACCGAGATATCTCGATCGAGGGCCTCGCGGGGGCGGCGCTGGCGGACGCGCTCGAAGGACTCCTCGTGGGCCACGACCGCAACCAGGGCGGCATCTCGGTGCACAAGCTCGCCGAAGCGCTGCAGCGCCGCGGTCGGGGGGGAGAGGGGAATCATCTTGCGTCGCTCCTGCTCGCCACGGCACGCGCCGACAACCTCCGGCGCCAGGACGCGGGGCAGCGCCCGCGTTTTCGCGTGTCGAGCAATCGCATCGCCCTGACGGAGTGGCTGCTCGATGGCGAGCTCCTGCGGCTGGAGCGAGACGTGCTGGCGCTCGTGGGTCGCTATCGCGAGGTGGCGCGTCGGGCCCTGCTCAAGCGGATCCAGGATCTCCCCCACCGCGCCATTGGCGAGCTGGTGCTCCTGGTGCTGGAGCGGGCCGGGATCAGCGGTGTGGAGCTGATCCGCCGTCCTGGAACGCCAAACTCCGAGCTGCACCTCGGCGGTGTGGTGAGCGGACCCGGGGGTGAATCCCGGGTGGCCATCGTCATCCGGCGCGACGGGCGCGAGATCGGGCGCGAGAGGGTCACCGAGTTGCGCGGCTCGCTGCACCACTACGGTCCGGCGCACGCGGGCTGGCTGATCACGACCGGGCAGGTCCTCAGCGGAGCGCGCGAGGAGGCCGGCGTGCTCGGCGCCGCTCCGGTGACCCTGATTGACGGGCAGCGTTTGGCGCAGCTGTGCGAGGAGTCCGGTGTTGGCGTGGTGGCGACCCGCCTCTCGCTGGCGTCGCCGGATGGCGAGCTCTTCGAATCGCTCCGCGGCGGTTGAGTCGGATGGCGCGTCGTTGCCGGTTGCTCGAACGTGGGATGCTGGCGCTCGTCTGTGTGGCGGGCGCGCTCGCCAGCTTCGGCTGCGGGCGAGCACCTGAGTCTCGCTTCCCGACTGGTGACGACGCGCTCGAGCGCTTGCACGAGACCTACGCCTGCAGTCGCGGGATCCGGGGCGAGGCCGGGGTCGACTACTTCGGCAAGGAGGGTCGTGTGCGCGGCAATCTGCTGTACATCGCCGTGCTCCCCGAGCAGCTGCGCATGGACGTGTACAGCCCGTTTGGAGTCATCATCTCCACGCTGACGTCCGACGGGAAGGACTTCGCGCTCTACGATCTGCCCAACGCGACCTACCTCCAGGGCCCGGCCACCGCCTGCAACGTCGCGCGCTTCACCCAGGTACCGGTGCCTCCGTTCGCGCTGGTGCAGCTGTTTCGCGGCGAATCGCCGGTGCTCGTTCATGAGCCCGAGGCGGTGAGCCTCGCCTGGAAGCGGCGGCTCGGTGGCAGCTTCTACCAGCTCGAGATCCAGAGCCGGCACGGCGCCACTCAGGAGATCCGGCTCGTTCCGCATCCCGACGACTTCGACAAGCCCTGGTCGGAGCAGCGGGTCCAGGTGCAAAGCGTCGTCGTGCGTCAGCAGGGGACTACCCTCTACTCGGCCGAGCTACGTGGGCACCGCCCAGGGCGGACCGCGGACCCCTTCGAGGATCCGGACGGGATCGATCCCGACATCCAACCCAGTGGCCCGCCCTGCTCCGCGCCGATTCCGGATCGCCTTCGTCTGTACGTCCCCAACACGAAGCAGGAGCTGATCTTCGACAATCGGCCGGTGGGGGACGAGGTGGTCCACAACCCCCCCCTCCGTGGCAACGACTTTCAGCAGCCCATACCTGACGGTGTGCGGGTGGTGTACGCTGATTGTCAGTGAAGCGGCGCAAGCTCAAGAGCATGCCTCCGGCGAAGGTGCGTCAGCGCACGGGGCCCAGCGGACCGACCAAGCTGGTCGCTCGCCGACCCACGGCCTCCACGCAGCTGTCGCCGGCCGCGCCCGCCGAGATCCCGCGCTTTGCGGGGGTACCGAGCTTTCTGCGGTTGCCCGCGCGCGAGGGAGCACCAGATGCGGAGAGCGTTGCTGACGTGTTGCTGGTCGGGGCTCCCCTCGACGCGGGGACCACGTTTCGTCCCGGGGCCCGCCTCGCTCCCCGCGCGGTGCGGGATGCGTCGTGCCTGGCTCAGCCGTTCAATGTCGCGCTGGGGGTCGACTTGTCGGCCGAGCTCACGGTCGCCGACAACGGCGATCTTCCGCTGCCGCCCCACGATCTGGACGCCTCGCTGGAGCAGATCGCCGACCGGGCCGCCGCGATCGTCAGTTGCGGGTCAGTCCCCGGGTTCGTGGGCGGTGACCAGACGACGACCCTGGCGGCGCTTCGTGGGATTCGTCGCGCCAAGCTCAAGGCCGCGACGCTGCTCCACTTCGACGCCCACAGCAACTGCGCAGGTCCCGCCTGGGGCCGCGACATCCACCACGGTAGCGCGATCCGGGTGGCGGTGCAGGAAGGGTTGGTCGACGCCCGCCGCACGGTGCAGGTGGGGGGACGTGGACCCTACGCGACACGCCAGGAGCTCGATTTCGCGCTGGCCAACGGTATCGAGCTCATCGGGGTCGACGACGTCAAGTGGGACATTCACTCGGTGGTGGGCCAGCTGCGTCGCGCGGCACAGCAGGGCCCTCTCTACGTGAGTGTGGACGTGTCGGTGCTCGACCCCGCCTACGCGCCGGGCACCGGGATCCCTCGCCCGGGGGGGCTGACCACCTGGGAGCTGCAGCAGCTACTGCGCGCGCTGACCGGGGGGGACATCGTCGGCTTCGACGTGGTCGAGGTGGCGCCACCGTATGATCCGCAGGGACAGACTGCCCTGATCGGGGTCACGGTGATCGAGGAGCTGCTCAGCGTCATCGCCGACACTCGGCGCAGCGCGACGGCGATCTCGTCGCCCCGGCGACCGGGTCCCGAGCGACGATTCTCCCCCTGACGGCTTTTCCCATCCGTCAGAGCAAGGCAGGGACGATGGTGGCAGGGTCGTCGGTGATGATCGCGTCAACGCCGCACTGGACGAGCTGGCGAGCACGCGCGGCGTCGTTGACGGTCCACACGTTGACGAGCGCGCGCTGGGACTGCCAGCGCGCGATGCGGTCCGTCGTCGCCAGGGCGGCGGCGGGGTGCACGCCCGCAGCACCCAGCTGACGCCAGGTGGGGTGCGTGTCGCAGTGGGGGCTGGCTGGCTCCACGAGCAGCGCGACGGGAACGGGCCGCGACATCCAGGCCGCGGCCAGGCGGGTGGCGAGCCGCACCATGCCCGGGTGGAAGCTCGAGAGCAGGAACTGGTCCGGGCTTGCGTGCGCGCGGGCCAGCAGCGCGACCGTGCGCGCGACGAGGCGTTGCCGATGGGTGACGTCGGACTTGAGCTCGACGTTGACCCGGGCGTGGCTCCGTTCTGCCCAGGCGATGACCTCCTCCAGTCGGGGGATCGCCGCGCCGCCGCCGACATCGACGCGCGCGAGCTCTGCGTGGCGGCAGTGCTCGACGTCTCGTCGATCGCGCTCGCCGGTGACGCGTGTCAGCGTGCGATCGTGGAGCACGATGACTTCGCCGGTTCGCTCCAGCCGCACGTCGAGCTCGACGCCGGCCGCCCCGTCCGCGAGGGCGCGCTCGAACGCGACCAGCGTATTCTCGGGTGCCCGCGCGCGCGCCCCGCGATGACCGAGGACGAGGGGGAGCTGGGCCGGGAGACGGTGCCAGGACATGGGAGGCGTGGCAGCCCAGCTACCCGGCCAGCTCCTGCGCGATCGAGCGAGCGATGCCGCGGGCCCGCTCGAGCTGTTCACGCTCCAGCGAGATGGCGCCCACCACGGGGTGCCCGCCGCCGCCATGCCGCGCGCAGATGGCGCTGATGTCCGTGTCGCGAGGCGTTCCCGACCAGGGGTTGTAGCCCACCGAGATGTTGACGTCGGAGCGGCGCAGGCCGACCACCACCGAGTACACTGCGTCGGGATAGAGCGAGTACGTGACGAACTTCTCGAGGCCCTCCACGACCTTGGCCGTCAGATCCACGAACACGACACGCCCGAGGCGAACCGCGGAGTCCTCCACCTGGCGCCGGAACTGCTCGAGACGCTTGCCGAGGGGACGGTAGTGGTCGCGGATGGTGGCCGAGCTGGCCACCTCGCTGAGCGGTCGCTCGAGCAGCTGTGGAACCAGGCGATTGAGAAATGCGTCGTTGCCCCGGTGTTCGACGACCTTCGCCAGCTGCTTCACGGGGTCGTCGCGGCCGATGGCGGCCTCGGCGGAGTCGAAGCGGGCGGAGTCGATCCGGTCCGCCCAGTCCACCAGGTCGTCCAGGTCGGTCATCGCGATGCCGAACCGGTCACGAGCCACGTCGCGGATCAGCTTGGTGCACGAAGAACAGTCCGCGTCGAAGAACAGCTGTCCGCAGGCGCTGCGCGCCAGGAAGTGCTCGCGGTCGCCGGGGAGCTGGAAGGCGGTGCGGTGGTGGTCGAAGAACCAGGTCAGCCGCGGATCCCGGGAATAGCGGTAGTCCAGGATCGCGTTCTCGTTGCCGACCAGCAGGCCTTCGGGGCGCTGTTGCGTCACCCCGTAGCCACAGCCGCGATAGGTGAACGACGCGCTGGCGTCGCCCCATTGCTGCTGCATTCGCGTGAAGACGACGGCGCTGGCGAGCCCATCGAAGCAGTATCCGTGTGTGGCAACGACGACCTCCACGGTCGGGATGTAACACAGGGCTTGACGCCGCGCCCAGACTGGCCCGAAGTTCGGCAAACGAGGCCCATGGAGGAACCCGGGATGACCAAACGGACGCAGGCAATGGCAGTGGTGAAAGCGATGGCGCTGGGCGTCGTGGTGACTGGCGCGTTGGTGGCGCTGGCTCCCGGATGCAAGAAGAAGGCCGAGGCCCAGTACCCGCCGCCCCAGCCAGACGCCGGTGCCGCGACGTGGGACGCGGGGGCGCCCGTCACCCAGGATGCAGGTGCGGCGACTCAGGATGCGGCTCCGGTTCCCGATCCGGCGCCCCCGCCGACCTTCGACGAGGTGACCAAGTCCCAGCTGTCCGCGCAGATCGCCGAACGCGCCAAGACCGAGGCCCAGTGGATGCAGCCGGTGGGAGAGGTCTTCGGTGGTGTCGCCGAGACGGGAGGGCACGTGGACTCGGCGGTGTTCCAGATCGATCTTGGCAAGTGCTACACCGTCATCGCTCAGGGCGGCCTCGGTGTCACCGAGCTCGACATCCAGCTCAAGGGGGCGCAAGTGCTGCCGGGCATGCAACCCACCCTGGCGGTCGACAACACGACGGGGGCTGCTGCGGCGATCACCCCTTGCTGGAAGAACGGGTTCCCGGTGGGCTTCCCCGCGACGGTCTCGCTCGTCGTGCGCGGCGGCTCGGGGGCGGTCGCGGCCCAGGTGTACGTCAAGTAGCGATCGCCGGCGGGACGCCGGATCGCCGCGACGGCGCGGATTGAACCGCGATGGTCCGACCCGCATCGTGCGCATCATTTCGCGCAACGGTGGCGGGTGAAGGACCGACAGGAGGGAGTGCGTCCCAGGATCTTGTCGGGGGCGGCGTTGCCGCCCCTCGTCCGTGATTCCCCCGGTCCACCGGACCGACTCTATCTCGTTGGCGAGCTGCCGCGCGCGCCAGCCGTCGCCATCGTCGGGACCCGTCACCCCAGCAAACCGGCCGTCGACTTCACCCGGCAGCTCGCTGGCGAGCTGGCGGCGGCGGGGGTCGCCGTCTTCAGCGGGGGGGCCAGGGGCATCGACGCTGCCGCTCACCAGGGCGCGCTGGACGTCGGTGGTCCCACCGTGGTCGTCGCGCCCAGCTCCTTCGACCGACCGTATCCTGCAGAACACGCCGAGCTCTACCGAACGGTCATCGAAGCGGGGGGCGGTCACGTCACCCGCGAGCCGCCGGGAACCCCGGCGGACAACGCCAAGTTCTTTCCCCGCAATGCCTTGCTGGTGGCGCTGGTACACGCGCTGGTGGTGGTCCAGGCTCCCTGTCGGAGTGGAGCGCGCAACGCCGCGAAGCACGCGCGGGAGCTGGGTCGTCCCCTGTTCGTTGCGCCCGCTGCGCCCTGGGAGCCACGCGGAATCGGTTGCCTTCTCGAGTTGCGACGCGGGGCGCGGCCATTGCTCGGCGCCGCGGACGTGCTGGACCTGCTCCGGGCGCGGCATCTGCACCCGATCCGGGCGCCGGCGGCCGAGCTCAAAGTAGTGCGCGCGCAGCTCGCGCTCGATCTCGAGCCTTTGCACCCCTCTGGGTCTGCGCTAGAGGCCGCAGGCGATGTCGAGCCAGGATCCGAACCCCGCTCTCGGCCCCGTCACCGTCGTGGGAGCGGGGCTGGCCGGTTGTGAGTCCGCGCTCCAGCTCGCCCAGCGTGGGATCCGGGTGCGCCTGGTCGAGCAGAAGCCCCAGGCTCGGACCCCCGCGCAGTCACACGACGGGTTGTGCGAGCTGGTCTGCTCGAACTCGCTTCGCGGTGCGGCGCTGACCAACGCCGTCGGTCTCCTCAAGGAGGAGATGCGCCGGCTGGGTTCGTTCGTGATTCGGGCCGCCGACGCCACGCGGGTCCCGGCGGGTGGCGCGCTCGCCGTCGATCGCCAGCGCTTCAGCGATCTCGTCACGAGCTGGGTGCGCGAGGCGCCCCAGATCGAGCTCGTCACCGAGGTCGTCGAACGCCTCCCCGACGCGCGTCCCCTGGTCGTCGCGACCGGGCCACTCACCGGGGACGCCCTGGCGGCGGATATCGCGCAGCGGGTGGGGGCGGAGTCGCTCGCCTACTACGACGCGATCGCGCCGATCGTGGCGGCGGATTCGATCGACTGGGACCGGGTCTTCGTCGCCTCCCGCTGGGACAAGGGGGAAACCGAGGAGGAGCAGCGCGCGTACGTGAACTGTCCCTTCGACGCGGAGCAGTACGCGGCCTTCGTCGCGGCGGTGGTGGCAGCGGAGAAGGTGGCTCCTCGGGAGTTCGAGAAGGTGCGGTACTTCGAGGGCTGTCTGCCGATCGAGGTGATGGCCGAGCGGGGCGAGCGCACTCTGGCGTTCGGGCCGATGAAGCCGGTTGGGCTCACCGATCCGCGCACCGGGCGCTGGCCCCGCGCGGTCGTCCAGCTGCGGCGCGAGGACGAGGCGGGAACGGCGTACAACCTGGTGGGGTTCCAGACGCGCATGAAGTGGGGCGAGCAGGCGCGGGTGTTCCGCATGATCCCCGGGCTCGAGCAGGCGGAGTTTCTGCGCTACGGCGCCGTGCACCGCAACACCTTTCTCAACGCGCCCCGACTGCTCGACGCGACGATGCGGCTGGTCGACGGTGGGGAAGAGCTGTACTTTGCCGGTCAGATCACCGGCACCGAGGGGTACGTGGAGAGCGCGGCCGGGGGGTGGCTGGTCGCACACTTCCTCGCCGAGCGACTGGCGGGGCGCGAGCCGACCCTGCCTCCTCCCACCACCGCCCATGGTGGTCTGCTCTCGCACCTGCGTCGAAGCCCGGACGGTTTTCAGCCGTCGAACATCACCTTCTCCCACCTCGCTCCCTGGCCGCAGCCGCCCGGGGCCCCCCGGCTCAAGAAGCGAGCGAAGTACCAGGCGATGGCGGACCGCTCGCTGGCCGACCTCGCCGCATGGCGGGACGAGTGGCAAGGCTGCTGACACCACCCCCGACCCGTGCAAGGATCTCGCCGTGAAGGAGTGCTCCCACTGCGGTGCCCTCATGCTCCTCGAGGATCTCGAGGCGGCCAAGTGTAGTCGTTGTGGCACCCTGCTTCCTTTCGAGAATGATCGCCCCAGTGTTGCTCAGCGCAACATCGCGGACGTGCTCGACCAGCTACCGGCGAGCGTCCGGTCGATGGTGCAGAACCTGAGCTCGCGCCCTCCCGAGTCCGGATCCGAGCGTCCATCGGTGCTGGATCCGATCAGCGGCTACCCCGACGGTGGAGTGGTGATCCGTACCGTCGAGGCGGGGCCGGTGCCGCGCACCCCGGTGCCCTCCACCACACCACCGCGGCGCCCCTCCAGTCGTCCGCCGTCCGGGGCGCGCCACAGCAGCGACCCGGCGGCTTCGGTCGACCTGCTCGTGCACTTGCCGCCTCCTGGGTTCGAGGGTCCCGAGGAGGATCCCCACGCGGCCTTCGACCTGCCCGATGGGTTCTCCCCGGAACAGCTGGGCGTGGAGAGCGGCCAGCACGACATGGCGGCGGCCCAAGCCGACGCGTTGCGGCGGTCGCTCCACGCTCCGCCCCTCCGTCAGCGTCAGCGGCAGGTCAACTTCGCACAGCTTCTCATTGCCTTCCTGTTGCTGCTGCTTCTCGCCACCCTCGTCTTCATGTGGCGCCTGTACCTGAACGGCGACATCTGAGGCGGCAACCGCTTCACGGCAACCGCTTCACAGCAGCTCGGCGATCGTGCCGTCGGTGAACAGCCACGCATCGCGGGGGATCCAGAGACGGGGACCGTCCTGGGCGAGTCGCCCGTCGGCGATGAGCCGGGCGGTGGCGTGGCGGCGCGCCGGGGGCCAGGCCTCGACGCCGAGCTCGGTGGCGGCTCGCTCCAGATCGATGCCCGACGCAAGACGGAGACCGAGCAGGATCCGCTCGGCGAGAGCGGTCTCGGCATCGATGAACTCCGTTTCCGAGACGAGGCCACCGGAGGTGGCCCGCCAGAGCGAGTCGTCGGGAGCGGCGTCGCAGGCGTCGAGGTAACGCGCGGGGCGGGGCGTGTTGCGGTAGCGCAGCCGCCGTCCGGTCGCGGCGAGGGTGACGGTGCCCCATGCGCCGCAGCCGAGTCCCAGGTAGTCGTGTCCCAGCCAGTAGCCAAGGTTGTGGCGCGAGACGTGGCCGTCGCGGGCGAAGTTGCTGATCTCGTAGTGCTCGAAGCCGGTCGCACTGAGCTCCGCATCGACCGCGAGGAACGAGTCGGCGACGGCGTCTTCCGGCAGTAGCGGCAGGCGCCCCTGACGGGCCCGCGCCGCGAACGGCGTGGCGGGCTCGATGGTGAGCGTGTAGGCGCTGAGGTGGGTCGGGCCCAGCTCGGCGAGGCGACGCGCTTCGTCAGCGGCCGCGGTGGCGGACTGCCCGGCGACCCCGAAGATCAGATCGGCGCTGATCCGGGGTATACCGGCGGCGAGCGCGGTCCTCACGGCGGCGAGGCCCGTGCCGGCGTCGTGGAGGCGCTCGAGGAAGGCGAGGCGCTGGTCGTCGAGGCTCTGGACGCCGATGCTGACGCGGTTCACGCCGGCGGCGCGGAGCGCCAGGGCGGTGGTGCGGTCGAAGCTGCTCGGGTTGCATTCGACGGTGACTTCCAGGTCAGAGGCGACGTTGAAGCGACGGGTGATAGCGTCGAGCAGCCGGCCGAGCGCAGCCGGCTCCCAGAGCGAGGGGGTGCCACCCCCGACATAGATGCTGCCCAGCCTGGCGGGGGGCAGGGCCGCCGCGCGGCGCTCGAGCTCCGCCACGGTGGCGGCGGCATAGCGGTCGTGGGGGATCGCCTCGCGCGTGCTGCTCAGACTGAGAAAGTCACAGTAGCCGCACTTGCGCAGGCACCACGGGAAGTGAACGTACACGCCGAGGGGCGGGGGCGAAGCAGCCCCCCGGAGACGCGGATCCGCCGATGCCTCGTCGCTGGCCGGTGACGCGAGAGGAGCCGCGGGGGGCGCGGGGGGCGCGGGCGGCGCGGGCGGCGCGGGCGGCGCGGGCGGCGCGGGCGGCGCGGGGGGACCGCTGCCGACCCCACGGGCGGGGTCTCCGAGCGCGTCGGGCTGCGGGCTCATTGCGGGCGAGGATGCGCCTGGGTGCCGGGCCAGGCAATGGTCGCGGCAGTTTTTCCCTGCGGAGAGAACAGCGCTTGCTGTTCTCTCGACATGACTCCATGGTCCAGCCAAGGACCCGTTTTGCCGTGACAGAGGGCCGATGGTAGCCTCACCTGGGGCGTTCGCTCCTACCGTGACTGAATCTGCAGTGCTTGACATCGACGAGATCGTCGGTCGCGTCGAGGGCTATCATCCTGGCGCCGACGTGGACCTGATCCGGCGCGCTTACCTCTTTTCCCAGTTCGCGCACCGCGAGCAGGTCCGCAAGAGCGGGGATCCGTTCTTCGTCCACCCAGCGCGGGTGGCGAGCATCATCACCGACTTGCGGCTCGACACCGCGAGCGTGTGCGCGGGGCTGCTCCACGACACGGTTGAGGACACCGCGCTCAAGGTGGAGGATCTGGAGCGCGACTTCGGGGCGGAGGTTGCCGGACTGGTCGACGGCGTCACCAAGCTCGGCAAGATCAACTTCACCTCCCGCGAGGATCGCCAGGCGGAGAACTTCCGCAAGATGGTCCTCGCGATGGCCGCGGACATCCGCGTGCTGCTCGTCAAGCTGTGCGACCGGCTGGACAACATGCGCACGCTGGAGTTCATGAAGCCCGCCAGTCAGGAACGGATCGCCCGCGAGACGATCGAGATCTACGCGCCCCTGGCCAACCGCCTCGGGATCCAGTCGATCAAGAGTGAGCTCGAGGACCTGGCGTTTCGCTGGCTGGAGCCCGAGGCCTACGCCTACATCCAGCAGCAGCTCAGCCGGACCGCCCGGGACCGCGAGAAGTACATCGAGCAGGTCTGCCGGACGCTGACCGCGCGCCTTGCGGAACAGGGCTTTGCTGCGCACGTCACTGGGCGGGCCAAGCACGCCTTCTCCATCCATCGCAAGATGCAGGAGAACCAGTGCGATTTCGAGCAGGTCTACGACGTTATCGCGTTCCGGATCGGGGTGGAGAGCGTGGCGGACTGCTACGCGGCCCTGGGCGTCATTCACTCGAAGTGGACCCCCATTCCGGGGCGCTTCAAGGACTACATCGCGCTCCCCAAGCCGAACATGTACCAGTCGCTGCACACCACGGTGATCGGTCCCGGTCGCAAGCGGATCGAGGTGCAGATCCGCACCCACGAGATGCATCGCGTGGCCGAACATGGCGTGGCGGCGCACTGGAAATACAAGGAGAGGATCTCCGGCGGTGTGGACCCGCGGGATGCGGAGAAGTTCAGCTGGCTCCGGGAGCTGGCGGACTACCAGCGCAACCTCAAGGACCCGGCGGAGTTTCTCGAGAGCGTGAAGATCGACCTGTTCCCCGACGAGGTCTACGTCTTCACGCCCAAGGGCGACGTCCAGGTGTTCCCGCGTGGGTCGAGCCCGATCGATTTCGCCTACGCGATCCACTCCGAGGTGGGCCACCACTGCTCCGGCGCCCGCGCGAACGGCCAGATCGTCCCGCTCCGGTACAAGCTGCAGAACGGTGACGTGATCGAGATCATGACGTCGCCCCAGCAGCAGCCCAGCAAGGACTGGCTCGAGTACTGCGTGACGACGAGGGCGCGGACGCGCATCCGGTCCTTCCTGCGCGGCGAGCACCGGCAGAAGAGCGTGAACCTGGGTCGCGAACTGCTCGAGACCGAGATGCACTCCTCGGGCATGAGCCTGACCAAGTTTCTCAAGAGCGACAACGACGTCCGGCGCGTCACGGGGGAGCTGAAGTTTGGCAGTCGAGAGGAGATGCTGCTCGCCATCGGCTACGGGAAGCTCGACCCCGAAGCGGTGGTGAACCAGCTCCGCGCCAGGCAGCCGCAGCAGGACGAGCCACCGCGTGAGTTCCGCCCGTCCCGCATCGAGCAGCTGGTGCGGCGCGTCACCGGTCGCGACCAGGCAGGGATCCGCGTCAATGGGATCGACAACGTGTTGATCCGCTACGCGAAGTGCTGCAACCTGCTGCCGGGCGACACCATCGTCGGCTTCATCACGCGAGGACGTGGCGTCACCATCCACCGCCGCGACTGCGTCAAGGCCTACGACAACGACCCCGAGCGGCGCATCGACGTGGCCTGGGATCCACGCGCCAAGATCACGCGGCCCGTGCAGGTCAAGGTCCTCACCCAGAACAAGCCCGGCATCCTCGCCAACGTGAGCCAGACCTTCAGCGCGCTGAAGATCAACATCAACGAGGCCAACTGCCGCGCTGGCGACGACGGGCGCGCGTGCAACATCTTCTGCTTCCAGGTGGGCGATCTGACCCAGCTCAAGAGCGTCATGAAGGCGCTCGGCAAGCTCGACGGCGTCGTCACCGTCGAGCGCGTCTAGCAGCACGCGCGCACGCCCAAAGAAGCGCGCACCCTGCGCCTGCGGGAGGCGCGAGACATGGCGGCGGCGCGTGGGGGCGCGCGGGGGCGCGCGGGGCGTGAGGGGCGCGCGGGGGCGCGCGGGGGCAAACGCGCGGAAAGCGCGCATTTAGGGGGACATGGGTCCGCGGGGGCGGGGCCAAGTGGGGTCAAACGCGCGGAAAGCGCGCATTTGGAGGGACATGGCTGAGGGGGCGGGGATAGGCGGAACGTGGTCTGTGATGCACGCTGGTCTTTGGGCCGATCGCGGTACACCAGTCGATACCTTGCCGCCGGGACGTTCTTGACAAGCATCGTCGGCCCGGTTACTTACTCTGCCCCTTCCAAAGGGATCCGCGGGAGTAACTCAGCGGTAGAGTGCGACCTTGCCAAGGTCGACGTCGAGAGTTCGAATCTCTTCTCCCGCTCTCAGAAGAGAGCAGAATTTCGGCCGGTTACGCTTCAGCGCGTGACTGGCCGTTTTGCTGTTCGGGGGCCGTTGACTCCTTGGATGACTCCCTCGTTGACTCCGAGGAAGGTTGCACTAGCCGCGCGACCCGCTCGCTCACGTTGACCGCTTCCTCGTCGCGCACCGTGGAATAGTGCCTCCGCATGCGTTCGGTCTCGTGTCCGGTGAGGCCGGCCGCCACCACCGGATCGACCTGCGCGTTTCGCAACAGGTCGGTCAGGCTGCGGCGGAAGCCGTGACTGGTGAACCGCGTGTTGATCCCCGCTTTCTTGCACGCCGCTCGCAGCGCATCGGAGATGCGCCCGGCGCCGAGCGGGGTCCCGGCCTTGGAGGGGAACATCAGCCCGCTCGCCAGCCCCGGGTGTTGCTCTCGAACGAGCCGCTCCCGGTGTTCCCGAAGGATCTTTACGAGCACCTCGGGGATGCCGACGGTTCGGGCCTTGCGCGTCTTGGTCACCGGTCTGAGTTCCCTCTCGCAAACCGCGCGGCGGATCCTGAGCACGCCGGTCCCTTCATCGTAGTCCTCCCATTTCAGCGCGCTGGCTTCGCCCCAGCGCAGACCGGTGAAGGCCTGCGTCGCGGCGATCGCGTGGATGGTGGCGTCCATCGCGGCGAGCACCGCCAGCAGCTTGCCCAGCTCGCTGGCACGGAGGCTGTTCGTCTGCTCCAGGTCCACCTCTTCTTTGAGCGGTCTGACCTGTGTCGCCGGGTTGGTGGGAATGAGTCCGTCGGCCACGGCCTCGGCCAGGCAGGCGCGCAGCACCCGCAGCCACCCGTTGACGCTGCGGGCGGCGTACTTCTTCCGCGCCGCCATCATCCACTGCTGGACATCAGCGCGTCGGATGTCCGAGAGGGGCATCTGCTGTAGCCACGCGCTGAGATGGTCGAGCGCCGTCGCGTAGCGCTTTTGGGTGCTCTTGGCGAGGTCTCGACGCTGCGTCTTCATCTTCAGCCATGAGGTCGCGAAATCGGCGAGTGTTTGCTGGCTCGTGGCTGGGCGCTCCGGTTCCGAGGTGTCGAGCGCATCGAGCTCGGTCCGCAACGCCTCGAGCACGGCCAGCGCTTCGGCACGGGTCGCGTTCTGCACCAGCCGGCGCCGGTTCAGTTTTCGACGGGTACGCGGACAGAGGCGCTGCGCGCGGACTATCCAAGTCGTCTTGTTCAGTTTCCAAAGACCGGGGAGCACGCGCGTTGCGTGCCGCTCCTCGATTCTGCTCATGCGATTGCTCCGTGGTTGGAGCGCACGCGCGAGCACGCGAATCGAGCATAGCATCCAGGTCGGAGCGCCGGAACAAGAGCGCCCGGCCGCGCCGCCCCGCCGGCACGAGCTGGCCGCGTTTCACCGCCATGAGGATCCCCGATCGGGATCGGTAGCGGAGGTACGCGGCGGCTTCGGAAGTGGTCAGGTATGGTGACGCGGCTTCGGTGGCCATGGGTGGTGGGTCCGGGGGTCATGGGCGTTTGCGCCGGGCCCCCCACGCGACCCCGAGCGGGGGAGGGGAGGGACTTCGGCTCGGTGACCCCAGGATCGAGAAACGGCCACTCGCGGTAAATTATCCATGGCCCCGGCTCACGGCCATGGATAGGGTCACTCGCTTTGAGTCACCCAATGGCTCTCGCCGCGACGGTAGCCGGGGATGCGGCAGACGAGTCCGACACCCAGGCGACCTCGGATTGGAAAAGGATTGCCGGACTGGTCGTGACCCATCCCGACAATCGGGTCCAACGGTGGCTCTGCCCCGACCTGGAATTCGTTGGCCTTTCCGAGTCGATTGAAGAGCTCTGATACGTACTTCGTGATGCCTCGAAAACGCGCTGCGCCCGTCTTGGCGGGGGGATAGTCCGCGCTGGTGAACCAGCCACCGAGTACCAGTGCGGCGGAAACACCCCGAATCATCACGTTCGGTGAACGGAGTCGGTGCGTTGGCGCCGGGCAGTGCGGTCCGTGCGTGCTCGTTGGCAGATACGGCCAATACGCGGGGAACTGCGCTGCAATCCGGCAGATGAGGAGCTCCCGGCGTCGTTCGAAGGATGCTTCGTATCGGGACTCGGGCGAAGTCTCTATGACCAGCCATGTTCCACTCGGCGAATCGGGGTCGTTGACGTAGTAGGCCTGCGGGTCGAGCTCGAACGCCAGTCTCAGAAGATACGGCCAGCGTCTTGGACGCTCCGGAGGGTCACGCAGCAGGAATTCCCTCATCTTCTCTCGCAAAGCAACCGCCTCGCTTTGCAGCGCGTACGCCTTGATCTCTTCCTCGGTCACGATCGGGTGGCGTACGGATCGTGCGCAGAGACCCGTGTCAACCTCGCTGGCCTGGGTCCAGCTGGTGCCGAACAGCTTTTCGAAGGCTTGGTGGATCGTGGCTTCGAAGTTGCCGAAATCGGCTGGAGTGAGCGGCTGCGCGTCCATTTTTCGAGGATAGCGTGCTTGGGAGAGCGCGGCATCGAGTCGGTGCGTTCGCAGCGTTCTTATCCGAACGCCATGTTACGCAGCACGGGATCGAGGAGGGCTGCGACTCGGGGCTGTGATGTTACGGAACGGGCTCTACCCGTTGTCGACGTGCGTGGCATGCGCTGTGGAGTGGCCGCGATCCAGATGGTATCGGATCCGTGCGCGCGGCCAGTCGAGTCCAGCGCCGACCTCCCGACGAAGCAAGCCCCGCTCCACCAACCCATCGAGCCCGCGACGCAATCCGCGATCGTCGTGGGCGGCAGGAAGCCAGCGGCCCGGGCGCCCTGGCACGCACGCGCCGCCGCGTGACGGTCGCCAGCCATATATTTCGCCACGGAGCTCGACCATCGTGATTCCGTCCGGGCGTTTCGCGACAATCGCGATGATCCGGTGCTGCAATGTCCCAAGACCACGTCCCACGCGACCAGGATCTCGTGGCCGTTCTCGGTGTACAAATCTCCATGAACCAGTCGTAGGCACCGTGGATATGGTCATTCTCGCCGGAGGAACTCGGGGTCGAGGATTGGAGGCGATCGGTCAACCCCGGTTCGGGGGTTTGGCGTGAAACGGGCTCTTAGGGCGAATTGCAGATCATGTTACGCAACTAGCGTGAATGGGGTCCGGGAGTGGTGTCGCCGCTTCGGGCGTGCAGTAGAAGCCTGCGCCCAGATCATCGTCGAGGCAGGGGGGCTTCCTCCTCGATAGGCGCGAGTGGGGACGGATACCGTCGGATCCGCATCTTCCTCGAGCGCTGCGGCTTCCAGATGAGCCTCGAGAAGGCGCACCGCCTGTGGAAGCAAGCTGGCCTCCGAGTACCCAGAAAACCCTCGACGGCGCATCGCGGCAGCACGGCCTCGACCTGCTCCTGCGACGCGCGACAATCACGTGTGGGCGTATGACTTCGTATTCGACTCGGGCAGCCTCAATCCCGCTGAGTGTGGGCGTTCGCGGAGTGCGCCCCGTCCAGGGCATCGCGAACCTTCCGTGCGAGTTCCTCGACGTCGAACGGCTTTGGGATGAATGCAACGCTCTCGTCTAGAACTCCCTTGGTCCCCAGCGTGTCGTGGGCATAGCCAGAAGTGTAGAGGACCTTCAATCCAGACTGCTTCTCGCGAAGCCGGCGCGCCAGCTCGTCAGCATCCATTCCAGGCATGATGACGTCACTCAGAAGAAGGTCAATTATTCCTTCCTGCGCCCCGGCGACCGCCAACGCCTCATTTCCGGTGCAAGCCGTGAGCACCTTGTAGCCAATTCGTCGGAGCGCCTTGGCCGTCATCTGGCGGACGGCATCTTCATCCTCGACGACCAGCACCGTTTCCGTACCCCCCGTTGATCTTGGCGCCGCACCTCGCGGCCGCGCGGTGACGTCAGCGACGATCGCCGGAAAGAAGAGCCTGAAGGCAGTGCCTTCGCCGGAAGCAGAATCGAGCTCGATGAATCCGCCGTTCTGCTCGACGATTCCACGGACACTCGCCAACCCCAGCCCGGTGCCCTTGCCAGGAGGCTTCGTGGTGAAGAACGGCTCGAAGACCTGGTCTTGCAGCTCCTTCTCGATTCCGCAACCAGTGTCCACTACCGACAATGCGACGTAGTGGCCGGGGACAATGCCGGGATGGGCAGCGCAGGCGTCCTGGCCTAGCTCGACCGAGGAGGTCTCCAACAGCAACCGGCCGCCATCCGGCATTGCATCACGCGCGTTGATGACCAGGTTCAGTATCGCCTGTTCGAGTTGTCCACCATCGGCTCGCACGTGGAGCGGTTGCCCCTGCGCGACGACGCGCAACTCGATGTGCTCCCCACAGATCCGAGCCAGCATTCGTTCCAACTTCTGGAGCAACTGGCCAAGGTCGAGCGCCTTCGGTTGAATGACCTTCCTCTTGGAGTAGGCCAACAGCTGATTGATGAGCTCTGCCCCCCTGGAGCTGGCATCGAGGATTCCTTGAACCAGTTCGGGAAGCTCGCCCTCGTCTCCACGGTCCATTGCCGCGAGTGAAGCGTTCAGCCGCACCGCGGCCAGAACGTTGTTGAGATCGTGCGCCACAAAGCCGGCGAGCCTGCCGACTGCCTCGATTCTCTGCGCCTGCTGCAGCTGTTCCTGGAACTTCGTTCTCTCTGCCTCCGCCCGTTTCTCCTCGGTTACGTCCCGCACCGTTGCAACTCTAGCAACCTCGCCCCTGTAGGTGGTGTTCCTCCCCATGACCACCAGGTCGCGGACCGTTCCGTCCCTGCGGATCCCTTGCACGTGGTACTCCCTGTCTTCCCCTGACGCATGGTGAGCACGAAGCTCTGGAACGCTCTCTTTGGTGAACAAGAGGTCGACTGGATCCGTCCCCAGCAGCTGGTCGAGGTCGTACCCGAAGATCTCACAGAACGCCTGGTTGGCATCGAGCACGACCCCGAGCCGATGAATGCAGACGCCCTCCTTGGTCATTGCCGAGAGGTACCGGTAGCGCTCTTCGCTCTCTCGGGCCTTCTCGTCGTCGATGTCCCGTGCGACCAGGGCGATGCTCTGGGGCACACCATCCGGTGAGTGGTGCGCCAAGATTGCCAACGCTACGTGGAGCTCGCTGCCAGACGAAGTCAAGATGGCCCCCGTGCCCTCCCACGTACCCGCTTCGAGAGCCGCCGGGATCCCGTTCTCCTCGACGATCCGAAGAGCCCAACCTGGAAGCAGGTTTGAAAGTTCCTTGGAGCTGAGGTCGTCCTGCTGCCATCCAAGAAGCTCGCGACCCCTGGAGTTCAGGTGCATCAACGCACCATCAATTCGTGCAACGGCAAAGAGGTTGCCTCCGGCCGTCAACGCTCGGTCCAGAAATCGGAGAGTGTCGTCCGACATGAACTCATCGCAGTCGTTGTCCACGCCCACGCTCCTCCACGCTGATGCGCCTCGGATGCCAAGCATATCAGCCTTGAAGCTGACGATCTTCAGGACGCCGCGGACCCTTGACCCCATGCGCGTGGAACGGCCGGCGGGCAAGTTGGAGCAATCTCAAGCACTTGCCGGGCAGTGCCACTCGTAGCCGCAGGTCGGGCAGGAGCAGGGCTCGCGGTCGACGAGTGTGCAATCCGAGTCCTGGCGACAGGCGCGGTCCTTGTCGCGCTTCGCGGGCGGTACCGGGGTTCCGGTAGTGGGGGAAGATCCTCGCTTGCAGATTGCGGGCGACTGAAGCGCGTGTCGGCGTGACCGTGAGGGGCGCCTGACGCGCCGTGCTCGAACGGTCCGCGGACTGCGTCCAGGGCGCTCACGATTCCATGTGGGGCGGCGACCTTGGCCTGGGCGCCCCCTGCGACAAGCTACGTGCGCCGACTGCTGCCCGGACCACGCATTCTGACCCTCTGCCCGCGCCGTCGCCCCAGGCCTGGTCCCGGGCGACAGCATGCCTGTTGTTGCCGAGAAGACCCTCGTCCATCCTCCGACTCCGCGCACACCCCGTCCAACGCAATCTGGTGGTAGTAGGGGTTGAGTCGCAAGTCGCAATTCGCGCGCTGCACTACCGTCACCGAGTCCGTCTTCCCGCCTCTCGCGCCCAACTGCTCGAACCGCCGGTGGGCGGTTTTGGAGCTAGTACTCGCCCGAGCCGGTTCCTCGGGTCTTGCTCGCTCCGCGGTGAAGCGCAAGATTTGGGAGTAGTGGCATCGTTTCGCGCGGACTTGTCCCGGATTGCACTCACGCTGCTCTGCTCCGCAGCGCTTTCGTGCACTTCCAGTGGCGATGACAGGATGCCCGCCCAGACGGACCTCGACGAGAGCGACGCCAGCAACGACGCTGCCGGTGGCGATGCCGGCGGCCCAGCAGTTGCGACCGACGTCAACGAAGGCGGGGACGGCAAGGACACCACTGGCGAGGTGGACTACGGCGCGCAGTGCTTCGTCGAGCTTCTCGAGCTCGGCGAGCCGGGGGTCAGCTATTCCGCGTGTCGAGAACTGGCGGTAGGCGGGTTCGAGTGTGATTGTGGCGACGGTGAGTGGGCTGAGGCCGGCGGTGACGAATGCGACGAGGTGCTCGACGGTCATTGCGCCGTCGACGATCTTGCGCGTGAAACCTGCGTGACGAGTATCGGCGCCTGTCGCCCCGACAGCAACGGGGACTGGCAGTGTCTGTGCGACGGCGCGGAGGAACTGACTGGGGTCAGCGAGGTGGACGCGTGCGACGTCGCGGCATTCTCGGCCTGTGCCGGCGAGTGTGAGTCCGCGGCCGGCTCCTGTGCGCCCGGCTCCGAACCGTTGGAGTACGATTGCGGCTGTTCGCTGTACGGGGAGCGAACCGTGGATTGGGACGGCTACGACTGCAAGCATGCGCTGGAGTACAACTGTGAGGCCGGCAACGGGCTCAATACGTGGAACGGGTGCACGAGCGAAACGGGCTACTGCAATCCCGTTGGCAATCCGGGAACCTGGTCGTGCCAGTGCCTGGACGGAACCGAAGGCGAGGCCACGCCCACCGCGGGTACGGACGATGAGGAAGGTGCCTTCGAACCCGACTGCGGCATGGCTCTGCTCGAGGTGTGCGGGGAACCGGAGCCAGGGCCCAACACCGGTTGCCGGCGGGAAACCGCAGCCGGAACTGCCGAGTGCCAGGCGGAGGGCGAAGGAGAAGGCACGCTCTGGACCTGTACGTGTTCGCTGTTGTGTCCGGACGGGACCGGAGCGTTCGGGGGACCCGTCGAAGCCGAGAGCTGCGCAGCAGCGATGGATACCTTTTGCGGGGTGGACGGGCCGAGTTGTGAGTAGGAGCACATCCGGGTGCGCATCCTCCGTGGCGGCTCCAACGTGTTCGCCCTGAAGGTGGAAGCCCGTGCCCAGGGCCCTTGGCGCCACGTCACGGCCGTTCCGGCCCACACTGTTCACGCTCCACAGGCTTCGGCTCGGGACTGCAAGTTGCGGCTCGACGTTCAAGAAAGCAGCGCCGGTCAGGGGGACGGTTGTGGAGGATGACACCGCGGTCGTGGCAATTGGCAACGTAACGCCCGCGTACCCAAACGTCTCCATGATCTGCCACGTGAACCGAGATCGGAAGAATCGTGTGGTCGTCCCCGGGCTGGGCGAAACGCGGTGGGGGCAACGGCACAACCTCCCAGTTGCCAGAACCGACGCGGTGAAAGAGGCTGGTGTTCGTCGGGTTGCCCAGGTACGTCTGCGTCCCACCTGTCATGACGACCCACTCACTGTCTCCATCGCGTTGATGGCTACGCGCGTGGTGCCCCCACGCGGGGAGCTCGTGAGGGTGCCAGGTCTCTCCGTCGAAGCGTAGGGCCCGTCTGTCGGCCAGATCGAGGGCGATCATGTCGGTCCACGAGTAGACGTCGTAGATCCAGGTTGTTTCCTGGTCTGGCACGGGAGCGGACGCCAAGCGGCCCTCGCTTCCCCACAGCTCGATGATGTCCCTTCCGTAGGTGGGTAAACCGTCGTGACCGACAAGGACTATCCGGTCGGGGCCGACGCGAACCGTCCGGCGGAGATACCGACCATCGGCGAGGTTCTCGGGGAGTTCCGTCAAGTTGCCGTGTAGCAGCAGCCGCTGGACGGGTTGGTCTGCCTCCAAGTCGATGGCGTGAACGATCGCGAGGCGACTGCCTCGCAGCCATGGACCGAGGAAGTAGTGTTCGTTGATGCTTCTTCGGTGGGGAATGAAGAATCCAGTTCGTTCCCAGCCAGCGTTCCATCGCATGAGGTGGTCGCCTTCGACGCAGTGCGGGTCGAAGTACGTCTTCTCCACGCACCCGTTTCCCTGCACCCCCCAAAGATTGTCAGGCCAGGTGCCACCGACGACGGTCGCCCCGGCAGTGCCGGCATCCACGAACGCGCCGTCCTGAAACAGCAGTGATGGGTCGCAGACGAAGATGGCGTTGTCGGCAGGGCAAAGGTGGAGGGAAGCGGGCCATTCCGGGTATCCGTCTCGCCCTTCGACGATTACGTGAAACGGGGACACGCTTTCGGCGGGACGTGCTGCCGCCGGGGTGCTGGTGGGCCCAGCCGGCCGTTGAGCTCCACCGCAAGCCACTGCTCCGCACAGGCACGCCGTTCGCAACGTCAGCGTGAACCATCGCCTGCCCCCGACACTCATCCGGCGAGCTTACCGCAATCGCAAACGGTAGTGCGAAGGCGACGCTGACTCGGCACGATGGTAGTAAACGCGGAGGCCATGGGGATCGCTTCAGGAACGCCTCCCGCCCCATCCGCGGTCAAACGGCCCTCCGCCTGCAGGAGCCCCTGCTCGGACCAACCCGGTCCATGATTCCGACTGTGCTACCCTACCGACGGAGGAAGGGATGATGCGCGTCTGGATCGTCGGACTTGCGATAGGCTACAGTGGGGTACTTCTAGGCTGCGGTTCGCCGGATGATGCCCCGGCTGGATCGAGCGGGGGCGCTGGAGTAGGCGGCACGGGGGGAACGACAGGTCCGGGGACGGAGGGAACCGGAGGCTCCGAGGCGTCGGGCGGGATGGTGAGCAACCTCGGATGGGAGGAGGTCCGCTGTTTTCACAGCGACTGGGGCCTGATGGGGTGCCATGCCCGCATCGGGAGTGCCTGGGCCGTGGTTCACCCGGCCTGCTCCGCGGTGAACCACGATCGGTTGCCGATGAACCTCAGTTCCGAGAACTGCGGTGGGACGGACGAGCCCACGGGTTGGGACGAGACCTGGTGTACCGACCGCAGCTGCTGGGGACGGCGAGGAGAGTGGATAACCACGCTCACGGTCGAGTGTCTCATCGAGGGTGTCCCAACGGAGGAGCGCCCCGCCGACGTGGGTTGCGACGGTGTCAGTGAAGACCCAACAGGTTGGGGCGAAGTGCGTTGCTACGACACCGGCAGCTGCTACGGCAAGCTAGGCCTCTACTACACCGACTGGGGGCTCTTGACGACCTGCGAGGTGGAAAGCATCGTGCAGGAGTACGGCGAGATCACACCAGAGGAGGCTCCTGCAGTGTTCTGTCTGTAGTGATCATCTTGGCGTTCTGGCCGATCGGTGTCCCGCGACGCCCGAACTGGCGCTTCGTGATGTCACCCTGCTGTGCTGCGGCACCAGCCCGGGGGCGCCGTCCACGCCGACGAGCCGAGCCCCCCGGCTCGTCAGATACGTGGCGATGGGTACACCCGGACCGCACCCGAGGTCGAGCACTGTCGGTGCGACGAGCCCGGCGATGAACCGGTCGAGCCATCCGCGTTCGAACAGGTCCTTGCTGCGTTCCGCCTCGAACTCTGCCGCCACCCTCTCGTAGGTAGGCAGGATGTCTTCTGGTCCAGTCACGCAAGCACGCGACGTACCTTGTCACTGTCGCAGACGGGGCAACACAGTTCGGTCATCGAGGCGTGAGCCTATCCGGCGTGAACCGCCGCGCGCAATCGTTGCCGCCGATCCGGCACAGGGGCTTTGCGCATTTGCCGATCCTGACGGGATACGGCTTCAGAAGCGCGCACCCCAAGCATCTTGCTGCGAACGTCCGGAGATCGCGCGCTCCGGCGGCAGCCGCGCGCGACGAGGAACGCGGAAGTCCGGCTCGGCGATGCCCTTGAAGGCGAGTCCCATCAGCACACATCCGGCACCCACAGCGGCAACGGCAACGACGGCCTTCTCGAGTTCGGGGTCCGGGTCACGGTGACAATCGCTCGCTCGGTAGCAGGGGTTGCAGTCCGCCTCGCAGCGGTCTTCCGCGTCAGTCATGACTGCGTAGAAGAGCCCGGCTGGCGCGAGAGCCACTCCACCCGAGACCACCAGAACCGTCCCCGCGAGACGTAGGCCTTCCGATCCCTGCGTGCAGCGAACGACCGTTCGATCTTCCACCGTAACGCGCGCCCCCTGGTGACTGTCGAGACGGCAAGTGGGACAGTGGACCCGGACCGTGTAGCGCCCGGGCGGCAATGCAACGCTGCAGCTCCCGCGGCACTGGCCCACCTCCCCGGTTTCGCGGATCTCCCATCGCCGACCAGGGCAAGCAATGACCAGCTCCCCCTGGCCGGGACTCGCCGCGGGTGCCTCGGCGGGGAACGCATTGGTGGCGCGCTGCCATCGGGAGGCGTGCGGTGAGCAACTCGACACAGCGAGCAGTGCAGCCACGAGCGCCGCGCTGAACGTCTTGACTGCTGCCATGGTGCGTGGCGATGCTCGGTCCGTTCCACCAAGCACGCTCTGCGACGCTGAATTTCGAGAAGGTTTGTTCGTTTGGGAGGGCGCGTCGCGCCACGCTGTGGCGAAAGCGCCTCAATCGACGGTTCACGTTTGGCGGGGGAGGGGTCAGAGAACTGGTTGTGCTGAACGCGCCCACAGCCCCGGTCAAACTGCGATGCTCGGCCAGGAGCACCATGCCTTCGCCGACTTCTCGGTGGACACGAACGTCGGGCCATGCCGGCACCGGTGACTTCCACCCATCCGTAACGCGCACTCGCTGGCGCTGCGAGAATCAACCACCGCGAGCCCCATCCCGTCCGCACGTGCGCATCGGGGTGATCTTTAGCGGCCGAGAGATCGACAAACGGGCAGAAAAACAAGTATCGGGGTCCCCTCTACCAACACCAACCCTGCCGCATGCAGGGGATGTAAGGGACCCCGATGAAATTGGACTACGACAGAATCCGGTGTGGCCTCAAGAATGCACTACCAGAAAGTGATCTGGCTGTAGCTGGTCGCGAGACCGAGTTCATCCAGCGGGCGCGGGTCGTTGCCGCATTCAGTTTCGTGTGGGCGGTCGTTCTGAGCCGGTTTGGTCAGGGGACGCCTGGTTTCGAGCAGGCTCGGAACTGGTTCAGTCAGCTGACCGGCGATGGCATCTGGTGCCGTGCATTCCAGATCCGCTTCAAGTCCGAGAAGGCGGTTCGGTTGATGGCCGAGGCGTTCAAGCTCGTTACTCGCCGCTGGCGTGCTCGAGCTCGACGAGCTGCCCACCCACTCGGCAAGCACTTCTCCGATGTTGTTGCGTGGGATTCGTCGCACGTGGAAGTCAAGAAGAGCCTGTCCAACGTGTATCCGACCAACGGTCGGGGCGGCTTTGCTGCGCTGAAGGTCTTCCTCGGGATCTCCGTCTTCGGAAACGTCCCTCTCTTCGCGCATGTCACCGCCGGGAACGTCAACGATCACAGCCAGCCCCCACCGCTCGATTCGATGCGCAAGGGGACGCTGCTCCTCTTCGACAAGGGCTTCACCAATTTCTCGCTCTTGCGGCGGGCTCAAGAGGCGGGAGTGTACTTCCTGTGCCCCATGCGGACGAACGGATCAGCGGTGATTGTCGCGGTGAATCGTGCTCCCAAGCGCGTCCGGCAGGCGCTCGCAAGGTCGCCCGAGGGCGTGCCCCTGCGCCAGGTGCTGGCCTCACCGCCCGCCACGAAGGAGTCGCAGAAACGACGGCCCAACGCCCCGCAGCCCTCGGCCAAGACTGGAAGAATCCGGAGCGTCTGGTCACCCCGAGGGGACGAGGCGAGGACCGCACACCAGTCCGAATGCGTCTGGTGGTCCTCCCGGGGCCCCACGGCGAGCAGCGTCGCTACCTGACGAACCTGGATACAGGCTGGACGCCGGACATGCTTCGCGAACTGTACCGGCTGCGCTGGAACTCAAGCAGGATCTGAACCTCACCAGTCTACCAACAGGCGATCCCCACGCCGTTGCGGTGCTCGTCTGGGGCTCGCTGCTGGCGCTGGCGGTCTCGCGCACGCTCAGCACGAGCCTGGCGCCGCTGAAGGCCTTCGTTGGTCTCGCCAACGTCCTGCGGCCTCAGATCGCGACCCGCTCCCTTCGGAGCGCAATCGACTCACTCTTTTCGGCTGTCGCAAAACCTCGAGCGGTTGCAGTGCATGCGCTGCGCTCGCTGATCGACTGCATTTTCTCACAAGCGAATCAATTACAGCGTGAACGGGAGGATAGTTTCGCGCGGCTGGCGATCATGCTCGGTTAAGGGATTCCCGATGCGGACGTGCGGACATTCTGCTGCACCGTCATCGGTGCTGATCCAGCAGGCTTCGGGCGCCTCCACCCTGAACCAGCAGAAGAAACGCCCTCCCAGACTTCGCGTCATAGTCTGCGGGCGACTCTCTGGCCGATCTGGCCCTCCGGTACCTGACCGAGGGCGCGGCGGATCGGCCGTGCACCGACCTCGCCGTGGCGCTGGCAGAGGCGGTGCTCGCCGACGAAGACGTGAGACTGGCGCTGGAGGTGCTGGACCGGGGGACATCAGGCATCGGCGGGCGACGGAGCTTGTAGCGTGGGCCTTGCAGGCGGCGCTCGGAGCTGGGCAGGAAAGCAAGAGCGGATAATCCATTCGGTTTGCGCTCCCGAGTATCCCCCGGTGTGAAGACGTCCGTGCGGTGGGCAGGCACGATCAGCCCGGCAGCTCGGGTTGGCCTCCCGGGCCTTCGCGCGTTCGAGTATCCTGTTCCCATTGCGAGGTGTGACATGACCCCAAAACCGGAAGCAGGCGAAGTCGAGGGTGACTACAGCGACACTACGCAGGCGGTCTTGGACCTGGCGTTGGAGCAGTTGGCGGGGACGTTTCCTGGAGAGACCATCGCGAAGCTCCAGGAGCTCGTTGCACAACACCAGCTTGCAGACCCCGAAGCGGTGTTGTTGGCAGTGACGTCCGCGAAGGAGGCTACCGATGGCGAAGATCCAGTCCCTGAGGATTCGGGCGGTTCGTGGGATTCGTGAGGAGATTTCCCTTGAACTAGGTGGCAAGTCCCTTCTTGTGCGGGGCGACAATGGCACGGGCAAGTCGTCGATGGTGCAGGCTCTGGAGTGGGCGCTGCGTGGCGAGAAGGCGCCGACGGGCAGCATGGCACGCCCGAGTGAGGAAGCGTTTCGCGCGCACGTTCGGGCTGCTCCGGGTGATCCCAGAACGGAAGTGCGCCTCACAGACGGCAGCCGGATCGAAGTAGGTCCCGGGGGGGCGGTCGTGGATGCTACGGCAGCCCCATACCGCGAGTCTTGTCGCCGAGCTGATCCATTCCTGCGGCGGAGCCAGCTCCTTCAGTTCCTCGGCCAAAGACCTGTTGATCGCTTCCGCTACCTGGAGTCGTTCTTGGATCTAGCAGAAGCTGACAGGATCAGAACTCAGTTGGCGGACAAGGCGAAGGACCTTCAAGCGAGTGCTGATACTCGGAAGAGAGACCGCAAGCGCGCACTTGAGGCGATCAACAACGCGCTCCCGGTGGAGCGCCGACCCCTTGCCGCAACTTGGGACGGACTGGAGCGTGTGCTGTGGACCTGGGCCACGGAGCTTGACCTCGTTGACGGTGAGGTGCGTGCTTGGCCACTCATCGAATCTGCTGCGGAGAAGGCGAAACAGATTGGCGATGATGACTCAGCTGCGAAGGAGCGGGTGCGGCGCGAGATCGTTGGTTCAATGGCTTCCACCACCCGAACTGCGGTTGCAGCGCTCCCCGACCTCGAGTCCGCTGCACACGACCTGAAAGAGGAAGTTGCCAGTTCCACGGATGCCGGAATGGTGCGGTTGCTGGAGAGCGCCCTTCCACACCTTCAACAGGTGGAGGCAGATCGCTGTCCGTTGTGTGAGCAGAGAATCGACCGAGCACTGGTGGTCGAGTCGATTCAGGCAAGACTCTCCTCCCTGTCAACGGTCAGAACGTTGACGACTGCGAAGAACAGGTCTGGTCGTGCTTGGTATCGCACGTGCGACCAGTTTCAATCGGCAGTTTCGCGTGCGCGAAACGACCTCGGAATCACACCGGCGGCCAAGCAGCCTGCAGGCGTCGAATTGCTGGTGGCGTCGCAGGACGCCGAGAACTTTTCTGAGGTGGTGCTCGTTATCGGGTGCGACGCTGTGCGTGCTTGGATGTCAACCAGCCTCGAGTCCATTGCACAACAGGTCGCGGAGCTCAATGAGGTGACGCCCGCCGGACCCGACAAGGTGGGACTGCTCTCGTTCGTCAGGGCCGTCGAAGAAGCTAAGTGCCAGCGCGCCTCCACGGAGCTTGCCGCGGCGCCGGAACGCAGTATCGAGCAGCAGGCCGTCGCACTGTCAGCTATCGCGGAGGCCATTCGGAAAGCGCGACAGGACGTGGCTCAGCACCTCCTCGATCAGATTGCCCGCACTGTCACGTGCTACTACCGTCTCATCCATCCATCGGAATCGGCGTCCGAAGTCACGGGCGCCCCTACGATTGACGTTCACCGGACCGGCGGAGGTATCGCATACCTTCGCGGGAGCTTTGACAACACGGCGGTGGAGGATCCTCGCTGGGTATACTCAGATGGGCATCTCGACACGGTCGGGCTGTGCGTCTTTCTAGCGCTTCGGCGCTTTCGAGCTGACCAGAGTGGCGACGCGAAGCTAATGGTGCTGGACGACGTGGTGCTGTCAATCGACCTTGGCCACGCCCGGCGGCTTCTCACGGTGTTGAAGGAACACTTCGGCGATCATCAAGTCCTGTTGTTCACCCACAACGGTTTGTTCGCGAGTTGGGTCACGTGGTCGTTCCCCGACTTCATTCGCAAGAGCATTGCGGTCTGGACACTCGAAGGGGGGCCGCAGCTACGGGAGTTGGGTTCGGCGGCTGAGCGACTGCAGGAAGCTATCGCTGTGCAATCGACGCCCAAACCGATAGCCCAGGCGATGATGACGCTAATGGACGAGTTCCTCCTGGAGGCACGGTTTGCGTTCCATCTTGCCGTTCCAGCGCAGCGAGGGGAGCAGTACACGTTAAGCGAACTGTGGGAGCCATTTTGCAGGCGCGTTCGGGATCTCGGCAAGGCGTTGAAGAGGCCGCTCGGAAACACGACCGAACTCCTGCAGCAATTGTCCGACTTGCCAAAAGTGCGCAACGTTCTGGCTGCTCACGACAACGAGTTTGCGAGGGAGTTTCCGCTGTCCACCATCAACGAAATGTCCCGCTCGTGTCTGGACCTCGTGTCGCACGTGTACTGTCGCGAGTGCAGTTGTTTTGCTGAGGCGCTTCCGGATCGAACGAGACCAGCAATCGTGTGTTGTCGCTGCCGCAGGCTCAGCTACGTCGCTGAGGCAGTGAAGATCGCGACCGAAGAGGCTGCCCCGTAGGAGCATCAACAGGCATGCTGCGCTACGCTCTGGATAGCCTTGGGTGGTTCGAGTTCGAGGGCCTTGTTCAAGTCCTCCTAAAGCGAACGCTTGGCCTGGGAGTTGAAGCTTGGGGTGGCACCGGCGACTGGGGTCGAGATGCATCTTCGAAGGTTCACTACGATACCCATCCGCGTGCGACAACGCGGGCCCATTCGTTTTCCAGTGCAAGTTTGTCGATGGAGCGAACGCTGCCGGCGCGCGGCCGAGAGGTGCCGTCGTCAAGGCTCTCCGTGCGGAACTCAGCAAACTGCACCAGCAGGTTTCGAGCGCGCGCGGCAGACCGTTCCGCTCGTGGTTCCCGAAGACGCGGTGGCAGCGTGGGACGACGGTCTGGCTCGACTGAAGCCCGACGGGCGCGTTGCCACCGAGCTGCCTGACGTCCTCGCCGGACTTCGTGAACTGATTCGCCAGGTGCGTGCTGACAAGAACCTGCGCCTGACGGTCGAATGCCTGCTCTGATGCCGGAAGAGCCATGCTCATGCGACGATTGCTGCTGGTTGGTGTGCTCATCGGGCTCCTGATCCTCGTCGCACTCGGCGGTGTGGTCTGGACGTTCAGGGTTGCCACCAACGCCGACCAAGGCTTGAGTTCCGACAGATGCAACAACCCTCGGTCAAGCCGGCGGACGTTCCTGACGAATGGGACTTCTACCTCGCCAAGGTTGACGACGCGCCAGCCTCGATCCTGCTCAACTTTTGGTTCCGCAAGAACTCGCCGGTCGCCGGCTACGACACGCTCTACTGGTGCCGCATCCAAATGCTGACCCCCGCTGATCACGGCATGGGCGATGCATCGGAGCGTGATGCCTTGGGCGCCATCGAAGACGAGGCAAGCGAGTGGGCGATGGAGAACGACCTCTACTACATCGGGAGACTCCGCAACCACGGCGGCTGGCAGCTCGCGTTCTTTGGTCGGCCGGATTTGACGGCAAGCTGGACGAACGGTTGTCCGGGATCAGTACCGCTCCACTCGCTCGCAGCGTTCATCGCCATAGCCACCCTGGGCGACGCAAACGAGTCCCCGAGCACACTCGACTCCAGTCCGGCCACAAGGTTCCCCCGATTGGGCGATGGTGGCTCGTCCCCCACCTACCCGCTTGGCCAGCCCGAGCCACTTGAACCCTTCCCCCGAAACCGCAATTCGCTTGGGGCCGAGGAAGTAGATCCCCATCGCACCGAACTCCCCCACGCTCTCGACTTTGCCGCCGGACTCCGGCCGACAGTCGAGCTGGATGAACCTCGTCTTCCCGTCGCTACTAACGAGACCGTCCGCTGCTGGCGTTACGGGGCCCAGCGGCTCCACGGTTTCGCGAGCGAAGTGGTCGATGCGGCACGAACCACGACGGCCGCTGTAGTCCCACTGGACGCGATCGGCATCGATCTGGACCCATCCCAACTTCTCGGATGACCAGGCCCGTGCTGGCTCTACGTCGGGAAGCAACTTGAACGCCGCCACGACCTCCCACCGGCCCTTGAGGGTGGACGGCATGGCTTCGAGCACTCGATCGGCACACGGCAACTCTGGGATGTCCCAGACCTGGGGGTTGGTGGCGAAGACCTTGTGCTCGCCACTGTCAGCCTCCTCGATCCACAGCTTTCCGCGTGCCACGCCCAGTCCTCTCCAGCTCGTGTGGAACGGAGGCCTGTCAGCGATCACGCTGGTCCGTAGCTCTGTCGGGAACGCCTGATCATAGTGATGGAGGAGCCGCCGCGAGTCCTTGATGTCTTTCGGGCACCGCTGGAGATTGACTCGAAGCGGGTACGAGACCATACGGGCAACGCCTTCGCGGTCGTCCTTGCTGAATGCCCTCTGGAGCTTCTGAACTGCGGCTCCGTAGGGTGTCCAGATGGCAGCGAGTTCGGCCGAACTTGCCGTCGGAATGGACGAATCGGCGGGGGCCGCTGACGGACTGCTGTGGGCAACTGGCATCGCGGGCGTGGACCCCGGCTTGGTCGTCGGCCGTTCTCGCGAGCAACTCGCAAGGAGCAGACTGCTGGCCACAATCCAGAACCCGTGCCTCATGACTGTCCGAACGCCTACCACCATTCCACTGTTCCCCCACCAGGCAACCGTTGAGTCCTCGGGGCCGGTGGGGGCGATCCCGCCCAGGCGCTCGTCGAGGCCGCCCGGACGCCTCGGGGGACGTGGCTGGACGACGTGATGGTCGTGGTGGTTCGGGTCGGGAACACCGCGAGGCACGCGCCGCAGCTGGTGTAGAGCGGTTGTTCGGACTGCTGGCGCGTGGCCGGCAGCACGTTGGCGTGCCAGACTGTTCCCCGTTGTAGGCGAGCACGCGAAACCGCAGAAATCTGAGCAGCCCGGGCGAGTGGGGTCGTACCGGGCTGCATAGCGTTCTGGGGTCGAGGTCAGTTCTTGGAGGGGTCCTTTCGCTTGCGGCGGGTACGCTTGGCCTTGGCTTCGGCTTCTGCTTCGCGGCGGCGGTAGCTTTCACCCTTGATGGCGATCACGTCGGCGTGGTGGACGACGCGGTCGATGAGCGCAGTGGCGCAGGTGGCGTTGGGGAAGATGGTGGGCCAGTCACGGAAGGCGAGATTGGTGGTGAGCACCAAACTCTTCTTCTCGTAGCGGCGGCTGACGACCTGGAACAGTAGGTCGGCGTTGCGGTTGTCGAAGGCGAGGAAGCCGATCTCGTCGAGCTATGTGGAGCTCCACATAGATCGACTCATGTTGAGCACCTGGTTATGTGCAGGACAAGTCGCAAACCCCGCGTGATTGCTCGTGTTCGCTCCGACCCGAGTTCACATTTCCCGAGCTCGTCACAGGGACTCGAGCCACTCGAGAATGCTCGCATTCGAGCGCCATGCGGCGAGCGCAGGATCGACGTTGTCGATAGGGCGCGCCTTGGCTACGGCCGCGCGTTTCGTCTCCAGGTTCACGGCCGCGTACCGATTCGTTGTCTCCACGCTGGCATGGCCGAGCCAGTGGCTGATGGTGACGAGGTCTACGCCGGCTTGGAGGAGGTGGACGGCAGTCGTGTGTCGCAGCGTGTGAGGATGAACGCGTTTTGAGGCCAGTGTTGGTGCGACGGATTCAGCGCGGGCGGCGTACTTGCGTAGGAGGTAGCGGACGCCAAACCGCGTCAGTGGTTCTCCGCGGTGATTGCGAAACAGAGGCTCCGTAGCGGTGGCGTCAACTGTGTACGCGGAGAGCAAGGCCCGAAGAGCCTCGGCGGTCTGCGGCCAGAGCGGGCAGAGTCGCTCCTTGCGGCCCTTACCGCGGAGAAGCACCTGGTGGGGTCGAACGAGTTGGAGATCGCGAGGACGCAGGTCGAGGAGTTCCTGCACACGAGCTCCTGTATTGAACAGTGTGAGCAGAAGCGCATGGTCCCGGCACCCGTCAGGCGTTCGGCGTTCGGGGGCGGCAAGGAGCGCCTGGAGTTCGTCTGCTTCGAGGTACTCAACGATTCGGGTACGACAGCGCTTGAACGGTATCGCACGGATCCGCTGTAATAGCTCCAGGTGTTCCGGGTGTCCGGCTGCCCCGTAGGTGGCGAACGCGTGGATTGCGGCGAGTCGAGCGTTGCGCGTTGGAACACCATTACCTCTGTCGGACTCCAGATGTTCCAGGAAGGCGAGGATGTCGTCGGGTTGCAGGTCGTCGAAGTCGAGATTCGTCACGGACGTGCCGCGCCGCACGGCGACGTAGCCCAACAGCAACTTGATCGCGTCACGGTAGCTCACGACGGTGTGCGGACTGACCCCGCGAACCCTGGGCAGGTGCTCCGCGAAGAAGCCGCGGAGTGAGCAAGCGAGCGCACTTGGTCGCCGGGCGGTCATTGGACTCCCTCGTCACCGCCAAGCGGGGGAAGAAGAGCTTCGCAGTGATGAGCGAAACGGGCATTCGCTGCCTGGGCGACGGGCGCTAGGAATGCCAGGTAGTACGCCGTGGACGCGATCGACACGTGACCCATGGCCGCCGCGAGAGCAGGGAGTTTCGACTGAACGTCTGACCCCGCGCGATACCAACGCAGCAAGACGTGGACGGCATACGTGTGACGAAGATCATGAACGCGGGGCGCCGTGCCGGTGTCGGTGAACACGTCTGCCTCGCGGAACAGCCGGTGTAGGGACTGGCCCAGGGCACATCCTGAATAGGCGTGCAAACCTCGCCATCGGCGGACGAGCAGTGGCGCTGCTGCGTCGTGCGAAAAGCGGCGACGCGCCTCAAGATATCGCTCGAGTTCCCGGACAGCATCCTTGGAGAGAGCGACGAGGCGGGACTTGTGAAACTTGGAGAAGCGAACGAGAAGCGTGTGCTCGCCTGGGTCGTAGTCGGAGATGACAAGTCGGACGAGCTCTCCACGGCGTAACCCTGCGGTGTAGAGCAGCACGATGGCTAGACGAGTTGCTGCGGCACATAGCGGTGACGTTGATGTGGTCCGGCGATTTTCTGCAGCGTGCAGAACGCGCAGGATTTCCGCTTCGGTGAAGATGTATGGGCGCTGCGGCGGACTACACGCAGGGAAGCCGGCGGTGTCCGGCACGAAGCAGTGCGTGTTGCTGCGGCGTCGGTAGAGACAGAAATTTCTAACGATTCGCATTCGGTTGCGGCGCACGGTTCCCGTCAGATGCTTGAGGGTCAGGCACCACGCCGCAAAGCTGTCGGAGTCCAGAGCGCTCCTGCTTGAAGCACGCCCGGCGAGAAATCGGTCGAGGCTCGCGAGGACCCGCTCCTCCTCGAAGTACCGTCGGCCGAGTGCTCTCTTGAGCGCAAGATAGGAGGTAATGCCAGGGCCGAGGGGCGAGCGGAAACGACGTACGCTACTCATGATTGCACCTCCCGAGGAAGATCCAGGGCGGCGTCACGAAGGTCAGCGACGTGTAACCTCAGGTAAACACACGTGCTCTCGATGCTGCGGTGCCCGAGCACGTCCCCTATTGCCTTGAGCGAGGTGCCCTGGCGGAGCAAGTGAACCGCGAGCGAATGTCGAAGGGCGTGCGGCCGGCGAGTCGCAACCGGCGCGGGAGAACGACTCGCCCAAGCCTCGAAGGCGTTGATCACGGCCGTGTGCTTGATCGGCCCCGCGGGAGCGCGAACTCGCAAGAAAACGCGACGAGAGGGCAGGTGCGGGCGGGCGTTCCGCAGGTAGTCGAGCAGCGCTGCTCCGACCTCGTCGGTGAGAGGAAGCACGAGCGGGGCGCTTGCCTTCGGTCTCGGAGCACGAAGACGACCTCCTCGCCAATCGATGTCATCGAGCTGCAGTCCAGCCACCTCGCTGATGCGCAAACCGTAGGACGCGATGAGAAGGAACATCGCGTAGTCGCGACGACCCTTCGGCGTCGTGCGATCGATGGAGGCGAGGAACGCTTGGACCGTCTCCCAGGGCAGGGCGCACGGGAGTTGCTCTCCGCGATACAAGCGCGGAGTGTCAATGCAAGTATCCAGCCCGCGGGCAACCTCATCCCGGCTCGCCAGGAAGCGCAGAAAGGAGCGCAGTTGCCCGACCTTGTGTTGGAGGTTGCCGCGAGCCACACGTGCCCCGAGTCTTCGCACGAAAGTCTCAAGCAGTTTCTGACTGATGCGGCGCAGGCTGGACGGTCGCCGCTCGAACCCCACGAATGTCAGGAACTCCGCAGCCGTGCCGCAGTGCTGGGCAACCGTCGAGTCAGCAAGGCCACGAGCACGACTGAGCTGGGAGCGGTAGTCCTGTACAAGCCGCTCGCGTCGGGGCACCGTGCAGGGGCTCGCGAACACGCCGCGACTCTCAAAGTACTGCGCGAGCGATCGGATCGCCGCTTTCAGCGGGATGTCCCGTTTCGAGCCCTTCGCCGCGAGCAACATCCATTGGGCAGCCGTGAACTCTTCGGGGCGACGAACGCCTCGGCGTCGAAGCCGAGCGTCAAGGCGGACGGCGGCGCGAAGCCGGACACGAATCGGATCTGTCGGATAGCCCTGCGCGTGCAACCACTCCGTGAAGCCCGCAAGGTGGGGCCCAAGTACGCGCAGAGACGAGTAGCGAGCATGCACTCGCGGGTAAATCTTGGTGAGCATCGCAAACTCCTTGAAAAAGCGCCTTTCGGGCGCGATCGCGATGCTATCCCCCTCCGGTTATGTGTAGCGGTTGCCGCCACCAGCCTGGGGGGGTGGCTCTCAACCACCTCGTCTGCACATAACCAGGTGCTCAACATGAGTCGA